>JADZEI010000008.1 GCA_020850615.1 Dehalococcoidia bacterium | reverse complement strand
CGCGTCGACCTCGGGAACAGCTCGGGCTGTCGGTCGCCCGTCGCTCGCTTCTTCATGCGTGACCTCCTCGAAGTTCACGCAGCATCAGAAGCCAGAGTCAGCGCGCCTTGTCGATCCCCTCGCGCAACCGATCGAATCCACTGCGGGATTTTTCAGCCAATGGTGGCTCAATTACCGGACACGCTGTAACTAAGAAGTCGCCGACAGGCTTTGAAGTCACTGTTTGGGCAGCCGAGATCGGATCTCCTGGCGAAGTCGCTCGGCCAGCGGCTCATTCCGGCCGCTCTTGGCGTCGGCGATGACCTCGCGCTCGAGGTCGGTCAGGTTGCGCAAGACCGCGAACCGCGTCTCCACCGACCGAAGCACGTCCTCGGCCTCCAGCCGCTCGCTCGCGCACATAAGCCGGTGGAGGTCATCCCAGTCGTATCGGCCGTCGCGCAGCCGCGCAAAGTACAGCTCGGGGTCGAAGGGATCTCGGACCTGCCAAAGTTTGAGCACTGCCAGACGTCGCAGCAGCTCGCCGTCGAACGGTGTCGAGGCGAAGCGATGCAGGTCGTAGAGGTCGCGCACCTTGGCTCGCTGGAACGAGGCCCGCACCTTTTCGGCGACCATCTCGAGCGGAGCCAGGGTCCGCGTCGCGGGTGGCGTGAACTCGAGCTTCGTGAAGTAGCCATGCGGCTGCATCGGCCGGGCGACCACGGGCAAGGTCGGACGCTCGCGCAGGCTGACCTGGAGGCGGAAATGGCCGTGGCTGTTCCAGTCGTGCCGGTAGAAGACGTCTCCACCAAACGAGGCGTCGTCGTTGGTCTTGTAGTACTCGTCGAAGGTGAAGACCACGCCGTGATACGAACGGCTGAAGACCTCGACCACGCGCATCAGCACATCGTCTTCGCCTTGGTCGGTCGCCAGCGTGAAATCCAGGTCCTCGGAGAAGCGGCCCGACGAGCCGAACACCAGCTTGCGCAGGCAGGTCCCGCCCTTGAAGGCCAGCTCGGTCATCACGCCATCGTCCACGAGGGCGGCAAGGGCGTAGGTGAGCACCACGTCCAGCTCGGCGACGAGCTTGTCGCGCAGGCCCGAGTTGCGGGCGTAGAGGTCCACGAACTTGTCGGCGATCACGTGTCACCCTTCTTGTCGAAGCGCACCCGGCGTTTCGACCGCTCGTCGGCCGCGAGAAGAACGTCGCGGGGGACATTCTCGATCACACCCCAGGCGCGCGACAGCGGCCCGTGACGTCCCCACTTCGCGCCGGGACCAACGGGAACCTTGCTCCCCGGCTTGACGAGGCCGTGCAGGGCGGTCAGCACGTCGGCAGGAACCTCGGCACCGTTGAGCTCGAGGAGGTAGCCGAGGCGTTGCGCCAGGGCCGAGACGCCGAAGCTGCGCAGGCAATCCAGCAGTGAATCCCACGACACGCGCCGTGCGGCTCTCGCCGCGATCCGCGACACCTCACCGATGCCGCCCGCATAGCGTGGACGGTCGAGGGCATCGATGAGCGCTCGCTCGACCGTGGCCATTTGGACGGGCTCGCCGAGGATCTGCTGCTCGGCGAAGCCGAAGAACTTCGCCTCGGGCACCGGGACGAAGACAAAGCGCATGCCACGCGCAATCTGCGGCTTGCGCCGGACACGGGTGACGACGAAGACCTCCGAGAAGACCTGCTCGGTCAGCCCGTGCTGTGTGCACGCCGTGCCGAACGAGAAGAAGTAGGGCGACACCAGGGCTGCTCCGGCGGCCAGCGGATTGGTGTTGGCGACTCCTTCACGCCCGCGCTCGGCAGGCACAAGCTGGTACAGCCCGGGCCGCAGGCGCTCGAGCCAGCCCTTCCTGGTGAGCTGGTGGACCATGAAGCGGGCGTACCCTTCCGAGCAGGCGAGCGCGGCGCGGATCTCAGCCAGGGTCACGGTCTTCTGGCCGCGCCACTCAAGGTCGAGGATGACCTTGGATTCGTTCTGGGAAAGGGTCCGCTCCATGGTTGCAATACGCTCCGTCTGTTAGTCTTATACAAACAGACGGCTCCAAATGCAACTGCGTCTCCGTTGCCAGAGGCCCCGCTCGCGTTACCGCCGCCAAGAGCAGATACCGGCGGTTCGGCCCCCTCGCCGCCTCGCACCTTCGCGGAGTTACGAGCCTGAAATCCAAGGCGTTTTCGGTAGGCCAACCGCCGCTTTCCTCGACTTGGGCGGCTACCACGCAGCCCTCAGCCGGCGCCGCCTACCTGTGCCTGCCCGGGGGCGGGTCTGATTTTCGTGACCAGCAGGCCGCCGGCCGGCGTGCTCGCCACCGCTTCCGGGAAGGCCGCCACCAGCGAACTGACCGCGGTGCTGACCGGCCTTCGCGCCGGGCGGTTTCCTGGCCGTTGGTGACTTTCGTTCTGCAGGTGACCCGCGCCGCCTCAGCACGGCAGCCCGCGCACGGCACGGACGAGGTCCTCGTCGGAGGGATGCGCGTAGATGCTCGTGGTCAGGATCGACTTGTGTCGGGCGAACCGCTGCGTGAGCCGGATGTCCATGGTGCGGCGGTACAGGTTCGTGCATGCGGCATGGCGTACAGAATGAAATGACAGCCGCCGCTCGAAGCCGGCCCGCTCCTGCCAGAGGGCGAAGGCGTGACGAAGCTGCCGCGCCGAGAGCCGCCGCCCGAGGCGGCTGACGAAGAGCGGCGCGTCGGGCACGAGGCTTTCGCCCTTGCCCTTCTTCCAAGCCCGCAGCTTCTCGAGCTTGGCCCGCACGAGGTCGGGCAGCACGACCTCCTGGTTTGCCGGCTCGTCGGCGCTGCGCTTGAACACGCGGAGGAACACACGCCTCCTGGCACGGCCGTCGTCGTCGAACACGTCCGCGCAGTCGAGGGCCAGGAGCTCGTGCTCGCGCAGGCCGGTGCCGAGGGCCAGGCTGATGAGCACGTGGTCGCGGAAGCCGCCTCGGTGCTCGCCGGTGGTCTTCAGCAAGAGCTTCTGCTCCAGCTCCGTCAGCGTCCTGGGCGGCTTAGCGATGGCGTCGGCGTAGGCGGTCATGGCGCAGAGCCTCCTCGGGGACAGTGAGGCTCAAGGTCCGCCAGAAGGCAAGGCTACTCGACTGTCATTCCTCGTCGCCCACAGCTTCAACGTAGTTCTGCGTGATCTCCGTAGACCAGCCGTCGCCGAACTCGATGAGGTACAAGGTGGACCCGATCTCACAGTCAAACTGCTTCGCCTGCTCTGCCGTTTCGACTTCCCTCATGCCGCAAACGGACGCCAAGGCCCCAGGACGCATCTCCGGCGATGCGCCCTTCTTGATTCGTACCGTATCTCCCCAGGTCGGGCTTCTCATGTTCTGGGCCCTCCCTACTGGTTGATCGGCAGCCACGGTGTACCATCCGGATTCGTAACGCCGGGCACGTGTCCGTGAGGCTGCTGTGCGCGTGGGTCTGGATGCGTCGCCGGTCGATGCGGACCGTCTATCCGAACTCCGGTGGGGTTACCGGCAGCATCGCGAGCCTGAATGAAGCGACCGTCCGGCGACCCTGTGATGCGACCACCCGGTGGCGTCGGAACTACGTTGCCCTTCGGGTCAACGTGGAACGTCCCATGCTCACCGATTGGATTGGGATTGCCTCTGACTCTCGGTGCCGGCAGGGCCTTCGGAGCACCCCCTGCGGCAAAGCGGTAGCCTGACGCGTTCTCATCGTACGCGGCGCCGATTCCCTCGTACAGTCCGCACGTTGCGCCGCTCGCCGGCCCGACGAGCGTGGCGACGACGAGCTCGAAGGCCCCGACGCGAGCCTGCGCGTTCGCATCGGGTGCAGACACGAAGGCGCCCGCCGCCGCGGGCCTGAACAGCGCGGTGACGAAGACGACGAAGAGCGCGAAGTGGCGAAGCCACGGCATGCGCCCGTTCATACAACGCGGGCAGGACTCGGGACAGGGCGAAGGCGCGAAGGCCGCCGAGCGGCGGGACGACGAGCGGGACACGCCGGCTCGAGGAGCGCCGTCCCGCCCGGCTGGTCTACGCGCCGGCCGTCTCTTCGTCGGCCTCGGCGGCGAGCGCCGCGAACAGGCTCTCGGCGGCCTGCTCGTGGGGCACGGGGACCAGCGGCGCGGCGGCAGGCTCCGGAGTCGTCGGCTCACTAGCGTCGTCGGCCTCCGCGGCCTCAGGGCGACTCAGCTTCGCGCTCGGGTGCGTCAGCGTGTGGACGGCCTTGAGCTTGCGGATCGAGACCTGGGTGTAGATCTGCGTCGTGCTCAGCTCGACGTGGCCGAGCATCTCCTGGATGTAGCGGATGTCGGCGCCGCCCTCGAGCATCAGCGTCGCGCACGTGTGCCGGAACAAGTGGCACGCGCCGGTCTTGCCGAGGTCGGCCTCGACGACGTAGTCGCGCACGAGCTGCGAGAGGCGGTGCGTCGAGATCTCCTCGCCCTCCTGCGTGAGGAAGAGCGTGCCGGGGTCCGGCG
>JADZEI010000007.1 GCA_020850615.1 Dehalococcoidia bacterium | reverse complement strand
CGCGCTCGAGCTATCTGTCGCCGGCGACCTCAACGGAGCCGAATCACTGCTTGATCGCTACGAAGGCGCCGAGTGGGAGGAGCGCCGTTCTTACGCAATCTCGGAATGGGACGAGGCATGTCCGGCTGCTGCCCGCGCTGCGAACGCCCCCTGACCGAGGACGGCCACCTGCGCTACTGCGACCGCTGCGGTTACGAACCGCCCGAGAGCGCAGCGCGGCCTGTGACGCCGCCCCTCTTCGAGGATGCGGACGACAGCGAATCACGACCTGCCACGACAAGCGGCGCTCGGGCGACCGCACCGCGAGGCCCGTGATGGACCTCCTGACAATTAGGGCCGGAGGCTTCACGGCGACCGTTGATGGCTGTGCCCGCGGCGGGAACGAGCTCTGGTTCCTCTCCATGCTCGGCCACCAGCAGGCCGTCCGTGCGATCTGGGCGCGGCTCGTGAAGGGCGAGGCAGCGTTCCTCAGCGGAACCGAGTTGGGCGGCGAACCAACGCCGCTCGCGCGGGAGGCCTGGGGGACCTGGCGCTTCACGGGCATGCGCCTGCCGTCAGGTTCCGCCTACCACGGCATGCTCATCCCTGAAATCGCCGCCTATGCGACCAACCGCCTCGACTTCCTCCTCCTCGTCGGGGAGCAGGACGACCCGGCTCAGCTTCACTTCCGCTTCCTGGCCCGCCGCCTCGACCTGCCGCTGCACCCTTCCTGGGCCGAGTGGCTCTGGCGGCGTGGGCTGGAGAATGAAGAGGTGCAGCAACTCGAATCAGCCGGACTGCTGGCGTTCCACTGCCGGCCCGAGCCGGAAGCGCTCCCAACTGACATCGGCGACGCGGTTCGCCGACGCGCGCTTGTCGTGGAAACGACCGGCGTTGCGAGCGAACAACCGAAGGCTGCCTGAACGATGGCCGAGCCCCTCGACCCGGACGTCTATCGGGCGGCAGTCGCGGATCTCGGGACGAAGGCTGTCGCCGCCGGCCTACCCGCCGCTCCCGTAGTCGGGATCAGCGTCGGCGGTTGCGCCGAAGCGATTGGCACGCCACGGCGCGGTGCTTTTCGCCGGCGGGCACACGCCCACAACCATCTACGCGATCCTCGCTTCGGCTGGATCTGCATCCTCAGCACCAAAGCCGGGCGTCTGATCACCCCGACAGGACGCCCGTCGGCGTTGCTCGTCCACGAGTACGCCCACCTCCTCGCCCCGAACAGCGGTCACGGGGAGCGCTGGCGTGCGGCCGTCACAGCCCTCGGACATCCGGCCGAAGTGAGAGCTCGGCGTGGACGATAGGCAGCTGGATCTGTTCGGCGAGGCTGTGGCCGATGCCCCAGCCCTCGTCTCGGCGCAAGAGTTCTCCCAAGCGGGAGAACCAACGCGCTCGCACGACTTCATTCTCGTGGCGGCGGACGACGACTGTCAGCCCGCCGGGGAGACCTTCTCGCCGCAGGTGGAACCCTATCGGTTCTCGCTCACCGACCCCGAAGGGCGTTGGCTAATCACTGCGGCCCACGAGGACGAAGCGAAGCGCGGAAAGGTCACCCGCCGCATGGTCGGGAGATGCTCGTGCGGATGGGTGTCAGGGTTCCGCCTGCATCCCTACGGGAGCAGCGGGCCCGACTTGCTCGTGGCGCACCTGCGCTCACACGAGCTCGAAACGCGGCCGCCCGCATGGCGGGTCGACGCCGAACGGGACGGTTGGCGGCGGGTCCATCTGCTCGCCGGGCGCGTGCATTGCGCGTCGGCGGACTGCCATCGCCTCGGACCAGCGCCTGGAAGGCGACGCCCCGAAGCCGGTCAGGAGTACCGCCTCGCAATGGGCTTCGGCGAGCCGTGCCCGGGTCACAGCGGTGCGTTGCACGACCGCGTCTACCACTGGGAAGAGCATGACCCGGAGGACCACTCCGGCGAATCGAAGCAGTCGCACGCTGTCGGCCTTCTCGACCCCGACGGGACGTTCTGGCACTACTGGTGCGCCCCGCTAGAAGGAAGGGCACTGTTCGGGTTCGTTCGCGACGATGAAATCCCGTAGACGGGCCGCAAGACTGACGACACAACGAGATGTGAGGGCACTTCGCCAGAGGTGCCCTCCCTCGACGCGCAGAAAACGAAAGGAGCACTCGATGCTTATCAGCCCAACCCTTGGTGGCCGGCATGGCACGCCTTGAAGGGATCGCGAAGGCGCAGTTCTACCCGACTCCGCCTTCGGTGGTCGAACGCGTGGCGGATCTAGTCCGCCACGCCCCATCTTCCCATCGCCGTGTCGCACGGCTCCTGGACCCCTGCTGTGGCACGGGTGATGCGCTCCGGCGGTTCGTCGATGCCATCGGTGGCGCCGAGACCTATGGGATCGAGATCGAGCAGCACCGCGCTGCCGAGGCTCGGCAGGTCCTCGACCACGTCATCGCCGGCAGCGCCTTCGCCGTCCGGCTCGGACACGAGGCGTTCTCGTGCCTGTGGCTCAACCCGCCGTACGACCAGGACGATGGCGGCAAGCGGCTGGAACACAGCTTCCTCACAACGATGAGCCGCGTGCTCGCCCCCGGCGGGCT
>JADZEI010000006.1 GCA_020850615.1 Dehalococcoidia bacterium | reverse complement strand
CGTGCACCCGGCGAGAGCCGACCAAGAGTGCGGATGGAAGCGGAGCTTCGAAACGACATCCCGGCTGGAGCGCCCGCTAAAGGCGCGGCTTGATCCAGACTGGCCTTCTCATGGAAGCCGCGGAGCACTGCTCCGCGCGACTGTCCGAACCAGGCCCCGCGTCAGCCCGAGGCGAAGCCGTAGCCGCGGAGCACGGCTCCGCGGGACTGTCCGTACCAGGCTCCGCGTCAGCCCGAGGCGAAGCCGTAGCCGCGGAGCATCGCTCCGCGGGATTGTCCGAACCAACGCCCGATTCTCAGGCTGTTGGAAGGGTGTCGTCTGGGTGGTTAGGCTAATCGCCGATGAACGACCGCCCGTTCCCGCGCAGAACGCGGCTGCCGCCCGGCGTCTATGAGAACCGTGGGCTCACGTTCCACCTCATCCTGCGAGCGTGGCCGGGCACCCGCCCGTTCCGCGGCCCTGTTGGCGCAGCCGTCTGGCACAGCGTCATGAACGAACGTACGCGCGACGCGGTGGACCTTCTCGCCGCATGCCTGATGCCGGATCACCTGCACGTAGCCGTGCGGCCCGCCAGGCTCTCAATCCCGCGGTGGGTGCAGTCCTTCAAGCCACACACGACGAAGCTCGCCATCGACAGAAGGCACGGCCGCAATCTCTGGCAGCCACGCTATTACGACCGGGTCGTACGCGAGGGCGAGTTGACCACCCTGATCGCCTACATCGTCAACAACCCGCTCGCAGCCGGACTGGCCGAAGAACTCGACGAATGGCCCTGGACCTGGAGCGACTCAGCGGACTGAACTCCGTCCGCCGTCCCGCATGTTGGTTCGGCAATCCCGCGGAGCACTGCTCCGCGGCTACGGCTTCAGCACAGGCTGCCGCGAGGCATGGTTCGGACAATCCCGCGGAGCAATGCTCCGCGGCTACGCCTGCGGCGCTCCCGGCGCCGAGCCGGCATGCTTCCCCGCCGCGCCTACACGCCCGTCTCGTACGCCTCGCCCAGCGCCTCCACGCTCGTCTCGATCGGCCCGAAGGCGAACCCGCCGTGCTCGACCGTCCGCCCGAGCCACGTCGCCCAGACGTCCAGCTCCGCCGCGAGCTCGCGCAGCCGGGTGGCCGCGGCCTCGCTCGCCACAGTCACCACGACCCGCCCCTGCCGCTCGCCGAAGAGGGCGCCGTCCACCCGGCCGCCGAACTCCCGCTGGCCATCGAACCCCACCCCGCCGAAGACCGCGCACTCCGCCAGCGCGACCGCGAGCCCGCCGTCGGAGCAGTCGTGCGCGCTCGCGAGCAGCCCCTCGCCGTTCGCGAGCAGCACCAGCTCCTGCAGCCGCCGCTCGCCCTGGAGGTCCACCTGCGGCAGCCCCGCGACCTTCCCGTGCGCCATCTCGAGGTACTCGCTCCCGGCCAGCGTGTCCGCCGCCTGGTCGATCCCCGCGCCGAGCAGCCACACCTCGCTCCCCGGCCGCTGGAACCCGGCCCGCAGGTGCTTCGAAACGTCCTCGATGATCCCGAGCATCCCCACCACCGGCGTCGGGTAGACCGGCCGCCCGGCGGTCTCGTTGTACAGGCTCACGTTGCCGCTCACGACCGGCGTGTCGAACACCGAGCACGCTTCGCTCAGCCCGTGCACCGCCTGCGAGAGCTGGTAGTACACGTCCGCCTTCTCCGGGTTGCCGAAGTTCAGGCAGTCCGTGACCGCGACCGGCGTCGCGCCCGTGCAGACCACGTTCCGCGCCGCTTCCGCGACCGCGATCGCGGCGCCCGCATACGGGTCCAGGTAGCAGTAGCGCCCGTTGCAGTCGGTGCTCAAGGCGATCGCGCGGTCCGTCCCGTCGATCCGCACCACCGCCGCGTCGCCCCCTGGGGGCACGACCGTGTTCGCCAGTACCTGGTGGTCGTACTGCCGGAAGACGCCCCGCTTGCTCGTGATGTTCGGGCGCGCGAGCAGCCGCAGCAGCGCCGCCGTCGCCTCGCCAGGGTCCAGGTCTGGCAGGCTCGCCAGGTCGAACGTGTTCAGCTCGGCCAGGTGGGCCGGGCGCACGCCTTCGCGGCGGTAGAGCGGCGGGTCGCTGGCGATGCCCGTCGGCACACGCCCCACTTCGACGCCGTTGTCCATGATCACCACATCCGTCCCGCCCGTGACCTGGCCGATCTCCTCGCAGTGCAGCTCCCAGCGTTCGAACAGCGCCTTCACGTCGGCGGCGTGCTCGCGGTTCGCGATGACGAGCATGCGCTCCTGGCTCTCGCTGAGCATGATCTCGTAGGGCCGCATGCCCGATTCGCGGCGCGGCACGTTCGCGAGTTCGAGCACCGCGCCGGTGCCGCCCTTCGCGCAGCACTCGACCACCGAGCTGGTCAGCCCGGCCGCGCCCAGGTCCTGCAGCCCCGCCAGCCACTCCGGGTGCTCGGAGGCGAGCTCGTAGCAGGCCTCCATCAGCAGCTTCTCCATGAACGGGTTGCCCACCTGCACCGCCGGGCGCATCTCCTCGAAGCGCGCCTCCGGGTCGGTGCGCGAAGCGAGCCCGCTCGCGCCGTGGATCCCGTCCCGCCCCGTGTCCGCGCCCACCAGGAGCAGCGGGTTGCCGACCCCGCGCGCTTTCGCGCTCTGCAGCCGGTCCGTCCGCGCGAGCCCGACGCACATTGCGTTCACCAGCGGGTTGCCGTTGTAGTCGGCCGCGAACACCACCTCGCCGCCCACGTTCGGGATGCCGAGGCAGTTGCCATAAAACGAAATGCCCGCGACCACGCCATCGAGCAGGTACTTGTTCTGCGGGTCCGCGGGCGTGCCGAAGCGGAGCGAGTTCAGGATCGCGATCGGGTACGCGCCCATCGCGAAGATGTCCCGGACGATGCCGCCCACGCCCGTGGCGGCGCCCTGGAACGGCTCGATCGCCGACGGGTGGTTGTGCGACTCCACCTTCATCACGACGCAGAGCCCATCGCCGATGTCGATCGCGCCCGCATTCTCGGCGCCGGCGCGAGTGAGCACGCGGTCGCCGCCGCTGGGGAACAGCATGAGGAGCGGCTTCGAGTTCTTGTAGCCGCAGTGTTCGCTCCAGAGCGAACCGAACATGCCGAGCTCGACCTCGTTCGGTTCGCGCCCCAGGCGCTCCACCAGCAGGTCGTATTCCGCACGGCTAAGGGCGACGGCGTCGAGGGCTTCCTGGTCTACGGGCATGCCACAAGGGTAAGGCCCGGGGCGTTTAGCCGTTAGTTCCCGGCCGCCCGGCGTCGCGCACCACCACCAGCCCGCAGAGCCGGTCATGCAGCGCCCGGCCCTCGCGGTCGTACAGCGCCCACGTATGGCTGAACACCGCCGCGCCGAGCACCGCCAGCGAGCTCCACAGGACCACGGGCTGCCGCGAGAAGGGCGCCGTGGGGTGCGGAAGCGACGCATCGGCGAGGAGGAACAGCGCGACCGCCGCCGGCAGCAGCAGCGCCGCCCGGGAGAGCCCCGCGCCAAATCCCGGGTCCCGGCCCGTCGCCGCGTCCGCCAGCCGCGTGCCCACGAGGTACATCCCGGGTGTGCGGCCCATCGCCCAGAACACGGCCAGGAACAGGTGCGCGGCGATAAGAGCGCCCGCCGGCCACCAACCGCGCAACACCAGCGCCAGCGGCGGCAAGACGAACGGGCAGGCGGCCACCCCCGCGAGCAGGTCGATCGTCACGCTCGCGAGGCAGTCTCGCTGGCTGGCGACGGTGAGTCCCCGCCGCGCCCGCGCCGGGACGAAGGTCCGCATGGCTGGCAGGGCGGCGGTGGGAGCAGGGAGGGGCACGTCCGGCTGGCTCATCGCCACCAGTGTCGGCCCTGGCGCATTGCGCCCGTTGTAGCGCCACGCGCCGCCAGTTTCAGCCGCAGAACAACCGCGGCGGCCTCCGCCGGAGCCGCCATGGAACTGCAATCGAACGCCCGCGATCAGCCGTAACGCGCCGCGATACGCAGCTCAGCGGAACTCGTAGCGGATGCCCGAGAGGTCCGGCCAGGGCGGGTCCAGCCGCAGCGACACCGGCTCCGCGTCCTCCGGCACCACGAACGCCGCCTGCATCGTCACCTCTTCGCCGTCCTCGATCTCCGCGGGCGCCGGCTGCCCGTCGACCACCACGATCGCCGCGTCGTACGTCCGCGTGTCGTCGTTGTCCGCCACCGTGAAATGCGCGATCCCGCGGTCGATGTCCTCGTCGGTGCCGTTGGCGTTCTCCAGCGTCCATTCGAACACGACCACGCGGTGCCCGGGGACGTCGATGAGCCCGAGCAGCTCGTCCGCGGGGTCCGTCACCAGCTCGATGGTCACCACGAACGTCGGGTCGAACCGCTCGCCGGTGTAGAACGTCTGGCCGCTGCGGCCATCGCTCAGCGCCGCGTAGCTGATGGATGCGTCGTGCGTGTCGTTCATCGTCGCGACTGCGGCGACGAAGATGCTGCCGCAGCTCCCGATGAAGAGCATGCCGATCGCGCCGCTGATGATCGCGCCGGCCTTGCCGCCCGGGCCCGCCTCCGCGCTCAGCGAGAACGGCGGGAAGCGGTCGTTGAACGAGGCGAAGTAGCCCTGCACCCGGTAGGTCCAGCGCAGCACGCCCGTCACGAAGCCGAACAGGCCGCGCGGGTAGTTCCCGGTGAACAGGATCGCGAACCACGCGATGAACGTCACCACACCGACCGCGAGGTAGAGGAACCAGAGCACGAACAGGTGCGGGACGATGAGCAGCAGCTTCCAGAAGAACACACGCCAGCGGCTGAGCTGCCCCTGCGGCGGGTCCGCGTACTCCAGCCGCACCGGGTGGTCCTCCCGCGAGAAGCTCGGGTAGCGGTCGGTCAGCAGCAGCCCGTAGGCGGCGAACCGCGCCTGGTACGCCATCGCCCCGCCGTTCGCCGCGAACAGCCAGTCCGGGTACTTCCGCTTCACGAAGACCGGCACCCAGCCCAGCGGGAACGACGCCTGGACCAGCGCGCTGACCATCCAGGCGAAGATCGCCGCCGGCAGGATGAGGAAGCCCCGGAGGAACGTCTTCCACCGGCTCAGCCGCGGCGGGTACTGGACCTCGAAGTCCATGGGGTAGCGCTGCGCCGGTGGCGGCGCTGGCGCCTCCCAGTGCGGCGGCCGGCTGGGCGGCGGCGGTGGCATCGCCGGCGGGGGCGGTGGCGGCCCGCCGGTGCCCGGCATTGGCGGCGGCGGGGGCGCTCCGAATGGGCGCGGCTCGCTGCCCGCCGGCCGGACGCCATGCTCACGCGGCCCACCCGGAGCTCCCGGCGGGGGCAGCGGTGGCGGGAGCTCGTACGACGGCGGCGGCGGAGTCGGCGTGATCTGCGTGGCAGGTTCGTACGGCGGCGGCGGTGGCACAGCCTGCGTCGCCGGCTCGAACGACAGCGCCGGCGGTGTGGACGGCGCGTCTCCCACGCCTTCGTCCGCGGCGGGCGCGTCAAACCGCAGCGTTGGCGGCTCGGGCTCGTCTCCCGTGTCCGGGCGCTCGTCCGGGTCCCAGCGCCACGGCGCGTCGCCGTCCTGGCCCGGTTCGTCCTGGTCGCCGTTAGCCGGAGGTTGCGTCATGCCCGGACACCGCCCGCGAAGGTGCGGGCAGTGTGCGGGCGGCGCGCGGTTTCGAGCAAGACGCTCAGCTCATGCTGAACGGCGGGTACTCGTCCGTGAGCAGGATCGCGTAGGCGCCCACCCGGTTGTACCAGCGCATGAAGCCGGCGAGGAACGTGTGGATCCCCTCTGGCACGGAGCCGGTGAACAGCGCCACGAGCCAGGCCACGAACAGGAGGACCTCGGCGACGATCCCAACCACCGAAAGCGCGATGACGTGCGGGATCACCATGATCAGCCGGAGCAGCACCGTCAGCCGGTTGCGGTTCTCGAGCTGGTCCTGGATCGAGACCCGGATCGGGTAGGCGTTGTCGGCGTCCATCGAGAACGCCGGGTACTTGTCGGTCAACAGGAACATGTACCCGCCCATCCGCGTGGACCAGCGGAGATAACCGGCGTGGAACTTCGCGAGCCCGGCCGGGCACTTCCCGGTGACCACGATGATCAGCCACGCGATGAACGTGGTCACACCGATGGCGTAGGCGAGGATGGCGAGCACCAGCGCGTGCGGGATGACGTAGAGGAAGCGGAGGAGCACGCTCAGCCGGTTCTGCGGCTGCGGCCCATCGATCTCGATGCCCACCGGGTATCCACCCCCGGACATCGTGTAGTCAGCGGACATGGTTGTCATACGGCCTCCCAAACCGGGCCGGGCGTCTTACGCACCCCGCGCCCAGCGGACGGCGGTGCCCTGCTCTCCCTGGTTGCCGTCCGCCATGAGTTATATGCCGCTGTGAGCGCGCTCACAATAAGGTAAAGCACGCATTTCCCGATTTGGCGACACGCAGTGTCGCGCCGCCGCCGCCCTACGCCACCGCCGCGACCGCCGCCTCGATCACCGAGCGCCAGATCCGGTTGCCGTCGGCGCCGCCGGTGAGCAGCTCCCCGGCCCGCTCGGGGTGGGGCATCATCCCCAGCACGTTTCCCGCCGCGTTGATGATCCCCGCGATGTTGTTCACGCTGCCGTTCGGGTTCGCCTCGGCCGTTGCGGTGCCCGCCGCATCGCAGTACCGGAAGAGCACGCGCCCCGTCTGCTCCAGCTCGTCGAGCGTGGCCGCATCGGCGAAGTAGTTGCCCTCGCCGTGGCTGATCGGCACGTGCAGCACGTCGCCCTCGGGGATTGTCGCCACCCAGGGTGTCGAACTGCCCTCCCGCCGCAGGTACGTCCACTCGCAGCGGAACTGGAGGCTGTCGTTGCGCATCAGCGCCCCCGGCAGCAGGTGGCTTTCGCACAGCACCTGGAACCCGTTGCAGATGCCGATGACCGGCTTGCCCGCCGCCGCCACCCGCGCCACCTCGTCCATCACCGGCGAGAAGCGCGCGATCGCGCCGCAGCGCAGGTAATCCCCGTACGAAAACCCGCCCGGCAGGACCACCGCATCGAACCCCGAGAGGTCGCTTTCGCGGTGCCAGACGATCTCCGTCTCCTGCCCGAGCACGTCGCGCAGCACGTGCTGGCAATCGCGGTCACTCCAGGTGCCGGGAAAACGGACGATGGCGAAGCGCATGGGGACTCCCGCGGGTTGGTCTCGTACCAGCGTACCGCGCCCGCCGCCCCGGCGCGAAACCGTCACTCCACCGGCGGCGGCTCCACTGCGCTCACGGCCACGCCATCGAGCAGGACCGCGCCCTGCCCGCCGGGCGCGAATTCGAGCCGCAGCTCGTTCCCGGCCGGCGCCTCGGGCACGTGCAGCACCAGCCGCACCACGCCGGGCTCGCCGCCGGCGCTCCCCCACGTGCCGCGCGCCGCCGTGCCGTTCAGCGTCGCCGTCACATCGCCGGTGCCGGTCCCGTAGTCGTACAGGCGCAGCTCGACCCAGTACTCGTCTCCCGGCAGCCGCGGGATTGGTACGGCCAGTGGCCCCGAGTCCGCCCTGCCGAGCAGCGACCCGCCCGCGCTGAACCGCGGGTTCAGGAACGGCTCCCAGCCCGGCACCTCCAGCGTCTCGCCCTCGACCGCGGTGACCGCCTCGACCCGCACGCCCACGAGGTCGCGGCCGCCTGTCCGCACCTGGCATCCCGCCGGCACCCGGACCGATGGCGCGGACTGGAGGAACACGTCGCTGCGCAGCACGTCCGCCGTCCGCGGCACGACCAGCTCCGTGACCGGCCCGTCGGGCGCGTCGCACTGCAGCAGCAGCGGGATGCGCGTGCCCGCCGCTACCGGCCGGTCGAACACCAGCTCGATGGCCGTGTGCTGCCCGGGGATGATCCAGGGCCGCGCCAGGCCTGCCGACGTCACCCGCGCGCCGCCAACCGTGGCGTTGGCTGGCTCCTCCCGCCACTCGAGCTCGTCCGCGGCCGGCTCGTCTACGAAATACACGCGTGGGTCCACGCCGCCACCCCAGGCGAGCTCCCAGCCCGGGCTCGCGCCGGTGCGCCCCGCCCACCAGTCTTCCCCCGGCAGGACGACCACGTACGAACCGGGCGTCACCCGGCTCGTCCCGTCCTGTTCGAACCGGGAATGCAGCCGGCCGTCGTCCGAAACCGAGCGCGAATAGAGCGTGCCGTCGCCGCCCATCCGGTACGAAAGCGGCCGGGCGAAGTCGTCGTCCCACACGTACACGTCCGCGCCCGGGAATTGCGCGAGGAAGTCCGCCACGCGGCGCTCGTCGTAGTCCCAGCGGTTCGTCTCGGTTTCGAGGTAGAAGTCCTCCTCGTCGTCGACCGCCTCCGCGCTGACCACCAGCACCCCGAGCGCCCCCACCGCGCCCGCCGCCACTGCTCCCGGCGCCGAGAACCGCGCCAGCTCCCGCAGCACGAGCCCGCACCCGGCGCCCGATAGCAGCAGCAGCGGGAACACCAGCTGGAGCAGGTAGCGCGGCTCCTTCCACCATGTCACCACGTCCTTCAGGCTCATGAAGAACTCGAAGTACACATACTGCGCCACCACGACGAGGGCGAGCGCGAACGCCGGGTTTCGGGCCCAGCCGCGCGGCCCGTGCACCCTCGTCCAGAGCGCCAGGCCCACGACCCCGGCCGCGACGAACGGCCAGTACACCCGGTCCGTGAGCAGCAGGTCGGCGTAATCCCACGCCACGGTCGCCGCCCCGAGGTTGCCGAGCTGGTAGAGGATGCGGATGTCCTCCAGCGGCTTCGCCCCCAGCCCCACGAGCAACGCCTGGAACACGGCCAGCACCGCCGCCGACCCGCCCACCGCCGCCACCACCTCCGGTCCGATGCGCCGCCAGTTCACCAGTGCCACCACCGCCAGCGGCGGCACGATCGCCACCGCCGTGCCGCGCGCATAGAACGCCAGCGCGAGTCCCGCGCCCGCCGCGAAGTAGAGCCACGCGCGCTCCCGCCGGGTGAGCCCTTCGAACGTGAGCGCGGCAATGCTGCAGGTCACCGTGAGCAGCGCGAACGACGCCTGCACCACGTCCGGCAGGAACTGCGTCGAATTGATCACCGCGACCGGGAACACGGCCACGAAGCCGGCCGCGCAGAGCGCCGGCAGCTCGCCCAGCGCCCGCCGCACGAACAGGAACGCCACCACCGCCGCGGCGAGCGACACCGCGATCGGTACCGCCGTCGAGGTCACGTCATTCGGCCCGAAGAGCTTGTAGAGCGCCGCTGCCGGCACCACCACCGGCAGGCGGATGTACTGCGTGTAGTACACGTCCCCCGTGATGTCCGGGTCGTAGACCGGCTCCCAGCGGGCCATGCTGATCGCGCCGTCCGCGTAGGTGAACGGGTCCACCTTCACCAGGCCCATGAAGAAGAACACCCGCAGTGCGAGCCCCACCGCGAGGATGGCCGCGAGGCCCACCCAGGCGGCGTTGGCAGCCAGCACGCGGCTCACCGCCAGGCGCCGGGGCCCGGTTTCCGTGGGGGTAGTGGCGATTGTCGCCTCGAGTTCAGTCGGCTCCATACCGGGCTCCGCTCGGGGGCGGGGCCAGTGTACCCGCGCGGCGCCGGTTGTTATGGCGCTGCAACCTGCCCGCTCAGAACCCCACCTCGAGCTGCCCGTCGACCACGCGGACCGGGTAGCTCCCCACCGGGCGCACCGCCGGCAGCGTCATCGCCCGACCGGTCGTCATGTCGAACCGCGCGCCATGGCGCGGGCACTCCACCTGGCAGCCCCAGAGGCGCCCTTCGCCCAGCGGTCCGTCGTCGTGGGTGCAGCGGTCCTCGATCGCGTGGAACTCGCCATCGCAGTTCGCGACCACGATGCCGTGCCCCGCGACCTTGTAGTCCTTCACCATCCCCGGTTCGATCTCGCTGGCCGGCCCCAGCCGGTGGTACGTCCGTTCGCCGTCGGTCACAGCCACTCCCCGCTCCAATCTCCCCGCGATCCTACCAGAGCCCACCCGCTCACCGCCCGCTGCCGCAGGTCCATCCTGGCGCCATCAGTAGCCCGACCATCAGGAAGGGCAGGGCGACGCCCCGGCGCATCCGCCCCACCGTCAGCTGCCGCAGGTCCACCCTGGCGCCATCAGTAGCCCGACCATCAGGAAGGGCAGGGCCACACCCCGGCACACCGCTACACCGCCAGCCGACCAGGTCACACCCCGGCGGAAATCGAAAATCGCAAATCGAAAATCCGGGGCGGGGTGGCGGAGGGGCGGGGCCTACACTTCCTTGATCGCCACGTCGATCGAGAACTCCCCGAACGACACCACCAGCGGGATCACCAGACGCGTCAGGTTGAACGTCGCGATCGAGCTCCCGTGCCCCAGCAGCAAGACCGGCGGCGACATGTCCGTCGGGTACCCGGTCTTCTCCAGCGCGATGCCCGCCTGGCCCGTGATCATGTTCGCCAGCTCCGCGATCGCGCTCTGCGCCATCGCGTCCAGCTCCGGCACCGGCTCGCCCATCATGTGCGAGGCGAAGCCCATCGCGGTCTCCGCCGACATCGAATAGATCACCAGCCCGGCGACCCCACCGGTGACCGCGATCAGCGCGCTCACGTCGTTGCTCGTCTGTGGCGAACGGACGCGGTGCAGCTGCCCGCGGGACACGACTTCGCCACACTCCTGCTTGATCACCCGTGCGGCTGCCTCGACGAATGGAGCGATCAGCTCCAGGCGGGCGCGCTCGGGGGTCTCTGCGGCGTGGCGTGCGGCTTCGTCGAGTGGGACTCTGGCTAGCATGCGGGTCTCCGGGGGCGCGTCAGCGCAGGTGGCGGGCGAGGTCGACAGCGTAGGCGCCGAAATCGTCCAGGTCGCTTGCGGTAATCGTGATGGTGCGCGGGATCACACCCTGGTCTTCCATGCGCAGCGCGATCTCCCACCGCGCCCACGTCTTCAACAGGGCAGACCGTTCCGTGTGCCCCACACGCGCACGCACCAGTTGCTGGGCCAGCTTCCGGTGCGCGTCTTGCGAAATCAGGACCGTCACGCTGCTCATCCCGGACCGCCCACCGTCGACCTTGAAGTCCAACCGGTGGAAGCCCGTGCCCCCGTTCTTGATGTCGGAGGACATGAGCACGGCGCGGACAGGAATCGTGCTGCTCATGCGAATGCTTCCTCGAAGTCCCTCACCCATCCATCGTCGTCAACAACACCCGAAAGCTGTAGGCCAAATCTCCGGCCCTTCGTGCCCGCGAACCCTGCGAACCGCTCGCAGTTGCCCACGAACACACGCAGCGGGTCCGCCACTTCCTGGCCGAGCACGAGGACGTCGCCCGGCTGCAGGTCGGCGATGTCCCGCGCGGGGACCATCGCGTTGCCCAGCACCGCCTTCACGGGGATGCGCACCGGCAGGATCTGCTCGTCCTTCACGCGGGCGTTTTCGTCGCCCCGCCCGGAGCGGTTTTCGAACATGTTCTGGCCGGTCAGCTTCGGCAGGATCTGGTCCAGGATCGTCAGCGGGAAGCAGAGTGAAATGCCGCCCGTCTGCTCCGCGAACCGCACTTCGTACCAGGCGGTGATCACGAACTCCGAAGGCGGGATGACGTGCATCACCTGCGGCCCGAGCGCGAGCTCCGTCACCTCCGGCTCCAGCTCCGCCACGCGCGCCCACGGGTCGATCAGCGACCGCGCGATGTCCTGGCCGATGTGCCGGATGAGCGCGATCTCGATGTCCGAAAGGTCCCGGTCGATCGCGCGGGATTTCCCCTTGCCCTTGCCGCCCAGCAACCGGTCGATGATCGAGAAGCCCACATCGAGCCCGAACGCCGCCACCGCGTAGCCCTGCAGCGGGTTCATGTCGATCATGATGACGATCGCCGAGCTGCCGATCTGGTTGACGTATTCCTCATAGATGCCGCGCTCGAGCGCGCTCAGCCGCGCTTCCACGGGCGCCCGGAGTCGGCCCGAGAACGCCTGGGCCATCGCCCCTGCCACACCCTGCTGGATGATCTGCAGCGCCCGGATCTGTTCCTTGGAGAGCTTCTCCGGGTGGCGGAAGTCGTATGGCTTGATCCGCCGCCCAGTCTCCTTCGGGCGGGCCTGCGTCGTGAGCGCAGCGAGCTCGTCCTGGTCGAGCTGGTCGATGTCGGCGTTGAGGAGAGCGTCGATCTCTCGCTGGCTGAGGACGGCATTGTCGGCCATAGCATTTGCACCCGCTGGGTAGCCGGACTCTCTCATTCCCTATGTTCGGCCATCCATACACAAAGTCCCTATCTCGTCACCGAACTGCACCCACTTCACTACCGGGTAAGGGTCTCCCCTGAGGCCTTTTGGGTGCGATACCCAATACGTCCCCTCAAGGCCCCGGCCGTACTTTGTCTACAAGGTCGCGGGTACTCATGTCCCGCAGTGGAGGCATTCACGTGGCAGCTCGTCCCATTGATCCCGCCGTCGAAAACCAGGCGACCACGACGGAAGAGCACGTCGTCATCTTCCGCCTGGCCGACGAGTTCTATGCACTCGACATCCAGGCCGTCCAGGAAATCGTCCGCATGCAGGCCATCACCGCCATCCCCGGGTCCGACCCCTGGGTCGAAGGCATCACCAACCTGCGCGGCCGCGTCGTGCCGGTCATCGACCTCCGCCGCCGCTGCGGCATCTTCGCGTCCGAACACACGCCCGAGACCCGCATCGTCGTCGTCTCCAGCGCCAGCGGCATGGTCGGCCTCATCGTCGACGCCGTCTCGGAAGTGATGCGCATCCCCGGTGAGCAGGTCGAACAGCCCAGCAGCATCGTCAGCGGCATCGACAACGCGTACCTGCGCGGCATCGCCAAGCTCGAAGACCGCCTCGTCTCCCTCGTCGACCTCTCCGGCGTCCTGCCCAGCGACGAGACGATGTACGAGATGACGGAAGCCCAGGCCGCCTGACGCGCACGGCTCACCACGCCCCGATTTCAACCCGCACACCACCCCGGGGAGGTCCGTGCTGCCTCATGGCCAAGGGACAACCACTCACTTTCGACCTCGACGACGAGGACCTCAAGCTCTTCAACGAAGAGGCGGAGGAGCAGCTCGAGCTGCTCGATACCGCCCTCGTGCAGCTTGAAGGCGAGCCGGACCCCGACCTGGTCCAGCGGATCTTCCGGGCAGCGCACACGCTCAAGGGCTCATCCGCAACCATCGGCCATCGCAAGATGGCCAGCCTCACCCACGCCATGGAGACGGTGCTCGATGCCGTCCGCCAGGACCGCCTCCGCCCGTCTTCGGCCGTGGTCGATGCGCTCCTCGCCGGGCTCGATGCCCTTCGCATCCTCGCGCACGAAGTCGTGACCCGCGTCGATGCGGGCGTCGACGCCGAGCCACTCGAGCACGCCCTCCACGGCCTCCTCCAGGAAGCACCGCCCGGTGGCGCGACGGTGGATGCCCCTCCCGCGGCCGCCGGCGCCGCCCTGCCGGCGAACGTCGTCGAAGCGCTCCTCGCCGAGGTCGACGAGGGGCGTGCCGTCTTCCGCGTGCATGTCGGCATCGATGCCAACTGCCAGCTCCCCGGCATCCGGTGCTTCCAGCTCCTCCAGGAGATCGAAGCGCTCGCCACCATCGGCCACCTCGTGCCCGAACGCGAAGTCATCGAAGCCGGCGGCGGCGAATTCAGCATGGCCGCCGTCGTCGCCACCATGGCCCACGACGAACAGCTCAAGGCCGCCCTCGAATCCGTTGCCGACGTCGCCTCGCTGACCATCGAATCGGTCACGGTCGACGCCACGCTGGCCATCGAGGTGCCCGCAGCCCCGCAGGCCGCGCCCGCCGTTGCCCCCGCAGGGGCCAAGGCGCTCGACGCACCTGCGCCGGGCGGCCGCCCGCAGCTCACCGTCGTCGAACCCGGCGAAAGCGGCGCCACCAACGGCTCGGCGCCGCGCAAGACCACCTCCGCCTCGGTTCGCATCGATGTCGAGCGGCTCGATGGCCTGATGAACCTGGTCGGCGAGCTCGTCATCGACCGCACCCGCCTCCAGCAGATCAAGGACCACCTCTCCACTGTCCTCAAGGACGCGAACCTCGCCGAGCTCACCGAGAACTTCGAAGAGACGACCGCCCACCTCGCCCGGATCACCGACGAGCTCCAGGAAGAGATCATGCGCAGCCGCATGCTCCCCGTCCGCAGCGTGCTCACCCGGCTCCCCCGGCTTGTGCGCGATGTCGCCGCCAAGTGCGGCAAGAAGGTCGAGCTCCTCACCGCTGGCGAAGAGACCGAGCTGGACCGCTCCGTCATCGAAGAGATCTCGGACCCGCTCGTCCACATCCTTCGCAACGCCGTCGACCACGGCATCGAAACGCCGGAAGAGCGGCGCGCCGCCGGCAAGCCCGAGACCGGTACCGTCACCGTCACCGCCTGGAACCAGGAGACCTACATCTACCTTTCGATCCAGGACGACGGCCGCGGCATCGATACCCGCCGCCTGCGCGACAAGGCCGTCGAACGCGGCCTCGTCACGCGCGAAATGGCCGACGCGGCCAGCGACGAGGCGGTGCTCCAGTACATCTTCCTCCCCGGGCTCTCGCTCGCGAAGAAGATCACGGACGTCTCCGGCCGCGGTGTCGGCATGGACATCGTCCGCACGAACATCGAGCGGCTGAACGGCCAGGTCTCGATCCGCAGCACGGCCGGCAAGGGCAGCGAGTTCATCATCCAGCTCCCGCTCACCCTCGCGACCACCAAGGCGCTCATGGTGATGTCGAACGACACCGTCTACGCCATCCCGCTCGTCTCGGTTACCGAAGCCCTCTCCGAAGTCGAAGCCGACCTCCACCCGATCGCCGGGCGGACGACGCTCCGGCTTCGCGGCCGGCTCCTCCCCGTCGTGGACCTCGCCAGGGCCCTCGGCGACTACCGCACGAGCGAGCACCAGGGGCCGCGCTTCGTCGTCGCCGCCAAGCACAGCGACCGCCAGGTGGCCTTCCTCGTGGACCGCCTCCTCGGCGAACAGGACGTCGTCGTGAAGTCGCTCGGCGACATGCTGGGCAACCGCAAAGGCATAACCGGCGCGACCATCCTCGGCGATGGCACGCTCGGCCTCATCATCGATACCGCCAGCCTGGTCGCCGCAACCGCGGCGCTCCAGGCCATCGCCTAGGCGCTGCAGGGGGCACCTATGATCGGAACGCAAGACCGGCTCACCGAGACGCTCTCCCGGGTGGCGCGCGATGGCGCGATGCGGGCCGGCCGCGGCCTCAGCGGCCTCGTCGGCCAGGAGATCACCATCCACATCCCGGATGTCCGGATCGGCACGCGCGATGACGCCTGTAGCGCCGTCGGCGGCGACGAGAGCATCGTCCTCGGCGCCTACCTCGGCATGTCGGGCGGCATCTCCGGCCACGTCATGCTCCTCTTCCCGGAGCGCCGCGCCCTCGACTGCGTCGACCTCATGTGCGGGCAGGCGCCGGGCACGACCACGGAAGCCGACGAGCTCGCGGAGTCGGCCATCGGCGAACTGGGCAACATCGTCGGCTCCGCCTTCGTAAACGCGCTCGCCGATTCGGCCAACCTGCCGCTCCACCCGAGCCCGCCGACGATCGTGCACGACATGGCCATCGCCCTGGTCCAGACCGTCTACGCGGAGATCCTCTCGCAGGGCAGCGACGTCGTGATGATCGACACCGTGTTCGAAGACGGCTCGGGCAACACCGCCGGGCTCCTCATCCTCGCACCGGACCCGCAGTGCCTCTCGGTGCTCCAGGAGGCCGCAGCGTGACAGCTGTTGCGACCGAGGTCCGTCGCGTCTCGGTTGGCATTGGCCAGCTGGCCGTGACGAAAGACCCGGCCGAGGTGCTCGTCGCCTACGGGCTCGGGTCGTGCGTCGGTATCTCCGCCTTCGACCCGGCCACGAAAGTGGCAGGCCTCGTCCACATCCTGCTCCCCTCCTCCGATGGGAAGCAGCCAACCGCAACCGAACCCGCGCGCTTCGCCGATACCGGCATCGACGCCCTCGTCCGCCGCGTCACCGAAGCGGGCGCGCTCAAGAGCCGGCTGATCGTCAAGCTCGCCGGCGGTGCCTCCGTCCTCGGCGCCGCAAACGCCGAAAAATTCAAGATCGGCGAGCGAAATGCCGAAGCAGTCCGTGAGCGCCTGCGCCATCACGGGCTCCGCATCGCAAAGGAAGACCTCGGCGGCACCCGCGGGCGCACGCTCGAGCTCCACCAGGCGACCGGCCGGACCTACGTCCGCACCGCCTCCGCCACACCCATCGAACTCTAGGGAGACGACACTATGGCCACCATCCTCGTTGTGGACGACGCGGCCTTCATGCGGATGCGGATGTCCAAGATCCTGACCGAAGCCGGCTACGACGTCATCCAGGCCGAAAACGGCCTCGACGCGCTCGACAAGTACCGGGCCCACAAGCCCGACGCCGTCCTCCTCGATATCACCATGCCCGAGATGGACGGCCTCACCGCCCTCAAGGAGATCAAGGCCATGGACCCCGGCGCCAAGGTCGCCATGGTCACCGCCCTCGGCCAGCAGCAGATCGTCCTCGAAGCCGTCAAGAGCGGTGCCAAGGACTTCCTCGTCAAGCCCGCCGAAGGCGACCGCGTCCTCGCCACCGTCAGCAAGCTCTGCGCGTGACCGCAATGAGCGCACTGCCGTCGCCCCAGGCCGAAATCCGCGTGCTCGTCGTCGACGACTCGGCCTTCATGCGCCGCACCCTGGAACGCATGATCAATGCGCTCCCCGGCGCCATGGTGGTCGGCACCGCCAACGACGGCGTTGAAGCAGTCCAGCGCGCCCTCGAGCTCCGCCCAGACGTCATCACCATGGACGTCGAGATGCCCCGCATGGACGGCGTCCGCGCTGTCGGCGAAATCATGCAGGTCGTCCCGACCCCGGTCGTGATGCTCAGCACGCTCACCTCCGAAGGCGCCGAGACCACCATCCGCGCCCTCGAAGCCGGCGCCGTCGATGCCGTTGCCAAGCCCAGCGGGCTCAGCCACGAGCTCGTCAGCGTCCGCGACCAGCTCACCGGCGCCATCCTTCGAGCGAAGCAGACGCGCGTCCAGCGGCGCCGCCCGCGGCCCGTTCCTGTGCCGCTCCCGCCCTCCTCCCGGGGGCCCGCCACTGGCGCGCCCGCGACGTCGCTGCTCGTCATCGGGTCGTCCACCGGCGGCCCGCCCGCCCTCACCGAGGTCGTCCCACGTCTCCCTGGCGACCTCTCCGCGGGCGTGATCGTCGTCCAGCACATGCCGCCCGGCTTCACCGCGGCCCTCGCGCGGCGGCTCGATAGCCTCTCGCCGCTCCAGGTGCGCGAAGCCGCCGAAGGCGACGCCGTCACCGCCGGCGTCGTCCTCGTCGCCCCCGGCGACCACCACCTCACCGTCACCCGCGACCGCCGCGTCCACCTGGACCAGCGGCCCGCGCTCCACGGCGTCCGCCCTGCGGTCGACCTCACGCTCGACAGCGTCGCCGAGCTGTACGGCCGCCGCGCCGTCGTCGCTATCCTCACCGGCATGGGCCGCGATGGTGGTGCCGGCTGCGCGAAGGTCGAACAGGCCGGCGGCCAGGTCATCGTCCAGGACGAAGCGACATCTGTCGTGTACGGCATGCCCCGCGTCGCCCGCGAAATGACCAAAAACAGCCGCGAGGCGCCGATCGAGCGCATCGCCGACACCGCCCTTTCCGCCCTTTCGATCAGGAGGTAATGCGCCTATGTCGCGCTTCGAAGAGCAGTCCAACGACCCCGAGTGGATCGCTTTCCGCACGGCGCTCGAGCGCGCCATCGGCGTCCCCCTCGCCCAGTACAAGGAGCCGCAGATGAAGCGGCGCCTCCACAGCCTCATGTCCCGCCGCGGCATCACCACCTGGCCCGTGTTCGCGAAGGCCATCGCCACCGAGCAGAAGCTCCTCGACGAGGTGAAGGACACCCTCACCATCAACGTCAGCGAGTTCTTCCGCCAGGCCGACCGCTTCTTCGAAATCCGCGACCGGGTCCTGCCGCAACTCCTCAAGGAGCGCCGCACGCTCAAGCTCTGGAGCGCCGGCTGCTCCATCGGCTGCGAACCCTACACGCTCTCGATGATCCTCAACGAGGTGGACCCAAACGGCGCCCACACCGTCCTCGCGACCGACGTGGACATGCCGATCATGGCCCGCGCGAAAGAGGGCACCGGTTACCACGCCTCCGAAGTCCGCGCCGTCCCGCCGGAGCTGCTCAAGAAGTACTTCGTCGAAAAGAATGGCTCCTACGCCGTCAACGACACCGTCAAGAAGCGCGTCCAGTTCCGCCGGCAGGACCTCCTCAGCGACCCGTACCCGAAGGACGTGGACCTCATCCTCTGCCGCAACGTCGTCATCTACTTCACCGAGCCGGCCAAGCAGGTGATTTACACCTCGTTCGCGCAGGCCCTGCGCCCCGGCGGGTATCTCTTCGTCGGCGGCAGCGAGATGATCATGCGCTCCCAGGAGCTCGGCTTCCGCGCCACCGGCACGAGCATCTATCAGCGCGCCGCCTGAGCCGCCGGGCCCTCCGGCCGTGGCCACCACCGCCGGATCGCCCACCACGCCGCCGCCGCGCACGCCACACCGGCGAGCTCGTCGGCGGCGTAGTGCTCGCCCAGGTACATCAGCGAAAACGCCATCGCCGCCGAGTACAGCAGCAGCGCGTACGCGAGCGGCCGGCGTTCGTACGCCCACGCCCAGAGGAACATCGCGAACGTGATCGCCATGTGGATCGACGGCATCGCCGCCACTGAGTTCGGCTCCGCCAGCGACGAGTGGAAGTCCTCGTACGTGCTGCCGGTCACTTCGCCTCCAACGAAATCCATCACCCGGACGACGCCCGGCAGGTCGCCCTGCACCCCCGCGAGCCACGGCGGTGTCGTCGGCAGCAGGAAGAACAGCGCGAGGCCCAGCCACATGATGCTCACCATGAGCGCCGCATAGCGCGCGAACAGCACCCGCCGGTAGAGGTACACCAGCACCGCCCCCAGGTGCGGCGCGATGAAGAACGACCAGTGCACCGCCACCGTCGCCCAGTCCAGCCAGTCGATGTTGCCCTGGTCGAACCAGCGTTCCTGGAGCCAGGTCACCGGCTCGCGCCCGGGCAGGAGCTGGTCGAAGTCGACAACGTACTCCGTCTGGATCGGGATGAACGTCTCGTCCGCGTACGACCGGAGGATCGTGTACACGAAGATGCCGAAGACGTAGACGAACCACCAGCGGCGGTGTCGCGCCTGGCGCAGCTCCCAGGACCACGCGAACGCCGTGAGCCCGACGAGTGACCAGCCGAGCCATGGGTAATCGCTCCAGAGCCGCGTCACCACGCTCGCCGTCATCAGCAGGAGCAGCAGCGCCTGCGCCGCCATCACGCCGCGGTGGTGCACCCACCACGGGGCGCCGCTCGCCGCCTGTGCGCCTGCCGGCCGGTTCCGCAGCGAGGTGGGGCGCATCGTTCGTACGGTAGCCGCCCCGCGGGACTGACGGAAGCGCGCCGCTATGGCACGCTTAACGTGCGCGGGGGGAGTTGCCGCGTGGGGGTAGGGCGTCTATGCGCCGTTTCGCACTTGGCATGGTGATCACCGTCGCCTCCCTTGCCCTCCTGGCGCGCGTCATCAACTGGGACAGCACCCGCTCCGCGCTTTCCAGCGCCGACCCCTGGCTCATCGCCGCAGCCGTGACCTGCCTGGTCCTCTCCCTCGCCGCGAAGGCCCTGCGCTGGCGCCTCCTCCTCCCCGACGAAGCCGGCGTCACTCGCGGGCGGCTCTACCGCATCCTCCACATCAGCTTCCTCCTCAACAACGTGCTCCCCGCGCGCCTGGGCGATGTCGCCCGCGTGGCCATGACGAGCCGCCAGCCTGGCATCCGCGTCGGCCACGCCCTCTCCTCCCTCCTGACCGAACGCGTGACCGACATGGTCACGCTCCTCGCCTGCTTCGTCGCGATCAGCCCCTTCCTGCCCCTGCCGGCCCAGTACAAGGATGACCTGCGCGTCGCCTGGATCGTGCTCGCCGCGCTGGTCGTCACGGGCATCGCCGCAGTCATCCTGCGCCGCCAGCTCGCCCGCCTCGCCGGGGGCGTGCCCATCCCCGCGCAGCTCCAGCACGCCCGCGTCGTCGAAGAGGCCCAGTCCTTCCGCGACGGCCTCCGCCAGCTCTTCTCGCTCCACCACGCGCTGCCCATCCTCGGCTGGTCCTCGGCCGCCTGGATCGGCGCGTTCGCGATCAACTTCCTGCTCATGCGCGCCCTCAACATCGATGCGCCGGTCACGGTCGCGGTCCTCCTGACCTGCACGACGAACCTCGCGATGCTGATCCCGTCGTCGCCCGGCTACGTGGGCGTCTTCCACGTCGCCGCCACGGTCTCGCTGCTGCCGTTCGATGTCGGCGCCCCGGCCGCGTTCAGCTTCGCCATCCTCGCGCACCTCGTGAATGTCATCCCGGTGAGCCTGATCGGCGCCGCCTTCCTTTTCGCCGGCCGCGATTCGCTCCCCGTGAACCTGCGCCAGCTCCGCCAGGCCCGTGCCGTCCCCGCCCTCCCCGCCCCCATCGACGTCACCCCCGACAACCGCTAACCCACAGCGCAGCGCCCACCACCGCGGCGCCGCCCTGGCGCCGCAGGCGTAGCCGCGGAGCATTGCTCCGCGGGATTGTCCGAACGACGCTCCGCGCTAGCTCCCACCTCGCACACCCGCGCACCGGCACCACGCCTCCCGCGGAGCGGGTGTAGCCGGTGCCCCTTGCGGGCACGAGCGTTAGCCCACGGATGCCCATCGAAGGCCCGGCCGCGACCCCGCGCACAGCCGGGCCGCGCAGCAGGCCCGCCGCGCCGCTCGCCACGCCCCACGCCCCACGCCCCACCACCACGCCACATCCGTAGCGCGCGTGTGAGCGAGCGCCCGCGCGCCCCCAGCCACCCCGCCCCGCGCAGCCGGTGTGGTCTCGCCTCTCGCGGCCGCGCACCCCGCACCAGCCCGGCCGCGCAGCAGCCCGCCGCGCCGCTCGCCACGCCCCACCCCCACGGCACATCAGTGGCGAGCGCCCGCGCGCCCCCAGCCACCCCGCCCCCGCGCCAGCCGGTGTCCCCTACCCGCCACAGGAGTCCACCCCTGCGTAAACCGTGAACCGTGAACCGTGAATCGGCGGGCGGCCCGGGCCGGTGGGGCCTAGCCCGCCCCCACCACCGCCGTCACCTCGATCTCCACCTTGATCTCCGGCCGCGCCAGCGCCCGCACCACCACCATCGTCACCGCCGGGAACGGCGACGGCAGGAACTCCGCCCGCACCTCCGCCGTCCGGTCCCACGCGTCCTCCTCGGTGGCGTAGATGTTCACCTTCACGATGTCGGTCAGGTTTGCGCCCGCCGCCCCGAGGATCGTCTTGATGTTCACGAACGCCTCGCGCGCCTGGTCTTCCAGCGTCGCCGCGAAGCTCACCTGCCCGGAGACAAAGACCAGGTCGCCCGCCTTCACCGCCTGGGAGAAGCCGTAGGCGTTCGAATTCCAAATGCTCGGCGGGTTGATGGCCTGCTTCTTGTCGCTCATGGCTGCCTCCTTCGCGTCCCTGGTGCTGTCGGCGCAGGTTTCTTGCGCATGTAGCGGCGAGTCTACGCCCGGCGCCGGGCCGCTTCCACGGCTTCCGTGTCAGCTTTCGCAGCCAATCCCATCGCTGTCCGCGTCGAACCGGTGCGGGTCCGGCGCGAGCACCGTGAACCGTTTCCGGCCGATGTCCGGGCAGTCCAGGTCCGGCGGTGATGGCGGGATGCAGAAGTCCGGGTAGGCCGGCGAGCAGCTCGCCCGCGCCGGCGTCGTCGCCGGGACGCGCGTGGGCGTCGGCTGCGGCGCCGCGCGCACGGCCGTCGGCGTCGGCACCGGCGAAGGCGTGCGCGTCGCGGTTGGCGTCGAAGTGGGCGGCTCCGTCGCGGTGGGCGTGACCGTAGCAGTGGGCGTCGCCGTCGCCCGCTCGTCCGGGATATCCGGGATGAGACGCTGGATCGTCGGCCGGGGGGCGTCGATCTCGGCCGCGCGGCCGCTGCACCCGGCCGCCACCACGGCGCCCATGGTGAGCACCACCGCCAGTCCGAACCCGCGCCCCCGCATGACCGCGCAGCATACGCGCGCAGCTGCCGCGCCGTGCTCGTTAACGGTGCGTGGTTGCCTGCCGTCCGGGGCCGGGCTACCGTCGCCAACGCACCGCCGGGAGTCCGCCATGTTGGTCCGCCCCCAGCCCGCCTTCGCGCCCTACCTCGCCGAGGCCCTCGGCACTTTCGCGCTCGTCTTCGCCGGCCCCGGCGCCATCGCCGTCGACGCCGAGAGCGGCGGTGCCGTGGGCGGCGTCGGTATCGGCATCGCCTTCGGGCTCATCGTCATGGCGATGGTCTACGCCATCGGCCACATTTCCGGCTGCCACATCAACCCGGCCGTGACCGCCGCCTTCCTCGCCCTCCGCCGCATCGAGCCCGCCCGCGCGGCCGGGTACATCGCCGCGCAGCTCGCCGGCGCCGCGCTCGCCGCGTTCGCGATCGTGACCATCGTCGGCGATGCCGGGGACGCCGGCGCCACCGCGCCCCGGATCAATGGCGCCGATGCTGCCTTCTGGTCCGAGCTCATCCTCACGTTCTTCCTCGTCTTCGTCGTCCTCGCCGTGGCCACCGACGACCGCGCGCAGGGCGCGTTCGCCGCCATCGCCGTGGGCGGCTACGTCGGGTTCGCCGCGACCGGGTGGGGCCCCGTCGCGAACAGCTCGATGAACCCCGCGCGCAGCTTCGGCCCCGCCCTCGCGGCGAACCTCTGGGAGGCGCACTGGCTGTACTGGGTCGCTCCCCTCGCCGGCGCCCTCCTCGCCGCCGCCGTCTACGAGCTCCTCCGCGAGCCCCACTCCCCCGGCTCCTCCCCACCCGACCCATAGCACCGCCGCGCACGCGCATCAACGCCTGGCCCAGCACAGCCGCCATCGAAGCCGACCCCGCCCACCCCGGCGTGAACCGTGAATCGTGAACCGGGAATCCCCCCATGGAAGCTGCCAATGCCCTCCACCCCGCCCACCCCGCCCACCGTCCTCTTCGTCTGCGTCCACCACGCCGGTCGCTCGCAGATGGCCGCGGCCTTCGCGGCTGCGCTCGGCGTCGGCCGCGTTACCGTCCGCTCGGCCGGCTCCGCCCCCGGTGAGCGCGTCAACCCCGCGGTCGTCGCCGTCATGGCGGAACTCGGCCTCGACCTCTCCCGCGAATCGCCGAAGCCGCTCACCGATGCCACGGTCCAGGTTGCGGATGTCGTCATAACGATGGGTTGCGGCGACGCCTGCCCGGTCTATCCCGGCAAGCGCTACCTCGACTGGCAGCTCGATGACCCCGACGGGCAGCCCGCGGACGTCGTCCGTCGCATCCGCGACGAAATCCGCCTCCTCGTCGAAGCGCTCCTCCGCGACCTCAACATCGAACCCGCCCCCATCGAAGCCGGCCTGACCTCGCCCGGCGGGAGTCGCGAATCGGAACCGTGAGTCCCCCGGCCTGACACCGCGGCCGCCCCGCCAAACCGCGGCCGAGCCTACAATTCGGCCATGTACACCGTGCTCGCCGGCGGCGTCGGCGCTTCCCGCTTCCTCCAGGGCCTCGTCCAGGCCACCGACCCGGGCGCCGTTACGGTCATCTCCAATACCGGCGACGACGTCACGATGTTCGGGCTCCACGTCTCGCCCGATACCGACATCGTCATCTACGCGCTCGCCGGCGCGGTCAACCCCGAGACCGGCTGGGGGCTCGCCGGTGACACCTTTGCCGTCGTCGACCAGCTCCAGCGCTTCGGATACCCCCGCTGGTTCAACCTCGGCGACCGCGACCTCGCGATGGCCGTGCACCGCACCCGCCTGCTGCACGAAGGCGTGCCCATGCACGACGTCGTCGCCGGGCTGGTCGAAGCCTGGGGCCTGCGCTGCCGCATCCTCCCGATGAGCAACGACCCCATCGCTACCCGGATCCTCGGCCCCGAGGGCGAAATCGCCTTCCAGGACTACATGGTCCGCCTGCGAACCGAGCTCGAGGTCACCGGCGTCGATTTCGCCGGCGCCGCTGCGGCGAAGCCCGCCCCGGGCGTGCTTGAAGCCCTCCGCGATGCCCGCATGGTCATCCTCGCGCCGAGCAACCCGCTCGTCAGCATCGGGCCCATCCTCGCCGTGCCCGGCATCCGCGAAGCGCTCGCCACTTCGCCCGCCACGCGCGTCGCGATCAGCCCGATCATCGCCGGCGAAGTGGTCAAAGGCCCCGCGGCGAAGATGATGCGCTCCCTGGGGCACGAAGTCTCGGCGCTCGGCGTCGCCCGCATCTACCAGGGCCTCATCGACGTCATGGTCATCGACGAACAGGACCGCGCGCTCGCCCCCGCGGTCGAGCAGCTCGGCCTCCGCTGCGTCGTGACCGACACCATCATGAGCAGCGCCGAGAAGAAGTCCGCGCTCGCCGCCACCGTCATCGCCGCGGCCCGCTGACGTGTCCGAGCCACTCGTCCTGATCCCCGTGAACCGCCTGGAGCGCGCGAAGGGCCGCCTCGCAGGCGTGATCGATGCCCGCCGCCGCCGCGAGCTCGCGCTCGCCACCCTGCGCACCGTCCTCGCAGCAGCCGCCGACGCCGGCTACCCGGCCACCGTCCTCACCGCCGACCCCCACGTCGTCCTCGAAGCCGAAGAGGCGGAAGCCGGCGCGCTGCCGGAGGTGGCCGGCGCGACGGGGCTGAACGGCCAGCTCGAAGCCGCGATCGCCCGCCTCGACATACCGCCCGGGGGCCTGCTCATCCTCCACGCCGACCTCCCGCTCGCCACCGGCGACGCGCTCCAGGAGCTCGTCGCCGCCGCGCCCGCCGCGCCGTCCGTCACGCTCGTCCGCAGCAGCGACGGCGGCACGAACGCGATGCTGCTCCGCCCCCCCGGCCGCTTCGCCCTCGCCTACGGCCCCGGCAGCTTCGAGCACCACCTCGCCGCCGCCCGCGCCGCCGGCCTGGCCACCGCCAGGGCCACCATCCCCGCGCTCCAGCTCGACCTCGACACCGCCGAAGACCTCGCCGCCTTCCGCGCCCACCCCGCCGCCCCCGGCACGCCCGCGTGGATTGCTCTTGGCTCTTAGCTGTTAGCTGTTGGTGCCCCGGTTCGGGACACTCGCTCGCCGACGGCGACATTCGCCCCCCGGCGGCGGCGCAACTCCCCTCGCCCGCCGCAGCGGGAGAGGGGCAGGGGGTGAGGGCCCGCCCCTGCACCCCCGCGAGCCCACAGCCAACAGCCAAGCGCCAACAGCCCCGCACCCGCTTGTCCCAATCCCGCATTCCCCGTACGGTTATGCGGACAACCACAGCCAGAGACCGCAGGTCCCAATGCGACTCGCCACCGGGCGAGGGGATAATGCCCACAGGGCGCCTGCCGAGGCAGCCGCGAACATGTGCCCGCAACCCCGCGTTGCGTTCGCTTTCGTCCCTGCCTTGTGCGGGGATTCTTCGTTTCTGGCTCCCGCCCGGTGGCCCCGCCACCCCAACCAGAAGGGAGGCCGAATGCCAACGCCGCGCAAAGCCGCGATGCTGGCCGAGATCACCGACCGCATGCAGCGGGCCTCGATCGCGATCAGCGCCGACTACCGTGGCCTCACCGTCGCCCAGATCACCGAGCTCCGCCGCGCCCTCCGCCCCGCGGACTGCGAAGTGAAGGTCGTCAAGAACACCCTCGCCGGCATGGCCGCGAAGGACGCCGGCCGCCCCGAGATGAGCGACATCGTCCAGGGCCCCACCGCCCTCGCCATCGGCTTCGGCGATCCCATCGCGCCGGTCAAGCTCCTCACCGAGCACCTTCGCGCGAAGCGCCTGACCATCGACATCCACGGCGGCTGGCTCGAAGGCAAGGTCCTCAGCCGCGCCGAAGTCGAGAGCCTCGCCACGATGCCCTCGAAGGAGCAGCTCATCGCCGACGTCGTCGGCAAGCTGCAGAGCCCGCTCTACAACTTCGCGGGCCTGCTCCAGGCGTCCATGCGCAACTTCGCCGGGCTCGTCGAAGCCCGCGCCAGCCAGCTCGAAGAGCAGGGCGCGGCCTGACCGGCGCCCCCACCACGCACACACAGGAGACCTGACATGGCTACGAAGATCGAAGAAGCCCTCGAACTCATCAAGGGCATGACCCTCCTCGAGCTCCGCGACCTCAACAAGGCGATCGAGGAAGAGTTCGGCATTACCGCCGCCGCCCCGATGATGATGGCTGCCGGCCCCGCCGGTGGCGCCCCGGCCGCTGCCGCCGCCCCGGAGGAAGAGAAGACCGAGTTCAACGTCGTCCTCAAGAGCTTCGGTGACAACAAGATCAACGTCATCAAGGCCATCCGCGAAGTCGTCTCCGGCCTGGGCCTGAAGGAAGCCAAGGACCTCGTCGAGGCCGCCCCGACCAAGGTCAAGGAAGGCATCAACAAGGAAGAGGCCGAGTCGATCAAGGCCAAGCTCACCGAAGCCGGCGCCGTCGTCGAAGTCGAATAACCTCGCCCTTCGCGCGAACCATCACGAAGCCCGGGCCACCCGCCCGGGCTTCGTTGCGTCCGCGACGATCGCCCTCACAACCGCCTCCCGGCCGTGCTACTCTTTCCAGCGTCTTGACCACCGGGCGCGCGAAGGGCGACCGCTTGAAACGCGCTCGACGTATCGTTTAGCGAATCTCGCTCGCTGGTGGATGCCCGCATGTCCAACCGAACCCTCACGCTCCTCATGGGAGCGGTCGCTTTCCTCATCCTCGCGGTCGCCGCTGTCTTCGGCATCGTCCTGCTCGGTGGAGGGGGAGACGATGACGGGACGGACTCCGCCAGCCCCGACGCCACCCGCACGCCCCGCTCCAGCTCGTCCAGCAGCGGCATCTGCCAGGGCAAGTCCCTCATCGTCCCCGGCAACGAACCCGCCTCCGTCTTTGACCCCATCCAGGTCACCGACGTCTCCACAAGCGAGTACGTCGTCGAGATCTTCGGCGGCCTCGTCACCATCAACCGCGACCTCGAGGTCGAAGGCGACCTCGCTGAGAGCTGGGACATCTCGCCCGATGGCAAGACCTACACCTTCAAGCTCCGCAACAACATCCTCTTCCACGACGACACCCGCGTCACCGCGCACGACGTGAAGTACAGCATCGAGCGCGCCGCCGACCCGAAGAACGCCTCGCCGACCGTCCGCGCTTACCTCGGCAACATCGCCGGCGTGAACGACAAGTTCACGAACAAGTCGGGCGAAGTCTCCGGCGTGAAGGTCGTCGATGACCGCACCCTCACGATCACCCTGATCGAGCCGTCCGACTTCTTCCTCGAAGAGCTCACCTACCCCGTCTCCTACGTCGTCCAGCAGGAGCAGGTCGAAGGCGACGCCCGGAACTGGACCCGCAAGCCGATCGGCACCGGGCCGTTCAAGGTGGCCGAATACAAGGTCGCCGAGGTCATCCGCCTCACGAAGAACGACCGCTACCACCTCGGCGCGCCGAAGCTCGACGAAGTGGTCTTCGAGCTCGGCGGCGGCTCCATCTCCACCCGCTACGAAAACGACGAAATCCACATCGGCTTCGTCCCCGCGGTCGACCTCGACGCGATCAAAGGCGGCAACAGCCCGCTCAGCGCCGAGTACAAGGCCATCCCGAACATGGCCACGTCCTACATCCAGCTCAACACGAAGGTCGCGCCCTTCGACGACCCCAAGGTCCGCCAGGCCTTCGCCATGACCATCGACCGCGAGCAGATCAATGAGGTCCTGCTCTACGGCTACTACCAGGTCGCCGACGGCTTCCTTCCCCCGGACATGCCCGGCTACAAGGAGTCCGTGAGCTCGTACGACTTCGACCCGGTCCGCGCGAAGCAACTCCTCTCCGAATCGAAGTACGCCACCAACATGCCGCGCATCACCATGAGCTACGGCGGCTCCACCGGCGACACGCCCGACATCCTCGTCGCCATGCAGGAGGGCTGGAAGGAAGCGCTCGGCATCGAGGTCCAGCTCCAGGTGCTCGACAGTGCCGCCTACCTCCGCGAGCAGCGCACCGGCAAGTTCCAGATGTCCGCCGACGGCTGGTCCGCCGACTACCCGGACCCGGAGAACTTCCTTGGCAAGCTCTTCGGCGGCAACAGCCCCCTGAACTACACCGGCTACAAGAACGACCAGGTCGACGCCCTGCTCGAACAGGCCCGCACAGAGTCCAGCCGCGAGAAGCGCTACGAGCTCTACACCCAGGCCGAGCAGATCTTTATGGACGACGCCGCCATCATCCCGACCTTCTGGCCGGTCGACCACCTGCTGGTCAAGCCCTGCGTCGTGGACTACCCTGCCGCATCCATGACCATCCCCAAGTACCGCTACATCGACATCAAAGAGGACTGACGACGAGATGGGCCCGGGGCTTACTGGCTACCTCATCCGCCGTGTGCTCTGGGCCGTCCCGGTCCTCTTCATCATCTCCGTCGCGGTCTTCTGGATCGTCCGCGCCGCCCCCGGGGACCCGGTCGATAGCATCCTCGGCCGCGACTTCTACAGCGAAGAGCAGGCCGAGCAGCTCCGCGACAAGTACGGCTACAGCGACCCTCTGCCGGTCCAGTACTGGAAGTGGCTGAAGAACTTCTCCCAGGGCGACCTCGGGATCAGCACCCGCCACCGGGACTTCACCGCGAACGAGATCATCCTCCCGAAGATGCGCATCAGCGCGACCCTCGGGATCATCGCGCTCGTCATCACCTTCGGCCTCGGCATCCCCGTGGGCATCTACGCTGCCCTCGCCCGCGGCACGATCCTGGACCCGCTCATGATCAGCACCTGGCTGATGATCGACGCGATCCCGTACTTCGTCATGATCCCGGTGATCCAGTGGTTGCTGGCGATCAAGCTCGGACTCATCGGGCTTGGCTACGAAGGGCTCACCAGCCCGAACATCATCGTGCCCATCCTCCTCCTCTCCCTCCCCGCCGTCGCCGGCGTCGCCCGCATCATGCGTGCCTCCATCCTCTCCGTGATCGACGAGGACTACGTCCGCACCGCGCGTTCGAAGGGCCTGCGCGAAAGCACGGTCATCTTCACCCACGTGGCCCGCAACGCCATGCTCCCGATGATCACGGTCATCGGCCTCTCGCTGCCCGGCCTCGCCGGCGGCTCGCTCTTCGTCGAGCTCTTCTTCGGCATCCCCGGCATCGCCCGCGAGTCGCTCGACGCCGTCCTCGCGCCCGACTTCGACGTCATCCTCGCCCTCACGATGATCAGCTCCATCCTCTTCGTCGTCGCCAACATCCTGATCGACATCGCCTACGCCATCATCGACCCGCGGGTCCGGCTCGGCGAGGCGCGAGGGTAGCCGCGTGGCCATCGCCGAAAGCGCCGAGCTCTTCCAGGTCGAACACGCCCGCCCGCGCGAGCAGCGCCGCTGGCTGCGCGTCCTCCTCGGCAAGAAGCTCGCCATGTGCGCGCTCGCCTACCTCGCGGTCTTCTACCTCGCCGGCATCTTCGCCCCGCTCGTCGCCACCCACGACCCGACGAAGACCGAGATCTCCGTCGAAGCGCGCCTCGCCGGCTCATCGTCCGAACACTGGTTCGGCACCGACCGCCTCGGCCGCGACATCTACTCCCGCGTCGTCTACGCCGCCCGCACGACGATCATCTTCACCTTCGCGGTGCTCATCACCGGCGGCGTGTTCCTCGGGCTCGGGCTCGGCCTGCTCGCGGGCTACCGCGGCGGCTGGATCGATACCGCGATCATGCGCGTGGGCGAGATCCTCGCCGGCTTACCCACCCTCATCATGATGCTCGCGATCACCGCCGCCTTTCGCACGCACATCAACAACCTCTCGTTTGACCTCGCCGATGCCACCTGGCTCTCGGTCGACGAGGCCCGCACGCTCGTGAAGTTCGTCATCATCGTCGGCGCGACGGTGCCTTTTGCCTGGGTCGGTTCCGCCCGGATCGTGCGGTCCCAGGCGCTCGCCATCCGCGAGCTCCCCTACGTCACCGCCGCCGAAGCGGCCGGCGCCTCCACCCCCCGCATCCTCGCCCGCCACATCTTCCCCGGCGTGTTGCCGCTCTTCGTGGTGGGCCTCTCCGCGGGCATGGCCGGCATCGCCGGCGCCGAAGTCGGGCTCAGCTTCCTCGGCCTCGGCATCGACCCGCCCACATCGAGCTTCGGCAACCTGATCAGCGAAGGCGCGGGCGCCCGCTTCTTCGAACAGTTCCCCCACGTGCTCATCTTTTCGTCGCTCCCGGTCATCTTCTTCTTCTTCGCCTGGAACCTGCTCGGCGATGCCCTGGTCGACATCCTCGAGCCGCGCGCGAACCAGCGCTGACGGCCGTCCCGGGACATCCTCGCAACGCTTCCGTTCGGGAACGCCGTGGCTGCTATACTCAGAGGCTGGAGGACTGAAACCAGCCCGTGAAGGTAACCCTTGAGCGGCTCCCCGAGAGCCGGATCCAGCTTGATATCGAAGTCGACTCCGAGCGCCTCGAGAAGTCGCTCGACGCCGCCTACAAGCGCATCGCGCAGCGTTCCCGCATCCCCGGGTTCCGCCCCGGCAAAGCGCCGCGCGCGATCGTCGAACGCATGTACGGCCGCGAGGGTCTCATCCGCGAGGCGCTCGACCGCCTGGTCCCCGACGTCTACAACGAGGCGCTCGAGACCGAGGACGTCGATGCCATCGCCCAGCCCGAGCTTGAGATCGTCGAAATCGAGCCGGTCCGCTTCAAGGCCACCGTCCCCGTCCGCCCGACGGTCACCCTGAACGACTACCAGGGCATCCGCGTCGAAAAAGACGCCGTCGAAGTGTCCGATGAGCAGGTCGACGAACAGCTCCAGCTCCTCCGCCGCCGGCACGCCACACAGTCGCCGGTCGAGCGCGGCGCCCAGTGGGGCGACTTCCTCATCGCCGACGTGAAGGCGACCGTCGATGACGACCCCTTCGTCGAAGACGAAAACGCCGAGTTCCCCCTCCGCGAAGGCCAGGAGCTCCTCCTGCCCGGCCTCGCTGAGGCGTTCGTCGACATGAAGAAGGGCGACGAAAAGACGCTCGAGATCGAAATCCCGGACGACTTCCGCGCCGAGCGCCTCCAGGGCAAAACCGCCTCGTTCACCCTCACCGTGAAGGAAGTCAAGGAAGAGATCCTGCCGGAGCTCGATGATGAGCTCGCGAACATGGTCAACGCCGACGAATTCCCCACGCTCGACGCCCTCAAGGAGCGCATCGAAAACGACATCCGCACGGCGCTCCAGGAGCAGGCCGACGCCAAGTTCCGCACGGAGGCCATCGACAAGCTCGTCGAAACCGCGACGATCGACTACCCCAAGGTCCTCGTCGACCGCGAGATCGAACACCTCGTGAACGAGAGCACCGGCAACGACCGGCAGCAGTACATGGCCTACCTCCAGCGCATTGGCCGCAGCGAAGAGGACTTCCGCGAGACGTTCCGCGAAGGCGCGGACGCCCGCGTCCGCCGCTCCCTCGCGATCAGCCAGCTCTCCGAAGACGAAGGCATCGCAGTCGGCGACGAAGACGTCGAGGCCGAGGTCAGCCGGCTCGCCGGCCCGCTCGGCGACGATGACGGCAACGCCTTCCGCCAGATTTTCGCCAGCCCTGAAGGACAGGCCTCGATCCGCCGAAACCTTCTGAGTCAGCGCACCATCGACCGGCTCGCGGAGATCGCCGCCGGTGAAGGCCCGGCTGCGTCCGCGGCCGCCGCCCCGGAGCCCGAAGAACAGGAGCAACCCGCGTGAACCAGCCGTCTGCCCAGCCGATTCACCCGCTCGTCCAGGCGATCATCCCCACGGTCATCGAGTCCGGCCCCCGCTCGGAACGCGCATTCGACATTTTTTCCCTGCTACTCAAGGAACGTATCGTTTTCCTGGGCACACCGATCGATGATCAGATTGCGAACCTGATCGTCGCGCAGCTGCTCTATCTCCAGCGCGAAGACCCGGAACGCGACATCAGCATGTACATCCACTCGCCCGGGGGTGTGATCACGGCCGGCCTCGCGATCTACGACACCATGCAGCTCATCGAGCCTGCCGTTTCCACCATCGCCGTCGGCCAGACGGCCTCCATGGCGACTGTGCTGCTCTGCGCCGGCGCCAAGGGCAAGCGCTACGCCCTGCCCAACGCCACCGTGCATATGCACCAGGCCCTGGGTGGTGCGCGCGGCCAGGCGACCGATATTGAAATTGCGGCGAAGGAGATCCTTCGCAACAACGAGATCATCCGGAACATCATCGCCACCCACACCGGGCAGCCCGTCGAGCGCGTCTCCCGCGACTTCGACCGCGACTTCTACCTCGATGCCCAGGGTGCGAAGGAATACGGGTTCGTCGACGAACTGCTCGCGCGGCCGGAAGACGCGCCGAAGAGCTGAACGAGGGGGAGGCGCGTCTTGGCCGGTAATCGAACGAATCGGGTCCAGTACCATTGCTCGTTCTGCGGGAAGAACCAGGACCAGGTGCGCCGCCTGATCGCGGGCCCCGGGGCTGTCTACATCTGCGATGAGTGCGTGGACCTCTGCCGCGAAATCATCGACGAAGAGACCGGCGCCACCCATACCACGCCCAGCACCGCCAAGGCCGGCGCCAGCTCCGGCCAGCGCGTCCCCCCGCCCAAGTTCATCTACGACCACCTCCAGGAATACGTCGTCGGCCAGGAGCAGGCCAAGAAGGTCCTCTCCGTCGCCGTCTACAACCACTACAAGCGCATCGGCGCCGCCGCCGATAACGACATCGAGCTCGAAAAGTCCAACATCCTCCTCGTTGGGCCCACCGGCGTCGGCAAGACCTATCTCGCCAAGACGCTCGCCAAGCTCCTCGATGTCCCCTTCTCCATCGCCGATGCCACCGCCCTCACCGAGGCCGGCTACGTCGGCGAGGACGTCGAGAACATCCTCCTCCACCTCATCCAGGCGGCGGATTTCGACATCCAGAAGGCCGAGCGCGGCATCATCTACATCGACGAGATCGACAAGATCGCGCGCAAGGGCGACAACCCGAGCATCACCCGCGATGTCTCCGGCGAAGGCGTCCAGCAGGCCCTCCTGAAGATCATCGAAGGCACCGTCGCCAACGTGCCCCCGCAGGGCGGACGCAAACACCCGCACCAGGACTTCCTGCAGATCAACACGCAGAACATCCTGTTCATCTGCGGCGGCGCCTTCGAAGGGCTCGAAAACCACATCGAAAAGCGCCTCACCCGCGACCACGTCCGCATCGGCTTCCGCGCCGAGCGTGGCTTCCGCGGCGACAAGCGCACGAACGAGCTCCTCACCCACGTCACGCACGACGACCTCCTCGAATTCGGCCTCATCCCCGAGTTCGTCGGCCGCCTGCCGATGGTCGTCGGCCTCTCCTCGCTCGACGAGGACTCGCTCATCCGCATCCTCACCGAGCCGAAGAACGCGCTCATGAAACAGTACCAGCGCTACTTCGCGATGGACGGCGTCGAGCTCGTCTTCACCGACGACGCCATGCGCGCCATCGCCCAGGGCGCCATCCGCCACAAGACCGGCGCCCGCGGTCTCCGCACCGTGCTCGAAGACGTGCTCATGGAAGTGATGTACGAAATCCCGAGCCGCGGCGACGTCCGCAAGTGCGTCGTCAGCGCCGAAAGCGTGACCAACGGCGTGCGGCCCCTGCTGCTCACGCGCGGCGGCCAGGCCATCGACATCGAAGCCGAGGCCGCCAAGCAGCCGGACCGCGAATCCGCCTGACACGCCGCCATCCGCCATCACTCGCTGCGAGGGCCGGGCAACCGGCCCTCGTTTCGTTTCCCCTCCGCCCGCACACGGCCCACCGCCGGCATGCCAGAATGGGCAGCATCCGCACCCCGGAGGCGCCCCGTGCTGTCCTACGTCGAACGTGTCCAACTCGTCGTGCCCGACCGTGCGCTCGCGGTCCAGACCTGGCAGGAGCTCTTCGGCGCCGTCCAGGTCGGCGACGACGAGAGCGCCGTCCTCGGCGCCCGCCGGGCCACCGTCCAGGCCGGCATCAGCCTCTTCGACTTCATCGAGCCCAGCGGCGAAGGCCCCGCCCAGGGCTTCGCCGCCCGCTGGGGCACCGGCCTCTTCGGCGCGGGCTTCAGCTGCCCCGACCTCATGGACATGGCCCGCCACTTCGGCTCCCAGGAGGTCCCCTACCGCGAGGAGGGCGACGCGCTCTACCTCGACGCCGCGACCACGCATGGGATGCCCACGATGATCACCCAGCAGGCCGAGCGCGCGCCCGTGGGCGATATCCGCTGCCTGTACGAAGTCACGAACCCCGTGCGCGACTGGCAGGACACCGCGGCGCACTACACCCGCATCTTCGGGCTCGACCCCACGATATTCAGCCACATCAAGAGCTCGCTCTACGGCTACGAAGGCACCCTCACGCTCTTCGCCCCGCCAAACCGCCTGGACCGCATCGAGATCACCCAGACCACCGGCGACGGCGGCGCGATGGACCGCTTCTACCACCGCCGCGGCCCCTCGCTCTACATGTGCTACATCGAAATGGACGACGTCGAGCTGCTCGCCGGCCGCCTCCGCGCCCGCGGCGCCCGCTTCACCCAGAGCGAGGACCGCCCCGCGAGCACCGGCCTCTTCATCCACCCCACCGCCCTCCACGGCATGCTCCTCGGCGTCAGCCGGACCAACTATGCCTGGGTCTGGTCCGGCCACCCCGAGCTCGCCGGCGAAGGCGCCGAACACTACCGCAACCACTAACCCGACCCAATCCACAATCGACAATCGGCAATGACCGCGGCACACAACGAAAAGGGGAGACCAACAGGTCTCCCCTTCCCTTGCCGCCGAGGTTGCCCGCCCCCCGGGCACCCACCCGGCGGGTCTGCGTTACTCGACGGTCGTGTCGTCGCCCGCGTCGTCGTCCCGGTCGCCGCGCGGGCCATGCCCCGACGACATCGTGCCGTCGATCTTCGCGTCCAGCTCCGCCGTCTTCTCGGCGAGCTTGGCGTCTGCCTCTTCCTGCGTCAGGTCGCCTTCCGCGACTTCCTCGTCGAGGTGGGCCTTGTACTCGGCGGTCAGGAACGCCTTCAGCTCGTCGCGCGACTTCCCGGCCGCTTCCGCTGCATCGGCGAGCGTGGTGCCCGAGCGGAGGTCGTCGCGAAGCGCCGCTTCGTCGACGCCGAGGAAGGTCGCGAGCTCGCTGGTGCTGGCGCCGGCCGTGTCGAAGCCGCCCTTGCCGCCGCCGCGGCCGTGCTTGCCGCCGTAGCCGAAGTGCACGCCGGTTTCGCCCGCCTCGATCCGCGCCCGGATTTCGTCGGCCTGCTCCTGCGTGATCATCCCGTCGGCGACCTTCTGGTCGAGCTGGGCGAGGCTGACGTCCTTGAGCGCCGCCTTCAGCTCGTCGAGCGAGATGCCGAGCTTGTCGGCCAGGGCCTGGAGGTACGCCTCCTGGGTGGCCTGGCGGTCGCTGGTGGTGTCGTCCTCGTCGGGCGCCTGCGCCTGGAGCAGCGTCAGCACGCTCGTCTGCGAGCTGGTGACCGAATCGGTGCTGGCGGCCAGCGGCGAAGCCGAGGCGGCCTCGCCACTGCTGCCGCCAAAGGCGAGCACCCCACCGGCGATCGCGGCCGCAGCCAGGAGGCTGCTACCGGTCAGGGCGAAGATCCGTGAGTTCGTCATAGAAGTCCCTTTCTGTCGTTGCGCATGCGTGCGTCCGTCCGGACATCCTCACCGTAGGCGCGCCGCCTCGGCCCAACATGTGACGGAAATGGGAACGCTCACATCTTTCCGGCGCATTTCCGTCCGCCGCGAACCCGTGGGCCAGCTCCCCACGCTTCCCCCTGCCCGCCCTCCCGGCGTAGATTCGGGCTACCGGCGCGAGCCGCAGAGGAGGCAGGCATGGGTGAGCTCAACGGTGGTCAGGTCATCGCAAAGCAGCTGAAGGCGGCCAGGATCGACACGATCTTCGGCGTCGTGGCCGGCCCCATGATCGAAGTCATGGCCGCCGCCCAGGTCGAGGGCATCCGCGTCGTCAATTGCCGCCACGAAGTGTCGGCGGGCTTCGCAGCCTCCGCCTACGGCTGGATCAAGAAGCAGCCCGGCGTAATGGTCGTCGGGTCCGGACCGGCCCTCACCAACGCCGTCACGCCGCTCTACGTGGCCACCGCCAGTGGCATGCCGCTCGTCTGCCTCGGTGGCTCCGCCGCCAGCTTCCAGCGTGGCCTCGGCGGCTTCCAGGAGACCGACCAGGTCGCCTTCGCCACCCCGGGCACGAAGTGGTCCGTCCAGGTCGACAGCGCCGAGCGCATCCCCGAATACGTCCACCTCGGGCTCGGGCGCGCGCTCGCCGGGCGCCCCGGCGGCGTCTACCTCGACTTCCCCGGCCAGCTCATCGGCGGCGCCCGCCTCCCCGAGGAGCGCCTCCGCCTGCGCGAGCACTCCCCCCGCATCACCGCCGCCTTCCCGGACCCCGCCGGCGTCGCCACCATCGCCGACATGCTCGCCGGCGCCGAGCGGCCGCTCATCCTCGTCGGCAAGGGCGCCGGCTGGGCCGATGCTGGCTCCGCGCTCACCCGCCTGGTGGACCTTGGTATCCCCTTCGTCGCCTCGCCGATGGGACGCGGCACCGTGCCGGACGACCACCCGCTCTGCATGAACGGCGCCCGCTCCGCCGCCCTCGCCGGCGCCGATGCGGTCCTCATGGTCGGCGGGCGGTTCAACTGGATCTTCCAGTTCGGGCGCGGCCGCCGCTTCGCGCCCGGCGCCCGCCTCGCCCACATCGACGTCGAGCCCTCCGAGTTCATCAGCGCCCCCGACCTCGAGATCGGGCTCACCGCCGACGCCGCGGTCGCCAGCGAGCAGCTCGCCGCCGCCCTCTCGGGCCGCACCCTGAAGTCGGCCTCCACCGGCTGGCGCGACCAGCTCGCCGCCGACGCCGCCAAGAACGAGGGCCTGATCGCCGGCGACATGTCCTCCGACCAGCAGCCGATCAACCACTATCGCCTTCTTCGGGAGCTCCGCGACCTGCTCCCGCGCGAATCGACCCTCACCGTCGACGGCGAGCTCACCATGGGCGTCTCCCGCATCGTCATGCAGAGCTACGGCGCCCGGCGCATCCTCAACGCCGGCACCACCGGCTGCATGGGCACGGGCCTGCCCTACGCCATCGGCGCCAAGCTCGCACGCCCGGACGAGCCCGCGGTCGCGCTCCTCGGCGACTACGCCTTCGGTGCCGCCGCCATGGAGGTCGAGACCGCGGCCCGTATCGGCGCGAAGGTGGTCATCGTCGTCGCGAACAACCAGGGCATCGCCGGCCACTCGATCCAGGACCGGCTCTTCGCCCCCGACGCGCCGCCCATCGCCGCCCTGCTGCCCGCCCAGTACGAGAAGATGGTCGACATGGTCGGCGGCTTCACCCGCCGCGTGGAGCATCCCGCCGACATCCGCCCCGCCCTCGAAGCTGCCCTCGCCGCCGACCGCCTCGCGCTCGTGCACGTGATGACGGACCCGAAGGGCTCGGCGCGCGGCTCGACCTACCTCGCCTGATCAGGCGCGCAGGCCGTCCGGGGCCGCGCTCCCGCGCGAGACGTGGCCCCGCGGCAGCCGCACCGTGAACGTCGCGCCGTGCCCGGGCTGCGATTCCGCGGCGATGCGCCCGTTGTGCGCTTCCGCGATCCACTTCGCGATCGCCAGCCCCAGCCCGGTGCCCGTCTGCGGCGCCCGGGCCGTGTCCGCGCGGTAGAAGCGGTCGAAGATGTGGCCGAGGTGCTCCGGGGCGATGCCCGGGCCCGTGTCGCTCACCGAGAGCGTCACGCGCGAGCCCTGCCGGCTGGCGCGCACGTCGATCCGGCCGCCCTCTGGCGTGTACTTCAGCGCGTTGTCGAGCAGGATCGCCGTCAGCTGGCGCAGCCGCTGCGGGTCGCCCTCCACCTCGCCGGCGGTGAACTGCCCGGTGAGCTGCACGCCCTTCGCCTCGGCCAGCGCACCCATGTCCCGCACCAGCGAACCCAGCACCTCGTCCAGGTCCACCTCCTGGCGCACCACGTCGAGCCGCTGCTCGTCGGCGCGCGCCAGCGTCAGCAGGTCACCCACGAGCCGCGTCAGGTGATCTGACTCCTCGTTGATCGCGGCCACCTGGTCGATGTTCGCTTCGACGCTCTGCTCAGGGTGCCGCAGGAGCAGCTCCGCGTTCGCCTTCATCACCGCGATTGGCGTGCGCAGCTCGTGCGACGCGTCCGAGATGAACCGCCGTTGCGTTTCGAGCGACGTGCGGATCGGCACGAGCGCCCGGCCAGCCAGCCAGAACCCGCCCACGGCCGCCATCGCCACACCGCCCAACCCGCCGCCCGCCAGCACGTACGCGAGCAGCCGCAGCTGGTAGTCCCGCGCCTCCAGCGACCGCCCCACGACCGTGACCACCGGCGCCTGCCCCGGGAATGGCGACTCCACCGCCAGCGCCGCCGCGCGGTAGTGCTCTCCGTCGGCCGTGAACGTGACCCACACCGGCTCCGTGCCCTCCGCAGCGAGCACCGTATCGACCGGGAACTGCTCGACGTTGAGCTCGCGCTGGTTCATCAGGACGTCGCCCTCGCTCGAAAGCACGACCTCCCAGACGTCCGTCGAATACGGCTTGGGCCCGCGGTCGTGCCCGCGGTCGGGGTACGGGTCGTCGACGTCAGACTCCGAAGGAAGGTCGCGCCACGGCAGGCGCATGTCGATGTCCTCGGTCGCGAGCGCGATGGAGTCGTCGATCTGTTCGTCCAGCTCCCGCCGCGAGACCAGGTACGCGCCCGTCCCCACGACGAGGAGGACCACCGCCATCACCCCGGCGAACCAGAGGGCCAGTCGCAGGCGCGCTTTCTGGAACATCAGCTTGCCCGGATCGAATAGCCCGCGCCGCGCACGGTGCGGATGAGCTTCTGGTCGAAGTCGCGGTCGATCTTGTTCCGCAGGTAGTGGATGTACGTGTCGACGATGTTCGACTCGGTCAGGAGGTCGTAGCTCCAGACCAGGTCCAACAGCTGCGAGCGCGTGAGCACCTGGCCGGGGTGCCGCATCAGCGTCTCGAGCAGCGCGAACTCCTTCGTCGTCAGCTCGATCCGCTTGCCGTCGCGGAGCGCCTCCCGGGCGCGCAGGTCCAGCTCCAGGTCGCCCACGCTGAGCACGTTCGATTCGGCGCCGTTGCCCATGTGGTTGCGGCGCCCGAGCGCCCGGATCCGCGCGAGCAGCTCCGCCAGCGCGAACGGCTTCACCAGGTAATCGTCCGCGCCCGCATCGAGCCCGGTGACGCGGTCCTTTATCGAATCGCGTGCGGTCAGCATGAGGATCGGCGTTGGGTCGCCGGAGCTCCGCAGCCGCCGCGCGATCTCGTAGCCATCCATCGACGGCAGCATCACGTCGAGCACGATCACGTCGTACTCCTCGGCTTCCGCCTGGGCGAGCGCATCGGCGCCGTCGCCCGTCATGTCGACCACGTGGCCTTCTTCTTCGAGCACCCGGCGGACCGCGACGGCCAGGCGGCGCTCATCTTCGACGAGTAGGAGGTGCATGCCCCAATTTCAGCACAGAAAAGGCGCCCTTTTCATGTGCGATTTCTAATCTTGCTCCAAGCCAGGCCCAATCACGCGGCGAGACAGTGGACACAACCCCGGGGCCCCGGTGCACGAAAGCGCTCCACGGGCATCGGGCGAAGGAGATGTTCGACGGCGAGCTCATGACCGTGACGGTCACGCTCGGCACGCCCACGACGTAGGGTTCCCTCCCATTCCCGGGCGGGCGGACAGCAGGCACTGTCCGCCCGCCGCCCCGGGTACATGGGCCTTCACCTTCAAATGGAGTTCCAATCTTCGAGCACTACCGTGCTCACAGCCGCTTACCGGAATGCAGGAGACACACCATGGTCCAGGATCGACGGGCTCCCAACAGGAACGACTGGTGGATGAAGCGGCGCCCCGGGCGCCTCAAGGCCAGCATGGTTGGCCTGAGCACCGCCGCCATCCTCTCCGTCTACGCCGTGGGCTACGTCAGCAGCGGCGATGCCACTTCCGCCGAGGGCTCGGTCGCCCTCGTCACCCCCACCGCGACGACCGCCACCGCCACCACGCCCGCCGCCACAGCCACGACCGCAACGGGCACGGCGTCGGGCACCGCCACCTCCACCGCAACGGCCGGGACCGGTTCTACCGCGACGGCGACCGCCACGGCAACCGCCACCGCCGCCAGCACCGGCTACGCCGACGGCACCTACACCGGCACCGGCAGCAGCCGCCACGGCGGCATCACCGTCACCGTCGTCGTCCAGGATGGGCAGCTGGTCTCGGCGGAGATCACGTCCTGCAACACGCGCTACCCCTGCTCCCGCATCAGCTCGCTCCCGGCGAAGGTGCTCGCCGCGCAGCAGGCCACCACCGACCACGTCTCCGGCGCGACCGAGAGCTCCGAGGCGTTCATGGACGCGGTCGCGGCCGCCCTGGCGAAGGCGAAAGCGTGATGACCACGTCAGTCCCCTCCCGAGACCGCACCGCCGGAGGTGCCGCCCCCATGCTGGCCATCGGACAGTCCCGCGTCTTCATGGACACCCCCGTGACCATCGAGGTCGTCAGCAGCGACGGCGAGGCCCGCGTCCGCGCGGCCATCGATACCGCCTTCGGCTGGTTCGCCGAGGTGGAGCGCGTCTGCAGCCGCTTCGACCCCGCGAGCGAGCTCCGCCGCCTCTGCGAACGCGACGGGGAGCCGGTCGACGTGAGCCCCCTGCTCTTCCGCGCGCTCGAATTCGCCCTCGCGGTCGCCCGCGATAGCGGCGGCGCCTTCGAACCCACCATCGGCGAGGCCATGGAGCGCGCCGGCTTCGACCGCAACTACCGCACTGGCGACCGCGCCGCTCCCCGGGCGCGCCCGGCCCAGCGCGCCACCTTCCGCGACATCGCCCTGGAGCCGCGCCGCTCCCGCGTCACGCTCCGGCGGCCGCTCCAGCTCGACCTCGGCGGCGTGGCCAAGGGCTTCGCCATCGACCTCGCCGCGCAGGCCCTCGCCGGCTTCCCCGGCGTCGCCATCAACGCCGGCGGCGACATCTTCGCGCGCGGGCGCAACGGCGCGGGCAAGCCCTGGCGCATCGGCGTCCGCGACCCGCGCGACCCCGCCGAGTTGCTTGCGGTCCTCGACATCGCCGATGGCGCCGTCTGCACCTCCGGCGACTACGAGCGGACCGCCGCCGGCGGCCACCACATCCTCCGCCCCGCAAGTGGCGAGAGCGCGACCGCCCTGGCCTCCGTCACCGTGGTCGCGCCCACCGCCATGCTCGCCGACGCGCTCGCGACGGCCGCGTTCGTCCTGGGGCCGGGCGAGGGACTCGCCCTGGTCGAGCGCGCCGGCGTGGAGGGCATGCTCGTCACGCCCGCGGGCGAACGCTTCGAAACCCGCGGCTTCAAGAGGTACCAGAAATGACCGCCATCGCCGCCCGCCCCGCACCGTCGCCGCTGCGCAGCCTGAAGAAGCTGGTCCGCGCGCCCAAGGGCCAGCTCCTCCTCATCTTCGCGGGCATCCTCGCGCTCGCTATCCCGTCCGAAGGCGCGGCGCAGGTACTCCCCGGGCTTATCGGCGCCGTCGCCGCCGCCGCCATCGTCGATGTCACGGTCGCGCGGCTCCACCGCCACACCTGGGCCTTCCCGGACGGTGGCATCCTCACCGCGCTCATCATCGCGATGGTCCTCAGCCCCTACGAGGACGTCATCATCCCCGTCGCCGCCACGGTCATCGCCCTCGCGAGCAAGCACCTCTTCCGCACGCGCCTCGCGAACGTGTTCAACCCGGCGGCGCTCGCCATCGTCGTCGTCTCGGTGCTGTTCGACAGCATCCAGAGCTGGTGGGGCGCCCTGCCGGAGTACGAATGGCTCGGCGTCGCCGTCCTCATCGTCGCCGGCGCCTACATCGCCGACCGGATCAACAAGTGGCCGCTCGTGCTCACGTTCCTCGGCACGTACTTCTCGCTCTTCACGCTCGCCAGCCTGAACGGCGAAGGCGCGCAGGTCGCCGAGATCTTCCGCGCGCCAGACATCCACGCCGTCCTGTTCTTCGTGTTCTTCATGGCCGACGACCCGCCCACCTGCCCGGTGAAGTTCCGCGACCAGGCGGCCTACGCCTTCATCGTCGCCGCCGCCGCGTTCGCGGTGTTCCAGCTCTTCGGGTGGGTGTACTTCCTGCCCGCGGCGCTCCTGGTGGGCAACGCCTACGAGGGCACACGCAAGTGGCTCGCCCAGCGCGACCGCAAGCGCCGCCCCGCTGCCCGCCCGTCGGCTGCGAAGCCCGGGGGAATCGTCCGCCGTCCCGCGAGCCCCGCGCCGCCCCTCGCCTCCGTGGTGAGCCGCAGCGCCGCTGGCCCGAACCGGCACGCATCGCCGCTCTGGTACCGCGCTGGTGCCGGCGCACCGCCCCCGGCCGACCCGGCCGCCGAGGTACCGCCCCCGGACGAGCTCTTTCGCCGCCCGGTCCACCACTGAACCACCGGCGAGGCCCCGCACCAGCGGGGCCTCGTTTGCGTACCTGGCCCGCGCGGCCGCGCCCTACCGGTTGACCACCATCACCACCATCGCCGTCACCACGAAGCCGATGACCGCGAGCACGATCTGCGGATCCGTGAACACGATCTGGTCCGGCGCGTCGTCCCGCCGGTTGCCGTTCAGCAGCAGCAGGTAGCGGAACACCCCGAACGCGGCGAAGGGCACGGTCAGCGCCATGCTCCCGTTTCGCGGCACGTTCACCGATTCGATGCTGTAGAGCGCGTACGCGAGGATCGCCGTCGCGGCGCTGATCGTGAGCAGCTGGCCCAGCGCCTCGCCCTGGTACTGTGCCAGCGCCGGCCGGTGGAGCGCTGCCTCGGGGCCCAGCTGCCGGTACTCCGCCCAGCGCTTGCTGATCGCCAGGAAGAACGCGCCGAAGCCGCTGCAGACGTACAGCCATGGGCTGATGTCGACATCGATCGCCGCGCCCCCCGCCACCGCCCGCGCGATCACCCCGCCGACCAGGATCAGCACGTCGATGATCGGCACTTCCTTGAGCCCGAACGAGTAGAGGATCATCACCACCGTGTAGCCCGCCAGGATCGCGCCCGTGACCACGTGCAGCAGGAACCCCAGCGGCAGCGCGACTGCGATCAACACCATCGCCGTCGTCCGGGCTGAGCGCACCGAGACGGCGCCGCTGGCGATCGGCCGGTGCCGTTTGCGCGGGTGCACCTGGTCGGCCGCGCGGTCGCGGATGTCGTTCAGCAGGTAGACCGCGCTCGCGGCCAGGCACCAGAGCCCAAACAGCGCCGCCGTCCGCCACAGCTTCGGCCACCACTCCTCCGGCGACGATGGCGACCACGCGTCGCCCGCGCTGAAGATGAACGCGGCGAACACCAGCCCGTTCTTCGGCCACTGGAATGGGCGCATGGCGACGAGCAGCGGCGGGAGCGCGATCCCAAGCACGCCGCCCTGGCCGGCCGTCAGCTCGCGTCCCGGGTAATCCCTGCCCACTGTCCGTTCACCGCCTGCACCAGTGCCAGCGTATCCGCTTCGAATACGGTTGTGTCCGTCCCGGCCGAAGCCCAGACCACGCGGAACCGCCGGAGCGATTCGTCCACCACCACGTCCGCCGCCCGGGCCAGCCCCACCGGCGGCACGCCCCCGACCGGGAACCCCGTCTGCGCGATGACCTCCTCCGGCGTGCCCATCTTCAGCTTCTTGCGCCCCACACCCACGATCTCGGCCAGCTTCGCCGTGTCGACCTGCCGGTCGCCGGCCACGAGCGCGAGCGTCGGCCGCCCTTCGGCCACGAAGAACAGCGACTTCACGATCTGGCCGGGCTCGCAGCCAACCGGCGCCGCCGCATCGGCCGCCGTGTGGGTGCTCCCGTCGTAGCTGGTAATCGCCGCCGGCAGCCCGAGTGCCTCCAGGGCTGCCCGTACGCGTTCGTTCGGCGTCATCCGGCGTAGGGTACCGCTCCGCGCGGCTCGGCGCTTCGGCTCAGCGCTCGGCCCAGCCGTCCGAACCGGTGAGGACGCCCCGGATGTGGTTGATCTCGCCCGCGTGATAGAGGTCGTGCTGGATGACCGCCGAGATGAGCCAGCGCGCCGGCAGCGATTCGCCCCAGTGCGCCTTCCGCCGTTCCGCCAGTTGCATGTCGGTCAGCGCCGCGATGTGGCCGCGCAGCCGCTGGTGCGCCGCCGTCAGCCATTCGAGCACGTGCTCCCGCCGGGCGCCGCCGCCTGCCCACGGGTTCACCAGCCCCGAATCCCACGTCAGCTCCCCCGCCCCGAAGGCGTGGTCGTCGTACATCAGCTTCGCGCCGCCCACGTGCAGGACGATGTCGCAGATCGACCGCTCCCCGCCGGGGGGCACCGCCGCCCACGCGTCGTCCGGCACGCTCCGGACGTTCCCGAGGAGCGAGTGGTTGGCGCCGGTGGCGAGGTGGCCGAGGCTATCGAACGCCTCGTCGACGTAATACAGCACCTCGAGGACGGCATCGCGGGCCACAGGCAGCGCCTCCGCCCGAAATGATAACCCACGCGAGCGGTATAAGCCGCGACTAGACCGCCAGGAGTCCGATGGAGCTCGTCGGCCGTGTCGCGGCGAGGTCGTGTGCGGCCTGCAGGTTCAGCCAGAACTCGGGCGATGTGTCGAACGCCATCGACAGCCCCCAGGCGAGCGCGGCCGTCATGCCGCTCCGCCCCGCGATCAGGTCCTCGATCGCCGCGACATTGACGCCGATATGCCGTGCGAGGTCCGCGGGCGTCTTCCCGAGAGGGATCAGGAACTCCTCGCCGAGGATCTCGCCCGGGTGCGTCGGGATCCGGTTCTCAGGAAGGTGCGTGGGCATGAGCTAATGGTAATCCATCAGGCGAACGTCGTGAGCCCCATCCTCCATCCAACGGAAGACGAGCCGCCACTGCTGGTTGACCCGGATACTCCAGTACCCCGCCAGGTCACCGCGAAGTGCCTCGAGGCGGTTGCCCGGCGGCGCAGCCAGGTCACGCACATGCTTCGCCGCCAACAGCATGTCGAGCCTCCTCCTCGCTGCACGGACGAGCTCGGGAGGCAGGCGGCGCGTCTCGATTGACGTCCGGGCATGGTAGATGTCTTCAGTTGCACGATCGCCGAACGACTGAATCACGACCGGATGGATACGCGGCGGCGGGCCCACACGCAAGCTAAGCGACGAACCGGGGCACCCGTGCCATACTGTCCCCCACGCACTTTTTCCCTGGGGACATACCATGCCGCGTCATCCGAATGAGGCCCTCTTCGAGGGCGAGAAGCCGTTTCCCATCATCCCGACCTGCGAGCACTTCGCCGGCACCGAGGAGCGCATCGCCAAGGCCTTCGAGCTCCAGCAGAAGATGGGCGGCGTCTTCGATATCACCATGGACTGCGAGGATGGCGCCCCCACCGGCCGCGAAAAAGAGCACGCCGAGATGGTCGTCCGCCAGCAGAACAGCGCCGGCAACCACTTCAACATGGCCGGCGTCCGCATCCACGACTACACCCACGAGCACTGGAAGGACGACGTCGACATCATCGTCCCCGGCGCCGGCGAACGCGTCGCCTACATCACGGTCCCCAAGTCCACGAAGGCCGCGAAGCTCGCCGAGATGATCGACTACATCCGCAACGCCACCGCGAAGGCCGGCATCAAGCGCGAAATCCCGATCCACGCCCTCATCGAGACCCACGGCGCCCTCCGCGAGGTCTGGCAGATCGCCGAGCTCCCGAACGTCCAGGTGCTCGACTTCGGCCTGATGGACTTCGTCAGCGCGCACCACGGCGCCATCACCAGCGCCCACATGAAGTCGCCCGGCCAGTTCGACCACGCGCTCATCCACCGCGCGAAGGCCGAGACCGTGGCCGCCGCGCTCGCGAACGGCGTCGTGCCCGCCCACAACGTCACGCTCGAGCTCAAGGACACCGACTTCATCTACAAGGACGCCCTCCGCGCCCGCGAGGAGTTCGGCTTCCTCCGCCAGTGGTCCATCTACCCGGCCCAGATCGAGCCCATCACGCGCGCCATGGCGCCCGCGATGCCCGAGATCGAGGAAGCCGAGGCGATCCTGCTCAAGGCCTATGCCGCCGACTGGGGCCCGATCCAGCACGACGGCAACCTCCACGACCGCGCGACCTACCGCTACTATTGGGAGCAGCTCCAGCGCGCCCACGTCATGAACCTGCCCATCCCGGCGGAGGTCCAGAAGACGTTCTTCGATGCCCCGGAGATGGCCGGCGCCCACTGACGCCGCCTTCGGCACACACAAAACGAGAGGCACCCAACCGGGTGCCTCTCGCCGTTTCAGCCGGTTGCGATTGTCAGCTCGCCGCGGACATCGTTGGCAGCCACGACGAGCTCAGCCGGTTCCGAAGCCGCCAGCTCGCGCCGTTCGCCGGCCGCGCCGTGCGTTCGTAGGCCGCGGCCGCCCGCGCGCGCCGCATCGCCCGGATTTCGCCCGTCTCGTCGATCGCCGCGAGCAGCGCCGCCAGCGGCCGCCGCGCAGCCGGCTCCAGGAGGTCGAGGTCCCGGGCGATCCGCGCCAGCGCCTCGCGCTCGATCTCCGGCAGCGGGTGCGCTTCCGGTTCGCCGTGCGCCGTCGCCGGGTAGGTGCGGGCGGGAAACTCGATGATCGTGCTCATAGGTGTCGTCCCGTCGGACAGGCAGTGGGGCGCTGCCCGGGTTACTGTTGAAGACGGCGCTCCCCATTCGCCGCCACAGAGCGCCAAGGTTCAGGCGCGCCCTTCTCCACGGACCGTCAACCCGTCCGCGCGGCCACGGTCACGTCTTCGCCGCCCCTGCCCCGGGCCTCCACCGCGTGGCCCCGAAAATGGGGCTCAAGTGGCCGGTTGACGCTCGAAGCCGCAGCCGCTCTGATGCGCGCCATGGATACCCTGCTCGTCCAACGCGACCCCGATCTGCCCGGTCTCGTCACCGTCACGCTCAACCGCCCCGAGAAGCTCAACGCCATCAGCGGCGCCGTCCACAGCGACCTCCAGGCGCTCTGCCGCTACCTCCAGGACGACGCCGAGTCCCGGGTCGTCATCTTCACCGGCGCCGGCCGCGCCTTCTCCGCCGGCGCAGACCTCGGCCAGGGAACCGGCGACGCCGCTCCCGACGCGCCGTCCGGCAGCGCCACCCGTGACCCCCTCGCCGAGCGCATCAACGCCAGCATGGGCAACCGCACCGCCGCCGCCATCGAGGCCCTCGACCAGGTGACGATTGGTGCGGTCAACGGCCTCACGATCGGCGGCGCCGTCGTCTTCCTCGCCTGCATGGATATCCGCCTCGCCGCCGAGTCGGCCTGGTTCTCGATCCCGGAGGTCGACCTCGACATCCCGCTCACCTGGAACGCCCTCCCGCGGCTCATGCGCGAGCTGGGCCCCGCCCGCACCAAGGAACTCGTGATGACCTGCGACCGATTCACCGCGGTCGACGCCCTGCGCTGGGGCTTCGTGAACCACGTGACCCCGGACGCCGAGCTCCTTCCCGCGGCCCGCGCCCTCGCCGCGAAGCTCCTCGCCAAGGACCCCATGTCCCTCGCCCTCACGAAGTCCACGACGAACGCGCTCGCCGAGGCGATGGTCCCCGCCCACGTCACCCACAGCGACCGCGACTACCTGGTGCTTGCCCGCCAGCTCGCCCGGCAGCGGAAGGACGGTTAAGCACGCTCCGCCCCACGGGGTTCTCAAGCCCGCCCGGTGCCGCTAGTATCGAGCCTCTATACCAGCTATAGGAGAACCGCCATGGGTGACAAGAGCCCCAAAAACACCGCCAAGACCTCCAAGCAGAAGCAGCAGGCCCAGGTGAAGAAGTCCACGGCGGTCGCCGAGAAGAAGTAGGGTTCTGCCCCTGCGTTATGGGCGTGTGACCCGCTTCATGTGTCCATAGGGAAGGCCGCATTACTATCCCGTCAGGCCCATCCGGGGCCGATGGTGATGGGATGTTCGACTCGCTCTCGCTGCGCCACAGGGCGTCTCTGCTGCTGGCACTCCTCGCGCTCCTCGGCGTCTTCGCGCTCACCGCAGCTGCGTGTGGCGGCGGCAGTGGCGATGACGACGACGAGCGCAGCTCGCAGTCGGACCGCAACAAGGACGACGACGAAGACGAGGACGAAGACCCCACGCCGACGCGTGCCTCCCGCACGAAGGACAGCGACGGCGACGGCATCGTCGACCGCGACGACGAGTGCCCCGACGACGAGGACCTCGGCCAGTGGTCCGGCGAAGTCGACGGCTGCCCCGACACCATCGACGACCTGCTCCTCTTCAGCTACGACGACATCAACGCCTACTGGCAGAACATCTTCGACGAGAACGGCGTGGCCTACGAAATGCCCGTCGACTTCGTCACCTACGGCGACGACGGCGGCGACTCTGCCTGCGGCGAGTTGAGCCCCGAGAACGCCTTCTACTGCCCCCTGGACCACTCGATCTACATGCACCTCCCGTTCATGGAGAGCCTGCTCGAGAACCGCGGCGACTTCGCCGTCGCCTTCGTGGTCGCGCATGAATGGGGCCACCTGGTCCAGGGCAACCTCGGCATCCTCGATGACCCGGACCTCTACTCCATCGAGATCGAGCTCCAGGCCGACTGCTTCGCCGGCGTCTGGACCCTCGACGCGGCCGACCGCATCCTCGAAGAAGGCGACAAGGACGAGGCCATCCTCACCCTCTTCCAGGTCGGCGACCCCGACGGCACGGAGTTCTTCGACCCGCAGGCGCACGGCACCCCCGGCCAGCGGATCGACGCCTTCAACCTCGGCCAGAACCGCGGCCTCGACGCCTGCTTCGAAGACCTCACCCTCCCCAGCAACGTCGGCGGCGGCACCCTCAACAACTAACCCGCCCACCCCGCATCGGTGGCGCGCCCATCAGTGGCGCGACCAATAGGGAGCGCTCGGCCGCGCCCCGGCACGCCCGTCCCGCGCCAGCCCGCAACACGCGCCGACCGCCCCGCATCGGTCGCGCGCCCATCGGTGGCGCGACCAATAGGACATCTGTGGTTGTCCGTCAAGCGGCAGAGGCGGCCTTCCGGCATTGCCAGAGGTCGGGGTCGTAGCAGCGGCGGGTACGTATGCAGGCAACCAGGCGCGCG
>JADZEI010000005.1 GCA_020850615.1 Dehalococcoidia bacterium | reverse complement strand
CGCTCGGTTCCGCCGACGCCATGCTGCTGCGCCTGCTCGACGGCGACGAGACCGTCGGCGGCGAGAAGCAGCCGTACGATCCGCGCATCCACTTCGTGCTGATCAACGACGCCTACAAGGCCGCCAACCCCGGCAACGCGAAGCTCGCCCGCTGGCTCGACGACCAGCTCGCGGTCTTCGACCAGATCTACGGCGGCAAGCGCCCGCGCTACCTCGAGGGCTACGAGAAGCTGAAGCAGGCCATCAAGCCCTGGGGCGCTGCGTAGGACGACGGCGCCGGCCGCAACGGTCCGGCGCCAGGCCTGGCATGCGAAGGGGCCGGTTCCCTGCGGGGGGCCGGCCCCTTCGCTTTGGGACGGCCGCGGACGGTTGATCCGGATCAAGCCGGAGGCCGCGTGCGGGGCGACAATGGACCGTAGGAACCTGCCCGCATCAGCGGGCACACGACGCTCCCCTCTCCCATCGGGAGAGGGGCGGGGGGGTGAGGGAGGAGGCACCTCCCCAGGAACCTGCCCGCATCAGCGGGCACACGACGCTCCCCTCTCCCGCCGGGAGAGGGGTTGGGGGTGAGGGAGGAGACGCCACAGGAACCCGCCCGCATCGGCGGGCACACGACTGCGACGTGCGCTCGCGACGATGCGCAAGGTCCGCGGGGCCTGACCCGCGAGGCGTCGCCCGCTTCGGCCGTCGCCTTTACTTCTCCGCGTCGCCCGCTTATCGTGAGGCGCAGCACGGGGCGTGTCGCGCCGCCCGCAAGCACGAGCGCGTTCGACGGGGCGGGCCCGTCCGACGGCGCCGTTGCCCGCGGCGAGCGCTCGCCGCATCGATGCACCACCGGGGAGGAGACGGATGAAGGACCGACTGGCGATCGTCACCGGCGCAGGTTCCGGGATCGGCCGCGCCGCTGCGCGCGCGTTGGCAGCACGCGGCGCGCGCGTGGGCGTGCTCGATCTGGACATGACCGCGGCCGAGCGGACGGTCGGAGAGATCCGCGAGGCCGGCGGTGCGGCGGCCGCCTTCCGTGCCGACGTGAGCAGGTCCGCGGACGTCGATGCGGCGGTCACGGCCGCCGTGCACGCGTTCGGCCCGCTCGAGATCATGGTCAACAACGCCGGCATCCTCGACGGCTACTTCAACGTCGACGAGGTCGACGAGGCCACGTGGCGGCGCGTGATCGACATCGATCTCACCGGCGTGTTCCTGTGCTCGAAGCGCGCGCTCGCCGAGATGCTCCCGCGCGGCCGCGGCCGCATCGTGAACATGGCCTCGGTGGCCGGGCTCGGCGGGACCGGCGGCGGCGCGGCGTACATCGCCGCGAAGCACGGCATCGTCGGTCTCACGCGGCAGATGGCCGTGGCGTATTCGCATCGCGGCATCACGGTGAACTGCGTCTGCCCCGGCTCGGTGCCCACCGAGCTGCGGCCGAACTCGCAGTCGATCCTCGGCCCGGGCGTGCCGGACATGAGCCGCCGCGGCGTCACGGTGAACGAAGACCAGTTGCGCGCGCTGGTGCCGGCGTGCCGGCGCGGCACGGTGGAGGAGATCGCCTCGGCCGTGTGCTACCTCGCGTCCGACGAAGCGGGTTACATCAGCGGCCACACGCTCGTCGTCGACGGCGGGTGGCGGGCGAAGTAGCGCCGGGGCCGCGTCCGCATCCGGCTGCCCGGATGCCGCGCCGGGCGAGCCGGTTCGCGCCCTGTAGGGCGAACCGTGGGCGAGGGGAGCGTCGTGTGCCCGCCGATGCGGGCAGGTGCATGCACCCACAAGGCTCTCGCCGGCAAGCTCTCCGAACTGGAGCAACGTATCGACGCCCAGGACGAAACCATCGTCGAGATCCTCGGCGCCATTCGGCAACTCATGGCCCCGCCGCCAGCAGCAGCACGCCAACCCATCGGATTCGTCCACCCCAAAGAGAAGTAGCGGCTAGAGCATTTTCGTCGCAAATGTAGACACCTTCACTTGCGGTGATAGGGCGATCCCCAGAAGAAAGTGTCAACACTTGAACCGAAAATGCTCTAAGCAGCCCCCCCTACACGACACAACGCCCGCTACCGCGGGCGTTGTGTCGTCTGGAGCAGCGCTCCGTAATGACAGCAGGATTTAATTCGAGCCTGGCCCCTTTGCCTTTCAGCCCGTGGTCTCGTTCCGCGCCAGCCGGGATTCGTCGTGCACCGCTTTCGACGCAGCTTCACCGTGCCCGACCACCGTGCCCCCGGGTTGCCCCGGCATCTGACGCCTTCCCCGACCAAGCGGCTCGGCCCGTCGCTGTCCTTCTCGTTCGCCCCTTCGCCCACCTGCGGCTACTACGGCCTTGGCTGACTTCTCGCTCCGGTTCATCGTAACCGGTAACCATCCGGCGTTCTTGCCTAGCCTGGCTGGCTGTGAACAGCCGATCGCAGGGGATTGGCGGCGAAGAGAGTCTTCCACAGCCGCGGCGTGAGTTCGTGGACCTGGCTGGCCGGGTGCTGACCGACGCGCTGCAGAACATCCACCAGATAGTCGTAGGGGTCGGTCT
>JADZEI010000004.1 GCA_020850615.1 Dehalococcoidia bacterium | reverse complement strand
TCCCTCAGCGACATGCTCAAGGGCAAGCAGGGCCGCTTCCGCCAGAACCTCCTCGGCAAGCGCGTCGATTACTCCGGCCGCTCCGTCATCGTCGTCGGCCCCGAACTGCGCCTCAACCAGTGCGGCCTCCCCACGCGCATGGCCCTCGAGCTCTTCAAGCCCTTCGTCATGCACTCCCTGGTCGCCAAGGGCCTCGCCCACAACATCAAGAGCGCCAAGCGGCTCGTCGAAAAGGCCCACCCCCAGGTCTGGGACGTCCTCGATGAAGTCATCCGCGACCGGCCGGTCCTCCTCAACCGCGCCCCCACGCTCCACCGCCTGGGCATCCAGGCCTTCCAGCCCGTGCTCATCGATGGCTCCGCCATTCAGCTCCATCCCCTCGTCTGCTCCGCCTTCAACGCCGACTTCGACGGCGACCAGATGGCCGTGCACGTACCCCTCAGCCGCGAAGCCGTCGCCGAAGCGCGCCAGATCCTGCTCTCCACGCGGAATCTGCTCTCGCCCGCCAGCGGCAACCCCATCGTCGCGCCCTCGCTCGACATGGTGCTCGGCTGCTTCTACATGACCGACATGGACCCGAACGGCCGCGGGCGCTACCAGCCCGCCAGCGCCGGCCAGCCCGAACAGGGCATCTTCGGCTCCTTCGAAGAAGCCAAGCTCGCCTTCGACCTTGGCGTCGTCGAACTCCGCGCCCCCATCCGCGTTCGCACCGAACGCCCCATCACCGCCAGTGGCCGCACCGACTTCCCCGAACTCGACGCCCGCGGGAACCCCCGCGCGCGCCTCTTCGAAACCACCGTCGGCCGCATCATCTTCAACGACGTCGGTCCCGAAGAACTCCCCTTCCAGAACGACGGCATGGACCGCCCGCACCTTCGCGAAGTCGTCGCCCTCTGCTGGCGCGAACTTGGCGGCGAGCGCACCGCCGAAATCGTCGACCGCATCAAGAACACCGGCTTCCACTACGCCACCCGCAGCGGCATCACCATCGCCGTGCACGAAATCCAGGTGCCCCGCAACAAGCCCGAGCTCCTCAAAGAAGCCGACAAGCGCGTCGATGAGCTGCTCGACCAGTTCCAGATGGGCCTCATCACCGAAGACGAGCGCTACCAGGGCACCGTCGATATCTGGTCCGAGACCACCAAGCAGATTGAGAACGCCATCAAGGTGCGCATGCCCGAGTACGGCTCCCTCAACTACATGGCCAGCTCGGGCACCAAGGGCAACATTACCCAGATTCGCCAGATGGCCGGCATGCGCGGCCTCATGGCCGACCCCAACGGCAAGGTCATCGAACTCCCCATTCGCGGCTCCTTCCGCGAAGGCCTCACCGTTCTCGAATACTTCATCTCCACCCACGGCGCCCGCAAGGGCCTCGCCGACACCGCCCTCCGCACGGCCGACTCCGGCTACCTGACGCGCCGCCTCATCGACGTCGCCCAGGACGTCATCATCCTCGAACAGGACTGCGGCACCACCGGCGGCCTCTGGATCGAACGAGACCGCGGCGGCGAATCCCTCGAATCCCTCCGCGACCGCATCCTCGGCCGCTACGCCCAGCTCGATGTCGTCGACGACGACACCGGCGAAATCGTCTGCGAACGCGGCCAGGAGATCGACGAAGACGTCGCCACCCGCGTCGATGAGCTCGGCATCAGCCGCGTCTTCGTTCGCACCCCCATGTCCTGCGAAGCCGAGCGCGGCATCTGCGCCTACTGCTATGGCCGTGACCTCGGCCGCGGCGGGCTCGTCAAGCTCCGCACCGCCGTCGGCATCATCGCCGCCCAGTCCATCGGCGAGCCGGGCACCCAGCTCACCATGCGTACCTTCCACACCGGTGGCGTCGCCTCCGCGGCCGACATCACCAGCGGCCTCCCCCGCGTCGAAGAGCTCTTCGAGGCCCGCGCCCCCAAGGGCGAGGCCATGATCAGCGAAATCGATGGCATCGTGGACGTCGTCCAGGAGAACGAGCGCCGCCTCGTCCGCGTCAGCAACACCGATAGCCTCGTCGAGGAGTATCCCCTCCCCGGCGGCGCCGAAGTGCGCGTCAAGGACGGCGACCACGTCGTTGCCGGCGCCCTCCTCGCGGCCTCCGCCGCCACCGATGGCCAGGAGATGGCCCTCACCAACCAGGTCGTCTCCCGCATCTCCGGCACCGTCCGCGTCAAGGCCGACCGCCTCACCGTCATCTACGAAGAGCGCGAAGAGCGCGAATACCAGATCCCCGCCGCTGCCCGCCTCATGGTCGAGCAGGGCGAATACATCACCGCCGGCCGCCAGCTCACCGAAGGCGCCCGCAACCCCCAGCACGTCCTCCAGATCCAGGGCCGCGACCTCGTGCGCGAGTACATGGTCGATGAAGTCCAGAAGGTCTATAAGTCCCAGGGCGTGAACATCAACGACAAGCACATCGAAGTGATCACCCGCCAGATGCTCCGCCGCGTGAAGGTGGACCATCCCGGCGATACCGGCTTCCTCCCCACCGACCTCGTCGATCGCCGCGAGTTCGAAGAGAAGAACAACGCCATCATCGCCGAGGGCGGCGAACCCGCGACCGCCCAGCCCGTCCTCCTCGGCGTCACCAAGGCCTCCCTCAACACCGACTCGTGGCTCGCCGCCGCCTCCTTCCAGGAGACGACCCGCGTCCTCACCAACGCCGCCATCGATGGCACCATCGACCGGCTCGTCGGCCTCAAGGAGAACGTCATCATCGGCAAGCTCATCCCGGCGCGCTCCGAAATCGAAGTCCCGCGCCGCGAGCACATGGCCGAACTCGACCTGCCCGAGTCCCTCCTCCTCGAAGAGGAAGAAGAGCTCGAGCGCATGCTCGCCGAAAAAGAAGCCGGCGGCTTCACCGGCGGCATCGCCCAGCGCCGCGTCATCGAACTCCTCGACGACGACGACGAGCAGATCGGCGGCAACCTCGACGACGACGACATCATCATCGGCGGCGGCGAGACGGACGAGGACGAGTAGCCCTCACCCCCGCGCACACAGGACGGGCCACCCGCGAGGGTGGCCCGTTTCGTTCCCGTTCATGCCCGCATCCGGGGCCCGCTACTTCCCCCGCCGCTCCCGGAACTCCTTCACCGCCGATTCCAGCACCCCTTCCCGCAGGAACAGGTCGAGACCCGTCAGCGCCATCCCCTTCGCCGCCCGGAGCGTGTTCTCATGTGCCTCCGGTGTCGCCGCCGCCGCCGTGAAGCCCGGCGTGTGGTTCCCCGAAGGCGTGGGGATGCCGAAGTGCGGGTGGATGGCCGGCAGCGCGTAGCTCACGTTGCCCATGTCCGTGCTCCCCGCCGGGTACCGCATCCCCCGCTCCTTCGAAGGCGTCCGCACCCCGAGCGTCATCATGTGCTCCGCGTACGCCCCCGCCATGATGTCGTTGTTCAGCATGTCGCTCGTCGCCCGGGGTTCCCACGCCAGCGTGAGCGAACAGCCCGTTGCCATCGCCGCCCCTTCGAAGCAGCCCACCACCCGCTCCTTCAGCACCTCCAGTTCGGCCATGTTCCGCGCCCGCACATAGAAATCCGCCGAAGTGAAGTCCGGGATGATGTTCGGCCGAAGCCCCCCGTGCGTGATCACACCGTGCACCTTGTCCGTCGGCTTGATCTGCTGGCGAAGCGCGTTCACGCCATTGAACGCCATCACCACCGCATCGAGCGCGTTCACCCCCTCCCAGGGCGCCGCCGCCGCGTGCGCGTTCCGGCCGCGGTATTCCAGCTTCACCTCGTGAATGGCCACCACGTTCGCCCACGCGTTATCGCCCGGCCCCGGGTGCAGCATCATCGCCGCATCGACACCCTCGAAGGCGCCGCGCTCCACCAGGTAGACCTTCCCGTGGCCGCCCTCCTCCGCCGGGCTCCCCAGCACCACCACCGTCCCCTCGCCCGGCTCAAGCCCCGCGAGCATGCCCGCCGCCGCAGCCAGCCCCGAGATCGCGATCAGGTTGTGCCCGCACGCATGCCCGATGCCCGGCAGCGCATCGTATTCGCACATCACCGCGATCACCGGGCCGCCCTGCCCCGCCACCGCCCGGAACGCCGTCTCCATCCCGAACGCCCCGCGCTCGACATGGAAGCCCTCTGCTTCGAGGTACCCCGTGAGCACCTTGTGCGCGTGGTGCTCCTGCCAGTTCGTCTCCGGGTTCTCGTGGATGCTCAGGCTCACCTGCCGCAGGTCGGCGCTGATCGCATCGATCCGCTCCTTCGCCTTCCTCCGCCGCGCGTCGATGTCGCTCACCCGGGCACCTCCTCGTTTCGCCGTACCCTACAGCCCCCGCCACCGGCGCGGAAATCGCCGCTGGGCTACGCTTTCCGCATGCCCTACGCGCGCCCCGTGCTCGTCATGCTCCACGGCGGCACCGGCGATGGCCCGGCCGAACGCACGCTCGCCGCCGCCCGCATCGCCGCCGCGCGCGATACCGCCGTCTCCGCCATCGCAGCCGGTTTCGAAGCCGTCATCATCGCCACCGATTCCCCCCGTGCCTTCGACCCCGTCCCCCACGGCGGCCTCAGCGACCCCGACACCCCCGGCGAACCGTTCGCCTTCGGCCCCCGCCTGCGCGGCGTCATCGCCCGTTACGGCCTCACCAAGCCGGCCGTCATGGGCTCGGGCAGCGTCCCCCTCCTTGGCGTCTCCGAACTCGCCCTCGTGGTCGAACAGCTTGAATCCCGCGATGCCCGCTTCGTCACCAACAACTTCTACTCCGCCGATTTCACCGCCTTCACCCCCGGCGAAGCCATCGAACGCGCCGGCGACCTCCCTCGCGACAACTTCCTTCCCCGCCGACTTCGCGATAACGCCGGCCTCGCCTCCGTCATCCTCCCTCGCACCACCGCCACCCAGTTCGACCTCGATACCCCCGCCGACCTCGCCGTCCTCGCCCTCGATGAGACCCTCTCCCCCGCCCTCGCCGCCGCCCTCCCCCGCGCCGAACTCCCCCTCGCACCCTACCGCGCCGTCATGCGCATCCTCTGCGACCGCGAGGCCGAGCTCGTCATCGCCGGCCGCGTCGGCGCCGTCACCTGGCAGCACCTCGAACGCGAATCCGCCTGCCGCAAGCGCATGCTCAGCGAAGAGCGCGGCCTTGCCACCGCACCCCCCGGCTACCGCCCGCGGTCCGTCCTCGGCTTCCTCCTCGAAGAGGTCGGCGTACGCCGCTTCGTCGCCCGCCTCTGCGAACTCGGTGACGCCGTTGTGCTCGATACCCGCGTCCTCGAAGCCCACCTGGGCATCCAGCCCTCCCGCGAGGACCGCTTCCGCAGCGACCTCATGCAGCCCGCCGGCATCCACGACGAATTCCTCCGCAAGCTCACCGAGGCCGTCCTCGATGCTCCCCGGCCCATCCTCCTCGGCGGCCACTCGCTCGTCTCCGGCGGTCTCATGCTCCTGAACGACATCGCCTGGCGCGAAAACGACCGCCGCCTCGGCATCGCATAGCCCCTCAACGGACTGCCCGCTCCCTGTTATTCGCCCGCGCCCTTCACCGCGCGACCCTTGGGGCGAACCCTGCCCGCGTGCACCCGGAGGGATACCCCGTGGCCACCATCGCCGAACTCGAACGCGCCATCACCGACACCGTGGGCGTGCCCGTCACCCTCGAACGCGACGGCCAACGCCTCGTCGTCACCGCCCTCGTCTCTCACGAAGAAGAGCGCGACGCCATCCTCGACCTCGCTCGCGATGCCGCCGGCGCCCTCGATGTCGAGGACAACGTCGAGGTGAACGACGTGCTCGCCGGCGAGATTGGCGGCCTCGTCATCAGCGACCAGGACCTCCAGGGCGGCCCCGGCGGCTCCCCTGGCTTCACCGAGCTCTCCCTCGAAGCCGGCGACTTCGCCAGCCAGGATCGCGATACCAACCTCACCGACGGCTGGTCCGCCTCCGGTCCCACCTCCGCCATCGACGACGACCTCGTCTCCGAAGGCGATGCCGTCTTCGTCCCCCCGACCGACCCCGTCGGCACCTCGCGCGAAGTCATCGGCGGCCTCCAGCTCAGCTCCATGGATTCCCTCGAAGTCGAACGCTCGTCCGATGGCACCCTCGGCGACGAAGCAATCGCCGACGCCATCCGCCGCGAACTCCGCGAAGATGCCGCCACCACCGCGCTCACGATCGATGTCGCCGTCTACCGCGGCGTCGCCCGCCTCCGTGGCACGGTCCAGGACATCGCCGACGCCGAGAACGCCGAGGAAGTCGCCGCCCGCGTGCCCGGCGTCCTCGAAGTCCGCGAAGAGCTGGAAGTCGCCGACATGGCGTAATCCGGCCGGGCCCCTGGTTCGTACCCTCCCGGGCCGGTTCGCGCGCGATACCGCACTCGCGTAGCATTTTCGGCCTCAGGAGGACGCACCCGCGTGACCGCACCCGCCACCAACCGGCTTTCGCCCGCCGATGTCGAGGCCATTCGCGCCACCGCCGATCGCATGCAGGCGAACATCGAACGCGTCATCGTCGGCAAGAGCGACATCGTCCGCCTCGCCCTCGTCGCCCTCCTTTGCGAAGGCCACATCCTCCTCGAAGATGTCCCCGGCACCGGCAAGACGACCCTCGCCCGCGCCATCGCCCGCTCCCTCGGCTGCAGCTTCCGCCGCATCCAGTTCACGCCCGACCTCATGCCCGCCGACATCACGGGCATCAACTTCTACAACCAGAAGCTCGGCGAATTCGCCTTCCGCGAAGGCCCGCTCGTCGCCCAGGTCGTCCTCGCCGACGAGATCAACCGCGCCACCCCCCGCACCCAGGCCGCCCTCCTCGAGGCTATGGAAGAGCGCCAGCTCACCGTCGAAGGCGTCACCACCCGGCTCCCGCGCCCCTTCCTCGTGCTCGCCACCCAGAACCCCGTCGAACTCGAAGGAACCTTCCCGCTCCCCGAAGCCCAGCTCGACCGCTTCCTCCTCCGCCTCGAAATCGGCTATCCCGGAGAGGACGACGAAGACGAAATCCTCGCCCGCTTCGAGACCAACAACCCCCTCGAAAGCCTCACCCCCGTGATCGACGGCGACGAACTCGTCCGTCTCGCCGCCGCGCTCAGCCACCTCCACGTCGCCCCCGACGTTCGCCGCTACGCCGTCCGCCTCGTGCGCGCCACGCGTGAGGACCCCGCCTTCGAACTCGGCGCCAGCCCCCGCGCATCGCTCGCGCTCTTCCGCTCCGCGCGGGCCTTCGCCGCCCTCAGCGGCCGTGATTACGTCCTCCCCGACGACGTGAAAGCGATGGCCCCGCACGTGCTTCCGCACCGGCTCATCCTCTCGAGCCAGTCCCGCCTGCGCGGCCGCGAAACGAAGGAGATCCTCGCCGATATCCTTCGCCGCGTCCCCGTCCCCGTCGAGTCCTGAGGTGCCCTTTCGCGATGCCTGGCTGCTCGTCGGCGCGCTCCTCGTGCTCGTGGGGTTCGGCGCCTCCGAGCCCGCCATCGCCGGCGTCGGCTTCGTCGTCATCATCATCGGCGGCGTCAGCCGCTTCTGGTCCCGTCACCTCTTCGACCGCGTGAGCCTCAACCGCCGCCTGCGCGAACATCGCGCGTTCGCGGGCGAAGCCGTCGGCCTCGAAGTCGAACTCGAAAACCGCAAGCTCCTTCCCCTGCCCTGGTACGAATGGCGCCTCGCCCTCGCCGACCCCATCACCGTCGAGGACGAAGCGCTCGCCTCCGCCACCGTCCCCGGGCTCAGCTGGCTGGTGAAGCGCGGCGCCATGGGCTGGTACGAAAAACGCACCTGGCAGTACCAGGTCCACGCCTCCGAACGCGGCTACCACCAGGTCGGGCCCGCCTCCATCAAGTCCGCCGACCTTTTTGGCGTCTTTCCCCGCGCCACCGAGGATCGCACCTCCGATGCCCTCATCGTCTTCCCCCGCGTCGTCCCCCTCGCCGACCTTGGCCTCCCCGCCGATCGTCCCTTCGGCGAACGCAAAGGCGGCAACCGCGTCTTCGAAGACCCCCTGCGCATCGCCGGCCTCCGCGAATACCGCCCCGGCGACCCCCTCAAGCGCATCGATTGGAAGGCCACCGCTCGCCACGGCGACCTCACGTCGCGCGTCTACGAACCCTCCGCCACCCAGCAGCTCTACGTCGTCCTCAACATCGATACCCTCGAACACGCCTGGGAGGGCTACCTCAAGGACGACCTCGAATTCACCGTCTCCGCCGCCGCCTCCATCGCCGTCTGGGCGGCGGGCCAGCGCTACTCCGTCGGCCTCATGGCGAACGGCTCCTTCCCCAACGCCGACCGTCCCATCCGGCTCGCCCCCTCGCGCAGCCGCGACCAGCTCACCCGCGTCCTCGAAGCGCTGGCCGTCATCCAGCCGCTCACCCTCGGCGACCTCGCCGGTACCCTTCACCGCGAAGGCAACCGCATTCCCGCGGGCAGCACCATCGTCTGCGTCGCCGCCCTCGTCCCCGATTCGCTCGCCGGCGTCCTTCTTCGCTTCCAGGACGAAGGCCACCGCGTCTTCGTCGTCGCCACCACCGAACGCGTGACACCCACGCTGCCGGCCACCCTCCCCGTGACCGTCATCGCTCCCCACCGGCGCCCGGCCGAGGCCACGCCATGATCGCCGCCGCCGCCGTCGTCGCCGCGCTCATCGCTGAATCGCTCGCCTTCTACACCGCCGCCGAACTGCTCGCCGGCGCCGGCACCCACGAGACGCCGCACGCCATCGCCGGCTGGCTCTTCGCCCTCCTCGGGCTGCTCGCGTTCGGCCTCATGCGTGCCCGCGAGGACCTCGAACTGCCGCCCCTCGCATCCACGGCCCTCGCCGGCATCGTCGCCTACGCCGCCATCATCGGCGCGCTTCGCATCAGCTTCGAAGGCGATTTCGCTATCTGGGACCTGGGCTGGATTCCCCACTTCATCGAAAGCGCCGGCGAAACCCTCCGCGGCCGCTTCCCCGTGCTCTTCAGCGCCGTCCTCGCCATCGCCCTCTGGGCCCGCTCCTCCTCCCGCGCCGCCGAGGAGATCGAGCTCGAACTCATGCCCCGCGCCGTCGGCATCCCCTTTCTGCTCGTCACCACCATGGTCGTCCTCGGCGCCGCCACCGACCGCTCCGGCGAGGTCGCCCGCGCCGGCGTCGCCTTCTACGCCTTCGCCGTCGTCGCCCTGGCCTGCTCCCAGCTCGCGATGAGCGGCGCCACCATCGGCGAGCTTCGCGCCGGAGGCATCACCGCCGCCCTCCTCGGCGCCACGGTCGGCGTCACCATCGTCTGCGTCATCGTCTTTGGCGTGCTCTTCGGCTGGGCCGGCCCCACCATCGGCGCCATCCTCGGGCGCATGGTCGAAGTCGTCCTCACCATCGTGCTCACGCCCTTCGCCTGGCTCATCGAAACGATCATGCGCCTCCTCTTCGGCGACCAGAACCCCTTCATGAACCTCGCCCAGGAGGCGCGTCAGCCCATTCGCCCCGAGAACCAGCCCGGCGCCTCCGACCCGTCGACCTTCCGCAACGTGCTCAACATCGTCTTCCGCATGTTCGGGCTCGTCATCGTGCTCGCGATCGTCGCTGGCGCTGCCGCCTGGTATATGCGCCTCCGCCGTCACGCCCACCGCATCCAGGGCGAACTCGGAGAGCGCGCGTCCGCCGGCAGCGCCACCGACGACCTGCGCGCCTTCTTCGGCAATCTTTTCCATCGCGGCCAGCGAACCCGCGTCCCGGGGACGGCGTCCGCCGCCGAGCGCCTCTACCTCGAAGTCCTCGACCAGGCCCACCGTACCGGCCGCGACCGCGAACCCGGCGACACCCCCGAGGAGTTCGCACCCGCCCTTCGCGACGCCCTCCAGGCCCCCGTCACCGACGACATCACCGCCGCGTTCGAACAGTCCCGCTACGCCGGCCGCGAACCGGACCCGCGCACACTCGCGGACCTCGAACGGGCCTGGCGCACCGCCCGGTAGCGCGCGCCCGCTCTACACCGTCTCGATGCGCGCCCAGCCGTCGCCGCAGGCGACCACCATCGGCACCGCCGCCGAGGTGTCGAGCCGCGCGCAAAACTCCACGTCGCCCCCCAGCCCGAGCGCGCGCACCACATTCGCGTGCTCCGATAGCCCGATGAGGTCGGCCAGGTCGGGCGTATGGCGCGCGAGTGCGGCCGCATCCCCGAGCGCGGCCGCGGGTGCCGCATCCGAAAGCGCACCCGCGATCATCCCCGCAGCCGCGAAGTCTTCCAGCGAGAAGCGCGCACCCGCCGCGTTGCCCGCGCACACCACCGTCGCGCTCGCATAGTGCGCCGCCACGTGCGCAGCCAGCGCCGTCGCGTTCGCCGCCGCCCCCGCGAACACGGCGCCCCTCCCCGCGAGCAGGCACAGCGCCGCCGTCCCGTTCGTCGTGAACAGCACGCCGCCGCGCCCGGCGACCGGTGCCGCCGCCGCCTCGACCGGCGAATTCCCGAAGTCGAACCCCGCTGGCGGCAGGCCGTGCACCTCGCCCATGAGCAGCCGCCGCTCGTTCGCCGCCAGCTCCCGCGCCAGTTCGATGCGCCCGGCCGCCACCAGCGACGTCAGCCCCCGGGCGAACAGCGTCGCGATCGTCGTCGTCGCCCGCAGCACATCCACGACGATGTAGGCCTCGGTCGCGATCGCCGCCGCTTCCGCCGGCACCACCGCCAGCTCGATCCGTTCCAGCATTGCGGTAGCATCGCCCACCTCCGGCGCCCGCGCATCCAATGCTATGCTTACCCCCGATGGATCCCCGGCCTGTTGGGATGTTCGATTCCGGCGTTGGCGGTCTCAGCGTTCTCCGCGACTTCCAGCGTCTCGCCCCCCATGAGCGCGTCATCTACTTCGCCGATACCGCCTTCTTCCCCTACGGCCCCCGCCCCGCCGCGGAGGTGCGCAAGCGCAGCTTCGCCATCACCCAGCGCCTCATCAGCGCCGGCTGCAAGCTCATCGTCGTCGCCTGCAACACCGCCTCCGCCGCCGCCATCGCCGACCTGCGCGACGCCTTCCCCGTGCCCTTCGTGGGCATGGTGCCCGGCCTCAAGCCCGCCACGCAGCAATCCCGCTCCGGCCGCGTCGCCATCCTCGCCACCCCGGGCACCCTCGATGGCGACCTCTACGCCCGCGTCGTCGATGAGTTCGGCCGCGGCGTCAGCATCGAAAACGTCCCCGGCCACGGCCTCGCCGAACTCGTCGAACGCGGCCAGTCCGGCACCGAAGCCGCCCGCGCGAGCCTTCGCCGCATCCTCGGTCCCGCCATCGCCGCCGGCGCCGATACCGTGGTCCTCGGCTGCACCCACTACCACTTCCTCGCCGATGACGTCGCCGCCGAATTCCCCGGCGTCGCCACCGTCGAGACCAGCGAAGCCGTCGCCCGCCGCGCCGTGGCCGTCCTCGCCGAGCAGGGCATCGAAGCGCCCCCCGGCCGGCCCGGCGCCCTCGACCTCATCGTCAGCGGCGACCGCGAAGCCTTCAAAGCCGTCATGGCCCACCTTGGGTTCGCCCCACACCCCGCGGAGGTAGTCCCCTGACCAGCTACGCCGAACGACTCGCCGCCCGCAGCCGCGAAGCCAGCACCCTCGTCTGCGTGGGCCTCGACCCCGACTTCAAGAAGCACCGCATCGAGGACCTCGCCGCCTACAACCGCGCTATCATCGCCGCGACCGCGCCCTACGCCGCCGTCTACAAGCCAAACATCGCCTTCTACGAACAGCACGGCATTCCCGGGCTGCGCGCGCTCGAAGAGACACTCGCCGCCATTCCCGCGGGCATCCCCGTTATCGGCGACATAAAGCGCGGCGACATCGGCAGCACCGCCGAGGCCTACGCCCGCGCCGCCTTCGAGATCTGGAAGTTCGATGCCGTCACCCTGAACGGCTACCAGGGCCTCGATACCGTCGCCCCCTTCCTCGCCTACGAAGGCAAGGGCGCCTACGTCCTCTGCCGCACCTCGAACCCCAGCTCGCGCGAATTCCAGGAGCAGCCCCTCGCCAACGGCACGCTCCTGTTCGAACACGTCGCCGTCACCGCCGCGAGCTGGTCCCCGGCTGTCGGCCTCGTCGTCGGCGCGACCGCCCCCGCCGAGCTTCGCCGCGTCCGCGAACTGCTCCCCACCGTCACCCTCCTCGTCCCCGGCGTGGGCGCCCAGGGCGGCCGCCCCGAGGAGGTCGTCGTCGCCGCCGGCGCCGTCCCCGGCAGCATGGTCGTCAACGCCAGCCGCTCCATCATGTACGCCGCCGATGGCCCGGACTTCGCCGAGGCCGCCGGTGAGGCCGCCCGACAGCTCCGCGACGAGCTCAACGCCGCCGCCCTGGCCGCCCGCTAGCCGTGCCCGTCCCCGAAATCCGCGAGGGGCAGGTCTATCGCATGCGCCGCCCGCATCCCTGTGGCGGCCTCGATTTCCGCGTCTTTCGCACCGGCGCCGATATCGGCATCGAATGCCTCACCTGCGGCCGCCGCGTCCTCGTCGAACGCCGCCGTTTCGAATCCCGTGCAAAGGCACTCGTCCCACACGCCGCCGAATGAAGGCGCGCCCGCCGGCCTCTGGCGAAGGCGCCAGTTCCGCATGCTCTGCTACACGCGCTTCTGGTCGCGCGTCGCCCACAACTGCCTGAACTTCGCCCTCGTCCTCCTCATCGTTCGCGAAACCGACCGCGCCTTCCTCTCAAGCCTCCTCGTGCTCGCCCTCGTCATCCCCAGCACCGTCGCCGGAATCGCCGCCGGCGCCGCCGCCGATGCCTTTCCCCGCCGCCCCATCATCTTCCTCGGCGATGTGGCCCGCGCCGCCATCTGCATCTGGTTCGTGCGCGGTTCTGGCGGCATCGAAACCTATTTCATCGTCGCCGTCGCCGTTTCCACCCTCACCCAGTTCGCCGCCACCGCCGAGGGCACGCTCGTCCCCGCCATCGTCCCCCGCGCCGAACTCGCCCGCGCGAACGCGATTGGCCACGCTGTCGGCGGCGCCGCCCAGGTCGCCGGCCTCGGCATCCTCACCCCCCTCCTGCTCCGCGTCTTCGAAACGCCCGACATCCTCTTCGGCCTTTGCGCCGCGATGTTCGCCTTCGCCGCCTTCCAGGCGCTGCTCATCGGCCGCGTCCACCACCCCGAACGGTTCGAAGTCGGCGGCGACGCGCCCGCTCCCGCCAGCGGCGCCTGGTGGAAGGCCGGCTGGCGGGCCATGCACCGCGACCCCATGGTTCTCCACGCCGCCATCGAACTCACCGTCATGTCCGCCGCCATGATCGTCATCGCCGGGCTCATCCCCGGCTACCTCAGCCGCGTCCTCGGCCTCCCCGTCGATGCCGGCGCCCTCGTGCTCATGCCCGCCGTCTTCGGCATCGCCCTCGGCCTGCGCATCGCCGGTTTCCTCAGCCACCGCCTGCCCCACAGCGTGCTCTCCTCCGCCGGCTTCGCCTTCTTCGTGCCCCTGCTCGCGCTCATCACCTTCGTCAACCCCGAGGCCGAATTCCTCGCCGGCTACGGCATGTTCGCCTGGCTCGATTCCATCGATGTCGGCGGCTTCGATGGCGGCGGTGCCCTCGCCGCGCTCCTCACCTTCCCCCTCGGCTTCGCCTACGCCACCGTCTCCGTCGCCGCCCAGACCGTCATCAACGACCGCGTCCCCCTTCAGCTCCAGGGCCGCGTGAATTCCACCCAGGCCGCGCTCTCCGCGCTCGTCTCAGCGCTGCCCGTGCTCGCCGCCGGCGCCCTCTCCGACCACGTCGGCGTCACCCCCGTGATGGCCATGCTCTCCGCCGCCATCGCCATCGCCGCCGTCCTGAACTTCCGTCCCGCGCGGCGGCCTGCTCCCCGCACGGCCGGCGCCGTCCCCTGAACCACGTTCGAACCAACGTTCGAAGGTCCATTGACTCGCCGATCCGGCCGCTCCTACCATGACTTCAAGAGCCGGTCCCGGCCGGCCTGCTGCGGCCCTACTTCGGCCGCGAGGCGGTGAACGTGAAAGAGCTGACGATCGAAAGCATCCGCCTCAGCATGATGAACTACCAGCGCGTCGTCATCCTTCGCGAAAAAGACGCCGATCGCTACCTCCCCATCTGGATCGGCGCCGCCGAGGCCGAGGCCATCGCCGTCCGCCTCCAGGATGTCACCGTCGCCCGCCCCCTCACCCACGACCTCATCCGCAACCTCATCGAGCAACTCGGCGGCCGCGTCGTCTACATCCTCGTCAACGACATCTCCAACGACACCTTCTTCGCCCGCATCGTCCTCGATGTCCGCGGCGAGACCATGGAGATCGATTCCCGCCCCAGCGATGCCATCGCCCTCGCCGTCCGCGTCGAAGCCCCCATCTTCGCCGAAGAGACCGTGCTCGACCGCGCCGGCGTCGTGCTCGACGAAGAAGGCAAACCCCAGCCATCCGTCAGCGTCGGCGAGTCCTCCCGCCCCGTCGATCCGGCCGAGCTCGAACGCCTCGGCGCCTTTAAGGACTTCATCGAAAGCCTCGACCTCGAGGACTTTGGCGACCCTCGCAAATAGACGTCGAAAGCCACGCAAGCTCGCTTGCGCATTGATTCACAATCTGGCTATGATGCGCCGGGTCTGGAGACCGGGCGCCTGAGGAGGCGGCTGTGGGCAGCTGGATGGTGCCAACTGCCTACTTGCTCGGCATCGGGTGGTACTTCGCCACCTGTATCATCCTCGGCGTCGTGATTGGCCGCTGGGCCGACGCGAGAACCGGTCTCGAGCCCGTGTTGACACTCGCAGGGATCGTGCTCGGACTCGCAGTCGCGATGGTCGGCGGAATCCGCATGCTCCTGCCCTTCATGCGCCGGTTTGGGACCGGGCCAACGGAGTAACGCTGAGTTGAAGCTCGTCATCGGCCTTGCCGCCTTCGTCGGTGTCCTCGTCTGGCTCGGGATTGGCCTCTTCATTGCCCAGGGCCCCCAGCCCGAGATCATCGTCCCCGCCGAAGTCATCACCAAAGTCGGCCCGCTCAACCTCACCAACACCCTCATCACCTCCTGGGTCGTCATGGCCCTGATGATTCTCTTCTTCTGGACCGCCACCAGGTCCATGAAACTCCTCCCCACCGGCGCCCAGAACTTCGCCGAAGCCGTCATCAGCTTCCTCGTCGGCCAGGTCGAAGAGATCGCCGGCGAAAAGAACGGCCGCAGGTTCTTCGCCGTCGTCGCCACCATCTTCCTCTTCGTCATCTGCAACAACTGGTTCGGCCTCATGCCGTTCTTCAACGCCTTCGGCAAGCACGAAGACGTTCACCACCACGTCTTCCACGAACTCACCAGCGAACACCCCAAAGACCTCACCCTCGGTGAAGACGGCCGCTACATCGAAGGCAACGGCTTCGGCGGCTGGATCATGGATGGCGATGGCGGCCTCATCATCGCCAAGCCCCGCACCAAGGCCATCGATTTCGAAGTCCACGAAGGCGAAACCCCCGGCGAAGCCGCCGACCGCTACATCGTCTTCGTCGCGAAGCACTTCGCCGGCTTCGAAGCCACCGATGAAGAACTCGAACATCCCACCGCCGAGATGGTCGCCGCCGCCGCCGCCACCCTCGATGGCACGGACGGCCACCCCCACCTCCTCCTCGGCGAAGCCCACGCCGCCGATGACCACGGCGCCGCCGCCGCCCACGGCCTCGCCAGCCCCGCCCTCCACCAGACAATCACCGGCATCGATTTCGAAGGCGCGAAGAAGTTCGGCCTCGTCATCCCCCTCTTCCGCGGCGCCTTTAGCGACGTCAATAACACCCTCGCCCTCGGAATCGTCGCCTTCCTCTGCATCGAATTCTGGGGCTTCCAGGCCCTCGGCTTCGGCTACCTCAAGAAGTTCTTCAACCTGAACGGCGTCAACGCCTTCGTCGGCATCCTCGAACTCCTCTCGGAATTCATCCGCATCATCAGCTTCACCTTCCGCCTCTTCGGCAACATCTTCGCCGGCGAAGTGCTCATCCTGATGCTGACATTCCTGATGCCGTTCCTCTTCGTCGATATCATCTACGGCCTCGAGCTCTTCGTGGGCTTCATCCAGGCCGCCGTGTTCGCCCTCCTCACCCTCGTGTTCGCCGTTGGCGCGGTGGAACACCACGGCGAAGACGAACACCACGAAGGGCACCACGGCGAAGACGCGGGCGCCGATGCCCACCACGCGCACGGAGCCGCCGCCGCGCACTGAACATACCCACACGGGCAGTCCAGGCCACACGGCCTGTTCGCAAAGTAAACCTGGAAACCCGCGCCATGGAGAGGGCGCAACGGAGGCAGAAGCACGCTCATGGACATCCTCAGCATTCTCCCGTTCATGGTCATCCTCGAAACCGACGCCGCCAAGGCGATCGGCGCCGCCATCGCCATGGCCGTCGGCGGCATCGGGCCCGCCATCGCCATCGGCATGCTCGTTGGCAAGGCCATGGAAGCCCTCGGCCGCAACCCCGAGGCCCGCGCCGCCATCCAGACGAACATGATTCTCGGCGTCGCCTTCGCCGAAGCCATCGGCATCTACGCGCTCCTCTCGGCGCTCATCATCGCGTTCGTCATCTAGTCTCCCGCGCCCCGGTGCGGATCAACGTAGAAAGGGACGGTGCGCCCGCATGGACAAGGCAGTTGAAGCCCTCGGCCTGAACCTGCCCCAGCTCATCGCGCAGGTGGCGAACTTCTTCCTGCTCCTCGTCATCCTCAGGCTCGTGGCCTACAAGCCCATCCTGAAGATGCTCGACGACCGCAAGCAGAAGATCGCCGAAGGCCTCAATGCCGCCGAGATCGCGCGCGCCGAGGCCGCCCAGGCCCAGGCGAACATCGCCTCGCAGCTCCAGGAAGGCCAACGCCAGGCCCAGGAAGTCGTCGCCGGTGCTCAGCAGATCGCCGCGCGCATCCAGGCCGAAGCCCGCGAACAGGCCAACCGCGACCGCGAGGATTCCCTCGAACGCGCCCGCGCTGAAATCCAGCTCGAACGCGATCGCGCCGTCGCCGACCTCCGCCGCGAATTCGCCGATATCACCGTCTCCGCCGCCGAGAAGGTCATCGGTCAATCGCTCGACCGCACCGCCCACCAGCGCATCATCGATGAAGCGCTGGCCAACTCCAGCTTCAGCGGGAACTAAACCATGGCCGACCTCCAGGCAGCACGGCGTTATGCCCAGGCCGCGTTCGAACTCGCCCGCGAAAGCGGCGATCTCGACCGCTGGCGCGCCGACCTCGGCGATATCGCCGAGGTGCTTGCCGAATCCGGCGCCGCGTCCGTCCTCGCGGACGGACGACGCCCGCTCGATTCCCGCTATGCCATGGTCGACCGCGTCCTTGATATCCAGCCCCTCGCCATCAACCTGGCGAAACTGCTGATTGCCAAGGGCCGAAGCTACGACGCCCGCGCCGTCAGCGATGCCTTCAACCGCCTCGCCGACCAGCACCAGGGCATCGAACACGCCGAAATCACCACCGCCGTCGAGCTCACGCCCGCACAGGTGGAAGCCATCGAGCAGCGCCTCTCCGGCCAGCTCGGCAAGCGGGTCACCGCCACCGCCGTGGTCAACCCCGCACTCATCGGCGGCGCGGTTCTCCGCGTCGGCGACCGTATCGTCGATGGAAGCGTCCGGACGCGGCTTCGGCAGCTCCGGCGGCAGCTGGAAGGAGCCTTCTGAGCCCACCCGCTCAGAACGCTTGAGGAAAAGGAAGAGGGAGCGCCGCGATGGCTGTACGCGCTGAGGAGATTGCCTCCATCCTGAAGGAGCAGATCCAGGGCTTCGGCTCCGGCACGGTCACCACCGATGTCGGCACCGTGATCGAAGCCGGCGATGGCGTGGCCCGCGTTCATGGCCTCTCCGGAGCCATGTACTCCGAGCTGCTCGAATTCTCCAACGGGTCCATGGGCATCGCCATGAACCTCGAAGAAGAATCCGTCAGCGCCGTCGTCCTCGGCGACTACATCGATATCAAAGAAGGCGATGAAGTCCGCGGCACCGGGCGCATCATCGAGGTCCCCGTCGGCGAAGCCCTCATCGGCCGCGTCGTCGACCCCCTCGGCCGCCCTATCGATGGCAAAGGCCCCATCAACACCACCCGCACCCGCCCCATCGAACGCATCGCCCCCGGCGTCACCCTCCGCCAGAGCGTCAACCAGCCGGTCCAGACGGGCATCAAGTCCATCGATGCCATGTTCCCCATCGGCCGCGGCCAGCGCGAACTCATCATCGGCGACCGCTCCACCGGCAAGACCGCCATCGCCCTCGATACCATCATCAATCAGAAGGGCGGCGACCTGATCTGCATCTACGTCGCCATCGGCCAGAAAGCCGGCAAAGTCGCCCAGGTCGTCGGCCTTCTCGAAGAGAACGGCGCCATGGATCACACCATCGTCGTCGCCGCCAACGCCTCCGATTCCGCCGCCCTCCAGTACCTCGCCCCCTACGGCGGCTGCGCGATCGGCGAAGAGTTCATGGAGAACGGCAAGGACGCCCTCATCGTCTATGACGACCTGAGCAAGCACGCCTGGGCATACCGCGAAATCTCCCTCCTCCTCCGCCGCCCCCCCGGCCGCGAAGCCTATCCCGGCGACGTCTTCTACCTTCACAGCCGCCTTCTCGAGCGCGCCGCGCGCCTCGAAGCCGGCGGTTCGCTCAGCGCCCTTCCCATCATTGAAACGCAGGCGAACGACGTGTCGGCCTACATCCCGACGAACGTCATCTCCATCACCGACGGCCAGATCTACCTGGAGTCCGACCTCTTCAACGCCGGCATCCGGCCCGCCATCAACACCGGCCTCTCCGTGAGCCGCGTGGGCTCGGCCGCCCAGACCAAGGCGATGAAGACCGTCTCCGGCGGCCTCAAGGGCGAAATGTCCCAGTTCCGCGAACTCCAGGCCTTCGCCCAGTTCGGCACCAGCGACCTCGATGCCGCCACCCGGCGCCAGCTCGAACGCGGCCAGCGCGCCACCGAACTGCTCAAGCAGCCGCAGTTCACCCCCCTCTCCATGGCCGAAGAAGTCGCCGTCCTCTTCTCCCTCTCCAGCGGCCTCCTCGACGACGTGCCCGTCGCCAAGGTTCGCCCCTTCGAAGAAGCCCTTCGCAAGTTCCTCGCCAGCAACAACCCCGAAGTGCTCCGCGAAATCGCCGCCAGCCCGGTGATGACGCCCGAGCTCACGGAGAAGCTGCGCGGCATCATCACCACCTTCAAGACCACGGTCCCCTTCTAGGGGCCGGCAACCCGCTGACGGCTGGGGGCGCTCGCCCGCCCCCGCGCGCCGGGCGGCCCCGCCCGGCTCCACCACCCCCGGACGGGATAACGCCACATGCCGACGATCCGCCAGCTCAAACGACGCATCGGGAGCGTCAAGAACACCGCAAAGATCACGAACGCGTTGCAGCTCGTGGCCGCATCCAAGATGCGCCGCGCCCAGGACCGCGCCACCCAGGCGCAGCCCTACGCCGAAAAGCTCCGCATCGTGCTCGCCGGACTCGCCAGCAAAGGCGGCGATGGCGAAGGCGCCGCGCATCCCCTGCTCGCCAACCGCCCCGTCAAAAACATCGCGATCCTCCACATCACCCCCGATCGCGGCCTCTGCGGCGGCCTCAACGCCAACCTCAACCGCGCCGCCGGCACCTTCGTCGCCATGCAGCACGAACCCGTCTCCGTCGTCGCCGTCGGCAAGAAAGGCCGCGACTTCTTCGTCCGCGCCCACCAGCACCTCACCGCCGAATTCACCGAGCTCGGCGACTACCCCACCCAGTCCGATACCCTCGGCATCGCCCGCGTCATCATCGATGACTACCTCAACGGCGTCGTGGACCGCGTCTACGTGAGCTTCCCGCTCTTCGTCTCCACCGCCGTCCAGCGCCCCGTCGTCCGGCAGCTGCTCCCCATCGAGCCCCCCGCCGCCGAAGACGGCGCCACCGCAGCCAACCTCGCCGAGGAGTACATCTTCGAACCCTCCCCGGACGACGTCCTCGCCCGCATCCTCCCCCGCTACATCGAGATGCAGATCTACGAGGCCATCCTCCAGAACGCCGCGAGCTTCCAGTCCGCCCAGATGGTCGCCATGAAAAACGCCACCGACAACGCGAACGAGCTCACCCGCGAACTCACCCTCACCTACAACAAGGCGCGCCAGGAGCAGATCACCAAAGAACTGCTCGATATCGTCGGCGGCGTCGAGGCGCTCAAGGGGGCATAGGCTGGAACGCATCGCAGCGGTCATCTTCGATATGGACGGCGTCCTCGTGGACGGCGAGCCGCTGCATTTCGCCGCCGTCAACCAGCTCCTCGCCCACGAAGGCCGCTCCATCTCCCTCGAAGAGTACAAGCCCTACATGGGCACCAAGGCCGGCTGGACCGAAATGGTCCGCGATTTCGGCCTCGCCCGCACGCGCGATTACTACTCCCCCATCTACCACGAACTCATCCTCCAACAGTACCGCGAGCACGCCGAAGCCCTCGAAGGAGCCACCTCCCTCGTGCTCGGCCTCCAGCGCCGCCGCGTTCCCATCGCCCTCGCATCCTCGTCCGTGCGCCCCTGGGTCGATGCCTGCCTCGCCCGCATCGGCCTCGCCCGCGCCTTCGATGAGCTCATCACCGGCTCCGATGTCGCCAACGGCAAGCCCGACCCGGAGATCTACCTGCTCGCGGCGAAGCGCCTGAAGCTCCCCCCGTCGGCCTGCCTGGCCATCGAGGACGCCCCCGCCGGCATCGCCTCCGCCCGTGCCGCCGGCATGCGCTGCTGGGCCGTCCGCACCGAATACACCCGCGGCCTTGACCTGGGCGAACCCGATCGCGAGTTCGAATCGCTCAGCGGCATCGCATTGGACGATATCCTTGAGGTGGCAGCGTGAGCGCCAACCTCCCACCCATCGGAACCAGCCCGGGGCAGGCCCCGGTTATGGCCGGCGTCAGCAATGCCGCCGGGGCACACCAGTAACAGGACTCCCTGGAGGTCGAATCCATGGTTATGGCAGCTCCATCCACCGAGGGCCGCGTCATCCAGATCATCGGTACGGTGATCGACGTCGAATTCCCCCCCGAGCACCTTCCGGCCATCAACAACGCCGTGAACATCATTCGCGACGATGGCTCCGTGCTCGTCACCGAGGTCCAGCAGCACCTGGGCAATAACTGGGTCCGCTGCCTCGCCATGGACTCCACCGACGGCCTCCGCCGCCAGGCCCGCGCCATCGATACCGGCGCCGCCATCGCCGTGCCCGTGGGCGAAAACTCCCTCGGCCGCATGTTCAACGTGCTCGGCGCCCCCATCGATAACCTGCCCGCCCCCGAAGGCGGCCCCCGCTGGGGCATCCATCGCACCCCGCCCCCCTTCGAGGACCAGGAAACCACCCCCTCCGTCCTCGAAACCGGCATCAAGGTCGTCGACCTCATCGCCCCCCTCGTCCGCGGCGGTAAGGTCGGCCTCTATGGCGGCGCCGGCGTCGGCAAGACCGTCGTCATCCAGGAGCTCATCTCCAACATCGCCCGCCAGCACGGTGGCTTCTCCGTGTTCGCCGGCGTGGGCGAACGCTCCCGCGAAGGCAACGACCTCTGGCACGAAATGAAAGAATCCGGCGTGCTCCCCAAGATGGCCATGGTTTTCGGCCAGATGAACGAGCCGCCGGGGGTGCGCCTGCGCGTCGCGCTGAGCGGCCTCACCATGGCCGAGTACTTCCGCGACGAGGAGGGCCGCGACGTCCTCTTCTTCGTCGACAACATCTACCGCTACACGCTCGCCGGCATGGAAGTGTCCGCACTCCTCGGCCGCATGCCGTCGGCCGTGGGCTACCAGCCGACGCTTGCGACCGAGATGGGCGACCTCGAAGAGCGCATCACTTCGACGAAGAAGGGCTCGATTACGTCGTTCCAGGCCATCTACGTGCCTGCAGACGACTACACCGACCCCGGCGTGGCGACGACGTTCGGCCACCTCGACGCGGTCGTGGCGCTCGAGCGGTCGCTCGCCGAGCAGGCGCTCTTCCCGGCGATGGACCCGCTCGCGTCGTTCAGCCGCGCGCTCGAGCCCCGCGTCGTCGGCCAGGAGCACTACGACGTCGCTCGCGGCGTGCAGACGGTGCTGCAGCGCTACAAGGACCTCCAGGACATCATCGCCATCCTCGGCATCGACGAGCTGTCGGATGAGGACAAGCTGACGGTGGCCCGGGCCCGCAAGATCCAGCGCTTCCTCACCCAGCCGTTCACCGTCGCGGAGCAGTTCACCGGCAACCCCGGCCAGTACGTGCCGATCCGGGAGACGATCCGCGGCTTCAAGGAGATCCTGGACGGCCAGCACGACGGGCTGCCGGAACAGGCCTTCTACATGGTCGGCAACATCGATTCCGCCGTGGAGAAGGGCCGCCAGCTGGCGGGCGAGTAGGAGCGCACGATGCCCCTCACCGTGGAAATTGTCACGGCCGAACGGGTCGTCCGCACCGAGCAGGGCATCGATGTCCTCATCGCGCCCGGCAGCGAGGGGCAGCTCGCCATCCTTCCGCACCATGCGGCGCTCATGACCACGCTGGATGCGGGCGAGCTCGTCTTCCGGCGTGGCGCGGAGGAATCCGGCTTCGCGGTCAGCGGCGGCTTCATGGAAGTCCGCAACGACCGCGTGACCATCCTCGCCGACGCCGCCGAGGCGGTGGAGGAGATCGATATCGCCCGCGCCGAAGCGGCCCGCGCCCGCGCCGAGGAGCGGATCAAGCGCTTCCGCGAGCAGGCCGGCCGCGACGTCGACCTGGCCCGCGCCCAGGCGTCGCTCCAGCGGTCGCTGCTGCGGCTCCGCGCCGCGGAACGGCGCCGCCGCAGCCGCCCCGGCGCTCCCGGCCCCGCCGGCCGCCCGTAGCGGCCACCGAACTCCAACCTCAACGGCCCGGACGCAAGTCCGGGCCGTTTACGTTACCTCCGCCCGCGCAGGTGCGCAGCAAGCCGGTCGAAGTTCTCCTCGTTCGCGGCCCGGACACGCCCGGCCTCGTCCTGCGAATCGAACAGCATGCTCCACTGCAGCAATACCCTGCCGTCGAGGGGCGCCCAGGTGAGGGTCATCGTGAACTCGTGCCTCGGGTGCTCGTTGCGCATGACCACGCGCCCCGGCACCACCTCGCTGAAGGTGCGCTCCTGTGGGAAGACGGCGCCGTCCGGCCCCCGCATGTCGTAGCGCCACCGCCCGCCGGCCCGCGGTTCGAACGCGTGGAAGTGGTTGGTGAAGCCGTGCGGACCCCACCACGCGGCAAGTTGCTCCGGGTCGCAGAGCGCGTCGAACAGTCCGTCGGGCGTCGTGTCGAGCACCCGCGTGGAGACGATCTCGGGCGGGTCGGCTGGTTCCGTCTGCATGGCCGCACTATCGCGCCGCCGCCGTATCACGTCCAAGCCACTCGCGGCACCTCTCTTGCGTCCGCGGCCCGAGCGTCTGCTGGTTCCGCTATACTTCGCACATGGCAATGGCAGCGACCTACGACGAGCTCGAAGAGATGCTCCTGAGCAAGGATGGACCTCAGTACGAGCTCGTTGGCGGCGAACTGGTGGAGCGAACTGTGGGTGACGAGTCGACGGAAACCGCAAGTTGGATCATCGCGGCCCTGGTCGCCTATGTGCGGCCCCTGAATCTCGGCCGCGTCTTCACATCGGAGCTCGGAATCCGCATCTTCGAGGATGAGACAGAGACCCGTCGCGCGGACGTCTCGTTCTTGTCGGCTGCACGATCCCGGCTCCGGGGCTACGGCTACCTTCGCACGCCACCCGAGCTCGTCGTCGAAGTAGTGTCGCCGAGCGATAAGGCCGCAAAGCTCCGCGAAAAGGTGGACCTCTGGCTTCGTTCTGGCGTCCGCATCGTCTGGGTGGCCTACCCCGACGAGCACGAGATCCACGTCTACCGCGCCTCCGGAGGCGCCTCCATCCTTACCGCCACGGACCAGGTCACCGGCGAGGACGTGATCCCCGGCTTCGCGTCGACCGTCCGCGAACTCTTCCCGGACTGAGCCGCCACCATGCGGGCCTTGCTTTCCTGGCTCTTCGAGGATCACGGGACCGCCACGGGACTTGCAGGGTTCGCCGCGGCGATCGCGCTCGGGGCAGCCGCGGTCCTCGTCCCCTGGACGCGGTTCGAGGACCACGCCAGCCTGCAGTGGACGACCGAGCACTACCTCCTCACCGAGGCCGGTCACTGGTCCGATGTGCCGGCGCTGCGACTTCAGATCACCGGCGTCCAGCGGATCCCCGAATCCGAATACAGCCTGCCGGATGCCACGCTCGCCTGGCGCACCATCTTCGGCGTGCAATACGGCGAGACGACCATCCGCGGCCCCGAGGTCAGCCACGACTGGGACTACACCGCCGGCCTGCTCACGTGGGCCGGGTTCGGGCTGGCCGAGGTGGTCCTGCTTTCGACCGGGTTCGCCGCCGTCCACCGCGCCCGCTGAGCCCGCATGGACACCGCCGTCATCGTCCGTATGATTCGGCCGCACACACCCAGGGAGCCGAATCGATGGACGCCACCTATAACACCCTGCTGCTCGACCGCGTCGGGACCGACGGCCGTGTCGGCCGGATTACGCTCAACCGCCCGGAGAAGCTGAACACGCTCTCGCCGGAGCTCCTCTTCGAACTCAACGACGCCCTCCACGCGTGGGAAGCGGACAACTCCGTCCGCGTCATCGTCCTGCGCGGCGCCGGGCGTGCGTTCAGCGCCGGCTACGACCTCACACCCTACAAGAACGCCGCCGGTGGCCGCCGCCCGCTCGAATACGCTTACGCCGACGAACAGAGCCGCCGCCTGCTGTTCAACGTCCGCACCAGCATGCAGCAGATCACCGACATCCAGATGTACTTCTGGAACATGGCCAAGGTCACGATCGCCGAGCTGCAGGGTTACTGCCTCGCCGGCGGCTGCGAGCTCGCGATGATGGCCGACCTCGTCGTCGCCTCCGAGGACTGCCAGATCGGCCACCCCGGCGTGCGCGGCCTGGGCTACCCGCGCAACGGCGCCATCTGGCCGCTCGTGATGGGCATGCGCAAGACGAAGGAGCTCTCGCTTTCCGGCAGCTCCGTCTCCGGCACCGAGGCCGAGCGGATCGGGATGATCAACTACGCCTGGCCGAAAGACCAGCTCGAACAGAAGACCATCGCCTTCGCCGACTACTACGCGAACATGACCGCCGACCACCTGGCGCTCCTGAAGGCCGCCTGCAACCGCTGGTACGAGAACATGGGCATCTACTCCAGCATCCGCAGCTCGACCGAGATGGACGCGATGGGCCAGTTCACCGGCGAGGCCTACGCCTGGCAGGACAAGATGCGCGAGTCCATGAAGAGCGGCGGCGGGCTGAAGGAGGCGCTCGACTGGCGCGACGGCCGCTACGGCGACTACCGCACGAAATAGTCCGGGGCCGGAGTTCGCGCCTCGCGCGCGTAGCCCCATCTCCGGCCACCCCCTATCCTTTCACTAGATGACCGCCGTCCAACGCCGTGGCCCCCGTTTCACCGTCCAGGGCGGCGCCGTGTTGCGCGGCAGCGTGCGCATTTCCGGCGCGAAGAACGCCGCCCTCGCCTTCATGTGCGCGGCCCTGCTCACCGACGAACCGGTCACCCTCGAGAACGTCCCCGCCATCCGCGATGCCACCTCGCTCGGCGAGCTCCTGACCAGCCTCGGCGCGACGGTCGACCGCCCGGCGCCGAACACGCTTCGCATCGATGCGGGCGAGGTCAACGTCTACGAAGCGCCGAGCGAGCTCATCACCGAGAACCGCGCGAGCTTCCAGGTCATGGGCCCGCTGCTCGCCTGCCACGGCTACGCCTCGTCCGTGCCCCCGGGCGGTGATGTCATCGGCCAGCGGCCGATCGACGTCCACCTCGGCGGCTTCGAAGCCATGGGTGCGGTCGTCACGCGCGAAGGCGAGCACTTCGTCGCCCGCGCGCCCGAAGGCGGCCTCCGCGGGGCGCGCATCTTCATGGACTACCCGTCCGTCTCCGGCACCCAGAACGTGATGATGGCCGCCGCGCTCGCCAAGGGTGAGTCGATCATCGTCAACGCGGCGACCGAGCCGGAAGTCCAGGAGCTCGCCCGCCTGCTGAACGCGATGGGCGCGAAGGTCAGCGGCATCGGCCAGCAGATCATGCACATCGAGGGCGTCGAGCGGCTCCACGGCACCACCTTCCGGGTGATGTCCGACCGCATCGAAGCCGGCACCTACGCGATCGCCGCCGCGATGACCGGCGGCGACGTCACGCTCGAAGAGGCGCCGGTCGACGTGATGGACGCAACCTGGGCCAAGCTCGAAGCCACCGGGGCCACGATCGAGCGCCTCGGCGAGAGCTGCGTGCGCGTCTCCCGCAGTGGCCCGCTGCGCGCGATCAGCTTCCAGGCGCTCCCCTACCCGGGCCTCGCGACCGATCTCCACGCGCCCATGGCGGCCCTGCTCACGCAGGCCCAGGGCGTCTCGATCATCCACGAGCGTGTGTTCGACAACCGCATGCTGTACGTTGGCGAACTGAGGAAGATGGGCGCGGAGATTGTGAGCACCGGTTCGTCGGCGATCCTGAGCGGCCCCGCGCCCCTGCACGGCTCCCGCGTCCGCGCGCTCGATGTGCGCGCCGGCGCCTCCGTGATGCTCGCCGCGCTCGTCGCCCAGGGCACCACCACCGTCGAGGAGATCACCCACCTGGACCGGGGCTACGAGCGGCTCGAAGAGAAGCTGCGCGGCCTCGGCGCGGAAGTCGAGCGCAGCTGATGGCCTTCGACTTCCTCGCATCGAAGAAAGCCGGGATCGACCTTGGGACGGCGAACATCCTGGTCTACGTGAAGGGCCAGGGCATCATCGTCAACGAGCCGTCTGTCGTCGCGCGGCACAACCGCGACAACGCGATCGTGGCCGTGGGCAACGAAGCGCGCGCCATGCAGGGCCGCACGCCTGGCTCCATCAGCGTCATCCGCCCCATGCGTGACGGCGTCATCGCGGACTACCTGACGACCGAGGCGATGCTCCGGTACTTCATCGGGCTGATTACCGGGCGGTTCAACATCATCCGGCCCGAGATCATGGTCACCGTCCCCGCGGGCGTCACCAGCGTCGAGCAGCGCGCCGTGCGTGACGCGGCCGAGCAGGCCGGCGCGCGCAAGCCCGCGCACCTCGTCCCGGAGCCGCTCGCAGCCGCCATCGGCGCGCGCATCCCCATCGGCACAGCTCGCGGCAACATGGTCGTGAACATCGGCGGCGGCCGCACCGAAGCGGCGGTCATCTCGCTCTACGGCATCGTCGTCAGCGAATCCGTGCGCATGGCGGGCGACCGCATCGACGAGGCGATCATGGCCTACGTCCGCCGGCGACATAACCTGATGATCGGTGAGAAGACGGCCGAGGAGATCAAGATCGCCATCGGCAGCGCCCTCCCGGTCGACGAGGGCCTGAGCACGCAGGTGCGCGGCCGCGACCAGCTCAGCGGCCTCCCCAAGACCATCACGCTCAACAGCCTCGAAGTCGCCCAGTCCATCCAGGACTGCCTCGGCACCATCGTGCAGACGGTCCGCGCGGTGCTCGAAAAGACGCCGCCGGAGCTCGCCGCCGACGTCATCGACCGCGGCATCGTGCTCACCGGCGGCGGCGGACTGCTGCGCCACATGGACGAGCTCCTCACGCAGGAGACGGGCGTCCCCTGCTACGTCGCCGATAACCCGCTGGAGTGTGTGGCCATCGGCGCGGGGATCGCCCTGGACCACCTCGAGGTCATCAAGCGCAGCCTGCCGACCGAGGAGGAGAACCTCGTCGGCCTCTTCCCCGGCCCGGAACGCTAGGGCACGCGCGGCGGGAGCGAGCGCGCCTCCGCGGTCAGCAGCTCCACGAGCCCGAGCATGCGGTCGCCGACGCTGCGTTCGTCGCCCGGCCGTGGCGGCAGGCGGCCGAGCAGCGCCTCCAGCTCGATGGCGTCGACCGGGTTGTAGCGCCGCCAACGCGTGACCAGGTCACGGTAGGGCGCTGCCCACGTCTCGACGATCGGTTCGCGGTGCCGCACCAGGCAGGCGCGCAGCGCCGGCTTCAGGTCCATGCCGAGCAGCCGCACCTGCCGGGCGCGCTCGCCCGGCCCCGCGACCGTCCAGTCCGCGAGGCGCTGCGCGATGCGCGCCGGCAGCGTCGCGAGCAGGCGCTCGGAGGCGGCGAGCAGCGACGCATCGTCGTGCAGCCAGCGGCGGTCGAGCTCCGCGCCGGTGACCACCCGGACGGCGCCGGGCACGAATAGCGGGATCGGCGGTGCCACGTCGACGTCGACGCAGTGCGAGAGCGAGAGGTAGGCGAACTCGCCCCGGTCACAGTCCCCAATGGCGCGCTGGAGGACGACGGCGTCGCCGACGCTGAGCCGCCCCTCCATGAACACGGCGAGGTCCAGGTCCGAATACCCGGGGATGACATCGCCGGTCACGGCGCTGCCGTAGGCGACCACGGCCTTCAGCCGCGGGCCGAGTACCTGCCCGAACGCCGACGCCACGACGAGCTCGATCATGCGCGCAGTCTGCCGCGAGGCGTGGCGGCTGTCACGGTTGCCCCGCGCGGGCGGCCGCTTCGACCTCGGCTCGCCGCTTCGAACCCGGCCGGCCGGTCAGCCAGAGCATCCCCTCGCGTTTCGAAAGCGGCGAGAGCTCGGCGTCGTGCTGCGCGATGAACACGCGCACCGCCTCGGGCGTGGTCTTCGAGTACTCCCGCAGGGCCCAGCCGATCGCCTTCCGGATGAAGAACTCGGGCTCGGCGGCGCGCTGCAGGCAGTAGCCGAACAGTCGCGCCTCGTCCGTGCTGCCCCGGTAACGGAGCTGGTGGAGAACCGCTGTCCGCGCGATCCAGGTGTTGCGGTCCCCGGCCCAGCGGTCCATCTCCTCCCGGAGCTCCGGGTGGGCGCGCACGAGCGTCCCCACCACGCGGCTGGCCAGGGTATCGACCGTGTCCCACCAGGACTTCGTTTCGATGAGCGCGCGGACCCGCGGCAGCGCGCCGGGCCCCAGCAGCCGCGCGTGCCGGCCGAGCAGCGAGGCGCCGAGGTACTGGAACTCGCGCTCGGGCAGGGTCCAGAGCTGCTCCGCGGCTTCGAGCACGTCAGCTTCTGACGGCTTCGGCAGCCCGGCGAGCCCCTCGCGCAGGACGAGCGTGAGCTCCGGTGAGGAGACGCCGGCGAACGGGAACAGGTTGCGCATGTACTTCGCGTTCCCGGCGGCGCGCGAGGCACAGGCGCGCTCCCGCACGAGCACCTCCAGCCGCCTCACCAGTTCGCCGGCGAACGCGCTGGTCATGGCTATTTCGCCGGGAGCGGGTCTCGCTGCTTGATGTAGAAGGTCATGCTCTGCATCGCGAGCACGGGGTCGATGTGGCGGATCGCCACGTCCCGCGGGACGTGCGGCATCATCGGCGCGTAGTTCAGGATCGACTTGATCCCGCCGTTTACGAGCTGGTCGACCACCTGCTGGGCTGCCCGCGCCGGCACAGCGACGACGCCGATGTCGATCGCGTTCTGGCGGAGGTAGCTTTCGAGCTCGACCGAATCGCGCACGGTGCAGTTGCCGATGGTCTTGCCGGCCATCTCCGGGCTGCTATCGAACACGGCGACGATCTGGAAGCCCTGGGGTTCGAAGCCACCGTATTCCGCGATCGCCTGGCCCAACCGGCCCACGCCCACGAGGCAGACGCGCCACTTCCGGTCCAGCCCGAGGATCTCGCGCAGCTTCGTGAGCAGGCTCTGGACGTTGTACCCGCGCCCCTGCTTGCCGAACCGCCCGAAGTAGCTCAGGTCCTTCCGGATCTGGGCCGGTGTTACATCGAGCTTCTCGCCGAGCGCCTGGGAGCTGACCACCGTCTCGCCTTCCATCGCCAGCGAGGCGAGGGCGCGCGCATAGACGGGCAGGCGGTTGATTACGACTTCGGGTATCTCGAGCGTCATCTGGCGTGCACGGACCTTCCGTTTGTGAAATCCGTAACGCACTGACTATACGTCCGCCCCGAAACCGCGGTCAACGCGCGTGAGGCCCCGCCACTGGCATGTGTGTCGAACTTCACTCCAACGTTACATGAACGCCGGGAATTCCCGGTAACGAGCGAAACGCGCCTGCCACGCCCGGGCGATGGCCTTGACATCCTTGCGAGCGACCGGTACTAGCTTTGATCCCGGCACGATTGTGCCGCCCGAGGTACCCCCATGCCACGTGCGATGTGGTCCGGCGCGATCAGCTTTGGCCTGGTGAATGTGCCGGTAAAGCTCTTTACCGCGGCCCGCAGCCAGGACGTCCGCTTCAACCAGCTCCACGCCACCGACCGCGCCCGCATCCAGATGAAGCGGTTCTGCAGCGAGGAGCAGGTCGAGGTCCCCTATGACGAGATCGTGAAAGGCTACGAAGTCGGGCCGGACGAATACGTCATCATCACCCCCGACGAGCTCGAAGAGCTCGAGCCCGCGGTCTCCCGCGGCATCGAGATCGAGGAGTTCGTCGACCTCGCCGAGATCGACCCCGTCTACTTCGAACATTCCTATTACATGGTGCCGGACAAGGGCGGCGCCAAGGCCTACTCCCTCCTGCTCCAGGCCATGCGGGACAGCGAGAAGGTCGCCATCGGTAAGGTGGTCATGCGCCAGAAGCAGTACCTCGTCGCCCTCCGCCCCGCGGGCAAGGCACTGGCCATGTCGACTCTGTATTATCCCGACGAAGTCGTGGCACAGGATGAGCTGGACGGCCTGCCCGGCGAAGACGTCCAGGCATCGGAACGGGAAGTGAAGATGGCGCAGCAGCTCATCGAGACCCTGCACGCCGAGTTCGACCCCGCGAAGTACCACGACGAGTACCGCGATCAGCTCATGGAGCTGATCGAGGAAAAGGCGAGTGGGAAGACCGTCGTCCAAATGCCGGCCCGCCAGCCCGCGCCGCCAAAGGTCACCGACCTCATGGCTGCGCTCGAAGCGAGCATCGCCGCGGCGAAGAAAGGCGACGAGAAGCAGGCAGGGAAGAAACGCACGGCATGACAAGGGACGATCTGCTCATCATCGATGGGGACTCGCACGTCCTCGAACCTCCGACCCTCTGGGACGATTACCTCGAGCCCGAATACCGGCCGCGGGCCATCCGCATCACCCGCGGCGTCGCGGACCGCGGCGGCGAAGCGCGCGGGATCAAGCCCTTCGGCACCTTCACTGGTGCCCAGGCCCCGAGCGAGGCGTACAAGGACGAAGAGCTCCCCGAGATGGCGATCGAGCTCAAGTCCCGCCTCGCCGCCGATGAGCAGCTCATCATCGACCGCCAGGTCATCATGTCCGGCGGGCTCTCGGGGCTCGGCGGCGTCGATGTCCACCGTTCGAAGCTGCCCTACATGACCTACCTCGAGGCAGCGCCGCCCGCGAGCATGGAGACCTCCGCTCGCATCGCGCTTTTCGACGAGCAGAAGGTCAAGGGTGGCGTGATCTTCCCGACCATCGGCATCCTCTGGGACACCGAGGATCCGAAGCTGGCCGACGCCTACGCGCGCGCCTACAACCGCTGGTCGTACGACTTCGTCGGCGACTATCCCCACCGCATCTTCCCGATGGCGCACATCCCGCTGCACGACCCGCAGCTCGCGCTGACGGAGCTCCGCCGCTGCCTGAAGCTAGGGTTCAAGGGCGTGTTCCTCGCGCCGGAGCCCGTGAACGGCCGCAGCCCGGCCCACCCCGAGTTCGACCCCCTCTGGCACGAGATGGAGGACGCAGGCCTGCCGATCTGCCTCCACGTCATCGTGCGCTTCAACCGCATCCTCGAAAACCCGACGCGGCACCATTCGCTCCTGGTCGAGCCGAGCCGCACCTTCGCCTTCGCCATGGGCGCGACCTACCAGGTCATCCCCGCCATGGCCTCGCTCATCATGACCGGCTTCTTCGACCGCTTCCCGCGGCTCAAGCTGCTTTGCGTCGAAGCTGGCGCCGGCTGGGCTCCCTATATCGCCCACCGGCTCGACGAGAAATACGAGATGTTCGGCTACACCGAGAAGACGAAGGAGGAGCCGAGCACCTACATGAAGCGCAACGTCTGGTACGTCGTCGAACCGCGCGAACGGACCATCAACACGATGATGGACGAGCTCGGCGAGACGCGGTTCCTCTGGGGCAGCGACTATCCCCACGTCGACTCCAGCGCCGACTCGCTCGACCAGATCCTCGCCAGCACCGCCGGCCTCTCGGAGCACCGCCGCCGTCTCGTCCTTGGCGAGAACGCGAAGGCGCTCTACCAGCTCGACATTTGAGCGACGCCGCACCGGCGCCGCATCCAGCGTGCCACCTGGCCGGCGTCTCGTGCGCCGGCCAGGACCTCGGCGCGGCCGACTTGCGGCTCGCCGTGTTCGAAGGGGTCGACTTCACCGGTGCGGACTTCCGGCGGGCGACCCTCGACCTCGCGCGCTTCGTGGACTGCGACCTCCGCGGCGCCCGCTTCGACGAAGCCTCGCTGCGCGGTGTCGAAGTCCGTGGCGGGACCGCGCGGGGCGCCACCTTCAAGGCGGTCATCGCGCCGCTCGCGCAGTTCCGCCACGCCGACCTCGCCGATGCCGTGTTCGACGCCGCCCAGCTCCGCGACGTGGACTTCGCCGGTGCCAACCTGCGCATGGCCTCGTTCGAGTTCGCGGACCTGCGCGGCGCCGTGCTGCGGGGCACCGACGTCAGCGGCGCCCTCCTCGCCGGGGCGAACCTGGCCCAGTGCGAGGCCCCAAACGTCAACTTCAGCGATGCCGTCCTGCGCGCCGCGAACCTCGCGGGCGCGGACCTGCGGCTCTGCTACTTCGACCACGCGGACATGGAGGCAGCTGTGCTGTCCGGCGCCGTCCTCGCCGGGGCGAGCCTGCGCTTCACGCGGCTGGCCCGCGCGGTTCTCTCGGGCGCCAGCCTCGCGAACGCCCGGATGACCGCCACGGTCGTCGACGGCGCGTCCTTCGACCGCGCCCGGCTCACCGGCGCCGAGGTGGTCGACGTGACGTTCAGCGACGAGCAGCTCGCGGCGATGACGGCGCGGCCGGCGGGCTAGGCGGGTCCCGGCGCCGCATCCGTGGCCCCGGGCACGTCGCTCCCGGGCTTACGGGAGATGATCCGCTGCAGGCCGCTGCGCCGGTACACGTGCCACGGCAGCTTGAGCGCGACCGCGTCGAGGATCACGCGCGCGAGTAGCCGGTTGGAGCGCACCGGCCCCGAGGCGAGGTACGAGAACGTCCCGAACCCGGGCAGCGCCGCAACCATGATCACCAGCGGCGAGTGGATCCGCAGCGAGCGGTGGAACGCCGTCCGGTCCGTCCGGCGCAGCCCAAAGCGCGCGCAGGCGACCATCAGGTTCGTCGTCGTGTACGTCACGCGGGTGATCGCACCGAAGGGGAACCGCAGGGCGATTCCGATGGCCAGGTGGACGCCGAAGTGGGGCAGCACCGCCTGCACATCCGGGTGGAGGAGCTGCCCGCGGAGCGCGCTCCCCTCGTCGGCCGACACGCGGCCGTCCGCTTCCCAGGCGGCGATGGCGTGCTCGATCCAGATGTCGGCGTGCTCGCGGCCCGCTTCGCCGCGGGCGCGCAGCCGGCGCGGCACGGACGGGATGCCGAACCCGCACCAGGCCCCGCGGACCAGGCGGCTCCAGATGCGCGGCTCGCTCGCGTGCCAGGCGTTCACCTTCGCCTCGGCGGCGTCGAGCAGGTCCTCCAGCTCCCGCAGCCAGGCGCCGCCCATCGCCGCGCGGATGACCCCGGACTCCCGCTGCAGGTAGGCGCGCGTCGTGTCGAAGTAGACGTCGTCGTAGATCGGCACCAGCCCGCGCCGGAACGCCCGCCTCCACGCGCGCGGCGAAGCCAGCGGCGACACGAGACCCGACTCCAGGTCGATGATCGTGTACTCGCCGGAGGGCGTCTCCAGGATGTTGCCGAGTGCCCGCGGCTGGCGCGGGTCGACCTGCCAGGTGGGCAGCCCCGCCTCGTCGAAGTGGTCCGCAAGCCCGGCGAGGAACGCGTGGGCGCGGGCGTGGTCCGTGGGTTCGCGGCCGTCGGTGTAGCGGCTCACGATCGCCAGCCGCCCGTCCACCTCCGCCGGCCCGAGCGCGTAGGCCACGCGGTTCGAGCCGTACCAGTATTCGGTGAGCTTGCCGGCGAGGTTGCGGCGCAGCACCGCTGCCTCCAGCGCGGTCCGGCTCGCCGCGTAGCCGAAGGGCGCCTGGAACGCCGCGAAGTAGATCAGCCGCGGGATATACCCCGGGTTGTAGATCTTCAGAACCTTCCCTTGGCGGAAGAGGATCGTGCTGGTGAGCGCGTGCGCGTGCGGCAGGGCGTCGTCGTGGGGCACGGCCGCCGCGCGGACGAGCGGGATGCCGTGCGCTTCCGGGCCCATCGCCCGGTACCAGGCCAGCACCAGCGTGAGCGCGAGCCCGCCCACCGCGTACCCCGCGGCGACGTCGCTGACCCAGTGGGCCCCGAGCCAGAGCCGGGCCGGCCCCGAGAGTACGATCACGCCAACGGCGAAGCCCTTGACCGCCCACCTCACCGGGCGCCAGCGCAGCTCCCGCGCGAGGACGAAGACGAACCCCCAGAGCAGGACCGCGCCGACCACGTGCCCGCTGGGGAAGCTCACCCAGTCGTTCGCGTCAGCCACCCGCGTGAGCTCCGTCGTGTCGAACGGCCGCGACCGGCCGACGAGCTCGCGGATCACGGAGTTCACCGCGCCCGTCGCCGGGAAGGCGAACATGACCGTGACGTCGATCCAGCGGCGGGCGGCGATGAGTGCGCCAAGGAGCACTGCCCACAACGTGACCGCCCAGAACGAGCCGGTAAGCGCGCTCGCGAAGCGGAACAGCTGCTCCAGCCCGGGCGCGTCCATGCGTTGCACCGAGCGCAGGGCCGCGTAGTCGAACCCGCCCCGTTCCCGCACGAGCGCGTCGACCACGAAGACCACGAGCACGGCCGCGAAGCCAGCCGCCAGCAGCCGCCAGCCGAGGTGGCTGACCCGGGACAGGATCCGGTGGGACGAAGGGACCGGCGTGGCGTCCCTCCGGGGGTGGCCGGCATCGCGTACCCGGGCGACCGATGTCATCTCCGGTCCTTCCTGGCGGGCCGCTCGCCCGTCATGTCAGCCTAACCGCACGGGCAGGCGCGGCTGCAGTGGCATGCGATCCGCGGATCGGGCCTTGTTGGCCCAATGCGTTTCTCATGCGAGAGCGACCGCCGCTTGCCACGTCCCCGGCCAGCGCCCACGATGCCGCGCAACAGGAGGGACCAATGGCAGCTCGGGAGACCGCGGAGCCGTTCGACATCGTCGTGGTGGGAGCGGGCGCGTCGGGCGCCGTGATTGCCGCCCGCGCGAGCGAGGACCCGCGCCGCCGCGTGCTCCTCGTCGACGCCGGCCCGGACTACCCCGACACCTCCACGACCCCGTTCGACCTGGTCAACAGCCATAACAACTCGTACACGGCCCACGACTGGGGGTTCAGCCACCAGCCCACCGCGGCCGGCCGCGGCGCGCCGTTCCCCCGCGGCCGCGTGACCGGCGGCTCAACCGCGGTGAACACCACCATCGCCCTGCGCGGCATGCCCGAGGACTACGACGGCTGGGCCGCCCGCGGCAACCCGGAGTGGGCGTGGGAACGCGTGCTGCCCGCGTTCCGGCGCCTCGAACGGGACCTGGACTACGGGAATGCCCCCTACCATGGCGATGCCGGGCCCATCAGCATCCGCCGCTACCGCGACGACGAGCTCACGCTCGTCCACCAGGCCTTTCTCGAAGCGAGCCGCGAGCTCGGCTACCCCGATTGCCCCGACGCCAACGACCCCGCGAGCTGGGGCGTCGGCCCGCACCCGATGAACAAGATCGGCCGCCTTCGCATCTCCACCGCGATCGGCTACCTCGCCGCCGCCCGCGCCCGCCCGAACCTCACCGTCCAGGGCGACACGACTGTCCGGCGCGTGCTCATCGCCAACGGGCGCGCCACCGGTGTCGAAGTCGAGCGCGGCGGCACGGTCGAGACGATCGCGGCCCGCCTGGTCGTGCTCTCGGCCGGCTCGATCCAGTCGCCCACGATCCTGATGCGCTCGGGCATCGGCAAGCGCGCCGAGCTCGAAGCCTACGGCATCGAAGTGGTCCGCGAGCTCCCGGGCGTGGGCTCGAACCTCTCGGACCACCCGGCGCTGGCCGTGCTCTGCCGCGTCAAGGACCCATCGATCCTCGACGCCGACCAGCCCATCGTCCAGACGATCCTGCGCTACACCGCGCCGGGCAGCGAATACCGGAACGACCTGCAGATCGAGGCGTTCTCGTTCTCGCCGCGCCCCGGGCCGCTGAACTGCTTCGCCCTCGCGGCCGTGCTCGAACGGGTCGAAGGCGTGGGCGTCCTCCGGCTGCAGTCCGCCGACCCCCACGTGCCGCCGCTGATCGAGCAGCGCTTCTGCGAAGACGACCGGGATACGAAGCGCCTGGCCGCCTGCTTCCGCGACACCATCGCCTTCACACAGACGCGCGCCTACCGCGAGCTCATCGCCGAGGTGCTGTTCCCCGCGCCGGCGCGCTCGCTCAGCGACGATTCGGTCCGCGACCTGCTCCAGCGCCTCTCGGCGAGCGGCTTCCACCCCTCCGGCACCGCCCGCATGGGCCCCGAAGGCGACCCGGACGCGGTGACGGACCAGTATGGCAACGTCCATGGCGTGCCCGGCCTCGCCGTCGCCGATGCCTCGGTTATGCCCACGGTGCCGAGCGCCAACACGAACCTCACCTGCATCATGATCGGCGAGATGGTCGGCGAATGGCTGCGAACGACCCCCGCGCGGTACGGCCTCTGACCGTGCGCGGCCGCCAGCCCCGTGCGATGATCGTCCCATGGCCGAGTCGTTCGCCGGCAAGCTCCTCGTCGCCTCACCGAAGCTCGTCGACCCCAACTTCGCCCGCACCGTAGTGCTGCTCCTCGCGCACGACGGCGAGGGCGCGTTCGGCGTCGTGCTCAACCGGCCGCTCGAGTTCGACCTGGCGGGCCCGATGGCGCCGTGGTCCGCCGTCGCCAGCCCGCCGGAGCGGATCTACCAGGGCGGCCCGGTCGAGCCCTCGGCCGCGCTCGGGCTCGCGCGCTGGCTCAGCCCCGCAGCGGCGCCTGCCGCCTGGTCCGAGATGAGCGCCGGCTTCGGCGTGATCGACCTCAACGCCGACCCGGACGACCTGCCGCTCGACGACCTCGACGGGTTCCGGCTGTTCGCGGGCTACGCCGGCTGGTCGGCGCAGCAGCTCGAGGGTGAAATCGACGAGGAAGCATGGTTCGTCGTCGATGCGCTCCCCGGCGACGCCTTCGACCCCGACCCGGAGCACCTCTGGCGGAACGTCCTCCGCCGCCAGCCGGGGAAGCTCGCCATGTTCGCCTACTTCCCGGTTACCCCGAACCTGAACTGAGTCGAGGCACGACCTGCGTGCCCTCCAGCCGGAGTCGCGCCTACGGACGTGGCTCGCCTTCGAGCCGGGCGAGCAGGGCCGAGGCGGCGGCGACGAACTGGCGGTCGGTCTCGCTTTCGTTCGCCGGTTCGAGCAGGCCGTGCTGCGTGCCGATCGTGCGCGCCGCCGCCGGTGTCATCGGGATCCGGGCGAGCACCTCACCGGTGAGGTCGTCCGCCGCGCGCCCGGCACCCGTTTCGTGCATGTGGATGGTCTCGCCGCAGCCCGGGCAGCGGATGTACGCCATGTTCTCGATGACCCCAAGGACCGGCAGGCCATCGCGCTGAAATGCGGCGACGGACCGGCCCGCATCCATGAGCGCGAGCTCGCCTGGCGTCGTGACCACGACCGCTCCATCGAGCTGAACCTCGCGGACGAGCGTGGTCTGCGGCTCACCCGTGCCCGGCGGCGAGTCGATCACCAGCACATCCACGTCCCAGATCACGTCCCGGAGGGTCTGCAGGACCAGCCGGTTCACGAACCGCGGGTCGGGGCCCACGGCATCGCTGTCGCCGACGAGGAAGCCCATCGACATGACGTCGATGCCGAAGCGCCGGAGCGGACGGATGTACGGCGGCCGGTTGCCGCGCCTGATCGGCACCATCCCGCTCGACGACACCTTTCGCCGCACGCCAAGCATGACCGGCACGTTCGGGCCGTACAGGTCGGCATCGAACAGCCCCACTCGCCTGCCGAGCCTCGACAGCGCCAGCGCCAGGTTCACCGCGACCGTCGTCTTGCCCACGCCGCCCTTGCCGCTCCCGACCATCACGGCGCGTCGCACGCCCGGGAGCGGCATGCGTGCTGGCGGTGGCGACTGCCCGGTCTCCATACGCGTACAGCATAACGGCGCGCTCCGGGGATGGAGTCGGGTCCACCCTCACCCCAGCCCTCTCCCGGAGGGAGAGGGAGCGTGGAGTCGCTTCATCGCCGTTGCGCGCGTGATCCACTCGACCCTCGGCGATGCGTACCAACAGGGTTCCCCTCTGCTCTGAAAATAGCCGCGTGGTGTCTGGCATCCGCATTCGTTATCTGTCGACTCTCGCTGACGGCATTCGGTTTTCATCCGCCATCCTGGCCCTTTGCCATCGTGTCTCCCACTGGGAGAGGGGTTAGGGGTGAGGGCCGCCGCGTCGCGAAGGGACGCCTTCGCCGCTACGCGCTCACCCCACCACCTCGCCCACGAGCACGCCGCGGAAGGTGAATTCGCGGCCGTCCCAGTCGACGAGCACCTCCGTGCCCGGGCCGAACTCGGAGGAGAGCAGCTTCATCGCCAGCGGGTCCAGCACCGCGCGCTGGATCAGCCGCTTCAGCGGCCGCGCGCCGAACAGCGGGTCGTAGCCCTGGCTCGCCAGCTCCCGCCGCGCTTCGGCGCTCACGTCCAGCGTGATCTGCCGCTCCTGCAGCCGGCGCATGACCTGCGCGACCTGGATGTCGACGATGTGGAGCAGGTCCGCTTCGCGCAGCGGCGAGAAGATCACCACCTCGTCCACGCGGTTCAGGAACTCCGGCCGGAAGTGCCCGTGCACGGCCGCCATCACCCGTTCGCGGCGCTCGTCGTCGCTCAGCCCCGGCTCCATCAGGTAGGCGCTGCCGAGGTTGCTCGTCATCACGATGATCGTGTTCTTGAAGTCGACGATCCGGCCCTGTCCGTCGGTCAGGCGGCCGTCGTCGAGCACCTGCAGGAGCACGTTGAACACGTCGCCGTGCGCCTTCTCGACTTCGTCGAAGAGCACGACCGAGTACGGCCGCCGGCGGACCGCCTCGGTGAGCTGCCCGCCTTCGTCGTAGCCGACGTACCCCGGCGGCGCACCGATCAGGCGACTCACCGAGTGCTTCTCCATGTACTCCGACATGTCGATCCGGACCATCGCCCGCTCGTCGTCGAAGAGGAACTCGGCGAGCGCACGGGCGAGCTCCGTCTTTCCCACGCCAGTGGGTCCGAGGAAGATGAACGACCCCAGCGGCCGGTTCGGGTCCTGCAGCCCCGCGCGCGAGCGCCGGATCGCGTTCGACACCGCCGAGACCGCCTCGTCCTGCCCGATGACGCGCTCGTGGAGCCGCTCCTCCATGCGAAGCAGCTTCTGCATCTCGCCTTCGAGCAGCCGGCTCACTGGGATGCCCGTCCACCGGCCCACCACCTCGGCGATGTCGTCCTCGCTTACCTCTTCCTTGAGCAGCGCGTTCCCGGACTCGCGCGTCGCGGCTGCGAACGCCTCGAGCTGCGCCTGCAGCTCGCCGAGCGTGCTGTAGCGCAGCCGCGCCGCTGCCTCGTAGTCCGTCCGCCGCTCGGCCTGTTCGATTTCGAAGTGGACGCGCTCGATCTGCTCCTTGAGCCGCCGGATGCCCTCGATCCGGCCCTTCTCCTCCTGCCACTGCGCGCGCAGGCCGGACTGCTCCTCCTTCAGCCCCGCGAGCTCGCGTTCGAGCTGCTGGAGCCGGTCCCGCGAGCCCGGGTCGTCCTCCTTGCGCAGCGCCTCGCGCTCCACTTCGAGCTGGAGGATGCGCCGCTCGACCTCGTCGAGCTCCACCGGCAGGCTGTCGATCTCCGTGCGCAGCCGCGCCGCCGCCTCGTCGACCAGGTCGATCGCCTTGTCTGGGAGGAACCGGTCGGTGATGTAGCGGTTCGAAAGCACGGCCGCAGCCACGAGCGCCGCATCCTTGATCCGGACGCCGTGGTGCACTTCGTACCGCTCCCGCAGCCCGCGCAGGATCGAAATCGTGTCCGTGACGCTCGGTTCGCCGACGCGCACGGGCTGGAACCGCCGTTCCAGGGCCGCGTCCTTCTCGATGTGTTTGCGGTACTCGTCCAGCGTGGTCGCGCCGATGCAGTGGAGCTCCCCGCGGGCGAGCATCGGCTTCAGCATGTTCGAAGCGTCCATGGCACCCTCGGCTGCGCCCGCGCCGACGACCGTGTGGAGCTCATCGATGAACAGCACGACCCGACCCTCGGCCTCCTGGACCTCCTTGAGCACCGCCTTCAGCCGGTCTTCGAACTCGCCGCGGTACTTCGCCCCGGCCACGAGCGCGCCCAGGTCGAGCGACACCAGCCGCTTGCCGCGCAGCCCTTCCGGCACGTCGCCGCTCGAAATGCGCTGCGCCAGCCCTTCGACGATCGCCGTCTTGCCCACGCCCGGCGGGCCGATTAGGACCGGGTTGTTCTTCGTCCGCCGCGAAAGCACTTCGATCGTCCGGCGGATCTCCTCGTCGCGGCCGATGACCGGGTCCAGCTTGCCCTGCTGCGCCGCGTCGGTGAGGTCGCGCCCATACTTCGCGAGCGCCTCGTACTTGCTCTCGGGGTTCTGGTCGGTCACGCGCTGGTTGCCTCGCAGCTGGACGAGCGCCTGGTAGACGCTGTCGCGGTCCAGCCCGGCGCCCTTCAGGTAGCGCGCAGTCTCGCCTTCCGCCTGTTCGACGCAGCCGAGGAAGAGATGCTCGGTCGAGACATAATCGTCCTTAAGGCGCTCGGCTTCGCGCTCGGCCGTCTGCACCGCCGTGCTGAGCCGCCCGCCGAGGTAGACCTGCGTGTGCCCGAAGATCTTCGGCTTCCGGTCGAGCACACCGCGCACTTCGCGGGCGAACGCGCGCGGCTCGACCTTCTGCAGCCGCAGCAGCCGCGGCACGACGCCGTCCTGCTGCTCGGCGAGCGCGACGAGCAGGTGCTCCACCGCCAGCTCCTGGTGCTGCAGCTCTTCGGCGAGCTGTTTGGCTTCGACCACGGCCTCCTGGGCCTTCTCAGTGAACCGCTGGATGTTCACGGGTCCTCACTCTCTGCTTGCGTCGTTTCGTGTCAAGTATCGTAGCAACCTGATACTGGCCGTATCAATCACCCACGAGGCGGGCGAGGACCTGCGCGATCCGCTCGCGGGCGTGGGTGCGCGCGTCGTCCACGCCTTCGAGCTCGGCGAGGAGCGCGAGCAGATCGTCGTGCATCGCCAGCGCGAGCGCCATCCCGGCCACGTTGACCCGCCGCACCTCCGCGAGGTGCTTGATCAGCGAGAGCCGTTCGATGTCGGCCTGGGAGTACTGCCGCGAACCCCCGCCGCGGCGTTCGGGCCGCAGCAGGCCCGCGCGCTCGTACTTCCGGAGCGTTTGTGGGTGCAGTGACAGCGTCTCGCTCGCGATGGCGATGGCGACCCGGCGTTCGGTTTCCATGCGCCGATCGTACTTGAGCCGGGACGTGTGAAGGAAGCCCTGAACTGCGATGCATTCGTGATCCCGCTCCGGCGCCAGCCCACACCGCGAAAACGGCGCGCCGCGTATCGTTCCCTGATGGAAAAGCACGAATGGGGTCTCCGGGTGACGATGCGGCAAACGCTACCCGGTGGAGAGATGGTCACTACCCACATGGAATCGCCGGACCGCTACCGGAGCGGCATCCGCGCCAGGCTCGCCGCGTGGCAGGAGGTCGAGCGGGCGCGGTCCGAGCTCCTCGGCCACGGCGGGCGCGAAGTCGCGCCCATCGGCCCGACCGCGGGCGAGCAGTCGCTCGCCGTGGCGGTCGTCGCCCGTGGGAACATCGTCGAAGTCGCGGCCGAGGCCATGCCACCGCCGGTTCACGCCCGCCGCGGCGTCCGCGTGTAGGCTCGCCCCGGCTCAGGAATCCAGCTGGCGCGCGAGGTAGGCCGCCTCGTGGATTGCGTTCCCGTAGGAGCGCGGCTTCTTCGCGTCGCCCAGCACGAGCACTTCGGGGACGCGCCCCTCGAGCTCGCGCACCAGCGCGTTCGCCGGTTCGCGACCCTGGCACACGATCACGCTGTCGCAGGCGATCGTCTCCTCCGAGCCGTCCGCCTTCGCGACGCGCACGCCGTCTGCGGTGAACTCGCGCACGCTGGTCCCGAGCTCGAGCGCGACCCGTGCTTCGGCGAGCCAGCCGAGTACGTGGAACATCCGCGAGGCCATGTACGGCGCCGGGACGAGCCCGCCGTTCTGGTCGATGAGCCGCACGGCGCGTCCCTGCCGGGCCAGCTCCAGGGCGAGCTCCATGCCCTCGCCGGCGCCCCAGACGACCACCGACTTGCCCGGGTCGGCGGCGTTGTCGCGCGCCATCACCTCGTCCATGGTCAGCACGCGTCCCGCGGTCCGCGCCGCCGCGAGACCCTCGACCGGCGGCAGCTTTGCCCGCGCGCCGGTGGCGATGACCACCACGTCGGGCTGCTCGGCGGCGATCGAGTCGGCCGTGGCCGCGGTGTTCAGGCGGCAGTCCACCCCGAGCAGCTCCATCATGTACGAGTGGTACTCGGGCTGGTAGCGGATCGACTCCGTGTTCGGGATGTTCGGGTAGTTGCCGCACCAGTCCATCACGCCGCCGAGCCGGTTGCCCTTTTCGAACAGCGCGACATCGTGGCCGATCTTCTTCGCGGTCATGGCGAATTCCATGCCGCCGCTGCCGCCGCCCACGATGACCACGCGCTTCGGGCTGCGCGTCGGGACGATCTTGTACTCGCGCTCGTGCCCGAACTCGGGGTTCTGCGGCGAGCCCGCGTATCCCTTGCCGAAGATGTTCCCGTGCAGCAGTGACGCACCGGTCCGCGTCGACTTCCGGATCTCGCGGTCGCGGCCATGGAGCATCTTCTTCGGGAACTCCGGGTCGTCCATCGAGAACCGGCACACTGCCGCGAATTCGGCCCCGCCTTCGGTGACCATCGTGCGGACCTGCTCGGGCGTGCCCAGGTTGCACGAACCCATGACCGGCGTGTCGATGCCGTATTCGCCGAGCAGCTTCTTGAGCTTCTTGATGTTGTCGAGGTTCACCATGTTGGGCGTGTAGAAGCCGCCGCCGATGAACTCGTTCGAGCGCACGTCCGTCCGCCGGCTCTCCGCCATGATCATCGAGCCGAACGTTGCGTCGATGCAGGCGACCCCGAGCTTGTGCAGCCGGGTCGCGTAGTTCTCGACGAAATAGTCGATGTCGAAGCCGCCCTTCAGGTTCTCGTCGCAGCAAATGCGCGGCAGGAGGGGGTAGTCCGCCCCACAGGCCTTCTGCGTCGCCTGGATGATCTCTTCGACCAGCAGGAAGCGGTCGGCGTACTTGTCCTCGCGGCCCACGTTCGAAAGGAGCGAGAGGTTCGTGTGCGGCAGCGACCCATGGCAGAAGTGGAACGACAGGTAGTCGAAGCCGGCTTCGCGCGAGCGCCGCGCCGCCTGCGCGAACGCCTCGACGACTGCCTCGTAGTCGGCCGTGGTCATCACGCCCGGCCGGGGGTTGCCAATGAACGCCTTATCGCTCGCGCCCCACGAGACCGTGCCCGGGATCCAGCCCTTCGCCGGCTCCAGCGGCGTCGTCGAAGCGAGCCCCGGGATCAGCCCGCCGTAGAACAGCTGGATCCCGGCGAGCGAGTTGTTGTTGTGGATCACCTCCACCACGTCGCGCAGCCCGATGACGTAGGTGTCGTCGTAGAGCCCGAGCATGCGCTCGTTGATCAGCCCGTCGTGCCGCACGCAGGTCGCGCCCACCGTCACGGCCGAGTAGCCGCCCTTCGCCAGCGACTCGTACACGCCGACGCAGCGGTCGGTCATGTAGCCCAGCGGGTCCGACATGTTCATCGTCGTCGGCGCGTGGATGATCCGGTTCTTGAACTCCATGCCCATGATCGTGATGGGCTCGAAGAGCGGGTCCGTGGCCATGTCTATCCCCCTCCCTGGCTGCGTCCGGGCAGCTCAGCTCTGCTGGTAGGTGCGTTCGAACACCTGCGACTTGTGCACCGAGCGGTCGAGCGTTTCCGGGGGCAAAAGCTCGATCGCCGGGCGGATCTTCAGGGCGTTGTGCATCCGCTCTTCGATTTCGTTCACCAGCGCCGTGTGGGCCGATTCGTCCGCGCCGGCGAACTGCTCGCCGTACTCGATCTTGAGCTTGAGCGGCGGAACCACGCGCGGCGGTGGCTCGTCCAGCACGATCCGGTAGGCGCCGGTGACCTTCGGGTACATCCCCTGGATCACCTTCGTGATCGCCGCCGGGTACACCATCACGCCCTTCACCTTCAGCATGTCGTCGACCCGCCCGACGATGCGGTAGCGCCAGCCGGACTTGCCGCAGGCGCAGGGCTCCGTGAACACCTGGTAGAGGTCGCCGACCGCCATGCGCAGGACCGGCGCCACGCCCTTCGCCGCCGAGAGCGATGTCGTGACCCACTCGCCCGTGGCGCCGTGCTCGATCTTACGGAGCTCCTTCGTGTCCGGGTCGAGCAGCTCGTACCAGCTCCCGCCCATCGAGGACATGTGGAAGCCCTCGTTCGCATCGCAGGACATCGCGGGGCCCTGCATGTCATAAATCTTCGCCCCGAACGCCTCCGAGAGCTTCCTGCGCACCTCCGGGATCGAACCGCCCGGCTCGCCGCCAACGATGAGGATCTTGAACCCGAAGTCGCCGATGTCCCGCCCGGTCACCGCGCGCGCCTTCTCGATGAGGTACTCCGCGTACGAGGGCGTGCAGGTCAGGACCTCGGGCTTCAGCAGGTTCGCCTGGAGCAGCAGCCGCTCGGTGCCCGCCTCCGCGCCCACCGGGATGACGCAGGCGCCCATGTAGTTGAACGCGTGCACCATCGGCACGCCCGCCGCGAACATCGAAAGCGCGAACCCGTGCAGCACCCGCATCCCCGGCCGCACGCCCGTGCGCCACAGCGCCCGTGCATACACCTCGTTCGAGCCCATGAGCCCGTTTGCGTCGTAGACGTAATACGTCGGGTTCCCGGACGTCCCGGAGGTCGCGCAGATCAGGCGGAGCTGCTCCAGGGGCACGCGCAGGTGCATCCCCAGGGCGTGGCCATGCGCCGCCAGCGAATCCTCCTGGCTCTGGCGGTGCGTTTCCTTATCGAACAGCGGCACCCGCCGGGCGAAGTCCTCCGGCGTCTTGATCGCCTCCGGCACGACGCCCGCTTCATCCAGCCGGTGCTTCCAGTACGACGACGTGTCGTACACGTCCCGGATCGTCCGCTTCAGCCGCGCCCAGGCCCGCTCCTGGCCGCGCGGCGTCGCGAACTCTTCGAGCTTCTGCTCGGTGTCCATGTTCCAGTAGGGCCGGTCCATGTCGTGCAGCCACGCCGGCACGTCCGCCGCCGACCCGTCCCCGCCCTTCACCTCGCGGGCGAGCGCCGCGACATCCGGTAGCTTTTCCATTCGTCGTTTCCCCTCGAAGCGGCCGCGCTAGAGCGCCCGCGGGTTGGCGCTGCGCTGCTGCAGCATCTTCGCCATCGCTTCCTGGATCGCGACCGCACCGCGCGTGTTGATCAGCCCGCGGCGTTCGAAGTCGGCGATTTCGCCGTCGTCGTAGCCCAGGTCCTCGAGGATGACGCGCGTGTGTTCGCCGAGCGTGGGCGCAGCCAGCTCCCGCGGCCCCCCGGGCCGCCCGGGCGTCTTCTTCAGCTTGATCGCCATCCCGACCGTGCGCAGCTTTCCGTACTCCGGGTGCTCCTGTTCGACGATCATCTGGTTCACGGTCGTCTGCGGGTCCGCCTCCACGTCGCGGTAGTCGTACACCGGGTCGCAGCGCAGCCCCTCCGCTTCGAACGCCCCCTGCCAGTAGGCGGCGTCCTTGCTGGCGAACGCGGGGTCGAGCACCGCCTCGAGCGCCTTGCGGTTCGCCCGCCGCGCCATGTTCGTCGCGAACCGGGGGTCGTCGCGCACGGCATCGTCGATGCCCATCACCTGGCAGAACTTCGGCCAGGCCATGTCGCCCTGCAGGTTCACCACCACCGCACGGTCGCGGGCCTGCCACGGGCCATACGGCATCTGCGGATACCAGCCGCGGCCGCCCTTCTCGACGTTCCCGGTCATCAGGTAGTCGCAGAAGTCCATCGGCGAAAGCGCGAGCAGCGCATCGAACAGGTTCGTCGTGATCTCCTGGCCCACGCCCGTCCGCTCGCGCACGAACAGCGCCAGCACGATGCCCCACGCAGCCGTGATCGCGCCCACGCCGTCGGCGATCGGCGTGCCTACTGCCCGCGGCGCATCGCCTTCGTACCCCTGCAGCGCGATGATCCCGGAGAACGCCTGCGTCAGCAGGTCCTGGCCGGCGCGCTGGGCGTGCGGTCCGGTCTCGCCGTAGGCGCTCTCGGAGCACATCACGATGCGGGGATTCAGCTCGCTCAGCTGCTCGTAGCCGAAGCCGATCCGCTCCATCACGCCCGGGCGCATGTTGTGGAGCACCACGTCGGCCTCGCGCACCAGCCGGTAGACCACGTCGCGGCCTTCGTCGCTGGTGATGTCGACCGCGAGGCTGCGCTTGCCGCGGTTAATCGCCGCGAACATGTTCGATACCCCGGCAGCGATGCTGTTGATCCCGCCGAAGCGCCAGCCCTCGCCGATGTCCGGCCGCTCGATCTTGATGACGTCGGCCCCCATGTCCGCGAGCATCATCGCGCAATACGGGCCGAACTCCCCCTGCGAAAAATCGAGGACGGTTATCCCGTCCAGCGGGAGCGGAGCTGCGTTGTCCATGTCGTATTGGTCACGCCGCAGCCGGCAGGCGGTGGGCGCGACACCCCTCCTGGTCAGTAGTGCTGGATGGGGGAAAGCCGCCCGGGGGTGCGGCACGAATGTGATTCGTTCTCGGTGAGCATCCTACGTGGCCCGCCAGCTTTCGGCCAGTCGAGCGACGTAAACCAAAGCATGAAACGCCCGCGCACGCCGCGGTGCCCGCCCGGACCCAGGACCCGCGTCAGTAGTCGATTTCGCGCAGGAGCTGCTGGATCGCGTCGCTCAGGCTGTGCGGGTTGTCCCCCTGCACCGAGTGGCCCGACCCCTCGACCGCGACATACCGCCCGTTCGGCACCGACTGCGCCAGCCGCTCGCCCACGTCCGCCGTCAGGATGTCGCTCTCCTTGCCGTGCACAACCAGCATGGGGCACGGGATCCGCTTCGTACCCTCCCAGAGGTCCTCGTTGCCGAAGCGGCCCGCCGTTGCCTGGCGGTCGAAGTTGAAGCAGGCCGGGTCCCACTTCCAGCGCAGGCGCCCGTCGGGCAGGTGGCGCAGGTTGTGCGGCAGCGTCGAACGCAGCGCCTCCGGGCTGCGGCGCGGGTTGAACGCGTGCGCGTACTCGATCGCCTCGTCCAGCGAACCGAACGACTCGCGGCCAAGCATGAACCCCAGGATCCGGTCGCGCCCCTCCTGCTTCACGTCGGGGGCAATATCGACCACCACCAGCCCGCGGAGGCTCTCGCCGTAGGTCGAGGCATACGACAGCGACGTCATCCCGCCCATCGACATCCCGACGAGGACGAAGTCATCGAGCCCGAGCCCGGTGACCAGCTCCCGCACGTCTTCCCGGTGCCGCTGCCCGCTGTACTGGCCGGCCGGGTCCCAGTCCGAGTCCCCGTGGCCGCGCGCATCCAGCGCCAGCAGCCGGTATTCGTGGCCGAGCCGCGTCGCCACCCGGCCCCATGTGCGCGCATTCTGGCCGCCCCCGTGCAGCAGCACGATCGGCGGGTTCGACGGGTCGCCCCACTCCAGGTAGTGCAGCTCGATCCCGTCGACCGGGAAGCGCCGGGACGCGGGTTCGTGGATATCGGGCACGGTGTGATGGGTGGTGGTCATACGCTCCTCGGCATCGGCGCAGCAAGCGGGTCTGTGTCCCCACTTCTACGCCCCACACGCCGTTTCAGCCACCCCGCGCGCGCCGGACGGGGCCGCGCAGCACACAAGATTCCCCGACCAACCCGGCGGGCAGCTGGAACGTGCCGCATCGCCGACCGCGAACATCACCAGGGACGTGGAGGCGGAATTGGAGCGGGAGACGAGGCTCGAACTCGCGACATCCTGCTTGGAAGGCAGGCGCTCTACCACTGAGCTACTCCCGCTCGCGCGCACGACCGGCGCCACCCGTCCGGCCGGACCCGGCCGATTGTATCAGACCGCGCCCCCGGGCGGGCTGCGCGGCTGGAGGCCGGCATCGCCCCCCGGCACGACGCCGCCAACCGGCCGACGACTGTCACCGACTGGCCGCTCGACAGCACGACGTACGCGTATGACGATGCGCGGAGAATGACGAGCTCGACGCTCCCGACCGGCACCGGCGTAGTCTCGACCCAGGCGTACGTGGTTGGTCACGCCGAACGTTCATCACCAATGGCGGAACGGCCTTGCGGAGCGATCGGGACTACTTCGATAGGCTACAAAGGTAGTTGTGAGGGTTAAAGGGGGAAGATTCGAATCCTATGCTAGTCCTTAAGGTTACTGAATTCGGGGCTGAGATCAGTCTCGACTCGTGGGAAGCTATAATGCTGGCGAATGCCATGAATGAGACATTCAGGGCGTTAAGTAGAGAGGATTTTCAAACTTTAACTGGAACGGATATCGAACCGGCCAAAGAACTTCATCGTCAGCTTATTGAGTTGCTACACAGCCTTCCGAGATGACTGACACCCGGGTTGCGCGAAAGGCTGCCAACCGGCCGACGACTGTCACCGACCGGAACCTCGACATCACGACCTACGCGTATGACGATGCGGGGAGGATGGCGAGCTCGACGCTCCCGACCGGCACCGACGTGGTCTCGACCCACGCGTACGTGGTTGGTCGCGCCGAACCTCAACGGCTGATTTGGCTAGCGGGCTGGCCGCTAGGAGCGAATCGTGACTCCCGACGACATGTACGAGATATTCGAAGAGTTCTTTTCCAACTACAACGTTTACGATTGCCCTGTTGTCGAGAGTCAAGAATTCCGACGACTTGGTCACGGGTTTGGTTACACGCTCACTCGTGATCAGGTACAAGGTATCATTGGGTGTGTGGGCGCGGATTCGGTCGGCGCAGTACTGTTCGAACTAGAAGGGAAACAGCCAGGGGTTTGGGAGATAGATCTTCTCAACCCTTTGCTCTATGAAGGCCTTGCCGAGAAAGGATTCAGTGGCGTTACCGAGAATGCCATCGTTGCGACTGACCTGTCTTGGGCAATTATGATATCGTCGGAGTACTTCGCGATATTCGTGGGCAGTGAGTGCGCGGTTGCCTGTTTGCAGAATCGAATGGAAGAGTTCTCGGATGAATCGACAATCGAGATGCTTTCTGAGTGGCGGCAGTCGTTCGCGAGGTCTTCGGCATCGGACGATGCATGGGTCAGACCGCTCGTGCGCCACGTGATGGGCGAAGCGCACGGAGACAGACTCCTGGCGCGGTCAGGCTGGGTATGAGCCTTCGATGATGTCGGCAATTGCGGCGGGTGGACCAGGTGGGAGCACGCACCATCTACGACTACGTAGCGGGCCAGGGAACAAGTGAGGAAGTGACCGTGGAAACCGATGGGACGAGTCACTGATGGAGATGTCAATAGGTCCGTTGGTGCAGACCATTTGTCTCGCGGAACCGGCACCTCGGGCACCTCGACCCCGGGCTGAGGTCCGTTGCTCAGCGCATCGAAGAGGTCATGCAGCGGGGCCAGGCCATCGTCGACTGGCAGCGCAATGAGGACGTGCTCCGGGTGATGCGCCGCGATATCAAGCGTGAATTGCGCACCGCGGGTGCCCTGCCCGAGGAGCAGCTCAACGCGCTGGTATCGAGCATGGTCGAAATCGCGCGGCGGAGGGCGTCCCGGTGACCGAGCGGGGGCTCGTCCGCTATGGGAACACGACGATCCCGTACACCGTGACCCGCAGCCGCCGCCGAAAGAAGACCATCGAAATCACGCTCGATGCATCGGAGGGGGTGCTTGTGGCAGCGCCTTTCGCGGCGCCAGCCGAAGCAATCCGAGATGTCGTCCTGAAACGCGCGGGCTGGATCATCGCCCGTGCGAACGAAGGGGCACTCGCGCCGAATCCCAAGCAGTTCATCAGCGGCGAGACGCTGCCCTACCTCGGGCGCGAAGTCCGCCTGGACGTGACCCACGCCGACGTGCCCGGCGTGCGCATTCGCTTCAGTCACTGGTTGTTCGCCGTGACTGTTCCGGCGAGGCTGAATGGCGACGAGCGCCGCACGGCAATCCGCGCCGCGTTCGTGCGGTGGTACCGCCGGCGGGCCGGCGACAGTGTGCGGAGTGCGATCGAACGGTGGTCGAAGGTGGTTGGGGCCGCTCCCACAGCGGTGGCGGTCCGCGACCAGCGCCGGCGATGGGGTAGCTGCGCACCCGACGGGACCCTGCGATTCAACTGGCGGATCGCCATGGCCGAGCCCGAACTGCTCGACTACGTCGTCGTCCATGAGCTCGCGCACCTGGTGCACCGAAATCACTCCCGGGAGTTCTGGTCCCTGGTAGAGCTCGCGATGCCCGACTACCCGCTGAGGCGAAAGCGCCTCCGAGAGGCCGGGCCCCGCCTGTCGGTGTAGCGAACTCGAACGGACGAGAGCTATTGCACTCCGACCGGTCGCCCCGTCGGAGTAAGTGCCCGCGCCACGACGGCGTTACGTGTTCGGGCCCACGATCCGGGCGGTGTACATCGCGGCGACCTGTTCGTCGGTCCGTCCGAGGCCGTGGAGGATCTCGACGGTGTTCGCGTCGAGGTCCGGGGGCCGCGAGCGGATACTGGCCGGGGTCTCGCTGAGGGACACGGGCAGGCCGACCATCGGCAAGTCGCCGTACTCGTCGGTGTGAAGCGTCGTGACGTAGCCGTTCAGGCGCGTCTGCTCGTCCTCGCAGAGGTCCGCGTAGTTCATCACCATCGCGACGATCTGGTCCGTCTCTTCGAGCGCCCTCACGAGGTCGCGGACCGGACGGGACTGGAAGAGCGGCTCGATCGCGGCAAGGAGCTCATCGCCGTTTTCGAGACGACCCATCGCCGAGTCGAACCGCGGGTCGGATGCCAGCCCCGGGACACCCAGTGCCTGGCAGAGCCCCTGCCACCGTTCGTCGGTCACTCCGGCGAGGGCGAAGTGGCCGTCCTTCGCCGCGAAGATGCGCCAGCCACCGCGGGCGAGCGGATGGCCGGTGCCGCCGCGCCCGGACTCCTGGTTCGTGAGCATGTAGTGACTCATCTCCCACGCTTGCAGGCCGATCTGGCTTCCGAGGAGGGAGGTCTGGACCCGCTGACCGCGGCCGGTCCGCTCCCGAGCGTAGAGCGCAGCCATAATCCCGTAGGCGAGCCAGAGCGCACCGCCGTGGTCGGCAAGGGCCGCGCCGGCCGGCAGCGGTCCCGACTCCTCGGTGCCCGTGTGCGCCACCACGCCGCCGGCCGCCTGTCCGACGATGTCGAGAGAGGCGAGGTTCGCGCGAGGACCGATCGGACCGTACCCGGTCGCTGAGGCGTAGATGAGCTGCGGGAGCTCGGCCTTCAGGGTGTCGTACCCAAGCCCGCGCCGGTCCAGGACGCCTGGACGCATGTTCTCCAGGAGCACGTCGGTGTCTTCCAGGAGCTCACGGACGAGTGCGACGCCTTCCGGCCGGGTGAGGTCGACGCACATGGCGCGCTTGTTGCGGTTACACGCGTAGAACTGGGAGCCGCCGGAGTACTTGCCTTCCACGATGGCGGCCACCCGGTTCATGTCGCCGAAGGGCGGCTCGATCTTGATGACGTCCGCGCCCATGTCGGCCAGCAACATCGACGCATACGGACCGTGGATTCCGTTCGCCATTTCGATGACCTTGATTCCCTCGAGTGGCCCCATGGTGCTTCCTTCCCTTTATCTGGAGGGACGCCGGCTGGCGACCCCTTATCTGTCGAGCTCAATGCCAGGCCCTACCTCAAACCCCGCAATCGCGGGTCAAGCGCGTCCCGGAGTGTGTCCCCGATGAAGTTGAAGGAGAGGACCAGCACGAAGATCGCGACGCCCGGTGCGACGGACATCGCCGGCCGCCGCTGCATCTGGCCGAACCCGTCGAGGAGCATGTTCCCCCAGGTGGGCTGGGGTGGCTTCACGCCGATGCCGAGAAAGCTGAGTGAGGCTTCGGCGACGACCGCGTTCGCGAGCCCGAGCGTGGCCACGACGAGCACGGGCGCCCAGACATTCGGCGCGATGTGCCGGATGACCACTCGCAGCCCCGGGGCGCCAACCGCCTTCGCCGCCAGGACGTAATCCGAGCCCTTCACACTCAGGACCTGCGCCCGGACGATGCGGGCGTACTGCGGCATGAGGGCCACGCCGATCGCGGCCATGACGACCTGGATGCCGGTCCCGAAGGTCGCGACGATTGCCAGCGCGAGGATCAGCGCCGGGAAGGCGATGACGGCATCGACCACGCGCATCAAGAGCGCGTCCGCCCAGCCGCCGGCGTACCCCGCGATCAGCCCGACCGGGACACCGATCCCTGCGGCCACGCTCACGGCGATGAACCCCACGATGATGGACACGCGCGAGCCGTAGATGAGCCTGCTGAAGAGGTCGCGACCGAGTTGGTCGGTGCCCAGCCAGTGGTCGGCAGACGGGCCGTCGAGGGGCAATCCGGTGCCCACCTGCGTTGGCGAATACGGCGCCAGCACCGGGGCCGCCAGGGCGACGACGATAATGAAGCCGATGCAGAAGAAACCGAACGTGCCGAGGGGATAGCGGCCGGCGAGGCGCAGCCAGCGCTTGATTGCCGGCCCGCGGGCGAGGGCGGTTGTCTGCGGCGTGGCCGCAACCGTCGTCATCAGAGTCCCACCCGGATGCGCGGGTCGACAACGCTGTAGACCACATCGACCAGGACGTTGACGACGACCACGACGAACGCCGTAACGAAGACCATGCCCTGGATGACGGGGAAGTCCCGGGAGAAGATGGCATCGACCGCCATGGAGCCGACCCCCGGGATGGCGAACAGCCGCTCGATGACGACCGAGCCGCTGAAGACGAAGATCGTCTGCAGGCCGAGGAAGGTGACGAGCGGAAGGGCCGCATTCCGCAACGCGTGCCGCAGGACCACCGACTTCTTTCCGAGGCCCTTGGCGCGAGCGGTCCGAATGTAGTCCTGCGCCAGCACTTCGAGCATGCTGGAGCGCGTGAGCCGCATGAGGGCGGCCATCGAGAACCCGGCTAGCGCGATCGCCGGCATGATGGAGAGCTGCAGGCTGCGCCAGGGGTCGACCCAGAGCTCGACGTAGCTGCCCGGTCCTGGCAGTACATCGAGCCAGACGACGAACACCAGGATCAGGAGCATCCCGAGCCAGAAGCCCGGCATCGCCACGAAGCACAGCGAGAACACTGTGGCGACGATGTCGACCCAGGAGTTCCGCCGCAACGATGCGATCACTCCTGCGGGGATGGCGATGGAGAGCGAGATGAGCGCGGACATCGCGCCGAGCGAGACCGTGACCGGCAGGCGTTCCCGGATCATGGTCGCGACGTGCTGCTTCGTCGCGATGGATGTCCCGAGGTCGCCGCTGAGTGCCCTCGTGAGCCAGCGCACGTACTGCTGCGGCAACGGGTCATCCAGGCCGTGTTCCTTTCGGACGCGCTGGACGGCCTCCTCGAACTCAGCCGGGTCTACCGTCTGGTCGCCGACCGGGATGAGCGAACGCACCGGGTCACCTGGGAGGAGGTGGACCATCGAGAACACCGCAACCGAGACGAAGAACAACACGGGCAGGGCTTCGAGCGAGCGCCGGATCACGAACGACACCATCTCCGTCGCCCCCGCCTACCAGGTGTCCACGCACGGGCGGCGCTTCGCAGGCCGCGGGTCCTGGAACGCGCCCATGTCGAGCGTGCGCTCCACCCAGCGGCGCGAAGTTGCCGGGTCGATGACGTCATCCAGGTCGAAGAGGCCGGCCACGGTGATTGCGCTGGTCCGGTCGTAGGCGGCCGCAAGCAGCTCTTCGTACCTCCGGGTGCGCTCTTCCAGGTCCGCGATCGCCAGCAGCTCGTTGCGGTAGGCCAGCTTGATCTGGCCCTCCAGGTTCATTCCCGCGAACTCGCCTGTCGGCCAGGAGACGACGAACGACGGCGTCTCGAGGTTGCCCGCACCCATCGCCAGCCCGCCCAGGCCGTAGCACTTGCGGAGGACGATCATCATGAAGGGCACGCTGAGGTTGCAGCCCACCACGAAGAGCCTGCTGCAGTGCTTCACCTGCGCGGCCTCCTCCGCTTCGGGGCCGACCATCATCCCGGGCGTGTCGCAGAGCGAGAGGATCGGGATCCCGAACGCATCGCAGAGCTGCATGAACCGCGCCGCCTTGTCGGACCCGTCGACGTCGATCGCGCCGCCAAGGACGGCCGGGTTGTTCGCGACCACGCCGATGGGTCGCCCCCCGATGCGGATGAACGCGGTGACGAACGTCCGGCCGAAGTAGCGCCGCAGCTCGAGCACCGAGTCCTTGTCGGCGATCGTCTCGATGACCGTCCGGATGTCGTACGCCTGGCGCCGGTTCTCCGGGATGAGGTGACGAAGCCGGCGCTGGTCGGGTGCCTCTCCGGGCTCCGTGCGGCCCTGGAAATACGAGACGTACTTCTTGGCGACGGCAACGCCTTCGGCTTCGTCCTTGACGACGATGTCGACGACGCCGTTTCGGGCCATGACATCAATGGGCCCGATCTCCTCCGGGCGGTAGACACCCAGGCCACCACCCTCGATGACCGCCGGCCCACCCATGCCGATGTTCGCATCGCGAGTGGCGATGACGACATCGCACGGCCCGAGGATCGCGGCGCTCCCCGCGAAGTTGCGGCCCGCCGAGACGGCCACGAGCGGGACAAGTCCGCTCAGGCGCCCCAGGAGCCGGAACGTGTCGGTCGTGCGCATGCCCGAGTGAGCCGACTTCACGCCCGAAGGTCCGCGCGAACGGCCGCCGCCACCCTCGGTGAAGAAGATGACCGGGAGCTTCCACTGCTCGGCCAGGCGAAACATGCGGTCGTGCTTGTGGTGGTTGATGCCGCCCTGGGTGCCGGCGTACACGGTGTAGTCGTACGAAAGGACGGCGCACCGGGCCTGCGGCCCGAACTGGTCGCCGTTCACCGTGCCCACGCCACAGACGAACCCATCGGCAGGGCTCTTCCGGAGGAGTTCTTCCAGGTCCGGCCCGGTTCCATACCCCTCGAGCGCCAGCTGCCCGTATTCGACGAAGCTGTCGGGGTCGACGAGGTCGTCGATGTTCTCGCGTGCGGACCGATGGGCCACCTTCCGGTGCTTCTCGATCGCCTCGGTACGCGCCGGATCGAGCGTGAAGGAGCGGCGGCGCTCGACCTCGGCGAGGTCGGGGCGGAACGCGTCCAGGTCGATGCCCGCGAGCGGATCCGTCACCGCATTGCCATCCGCGTCATCGTGCGAGGGTGTGATCGCGATCAGGAGCGAGTTCTCCGCCACGGTGTCGCCGAGTGAAACGTGGATCCGCTCCACGGTCCCGGCACACCGGGCGGCCACGGTGTGCTCCATCTTCATGGCATCCAGGATGACCAGCGGTTCTCCCGCGGCGACCGTATCGCCTTCCGCCACCCTGACCGCCACCACGGTGCCCTGGAGCGGCGCACGCACATCACCGGTGGTTGCGTCGTCCTCGTCGTCGAAGAGCGTCGACCGCACTTCCACGCGCTTGCTGCTGTCGTAGAGGCCGAACAGCGCGAGCGGATCACGGGTATCGACCCGTGTGCCGACGAGCTGGCTCTTGTCCTGCGTGTCGCCGGTTCCGAAGTACCGCGTGGGCAGGTCGTGTGACTGGCGAAGTAGCTCATCCAGCGAGCGTTCCAGGAACTCCGTTGTGGCGTGGCCGCTCGTGAAGACCGGATGGCGGACGATCGCCATCGCGAGCGGCAGGTTGCTTGCGATGCCGGCGACCTGGAACTCGGAAAGGGCGCGGTGGACGTGGGCTGCCGCCGTGGCGAACTCCGCTCCGTCCGTGGACACGATGACCTTCGCGAGCAGCGAGTCGAACCGCTGGCTCGGCCGGTACCCGCGGTACCCGTGAGTGTCTACGCGCACGTCGCGACCCAACGGCGGAGCGAACTCCTCCAGCGTGCCGCTCGCCGGGACCACCGAGCCGTCCGCACGGACGGTCTCGAGGTTGACCCGCACCTGGACCGCGAACGCCGATGGCAGGTTCGGCGGAGCAGCGAGGCCGATGTCGGCCAGGCTCTCCCCACCGGCGAGGCGGAGTTGCGCCTCGACCAGGTCAACGTCGAGGAGTTCCTCCGTGACCGTGTGTTCCACCTGCAACCGCGCGTTGGCTTCGATGAACGCGAATCGCCCGGGGCCTTCGCCCGCCGACACGAGGAACTCGATCGTGGAGAGGCTGTCCAGGCCCGCCCTCCCGGCGAGTTGTGTCGCCGCCTCGAGGAGCTGCGTGCGAAGCTCGGCCGGCAGCCCAGGCGCAGGAGCGATTTCGATAAGCTTCTGGCGCCGGCGCTGCACCGAGCAGTCGCGCTCCCAGAGGTGCATTACCCGGGTGCCATCGCCTACGACCTGGACTTCGATGTGCCTCGCGGGCGCCAGGTACTCTTCCAGGTAGACCTCGCCGTTGCCGAACGCGGCGAGCGCTTCTGACCGGCACCGTTCGAGGGCTTCCTCGAGCTCCTCGGCCTCGCGCACCACGCGCATCCCGCGCCCGCCACCACCCGACGCCGCCTTCACGATGACCGCGCCACCTTCGCCAAGAGAGCCGAAGAAACCGCGTGCCTCGTCAATGGACGGCGAATGGTCCAGCCCGCGCAGGACGGGAACGCCCACTTCGGAGGCGAGGGCTCGCGCCTGGACCTTGTCGCCGAAGCGCGCAAGCACTTCAACGGACGGGCCCACGAACACGAGCCCCGCGGCTCGCACCCTGCCCGCGAACTCCGCGTTCTCGCTCAGGAAGCCGTATCCGGGGTGGACCGCGTCGCACCCGGATTCGATGGCCGCACGGATCAACTGCGCACCGTCGAGGTAGGCCGCGGCACCGACGCCGTCGAGCGCCCGCGCGTGGTCCGCCTTTCGAATGTGCAGGCACTCGGCGTCGTCTTCCGAATACACCGCCACGGTCTCGATCCCGAGCCTGGCGGCGGCACGCGCGACACGGATGGCGATCTCGCCCCGGTTCGCGATCAACAGCTTCTTGAGCATTCGCAACTCCACCGGCCCTCAGCCGGCGTGGTGAACTGACCGGGCGGACGCGCAGCACGCGTCCGCCCGGCTGTCGGAGGGATGCCGAAGGTTACGCCTTCTGGGCGATCCGCTTGTAGTCGGGGAAGAAGGTGAACGGCGGTACGAAGTCGAGGTTCGTCCAGCCCTTACCCATGACCTGAGGCGGGGTGTAGTCGACCACAGGGATGATGGCGACCAGCTCGTCCCAGTAGTACTTCTGCGCCTCCTGGATCAGCTTGCGCCGTTCATCCACATCGAAGGTCGCCGAGATCCGGGTCACGTAGTCGATCATCTTCTGGTCGTTCGGGTTCTGCTTGCGACCAGGGTTGGGCACGGCCGATGCTTCGAAGCTGCCGGACTCCGTGAGACCGAGAAGGCCGGTGGACGCGAAGAAGGTATCGCCCTCACCGCGCACCATGAGCCGCTCGACGTAGGCGGCCGATTCGGTCGGCGTGATCTTGACCCTGGTCCCGATGGAGGCGAGCTGCGCCTGCATGAACTCGACCGCCTTGGGCCGGTCGCCAGTCGGCAAGACCATCGCCTCGAACTCGAAGCCGTCTGGCACGCCAGCGGCCGCCATCTCGTCCTTCGCCCGCTTCGGGTCGTACGGGAACCCCGTGTACGTGGCGTCCGCCCACTTGCTGGCCTTCGGCATGCCCACGTTGGGCTGGGCGAGACCGAAGAAGACGGTCTGGGCCAGTGCCTGGCGGTCGATGCCATAGGCGACGGCCCGCCGCAGCCGCGCATCCTTGAAAACGCCACCCTGGTGGTTCGGATAGAAGCCGAGGGCGTCCAACCCCCCGGTGATGACCTCGAACCCTTCGTCCTTGAGGTCTTTCGCGGAGCTGGCAGGGAACGGGGAAGACGAGAGCTGCCCGTTCTTCAGGTTGATCGCCCGCACGGCAGGGTCGGGCAGCGCGATCTGCTCGAAGCGGTCCGCGAAGGGCAGTGCCTCGCCGTTGAGCTTCTCGAAGTAGTCGGGATTGCGCTCGAACGTAATCTTGCTGCCGGTGTCCCATTTCGTCAGCTTGAACGGTCCGGTGCCCACCGGCGCCTTCCAGAGGTCCTTGCCCGCGGCCTCGCCGGCCGTGCGGGAGACTGCTCCCGAGATCCCCTGGCCCGTCCAGTAGAACGCCTCGATGGAGTTCACCTTGGGCTTATCGAACGTGAACTTGATCGTATAGGTGTCCAGCACCTCGACCTTGATCAGTCCCGCTGCGGCACCGGTGTACTTCCCCTCCATGACGAATCCGGGGGAAATAATTCGCTCGACGTTCCACTTCATGACTTCAGCATTGAAGTCTGTACCGTCGTGGAACTTCACGCCCTGCCGGAGCTTGAACGTGAACGTGACCTGATCTGGATTCTCCCAGGAATCCGCAAGCTCTCCCTGGAGGTTATTCAGGTCGGCGTTGTCCTGGCGAATGAGGCCGTTGTACACGGCATAGGTTGCCGAGTTGACGAAGCCGGACTTCATCAGGTGGGGGTCGAGCTGGCCCAGTGGCTCCGTCTCCCATGGCGCCACGTGGACGCCGCCTCGCTTTACAGAACTCGACGGCGGGATCGGCGTCGCAGTTCGAATCTCGGTCTGGCTCGCCTCTGAGCCATTGTCGTCGTCGTCGCCACCGCAGCCCACCAGCGCTGCGGCTCCGGCGCCCGCGAGGGTCACCATCCCCCCATTGAGGACTTTGCGTCGTGACAGCGGCCGCCAGGCCGACCGGCTGATTCGGCTGGACATCATCCCTCCAGTAACTGCATTCCTGCGAGTATGTCGGGCGTAAGAATAGTGAGGTTGCCTGCGCTGTCAAGCCCTCTGGTCTGGTGGCGTCCGCCAATGCATCATCGTTCCATGTCCCGAACAGGAAGCGACGACGCACCGCCTGCCCGCCGCCGGCCCGGGCCGCAGCCATCAGCAGAGCTGGCGGCCCAGCGGAAGAAAGAGATCGTGCGGGCCGCAGCCCAGGTCTTCTTCCAGAAGGGCTACGCACCGACGGGCATGGACGATATCGCCGCTGCCCTGGGGTCCACCAAGGGGATGATCTACCACTACTTCAAGTCGAAGTCGGAGATCGTATTCTCCCTGTTTTGTGACGTACAGGACGAAGCGAAGCTGCGCTTCGAGCAGCTCCTCGAATCGAGTGAAACTCCGCGCGAAGCGTTGCACTGTATCATCGAGTACTGCGCGACGCGGGTGATGGAGGACGAATGGCGGTGCGCCTTCGTCATGGCATCCGAGCTCAACCAGGCACTGAGCGACACCGACGCCCAGATCGTGCACGACAAAGCCCGCAGCAGCACGGATGTGGTGCGCCAGGTGGTGGAAGCAGGCATCGCGCAGGGGCAGTTCATGCCGGGCCACCCGAGGGTGCTGGCGAGGATCTGCCTCAACACCGTGCTGCAGACCGCTGAGTGGTTTCAGCCCGGCGGCTCCGTCACCCATCACGAGCTCGCTCACACCGTGACCCAGTTCGTGCTCAAGGGCATCGCCCGGACGCCGGCGCGAGAGGCACTGACCGCGGGATGGGGTGATGCGCCGCGCGTGCTTGCATCCGCACCGGCCTCTCCCGGCCAGGAAGGATGACCGCCGGGTGACGAGTTGGTTCACGGTCGGAATTCCAGGGTAAATGCCGGAAGCCTGGCCGCCGCTCTGTTCACGCGTTGTCCGATGTCGTTCTTCCACGATACGGCCCGGCTCTCTTTGCCTGACGGGCATTAGTTAGGTACTTTGGAATCGCATTCACCCCCGCGGGTGCAATTACGGTGCAGGGCTGGGTATGCCGGGATACGTGCGTGAGACCAACGAGCCGGGTGTGCGAGCGAGGACGGGCGACGAGACACTCGAGCTCATCCTCGAAAAAGCCCAGGAGATGATCCACGACAAGGGCTTCCTTGCCATGTCTCTGCGCGATCTCGCGAACGCGGTCGGTGTGCGCGCGGCGTCGCTCTACTACCACTTCCCGTCGAAGGAAGACATCCTCTTCGCGATCACGCACCGGCACATGCAGGGCCTCCTGGCCAGCACCCGGAAGGCCCTCGCCGGCGTCGCTCCCGATGACGTGGCCTGCCGTGTCGAGACGCTGCTGGGCTCGGCCGTGCTTTACCACATCGAGCACCGCTATGCCGCCGGCGTCATGATCAACGAGGCACGGAACCTCAAGCCCGAGAACCACGACGTCGTCCGCCAACTCACGAAGCAGTACGAAACGATCTTCCTCGATACGGTCCGCGATGCGATCGCGGCCGGCCTGCTCCCCAAGACGGACCATGTCATGTCCGCCTTCGCCATACTCGGGGCGATCACCCGGCTTCCTGTCTGGTATCACCCGGCCGGCCGGCTGAGTCCTGCCCAGGTGGCAGACGCCTACATCACGTTCTTCCTCGGCCCGCGTCGCTAGCCAAAGAAACCCGGCAGACAGTACTTGTGTAGGCATTGACTAACGGCTGTTAGTTAGGTAGCCTCCCGCCACCAACCGACGGGTGGAATCGCGGAGGTGACCTATGACGCAACGCTGGGGAGTAACCATCCCGTTTGGCGAACTCCCGCTCAGGGACCAGGTCCCGCTGTTTGCAGAGGCGGAGGAGCTCGGCTACACGGACCTCTGGTCGTCAGAGGTGAACGCGACAGACGGGTTCACGCCGCTGGTGCTTGCGGCCCAGGCGACGCGCCGCGCGCGGCTCGGTACGGCAATCGTCAGCTCCTACACCCGGGGCCCGCTGATCCTCGCCATGCATGCCGCGTCGCTCAATGAAGTCGCGCCCGGGCGTGTCGTCCTGGGACTCGGCTCGGCTTCGCTTCCCATCGTGGAGTGGTGGAACGGGGTCAAATTCGACCGGCCGCTCAGCCACGTGCGTGATACCACCGAGGTCGTAAAGCGCGCACTCGCTGGCGAGAACGTCACTGCTTCGCTCCCGACCCTCGAGGTCCGCAGAGCCAAGTACACGCGGCCGGTGGACCCGCCAATTCCCATCTACCTGGCCGCCCTTCGGCCGAAGATGCTCGCACTCGCCGGACAGGTGGCCGATGGCGTGATCATCAACCTTCTCTCCGCCCGCGACGTACCGAAAGCCGTCAAGGTGGTCAGAGATGCCGCCGAGCAGGCCGGCCGGGATCCCGCTTCGATCGAAGTCGTCTGTCGCATCTTCGTCTGTGCGTCCGAAGACCGCGAGGTCGCGGGCGACGTTGCCCGTCGATTCCTCGCCGGGTATCTCACCGTGCCCACGTACACGAAGTTCCAGCAGTGGCTCGGCCATGGAGACCGGATTGCCGGCACGGTGGCGGCATGGAACGAGGGCGACCGGAAAAAAGCGCTCGAACTTCTCCCGCAGGACCTCGTCGACGAGCTCGTCCTCAACGGCACACCCGAGTACTGCCGCCAGCAGGTCCTCGAATACTGCAAAGCCGGCGTTGACCTGCCATTGCTGCAGCTCTTCAAGACGCCGGACCAGCCCATCGACAACACATACGCGCTGCGGGCCATGGCTCCTGTGCCGGCAGCCGTGCCCGTCGCCAGTCACTAAGGAGGCAAGGATGTCGTCGTTGAACGGGAACCGCCAGGTCATCAGCTCCGTCGCCGATAACGTGCTGACACTCACGCTGAACCGGCCCGAAAAGCTGAACGCCGTCACGTACCAGATGATCTCCGAGCTCCTTGCTGAGCTGCAGCGCGCCGAGGAAGACCCCGGGATCCGCTGCATCCTCCTCGTGGGCTCGGGCCGCGCTTTCTCCGCCGGCGACGATGTGACGTCGATGGGCGAGATGCCCTATGGCGTCTTCCCCGGAGCACACCCGGTGGAGGAGTACCAGCAGCGGCTCATTCGCCGGCTCTTCATGTTCCCGAAGCCAGTGGTTGCTGCCATCCGCGGACGGTGTCACGGCATCGCCCAGGACATCACGCTCTCCGCCGACTTCCGCCTCGTGAGCAAGAGCACGGTCTACGGCGACATGCGGGCAAAGCGCGCGGTCCCTGTAGGCAGCGGAGGGACCTACCTGCTCGCGCTCATGATCGGACTCCCGGCCGCGACCACCATCATGATGACGGGCGAAGTCATTGACGCGGAGGAGATGGCCCGGCTCAACCTCGCCACGTGTGTGGTCGAGGACGACGCGCTTGAGACCGAAGCGGTCGCATTCGCCCGGCGCCTGGCAAGCGGGCCAACGAAGGCGCTGTCGCTGCTCAAGCGCGAGCTGCGCAGCCGGTTCGCCGACCAGCTCGATTCGGCGCTGGGCCTCGAAATCAGCCTCCTCGACGAGCCCGTCGAGGACCGCACCGAAGGGCGACAATCGTTCGCCGAGCGGCGTGAGCCGGTGTACTCGGGGCGCTGAACGATGCGACACCCGGGACAACCGCTGGCAGGGCTGAAGGTGGTCGAGTACGGCCCCGCGGTCTCGACCGCCTTTGCCGGCTGGCTGCTCGCGGAGCTCGGCGCCACGGTCGTGTCCGTGCCAACCCCGCCGTCCCTTCGGCAAGGGCTGGACGAACTGCCGGCCGCCGTCGCCGCCTTCGTCCGGCGGACCCAGGCGCGAAAGTCCGAAGCCGCAAGCGACGAGGTCAGGGGCGAGGCGAACGGCAACGCCGTCGTGCTCTCCGCCTTCGCGGCCAACGCGGTACGGCAGGATCTCGGGGACGGCTGGTCCACGCTCATCGTCGAGTCAGCGACGCGCCCGGAGTGGGAACTCTTCGAGTCCATCGAAGATGACATGCGGCTCTGGGCACGGTCGGGGCTCGCGTCGCTCTCCCGCTCGTCGTCTGCGACGGGCGGCCACGGCCAGGTGTCGTTTCCCGCGAACTTCCAGGCGAGCCTGCTCGCGGGCGAGGTGGCGGCGTTCGGCGCGGTGGCGATCGCCCTGGCGCAGCGTGACGGGCCGCGGCCGCTCGCGCTCGCGTTCGACAAGCTCGAGCTCCTCGCGACGCTCCCGATGCAGCCCGTCGCGACCGCGCAGATAGAAGGTCGCATCGTCGGCGAGACTGACGCAGGTGCCTACCCGGGCGGGGTGATGCAGGCGCTCGACGGGCAGGTCTACGTCCGCCCCGTCGAGCCAGCCCACTGGAAGCGGCTGCTGGAGCTCGTCGGCGATATGGAATGGGCGAGCCTGGAGGCGCTTTCGGACCGGCGCTTCCTGCTTGAGGCGCGGGACCTGATTGACGGGCCGCTCCGCGATTGGGCGGCGAAGCGTACGGTGGAGAACATCGTCGAGGCGGCGCAGGCACGGCATGTGCCGCTTGCCCCGCTCAACCGCCCCGGGGACGTGGCTCGCGACCGCCACCTGATCGCGCGTGAGTTCTTCGGCACGCACCGCGCACCGAAGCCGCTCTCCGTCCCGTGGACCGTCGCCCATCATCCCCCCGAGCCTTTGCGCTCCGCGAATGGCCACCACCACCCCGCCGGATCGCTTCCGCTGAGCGGCGTCCGGGTGCTGGACCTGACCTGGGCGTGGGCAGGCCCCTTTGCCACGACCCTGCTTGCCGACCTTGGCGCGGATGTCATCAATGTCGAGTGGGACCCACGCGCAAGCAACATGCGGACCCAGCCGCCGTTCGCCGGTGGCGACGAGACGTCGAGCGACACAAGCGGATGGTGGAGCAGCAACCAGCGCGGGAAGCTGAGCCTCGGCGTGAACCTCAAGAGCCCCGAGGGGAAGCGCATCATCCACGAGCTCGCCGCCGTGAGTGACGCCGCGATCGAGAACTTCTCGCCCGGTGTCGTCGACCGGCTGGGTATCGGCGGCGCGGACCTGCGCGACGTCAACGGGTCGCTGGCATACGTCTCCATGTCCGCATATGGCAAGAGCGGTCCGAACTCCCATTTTGTCGGCTACGGACCGCACCTGTTCGCCTCGGCCGGCTGCGCCTACGCCTTCGGGGCCGATGACACCCCCACGCAGATGCTCATCCCGTACGCCGACCCGGTGTCGGGCGTCGCCGGCGCGTTCGCGCTCCTGGTCTACGTCTTCGGCGCGCGAAATGGCGGCGGTGGTGCTGCCGTCGATGTGTCGGATCTGGAGGCCACGACACTCATCATTAGCGACCTCCTGTTTGCACTCGCCGAGGACGGCGCCGCGCAGAATCCCGTGCCAGAACCGCTGGTAGTCCACAGCCGCGATGGTTGCAGCATCGTCGTCCTCATCGCTGGCGCGGCCGGTCGCTCCGACGCCGCAAACGCGCTCCGGGCCGCGGATGACTCGAATGGCTGCCTCGTCGAAGCCGCGTGGTGGAAGCCGTCGGAGGAGATCGGCCGGGCACTCGACGCGGCGAAGGTCCCCTGGGCGGTCGTCCAGAACTGCCGCGAGGTGCTTGCCGACCCGAGCCTCGTGCGGGCCGAGTTCTGGCAGCCGGATCGATCGCCTCGTCTCGCCGAGGGTGGTGTGTCTATCGCCGCACCGTTCTGGCGAGTGAACGGCCAGCGGCCGTCAGTCCGATGCGGCGCACCCCCGCTGTTTAGCGACACAACGTCGGTGCTCGAGGACGTGCTTCGCTACGAGGCCGAACAGGTCGCCGCTCTCGCAGGGCTGGGAGTGATCAAGGTGCCAGGCGGAGTGGCACTGAGAGAGGAGGCCGCCATCGCAGGCCACCGGTGAGGACAAGGACCTGTTGGGAGCCCACCGCATCTCGAAGGGAAGGGACAGATGAATGATCGAGAGAACTACTGGACCACGAAGGCACGTGGTCTGAGGGCAACGCGCCGGCGGTTCATTGGCACCACCGGTACCTTCGTCGCAGGGGCGGCAGCCCTGGCCTCGGTCGGCTGTGGCGACGACGATGATGACGACGAGGCCGCGTCGCCCAGTGCCCCAGGGACGACTGGAGCCACGGGGACCAGCACGGCCACCACGCCCGCCGGCTCGCCCACCAGTACTGCTCCGAAAGGGACGATCCGGTTCGCCATCGGCGACCAGCCCGAGAACTACTCCGGGATTCGCCAGTCGGGCGGCGCCTCGTACTTCTTCACGGTCAACGTGTTCGAAGGGCTGACGAGCGTCGACGCCGAAGGGAAGCTCGTCCCCGCCGCAGCGACAGAATGGGAAGTTGCGCCCGACTTCAGCAAGGTCTCGTTCACGCTCCGTGACGGGATGACGTTCCACAACGGTGACCCCGTCACCACCGAGGACGTCATCTATTCGATCGACACGTACCGGCAGATCTCGGTATTCAAGGGGAACCTCCGCTTCATCGACAAGATGGAGTCCCCGGACGCGAAGACGGTGGTCATCTCACTGACACAGCCCGATGCGCGCCTCCTGACGAGTGGCATCGCGCCGATCGAGCCGAAGAAGTACACCGCCGAGGTTGGCGACGATGGGTTCCAGAAGAAGCCCGTCGGTTCGGGGCCATACAAGGTCCGGTCGATCACCCCGGGCGAGGGCTGGGTCCTCGATGCCCACGCCGGACACTGGCGAAACCCGACGTTCGCCGAGGCGATCTATAAGGTAGTGCCGGAGGCGCAATCGCGCGTCGCCGCCGTGCAGGCCGGCGAGACCGATGTCGCCTATAACCTGCCCTATCTCCAGGGTGACGCGCTCAGCAACGACAAGAACATCGAAGTCGTGAAGCACAACCCGTGGGAGAACATCTACTTCAACCTCAACCCGGGTGACGCGAAGCTGCCGCTCGGCGATGTCCGCGTCCGCAGGGCGATCCTCCTCTCCCTGGACCGCGAGACCATCGTGAAGAGCCTTTTCCGCGGAAACGCCGCGGTCGCGGGAGCCCTGGTCCAGGAAGGAGTGATGGGCTACGACCCGGCCATCAAGCCGCACACACGCAATCTCACGGAGGCGAAGGCGCTCCTCAGCGCCGCCGGGTTCGCGGACGGCTTCGACCTCCAGGTGAACGGGCTCGTCGGCGGCCGTAGCCCGCAGTCGCAACAGGTCGGTGAGGCAGCTGCGGAGATGCTCAAAGAGGCCGGGATCAGGACGAAAGTCAATAACCTCGAGTACGGCATCTGGATCAACACTGTGCGCCCGACGACCGAACCGGTGCTCGACGGCGTCATCTTCCAGCTCTGGAGCGATGCTGCGCCCGGCGACCCGGCGAACCGCATCCTTGGCTCGGTAGCGACTGGCGGCGCGTACTCCTATCAGTCCGGCCAGCTCGGCGACCGGTTCAAGCAGATCGCTGAAGACAACGTGAAGCTCCGCACAACCGAGGAGCGCTCCGATCACATGCGCCAGGCCTTCAAGCTGCTCTACGACGAAGTGCCGATCATCCCGCTCTATCACCCGTACCTCCTCCACGGGGTGCGGAAGGACAAGGTCACGTGGAAGCCGATCCCCGGCTACACCTACCTCGTCCCCTGGACCGGCCGAGCACTCTAGTTCCTGCTCGCTGTCCCCTTCCCGCCGTCGGCTGCGGTGCCCGCCAATCCCCTCCCGGGCACCGCAGCGGCGGGACACCGTTCAACGCCGGAGGATCCGCGGATGGCTCGTCTTCTCGTCAGCCGGCTGCTCCAGTCGCTCGTCGCCCTCTGGGGCGTCACCGTTGTCATCTTCGTGGTCACCCGCGCCTCCGGGGACCCGGCCCTGCTCCTCGTGCCGCCCCAGGCGACCGACGACGAAGTGGCTGAAGTGCGCAAGGACCTCGGCCTCGACGAGTCGTACCTCGTCCAGTACGGCAGGTTCCTGCAGGGTGCTGTCCAGCTCGACTTCGGCGATTCCTACCGCAACCACCGCCCGGCGATGGACCTCGTCAAGGAGCGCATGCCGGCCACGCTGCAACTCGCTATTGGCGCGTTCGCGTTCGCCGTGCTGGTCGCCGTGCCCGTCGGGGTGCTCTCAGCCGTCCATCCCGGCGGGTGGTTCGACCGGTTCGGGAAGGCCGTGGCTCTGCTTGGCCAGGCCATGCCCGGGTTCTGGCTTGGCCTCCTGCTAATCCTCTTCTTCTCCGTCCGACTCGGTTGGCTTCCGACGGGCGGCCGGGACGGCCCGGATAGCTACGTACTTCCGATCGTTACCCTCAGCTCCTACCTGGTTGCGGTGCTCGTCCGGCTCATCCGGTCCGCCATGCTCGAGGTCCTGCGGAGCGAGTACGTCAAGTTCGCACGGCTCCGCGGCCTGCCGGAGTACTCGGTCGTGATGAAACACGCGTTCAAGAACGCCGCGATCCCGATCGTCACAGTCGCAGCGCTGCTCTTCGCCGCATTCCTGACCGGCGCGGTAGTGACCGAGACGGTGTTCGCGTGGCCCGGGATCGGCCGCCTCGCCGTGGCATCGATCCTGGCTCGCGACTTCCCCGTCGTGCAGGCGATCGTCCTGCTCAGCGCCGCCCTCTACATCACCACGAACTTCCTGGTCGACCTCGCTTACCTCTGGATCGACCCGAGGATCAGGTTCTCCCGATGACGGACATTCGACATGATGAGCTCCGCGCCGCCGGGGGCGGAATCGCTTCGCTTCCTGCGCAACCCGTCCTGCTGGAGTCGCATTCGGTGCCGCTGCGCCGGATCAGGCAGATCTTCCGCGTCGTGCCGGTCGTGCCCGCATCGGTGCTGGCGCTCGTCGTCCTCTGCGCGGTGTTCGCCCCGTTGATCGCGCCCCACGACCCGGCAAAGCAGGACCTGCTCAAGGCAGTCCAGGCCCCGGCCTGGGAGGATGGGGGCGAATCGAGCCACATCCTCGGTACCGACCAGCTCGGGCGAGACATCCTCTCGCGGATCGTCTACGGCGCGCGGCTCTCGCTCCAGCTATCGGTCATCGCCGTGCTGCTGGGCGGCACCGCCGGTACCGCGCTCGGACTTATCGCGGGCTACCGCGGCGGCATCGCCGACATGCTCATCATGCGGTTCGTGGACCTCTGGATCGCCATGCCATCTATCCTCATCGGCATGATCTGGTCCGCCACTTTCGGCGCGGGCTTCCAGACGATCCTCGTGGTCCTCGTGCTCACTGGCTGGATCCAGTACACCCGCGTCGTCCGCGGCGAGGTCCTCTCGCTGCGAGAGCGCGATTACGTCGCCCTGGCGAAGGTCGCAGGCCAGGGTTCGTTCGCGATCATGCGGAAGCACCTCCTGCCGAACCTCGCCGGGACACTCGCAGTCATCGCAACCCTCGACTTCGCGCGAGTGATCCTCTTCGAAGCATCGCTGAGCTTCCTCGGCATCGGCGTCCAGCCGCCAACATCCTCCTGGGGGCTGATGCTCTCGGACGGGCGGGAGCTGCTGAGCGTTGCCTCCTGGCTGACGCTCTATCCCGGCCTCGCCATCCTCGCGACCGTCCTGAGCATCAACCTCATGGGTGACCGTCTCCGGGACCACTTCGACCCCCATCTGAGGCAGGTGTGATGAGCGCGGTAGCAAGCGGGTCCGCTGTGGCCCTTCGCATTCGTGACCTCACTACGGTGTTCCGCTCGCGCCATGGCGTCGTCCGCGCTGTCGACGGCGTTACCCTCGATGTGCGAAAGGGCGAGATGCTGGGCATCGTCGGCGAATCCGGTTCTGGCAAGTCGATGCTGTGCCTTTCCATCATGCGACTCGTGCCAGGCCCGGCCGGTCGGATCGAAGCCGGGAGCATCGAGCTCGGCGATGTCGACCTCCTGCAGCTCAAGGAATCGGACATGCGGGCCTACCGCGGCCGCCGGATTGCGGTGATCCTCCAGGACCCGCTGATGTCGTTGAATCCGGTCTACTCGGTCGGCAACCAGATGGGTGAGACCCTCCGTATCGTCCATCCGTCCATCCCACGCAAGGAACGCCTGCTTCGCGCCGTCAACCTGCTCCGGTCTGTACGAATCCCGGAGCCGGAGGACCGGCTGAAGGCCTTCCCACACCAGCTGAGCGGCGGGATGCGCCAGCGGGTCTGCGCCGCGATCGCCCTCAGCGGGCCGCCCGAGATTCTCCTCGCCGACGAGCCGACCACCGCGCTCGATGTGACAACCCAGGCCGAGTTCCTCCGGCTGCTCCGCGAGCTCCGCGACGACCTTGGCGTCAGCATCGTCCTCGTAACGCATGATCTCGGGATCGTGGCGCAGAACTGCGACCGGGTGGCGGTGATGTACGCCGGCCGCATCATCGAAGAGGCTCCTGTGCAGCGGATCTACACCAGCCCGGCGCACCCCTACACCGCCTCCCTGCTCCGCTCCGTGCCATCGCTGGAGGCGGACACGCTCGGCAGCCGGCTCGTCCCCGTCGACGGGTCGCCGCCCGACCTCAGCCAGCTCCCCGGGGGATGCCGGTTCGCCGCGCGCTGTCCCCTCGCGGACGCCCATTGCCACGAGGAGTACCCGCCCGTCGCCGAGATCGACCGGGACCACCGCAGCGCGTGCTGGAAACCGGGCGAGGTCGGCTCGTTGCTGGAAGCAGCGCCATGACCGCGCCACAGGCGGTGATGGAAGTCCGGAGCCTGACCAAGCACTACTCCACCGGGTCGGCCTGGTCGTTCGGCAAAGGCCGCGTGGTCCACGCGGTCGACGACGTGAGCTTCGACCTCGCGAGCGGCGAGACGCTCGGGATCGTCGGAGAATCGGGCTGCGGCAAGACAACCGTGAGCCGGGTGATCCTCGGCCTGGTGCCCCCAACCGGTGGCCAGGTCCTGTTCCGGGGCGGTGACATCTCCCGCCTTTCGGGCAGCAACCGGCGTCAGTATCGCTCCGACGTCCAGGCCGTCTTCCAGGATCCGTACGGATCCCTCAACCCGCGCATGCGCGTCAGCGACATCATCCTCGAGCCGCTCACCGTCCAGCGGCACGTCGGGAAAGCCGAGTCGAAGAAGCTCGCTGGGGAGCTCCTCGAGTCCGTGGGCCTGCCGGGCGCCATCGGCAGCCGCTTCCCGCACGAATTCAGTGGTGGCCAGCGCCAGCGCCTGGCCATCGCACGAGCCCTCTCAGTCAACCCCAGCGTGCTCGTGCTGGACGAACCGGTCAGCGCGCTCGATGTCTCCATCCGCGCCCAGGTCATCAACCTCCTCATGGACCTGCAGCAGCAGCGCGGGCTTTCGTACGTCCTGATCGCGCACGACCTTGCGGTGGTCGCCCACTCGAGCCACCGCATCGGCGTGATGTACCTCGGCAAGCTCGTCGAGCTCGGACCCGCCAGGGACGTGGTCGTGAACGCCCTGCACCCCTACACCGAGCTGCTCCTGTCAGCGCACCCGGTCCCAAACCCGGAGGTCCGACCGGTGCCCAGGCAGACCAACACCGAGCTGCCCAGCCCGATTACTCCCCCGTCCGGCTGCCGCTTCCGCACCCGGTGTCCGCTGGCGGAGGGCATCTGCGCCGAACAGGAGCCGGCCTTCCGCGAGCTCCAACCCTCGCACTGGGTCGCCTGCCACATGCGCTGAACCGATCTCGGACTCGAGAGGAATCGTGCTCCCTTGCTGACACCCGGCCCTGGGCGCTCGCCCACTCGGACGCTAGCGTGCTGCATCGTGAAGTCCGCCCGGGTCGTCCTCTTCGGAGACACACATCTCGGCTTCGACTTGCCGGCCGGCCCCAGGCTCGACCGGCGGCGGCGCGGCGACGACTTCGCCGCTAATTACCGGCGTGTCCTCCGGCACGTCGAGCACACCAGGCCCGACGCCGTTGTGCACGGGGGCGACTTCTTCTTCCGGGCCAGGGTCGCGCCCGCGATCGTTGAGGAAGCGTTCGCCGCGCTCGCGCAGGTCGCGGACCTCGGCATCCCGGTGTTCATCGTCCCGGGCAACCACGATCGGTCGCGGTTGCCGCCGTCGCTCTGGCTCGGACACCCTGACATCCACGTCTTCGACCGCCCGCGGACGTTCGTTGTCGAGGCATCCGGGATGCGGCTCGCGCTCGGCGGGTTTTCCTTTCTATGGGGCGATCTGCGGCAGCGGTTCGAAAGGCAGCTCGCGCTCGCCGGGCTCATGGCGGTCGTCGCCGACGCGCATCTCCTGTGCATGCACCACACGGTCGCCGGCGCGCAGGTCGGCCCGAACGGCTACACCTTTCGTGCAGGTCCGGACGTGGTCCCGGCGGTGGCCCTCCCGCCTACACTGACCGGCGTGCTGGCTGGACACATCCACCGCGCGCAGGTCCTCGAGGATGGGCGCCATCCGCCGGTGATCTATGCCGGGTCGACCGAGCGGACATCGTTTGCCGAACGAAACGAGACCAAGGGGTTCTACGACCTCACGATGGCTTGCGTTCCAAGCGGCCGCGCGAAGGTGGTGCAGGCCGATTTCTTGCAACTGCCCTCCCGCCCCATGGTCGACGTGGTCATCCCCGGGGACCTGGACAGCGCTTGCGTGGACGCGTTCCTCACGAGCGAATCGCGGCGCCTGCCATCGGACGCGGTCGTCCGGATAACCGCCCCATCACCACCGCCGGCCTTGTTGCCACGGCTTCGGGCCGCGAACCTCCGGGCGATCTTCCCGCCCACGATAAACGTCCAGCTCAGCCGGGAGCTCATCAATGCCTTTAAATGACCGTGCCGCTGAGCTCCGGGCGCAGATCAACCGCGCCGTGCCCGAAAGCCCGGGCGTCTACACGTGGCTGGGGGCCGCCGGCGAACCGCTCTACGTCGGCAAGTCGCGCAACCTCCGGCGGCGAATGCTCTCGTACCTCACACCGAGACACGCGGCACCGGACGCCCGGATGCGCCACCTGACCTACGCCATCGACGCGTTCCAGTGGCGGCCCACCAGCGGCGAGCTCCTGGCGCTGCTGCTCGAAGACGCACTCATAAAGCAGGTGCTTCCGCGTCATAATGTGCAGCAGCGCGACTACGGAGAGCGACGGTACCTGTTGCTGACCGGCGACGCCTTCCCGGCCGTCGTGGTCGCCGAGTCGGCGCGACGACCGGGAGCGCTGTTCGGACCGTTCAAAGACCAGTACTTCGTGGCCGACCTGGCGGAGTTCGTCGGCGAGTGGTTCGGCCTGCGCTCGTGCCAGGACCCGGTGCCGTTCCGGCGCAGTGCCCGGTTCGACCTGGGCCGCTGTCCCGGGCCCTGCCGCGACGCGGTTTCGGTGGGCGACTACGCGAGCTCGGTCGCCGCGGCAACGGCGTTCCTCGATGGTGAAGGCGCATGGATAAGCCAGCGTCTCTCGGCGGCGATGGAAGTTGCCGCAGAGCAATCCCTCTTGGGCGTGATGGCCACCCCGAAACTCGCCAGTGACCCGCGCTTCGAAACGAACGTGGACCGGATGGCCCACCACCAGGAACTCGATGCGCTCGTCACGGCCTGGACAGCGCAGCACGGTGACTACCAGCTGATGCATTTGCTCCAGGGCTGCGGCATCCCAGCGCCTGTCCTGGAGGCGTCGCGCGTCCTGGATGATCCGCAGCTAAAGGCGCGCCACTTCTGGAAGCCACTTCCAATCGAGAACGGCGAGACCTACGACTTTATAGGACCGCTCTGGCAATTCTCCGACACACCCGTCCCATTCGCGGCCGGCCCCACTGCCATCGGCGAGTACAATGACTACGTCTACCGGGAAGTCCTTCGCGTGGACGACGACGAGTACAATCGTCTCAAAGCGGCCGGCCACATCACCATGGATCTCGACGAAAGCGTCCCATGATAGTGTCCGACTGCGTCGGCTGATTCGCTTAGTCGAAGGGCCTTGTTATCTCTTGTTCGTGATCGGGATGGCGGCTACACCTTGGTAGGCCGCGAGGATGCATGCGCCAATGCGAGTTGCTCCCCGGGTCCGCGAGAGCGGTAAGCCCGGGGAGCTCGCGAGTGCCCGCTACGGCTCACAACCGGACAAGTTGTCCGACCCCCCACCAGGCAGGCAGGCGTCCGTTCCCGGACCACCGTTGACCGTGTCGTTGCCGGTGCCGGCGTCGACGTGGTCGTCGCCAGCGCCTGCGTTGATGGTGTCGTTGCCCGTCCCGGCTTCGATCCGGTCGTCGCCGTCAACCGATTCCACCGCGTCGTTCCCGTCACCGCTGAACACGGCGTTGTCCCCGTCGCCGGCCGTGATCGAGTCGTTCCCGGCCCCGGTATCGACGAGGTCGTTGCCGCCTCCCGATGTCACCGTGTCGTTGCCGTCGCCGCTGAAGACCGCGTTGTTGCCGTCTCCGGCCGAGACCGAGTCGTTCCCGCTCCCGGTATCGATGAGGTCGTCGCCGCCGCCGGTCACCACGGTGTCGTTGCCGTCGCCGGCGCAGATCACGTCATTGCCACCGTTGCCGTACACCCGGTCGTTGCCGCCCATCGCGAAGATGACATCGTCGCCGGACGTGCCCTGGATGATGTCGTTGCTGTTCGTCCCGGTGATGGTGGGCGCCATGCTGCACGCTGCCGGGCAACCGTGCAGCGACTCCGGCCCGGGCATCGCTGGGCAGCCGTCGGAGTGGTCGGGCGTGCCGTCGCCGTCGCCATCCGGCGCGCCCGTCGCGAAGACGGTCCCGCCGAGGTCCGCGAGCGACGGCGATGAGTCCTCCGTGACTACCACGGTGAAGCAACCGGTCCCACCGTCGTAGGTGTAGTCCGATACTTCGGACCAGTCGGACCCGTCGTGCCAGTACAGCTCCTCGGGGCCGCCGGGCGCCTGGCACAGCTCGACCGTCACGCTGGTGAAGGTGCTCTCCGGCGCCACGTAGATGTCGAAGTAGGCCTCGGCTGCGATGGTCGTGGGCGTCGCCGGGCTGTCCGCGTACACCGCGACCGCCACGGTGCCCGTGCCCTCCGATGTCGTCGCCTGGGCGGAGCCGGCGGTGCCGCCGTCCGCCGCCACGGTCACCGTGTCGGTCGGGTCATCGCTCGAACCCGCGTCGGCAGCCTCGACTTCGGCCTCTTCGACCGTCGCGAGGATGACGAGTGGGCGTGAGAGCCGCCCACCCGGGTCGGTGTGGATGACCCGCACCTCATAGGTCCCTGCCTCCACCTGGTCGCCCGGCAGTTCGCCGGTTATCTCCAGGTTCGAGACGACCGTAGTCGGCACTGGCAGGCCGTTGACGCAGAGTTGCGACCGTCCTGACTCGAAGCCCGCGCCAGTCACGGTAAACGTCCCCGTCTCGCTGCCGATGACGACGGTCGCCGGCGAGACTCCGTTGACGACCTGGTTCACCCGCTTCCAGTTGATGACGGCCGGGTTCGACCCCACCGGGAAGTGCTTTCCGCGGAAATCCGGATAATCGGCCACCGCCGTAACCGTGCCCGTGCCGGCGGCGCTCGTCGCGTTGCAGGTCCCGGGGTCGCCGCGGAAGCGGCCGTTTGCCGCGACCATGAACTCGCCGTGGTTGTCGGAATAGACGACGAGGTCACGGGCGATGGTGGGGTCGCTGTTGTCCGCCCGTAGGCCATCGAGGGCGGACTGCTCCGCCGGCGTGAGGCTGGCGTCGCCCACGCCCGAAGAGTTGGCCCCGATGACCACCGGCACCCAGAACTCGTGCGGGCCGTTGCCGGCATCGCCCGGCCCATCGTTCCCGAAGGAGTCCCAGAGGTAGCCGCCGCCGGCCACCACGGCCGGGATGAACGGCGAGGCGGGGATATTCGCGCTGTAGAACAGGTTCGTGAACGTCTGCCCGGGCGCGTCCGGCGTCCCGAGGTAGTACACGTCCTCCTTGCGGACCTGGCGGATGTAGCCCGTCCCGCGAATGGAGACCGACACCATCGCCGGCGGCATCGGCGCGTCCCAGCGGTCGATGTCGTTGTCCCGGACGATTGTCTCGCGGATCTCGAACGCTCCGCTGGCCAGGGCCGCCGAGCCGGGGCCCGGCACGTCGAGCGTGCTGTACGGCCCTTCGATGAGCCCGGTCAGCGTCGAAGGAGGTGGTGGCGCCCCGATCGGCTGCTCCTCGCACGGCCCCGAAGGCGTCGCGCATTCGAGCCCGAGGCTGTTGTTCGGCGCGAACAGAAGGTTGTACCCGGGCCGGAACGATTCGCCCGTGCCGGTCGCATCTGAGCCGTCGGCCGGGTCCGCGGGGCCGCCCGCCAGCAGCGCCCAGTCGTCCGGCAGCACCCAGCGGTTGGCCGGGAGCACGTTGAGCGGGTTCGAAGGATCCTGCGGCCGGCCCGACGGGTTCTCGTTGATGAACCAGCCGGTCACCTGGCCGCGTACCAGCACGTCCAGGTAGAGGTCCCGTTCGACCGGCCCGCCGGGCGCGGCCGCATGCCACGGGTTGCCCGGTGCCCAGTCCCCGCCTGTAAGGTTCACGGTTGGCTTCGAAACGCCAGTCTCGACCGCCATCGTGACCGCGTTGAACTTCATGTAGAAGATGACGAACGCGGCCTTCGGGGCGGCCGGCCATTCGGGGACGAACGCTTCCACGTCGACCTGGCCCGGGTCTTCCGACTCATAGAGCACCCGGCTGATGCACGCCCCCTGCGGGTCCCACGGCACCTCTTCCGGCACCTGCGTGTTATCCCCGATCACTGCGATCATGGCCTGATGCGACCCGAACGGGTCCCACGTAAGCTCGGCCCCCGGGGTCGCGATGAAGGTCCCCGGCCCGTAGCTCTGGACGTACTGGACGTTGAACGACTGGGCGAACGGGCAGAGGCCCTGGTATTCGTTGGTGGCGATGCCGCCGAACAGCAACCGCCAGTCGTGTTCGAGGATGACGCGCTGCCCCGCCCACGCGAGCAGCACGTGCTTCGCCGCCGGCGTCTGCGGCTGCACGGTCACATGCAGGATCCCCGTGGCCGTGGGCGACGGGCCCGAGCCAAGGACGCCGGGTGCCTGCACCGTCACCGTGAGGTCGAGCTCGGTGGACGGCGGGCAGCCGGACACGTCGAGCTGGTACACCGCCGGCGCGCCTTCGAACACCAGCGGTGCCTGGACGCACTGGTCACTCGGCGTTATCCCGATGGTCAGGCCGAAGATGCCCGTCGGGGGGAAGAGGCTGGACGAATGGTGGACCACCCCCGACCCGTCCACGTACTGCCCCTGTCCTGCGACCTGGAGCGTGTTCTGGGACGGCGGCCACGTCGTCGCCGAAACGGCGCCCAGCGGGTCCACCGCGTCATTGCCGCTGTAGACCGTGCCGCCGTAGCTCAGCTCGATCGTGTCAACGACCGCCCAGCCGGCGGTGAGGGGGGCGTTCACCAGCGCGGGATTGCCGTTCCCGTCCCCGTTGCTGTCCCAGCCAACCACGAACGGAGCGCCGTTCCACACGGTGCCAAGGCTGAGGTCCTGCTCGCCAGCCTCGGTCGACACCCAGCTCAGGCAAAGCGCACCCTGGGATTGTCCGCCACCGATGTACACGATGGGATCCACGAGGTTCGGGTCCGGGTCGGCCGTGCCGGTGTGGCCACCGCTTCCCGCGACGACTATGTCCCCGATGTTGAACGCGGGCAGGCTCATCGGCATCCCCGTCACGCCATCGAAGACACAGGCGTGGACGCGGCTGCCGACGCTCCGGAAGTCATACCGCTGCCCCAGAATGACGTTCCCCGCAGGCGCGACCCAACGCAACTCCGGCACCGCGGGTGGCGGGGCAGGCCACGGGAAGTCGAAGACCTGCTGGCGGCCGGCGAATGTGACCGTGATGGTCCCAGACGTGTATGGCGGACGTGTGAACTCCTGCCAGGTGCTGTTCGAGAACTCAGGGGAGAACCCCGTCGCCGTCCATGTCCCGAAGTCGCCCCCGACAACCAACGAGCAGTGGACGGTGGTCGACTGTCCGCCGTAACAGCTTGCCGGGCTCTCAATCGTCCGGGGTAAAGTCACCGTCCGGGGGTTGCCCTGCGGGTCTGTCCAGCTCGCCTCGATTGATGCGGGCCACGATGGTGGGAGCGGATCATCATCCGGGAGGGCCGTCGCAAAGGATGCCGACGTGCCAACTTGTGTGTCGGGTGTCAGGCCCATTGCCACCCATGTGACGGGGCTGGAGCCATCGGCCAGGTCCGCCGAGCACGAGATGGTGAATGGATACCGCGTCGGCCACTGCTCCCCTGAACAGGTAACCGTGTCGGAAGGGCCGAACAGGACCTGGGTCGGCGTAGGAGTATCCGTATCAGTGCCGATACCGAGCATCCCGTTCCCGTTTGCGCCCCAGGCGAAGATGCGACCGTCGGCCAGGCGGGCGAGCGAGTGGTCGCTTCCGCCGTCGGAGATCTGCACCGCGGTCCCGGACAGGTTCAATGGCACAGCCATTGGCCTGGCATCGAACGTGCCGTCTCCGACGCTCCCGCGATAGTTGCCCCCCCAGCCGTAAACTTCACCGGTGCTCGTGAGTGCGTGGGCCGAGTTTGGTCCGGCCGTGATTGCGACGATGTCATCCGGCAGGCCCTGGACTTGCTGGAGGCCGCTCCACGCAGCCCACTCCCACACGGTCCCATCGGACTTGAGTGCGAGCGAACGATAGCCGCCGGCCGCGATAGCCGTCACATCAGTGAGCCCAGGGATGTGTTGCGGAGCGACGATCGGCTCGTTCGGCCAACCCCCTTCAGGCAGAGAGGTGAGGATTGCCGATGCTTCGCCCCAACCCCAGACTGTGCCGTCGCTTTTCAGCGCGAGCGTATGGCCGCCCCCCTTGGCGGCTGCCACTGTCGCTACGTCGCTGATGAGAACCGGCTGCGGCGTTTCGACTCCAAGGGGGTCAGACGGGTACGGCGTGGCGTATCCCAACCCGAGCTGACCCCGATCGTTCGCTCCCCATGCCCAGAGCGTGCCGTCCGAAAGAAGCGCGAACGAATGACTCGAGCCCGCAGAGATGGCAACCGCGGAGGCCGGGAAAGGGACGTGGAAGGGTTGCCCGAACCCGCCGGGCCCATCGCCCATCTGTCCATAGGCGTCGTATCCCCAGGTCCAAACATCGCCCGTGGCGGTCACCCCCATCGAGTGCCCTCCGCCTGCGTCAACGGAGGCGAGCTGAGCCGGGAAGGGGTAGTGACGAGGACGCAGCGGCCCGGGCCAGGGGAACTGGCCCGAGAAGTCACTCCCCCAGTGCCACAGCTCACCGTCTCCGTCGAGAGCGAGGCTGTGGCTTCCGCCGGCCGAAACCGTGGTCGGGGCGGTCAGGACGGCCGCGGAGGGGTGCACCGTCACGGTCGCCTCGGATGAAACGTAGCCCTCGCCCTCGTACTTCACCGCCAACTCCACGGTGCCAGTCCCGGGCCCCACCGCATTCCCGGTCACGGTGACGCTCACCACCGTGGGGTCGGAAAGATCGGTGTCGTGAACGGATGGTGGTTCGACCAACGAAAGCGGTTCCGTCAGGATGACGTCGGAGGCCGAGCATTCGGCCGAACCTTCGAAGGGCAGCTCTCCGCTGTCACTCGCGCATGTCACTCCTGGGGGGAGGACGAAGTCGATGGTGACGCTCGTGTAGCCATAGATATCAGCCTGCTCTGGCTGCGGCAGCACGGCAGGCGGCGGTAGCGGCCCATCGTTATCGACAATGGTCACGGTCATGAGCGACACCGTGACCGTTCCGGTGCCCGAGACGCCGGTTATCCCGACGGTGAACGTCTCGTACGGTTCGGGGATGAGGTCATCGACGATCGGCAGGTAGCCCCCGCGATGCGTGTCACCTTCATGGAAGTAGAAGTCCCAGCCGCCCCCGCCAAGGTCATCCCAAGTGGCCGAGCCTTCATTGAAGCTGACGTAGACGATCGTCCCGCCGGCGAGGTCGCCCGCCCGGACGATTTCCGCATAGACGGAGTCACCTTCGGTCACGACGGCCGCCGTCGAAGTCAGCGAGAATTCGCCACCGCCATCGTCGTCCACAATCAGGAGTTCGGCGGTCGACGGCGCTCCAGCGATCCCGCCGAGTGGTGCCACGAGCTCGACGGTCAGGCTCTCGAACGCTTCAGCTGTGCTGTCGTCGACAGCCGTGAACACGCAGTACGCGGTGGATTGGCCCTCTGTGAATGACGCCATTGCCGTTGCGCTGGCGAGGTCAGCCGCAGCGGTGCCCGTGCCATCCGTAGCGAGGCACACGACCTCGGCGGCTCCCTCCGTCATGTCACGTTCGACGGTCAGCACGCCCTCAAAAGACCCCTCTCTGGCGAGGCCAGAGGAATGTGGAAACCAGTACGTGGGCTCGACTGCCCGGGCGCTCGTTCCGCCGCCCAGGGTGGAAACTGCCACGACGACCAGCGCCAGCAACGCTGCCGCCGGCCGCTTGAGTGCGGACAGCGCCCCTCCGCACCGCCCCCAACCACCATTGATGGCCCCCAGATACCACCTGCTCATCACATACTCCTGTGTGACCTACACGGTTTCGGCACAATAGCGCCCATCACACCCGCAGTCACTCCCGAATGGGAATGGATCGGGCCGTGATCGCGCGGAGTCTAAGAGTAGTCAATACCCCTTATCAACACCGGACAGTCACACATATGTACCAGTCCAGTGCGAGCGGGCTCGTCTCTTACGCGATTCCTACAGTCTCGGCCGGCGCGGCCCCCGTTGCGGCACGCCGCGATGCCATCTGCACGGTCGCCGGAAGGCCGTGACCCCCTGAGCCGGGTGACGACCTACGGCTATGACAGCGCCGGCAACCTCACCTCGGTGACCGACGCGAATAGCAAGACGACGACCTTCACGATAAATAGCAACGGCGAGGTGACCGCGGTCACCGACCCGCTCAGCCACGCGACGGCCTTCGGCTACGACAGCTACGGCAACCGCACGACCGTGACGAACGCCCTGGGTAAGACGTGGACGTACGTCTACGACACGAAGGGCCGCGTGACATCGGTCACCGACCCGCTGAGCCACGCGACGACGTTCACCTACAACGACGCCAACCTCCTGCTCACGGCGACCGACGCTCTCAGCAACGTCACCGCCTACACCTACGACGAGAACGGCAACGTCCTCACCGTCACGGACGCGAATACGAACGTCACGAGCTATACCTACAACAGTCGCGACCTCCTCGCGACGGTCACCGATGCGGAGAGCGGGACCTGGGCCTTCACGTATGACGCGGTCGGCAACCTCGCTGCGAAGACGAACCCGCGCAACAAGACGACGAACTATACCTACGACAACCTCGGCCGACTGGAGTCCGAGACCGACCCGTTGAGCAAGGTGCGCTCCTACGACTACGACCTCGCTGGGCGCCTGACCTCGCGCACGGACCCGAAGAGCCAGGCCATCGCCTACGGCTACAACGACCGCAACGAGCTCACCCTCATCGACTACCCGGCGGGAACGGACACGACCTTCAGCTACAACGACGCCGGCGCCCGCACGCAGATGGCCGACAGCACCGGGACGACTACCTACAGCTACGACAACCTCTACCGCCTGGCCTCGGTCACGTTCCCCGGCAGCCGCACCGTGAGCTATGGCTACGACGATGCCAGCCGGCGGACCCTCATCACCTATCCCGGCGGTTCGAACCAGGTCGCCTACGGGTACGACGACGCGAACCGCCTCACCTCTGTCACCGACTGGAACCTCGACATCACGACGTACGCGTATGACGATGCGGGGAGGATGACGAGCGCGACGCTCCCGAGTGGCACCGGCGTGGTCAGCACGTACAGCTACGACAACGCCGACCGCCTGACCGGCATCGTCCACGACAGGGGCGGGACGACGCTTGCCTCGGTCGCCTACACGCTCGACGATGTCGGGAACCGCACCCAGCGGGTGGACCAGGCGGGGACGCACACCTACGCCTACGACGACGTCTACCGGCTGACCTCGGTCACCTACCCCGGCCCGAGCACGACAACCTACGCGTTCGATGCTTTTGGCAACCGGACGTCGATGACCGACGGCAGCGGGACGACGACCTACGCCTACGACGACAACGACCGGATTACGAGCGTCACGCCGCCGAGCCCGGACCCGGTGAAGAGCTACACCTGGGACGACAACGGCAACCTCACCGCCCGCGGGAGCGACAGCTTCACCTGGGACTACGAGGACCGGATGGTCTCGGCGACGGTGAACAGCGCGACCACGACCTTCGCCTACCGCGGCGACGGCCTCCGCGACAGCCGGACGACCGGCGGGAACACGACCTACTTCACCTGGGACATCGCCGCCGGCCTGCCGGTCGTCCTGGACGATGGTGCGCAGTACGTCTACGGCGCCGGGCTGGTGAGCCAGGTGTCGGGTGCACACACGTACTACTATCTCGCCGACGGGCTCGGCTCGACGATGAAGACGGTGGACGGTACGGGGACGGTCGTGAACAGCTATGAGTACGACGTCTACGGCGAGGTGACGAGAACGAGCGGAAGCCAGGCGAACGAGTTCGAGTTCGCGGGCCAGCAGACGGACCCGACGGGCCTGCAGTACCTGCGGGCGCGGTACTACGACACGGAAACGGGGACGTTCCTGAGTCGAGATCCACTGGCAGCTGAGGTTGGTTGGCTTGAATCTCCCCATCAGTACGGCTCAGCCAATCCTGCTAATGCGACCGACCCGACTGGACTTTGGTCCTGGGCTCGTTGGAAGCGAGTCGACGCCGTCTCCGATGGAGGGATTTCTCTTTGGTTCCCGTCCAGTTCTAAGTTCTTCATCGAACAGAGATTCTTCTTCGGAATTGGTCTCAATAGCTACCGAATATGCATGCTCAACGATGAATATCAAAAAATATGCGATTCTGCCGGACGAAACTCCAAGGACTTCGTAGACTATGTTCTGAAATTCCTCGGGCCTACAGCTCTCACGCTCGAAACCATCCAGGAACTCGTTCGATTCATTCGGCTCAATAAGCATGTGCCTTGGGACAATACTACTGCTGGCGCGGGCAGGCCTTGGGAAAACGATGGTCGTGGTAACGGACAAGTACTTCCAAAGACGGACAGCGATGGTAATCCGATCACATATACCGAATTTGACGTTCAACAAGTCCCAACCGGAACGAATCGCGGCAATCAACGAATTGTCTTGGGTTCGGACGGTAGTGCGTGGTACACGACAGATCACTACACGACTTTCACGAGGATTCCATGAACGACGATTACCGTTCGCCATTGCATAGCGGAGAAGCATGGAGCATTTGGCCGGAGGTATTTCGTCTGAATGAGCATGAGATATTCGTTACTGATCTCGATGTGGGACTCATTACGAATTTGTTCTGGCCCGCACTTCTTAATGAGAAGCATGTAAATATTAGATGGGTTCGTGGCCGGAAGATGCGTTCTGATGACGAAGTGATGACTGAAATGTCGGCATCTTTTCAATTTCCGCTCTACTTCGGTAACAATTGGGCGGCCTTACAAGACTGTCTAGGAGACGCGACATGGCTAGATCAGAGCGATCATACGATCATAATGATTATTACGGACGCGTCGGAAGTATTAGCAGACAGCCCGGAAGTGGACAAACTCACGTACTTGATTGAAGTAGTCCAACGTATTATTCGTCGCTTCGAGTCAGAGGGCTGCCCGTCAAGGTTCGGAACGTCACTCCCAATACCATTTCACCTGGTCCTCCAAGATGCAGATATTGGTCGCCTAAAGTCGACCTTGTCATCGGCCAAACTCGATCACGCCGAATTACATTTGTCCTGATGAAGGGGCACTCGACGCTTCCGACGGGCACCGGCGTGGTCTCGACGTACAGCTATGACATGCGGACTGGCTGACGGGGCATCGTCCACGACCAGGGCGGGACGACGCTGGCCTCGGTCGCGTACACGCTGGACAACGTGGGGAACCGGACACAGCGGGTGGACCAGGCGGGGACGCACACGTACGCCTACGACGATGTGCACCGGCTGACCTCGGTCACCTATCCGGGGCCGAGCACCACCAGCTACGCGTTCGACGACTTCGGCAACCGGACCTCGATGACCGACGCGGGCGGGACGACAACGTACGCCTACGACGACAACGACCGGATCACGAGCGTCACGCCGCCGAGCCCTGCGCCGGCGAAGTCAACAGATGAGGCACGAACAACTGGCGAGGGATCGAGAAGAGGGCAAACTATCGGATCGCCAGCTTGGGTGTGCGGTGGTGCTCGGTTTAATCTGAATCCTCCCCGCAGGATCAGGGGGATCGGCGGACGATATCATGACAGCCATCACAAGATGGACGGCCGGTACAGGAGTACAATGTTGAGGTGGAGGGCTAATTCCAAGCTTGGCGTCGCCATCGTGTCGAGCGCGCTGTTCTCGACGATTACGTTGCTTTACGCGGCGGGCGCCTTCCGATCGATACCCTCCCTCGCCGCCGGCATCGCGATTGCCTGCGGGCTGACCCTCTCGGTGTGCTGGAGGCTGGCGCCACGCTTAGCACCCTTTTGGTTGATTCTTTTCGGAGCACTTGTGTCGTTAATGGGGGCCGAAGTTAACCTCTTTATCTTCATCTCACTGATCATCCTGGTGTCGACAATCGAAGTAATTCGAGCCCTTAGAAAGCACTATGCGCCGAAGTCACCGAAAGAGGACTCGCGATCCAAGCCCGTGGGCTGGTAGTCCAGCCCGCTATTCCGTTGGCATGATGAATTCCATCGAGTGGTACGCGTATGACAACGCGGACCGGCTGACCGGCATCGTCCACGACCAGGGCGGGACGACGCTGACCTCGGTGGAGCCGCGCGCGAGCGACAGCGTCACCTGGGACTACGAGGACCGCATGGTCTCGGCGACGGTGAACAGCGCCACGACGCCATGTCGGCGCGGCCGGCGACTGTGCCGCCCGCTGGCGAAGCCCGTCGCGCCCTGCTTGGTCGGTGGGAGGTCGGCGGCTCAGCTGCCGCCGGAATGGCGCGCCGGGCCTCGAAGTTACAGATGATAACTGGACACGATCCGCTCGCCCTTCGGCCTATCTGCTAGCTTGGGAAGCACAGCGCTCGGGGCGGGCTAGTTGGAAGGCAGGCGCTCTACCACTGAGCTACTCCCGCTCGCGCGCACGACCGGCGCCACCCGTCCGCCCGGACCCGGCCGATTGTATCAGACCGCGCCCCCGTCGGTGGTCGTGTCAGGGGCAGGGCGAGTTCGCCGCACCGGAGGGTTTGAAACACCCCCGTTCGCGCCACCTCACGGCGCGGCGCGCGCCACGCGTTCGTGCGTCCAGTGCAGCTCCGCGGCAGCATAGTGCGCGGTCAACCGGATGCGCGCTTCCGCCGCTTCCGCCGGGAGGGGCGACGGCAATACGTAGCTGGTGTCCGCGGCGGTGAGCTCCACGACAGCGGACTGCTGGTCGCCGGCGGTGACCTCGAGTGTGTAGCCGGTGGCTTCGCAGCCCGGCTGCCAGGACACCTGGACGGCTGTCCCGGGCGCGGGGAGTACCTGGGGCGCGAGGACGACGGCCGGCGAGGGACATGCTCCCACGCTGAACGCGAACCGGCAGGCGGTTTCGTTCGGGAAGAGCCGGCCGCCATCCGCCACCGAGAAAGCAGTCCAACGCTCCCCATCGCAGGCTGTGTCGGCGAGCGGAGGGTTGGGGCCCCCGTCTCCCGGCTGGCGCGTCCCGGCGACCTGCTGCGTCGGGACACTGCTTTCGCCCGGTGGGCCCGGGCCGGCCGCGGTGCCCGAAGGTGACGGCACCGGCGACAGTGCAGTTGAGGCCGGGGACGGTGCAGCTGAGGTCGGCGACGGGGCCGGGGAGGCCGGTGCCAGGGCGGTCCCGTCTGCTGCCGGCTGGACGCGGCCCGGTGGGTCGCCGTCGCCCGCGATCAGCACCATGGCGAGGATCGCGACACCTGCCGCCAGGATGGCGAGCGTCGCAGCCACGGCCCACGGCCGCCGGAACGGCAGCTCCCTCGCCGGTGGAGCGCCGGGTTCGACCGGCGTTTCGAGCGCCGAGCGGAGGGCCCGGACGAAGTCGCGCGGCCGTGCGTAGCGCTCGGACGGCGTTTCGTCCAGCGCCCTGGCGAACACCGCCGCAAGCGCCTGCCTTCGGTGCGACTGCGCGCTCGCCGCGAGTGCGGCGGACAGCCTGGCGGATGTACGGCCACGGGCTTCGACCGGGGGAGCTGTGCCGCTCAGCGCACAGTATGCGATCGCAGCAAGCGAATAGACGTCGCTCGCAACGCCGGGTTCCTGGCCGAGGCGGACTTCCGGGCACTGGAACGGGTAGCCCGGGTCGGCCGGCCGCAGCCGGGGCGGCAGGGGCGCGAACCCCCACACGCGCGCGCGCCCTTTGCGGTCGAACACGAGGAATGCGGGATCGAGCCGCCCGTGGACGACGCCGCGCTCGTGGACGTATTCGAGCGCCCGTGCGGCCTCGTCCAGCGCGCGAAGGACGTCCTCCATGGGGACCGGCCCGCCCTCCAGCCGTTGCTCCAGCGTGTCATCGCCGTGGTAGCGGCAGGCGATGAATGGCGTGCCGTCGCGGACGCCGCCATCGAGGACCCGTACCAGGCTGGGATGGTCGAGCTCTTCGAGCACGTGGATCCGCTCCATGAGGCGCGTTCGGCCGGCCTCCTGCAGCGCCGCACGGGCGAACACCTCCACGACCACCTGGCGCCGGAACGCCGGGTCCCACCCGAGATGCCGCCGCGAGCCGCCGCTGCTGCCCAGGTCGCGCCGCCAGTGGTAGCGCCCGGCAAGCTTGGTGTAGCCGGGTGAACCGTTCACGGCGTGGTTCCGCGCGGCGCGTCTCCCTGCCGGCGTAACCGCGTCCAATCGATCGCCACGGCGGAGGCGGCGAGCGCCATTGCCGCGCCGGCGGGCTCCAGCCAGCTCCCCGGTGCGTCACGGAGGAACGCGTCGACGTCGTGGAACGAGATGACGCGGATGGCGGTCAGCGTGCCGAGACCGAGGGTGGCCAGCAGTGCGAACCGCGCGGCCCTCCGCCAGCGGCGCGTCACCCAGAGGGCTGCGAGCCCTGCCGCTGCCCCGGCCACGGCGAGCACGAGGACGAGCGGCCGCTGGAGCTCGCGGCGGTCGTCGTACCAGCCATGGTCGTACCAGAACCGCGAGAGGCGGGACGTTAGCGCGCGGTCGAGGCCGAGCAACTCCGCCCACGCGAGCGCGAGGAGCAGCGCAGCGCCGGCATACCACCAGGCCGGCGCCGGGTTGCGGGCCATGCGCGGGACGCGGCCCGCCGCGAGCATCATGGTCCCGGCCACTAAGACGAGGAGTGCCGTCGCCATCGTGCCACGTCACCGCCGGCCGGTTCGAAATCGCGGCATCGCTAGGCGACCTGTTCGTGCGCCGGCGTACCCGCCAGGGCCGGGCCCGTTCGCGATCGTGCGCGGAAGTCGGCGATCGTCCGGCCCAGCCCCTCGCGGAGGCTGAGCAATGGTTCCCAGCCGAGCTCTTCGCGGGCACGGGTGGTGTCCGGCAGCCGCCGGTCGTGGTCTTCGAATGGCCTGGGGATGCGGTGGATCGGGCTGGTGGTGCCGGTCAGCTCGATGATCAGCCGCGCCAGGTTCGCCACGGTGACTTCGACCTGGGAGCCGATGTTGTACGACCTGCCCGGTTCCCCCGCGACCATCAGCCGCTCGAGCCCGTGGGCGGTGTCGATGACGTGGCAATGGCAGCGGGTCTGCGTCCCGTCGCCGAAGACCACGAGCGGGGCGCCATCGAGGGCGGCGCGGATGAACGACGGCACGACGCGGGTGTCGTCGATGCGCATGCCCTCTCCATAGGTGTTGAAGATCCGGGCAACCGAGACATTGACCGCCCATCGCGCCGCGTAGATCGCCGAGAGCGTCTCGGCGACGCGCTTGCCCTCTTCGTAGCCGCTCCGGGGCCCGGTCGGGTCCACATTCCCAGTGTACTCCTCCGATTGCGGGGACAGCAGCGGGTTGCCATACACCTCCGCCGATGAGGCGACGACCACGCGCGCCCCGGTGGTGCGGGCGACATCGAGCACGTTCCGGGTGCCTTCGTAGCTGGTGGACAGCATCTCGTAGGCAAGCGGCTCCAGGTTCGGGACCCCGGTCGGGCAGGCGAGGTGGTAGACCTGGTGGGGATCGAACGATCGCGCGACCTCGACGAATTCGCGGTCGCGCACATCGGCGAGCTCGAACGTGATGCCGGGGGCGATCGGCACGTCCTCGCGCGACCCGGTGACGAAGTTGTCCACCGCGAGCACCTCGTGGCCTTCCAGTGCGGCCCTCAGCGCCATGTGGCGGCCGATGAACCCGGCGGCGCCCGTAACCAGCACTCTCATCGGGCTGCCGCCGCGGCGACCCGGGAGGTTGGGTCGAACAGGCGATGGCCGGCCGCCGCCAGCGCACCGAGGTCGAACGCGGTGTGTCGCGTGACGAGAACCGTAAGGTCGAAACCCGCCGGGTCGCAGTCGATCGGCACGGATTCGAGCCCCCCGAAGCGGGGAACGAGCGGGTCGTGGTACGCCACCTCCAGGCCGGCGTCCTGGAGGTGCGCGATGAGCGGCTCGGCCGGTGAGCGCCGCGCGTCGGCGACATTCGGCTTGTACGTCACACCGAGCAGGAGGACACGCCCGCCCGGCCTGGCCCGGTCGAACTGGTCGAGGACGCGCCCGGCGATGACCATGGCCCGCCCTTCGTGGTTCGTGATCGCCGCGTCGAGCAGGGGCGAGGGACTGCCGTGCGCCCTGAGCGCGTCCTGCAGGAAGTAGGGGTCTTCGGCGATGCAATGCCCGCCGATGCCAACGCCGGCGAAGAACGGCATGAACCCGAACGGCTTCGTCGCCGCGAGGCGCGTCACCTCCGCCGCATCCACCCCGGCGCCCGCGCAGAATTGCTCGAACTCCTGTGCGAACGTGATGTTGATGAAGCGGAAGACGTTTTCCAGCAGCTTGCAGCTCTCCGCAGCCTCCATGCACGAGGCCGGGACCGTCGCTGCAACGATCGCGTCGTAGAAGGCCTGGACGAGCTCCCTGCTCTGGTCGTCGTAGCCGCTCACCACCTTGGGGATGTTCGCGACGTGGTAGGTGTCGTTCCCGGGGTCGATGCGTTCGGGCGAATACCCCAGCGCCAGGTCCTCCCCGAGCCTGCCGAGCGGCGCGAGCGCCGGCGCAACCAGCGACCGTGTCGTGCCCGGACCGTACGTGCTTTCGACCACGACCAGGCAGGCTTCGGTGCTGCGGGGCGCGCCCGCGAGCATCGCGACCGCCCGGCGGACCGGTTCGAGGTCGGGGCTTCGTGTCCCTGCCGACTCGCGGGTGGGTGTCGGCACGGCGATGATGACGACCTCGCATGCCCCGAGTTCGTTCGCGTCGAGCGTCACCCGGTAGTTCTCGTGGATGTTGAGCTGCTCGCAGCGGCGCGCGGCGGCGGGGTCGACTTCGATGCCGAGCGTCGGGAACCCGCGTTCTGCGGCGCGCTGGGCCAGCGGGAAGCCGACGTAGCCCTGCCCGATGACGCCGACGGTGGCGGTGCGGTTGGCGATGCGGTCCGCCAACGCCTGGAGCGGGGTTGGTGCCACCCGCAGGGAGACCCTGTTGCGCGTGGCCGTTCGAGTCGCGGTGTTCATGCCCGTCCTCCTGTGAGTGATCGCTGGGAGATTGCTGGTCGGGATGGGGCTGGCGCGGCCTGGCGAAAGAGCTCGCGGCCGCGGAAGAAACAGGGCAGGAACGTCCCGCCGCCCACGTCGGCCAGCACGGGCCAGCCGGGCCGCAGCCGGGACGTTTGCGAACGGTGTGCGGCGAGCGCCGCCTCCTTGCCCGCCACCACGTCGCGGATATCGACCGCGTGCGTGAACACCGGGCCGGGGGAGCGCGCGAGGCTGCTCCGGGCCGTGCGCGCCCAGAACCTGGCGCAGTCCCGCGCGGCGGCTCGCGACGGTGGCCACGGCGTGGGGCCCCGCATCCAGGGCCAGACGTTCCATGCCCAGACCGGGTACTCCCAGGTGGCGGCGTCGATGCCGGCCAGCTCGCGGGCGCGGACGGCGATCGCGAAGGTGGCGTCGTGGTCCGGGTGGCCATCGGAGCGCCAGGGCGCGTAGATCGCCGCGGGCCGCACATCCCGGAGCAGTTCGGCGACCTGCTCCGCCGCCGCTGCCGTGAACTCGTGGAGGCGGCCGTCAGGGTACTCGAGGCAGGTGACGTCGTCGGCCGGGATGCCGAGGCGCCTGGCGGCTTCGCGGCCCTCTCGCCGGCGGACCCGGGCCAGCAGTTCGGGCCGCGTCATGGCGGCGTGCGAGGTGCTGCCGTCGGTCATGAAGACGAGCGAGACCGCTGCGCCATGGCGCCGCTTCAGAAGGATGGTGCCGCCGCAGCCCAGCGTCTCGTCGTCGTAGTGCGGGGCGAGCACGACGGCCGGGCGCGCCAGCTCGGCCGCGCCGACGGGCTGGCAGCGCCGGGCGATGCGGTCGAACCGCCACTGCCGGACGGCTTCGATGGGGCGGCGTTCAGCGCACATGGGCGAGCGCCTCCGTGTGCACCGCCGCCGTCTCCGCGGCGATCCTTTCCCACGAGAACAGTGCCTCGGCCCGGTGGCGCCCGGCACAGCCCAGCCGGGCACGGTCGTCGAGGGCGCGCTCGATGGCGCCGGCGAGCGCGGCCGGCGCATCCGGCGCCACGAGGTGGCCGGTCACGCCGTCTTCGACAACTTCGGGCATCCCGCCGACGCGCGTGGCGACGACCGGTAAGCCCGATGCCATCGCCTCGACGAGGCTCATCCCGAACGACTCGCTCAGGGATGGATTCACGAGGACATCGGCTTCCGCGAACGCCCGTGCGACCTGGTCGCGCCCAAGGTTGCCGGCGAACGTGACCGCGTCGCGCGTACCCGGCGCGGTCCGCGCCAGGAGGTGCTCGTGGTAGCTGCCCGCCCCCGGCTCATAGAAGCGTTCGAGCGCGGTCACGAGCGGGTCGCGTGAAAGCCGGACGATGCTCTCGGCGGGGAGCGTCGCGATCGGTCCGGCCAGCGTGAGCGTGGCCCCGGGTCGCCGTTCGCGAAGCTGCTCGAAGGCTTCGACCAGCGTGTGCACGCCCTTTTCGGGCGACACGCGGCCCACGAAGAGCACCCGCGGAGCATCGTCCTCGCGGCGGCAGCGCGCAGCGGGCTGGAAGGCATCGACATCGACGGCGTTGTGCACCGTCCTGCGGAGGCAGCTGGCGCCCGGGAACCGCGCCTCGATGAGCTGCGTGATGTGCCCGCTGCAACCCACGACCGCATCGACCGCCCGCAACGCCGGCACCACGCGCTTCCGGTCGACCTGCGAGAGCCACTCGCACTGCATGTGCAGCACGATCGCCGCGCGCGGGTTGAACCGGCGGATCACCGGTGCGAAGGGGAACTGGTTCATGATGTGGATGACGTCGGGCCGCTCCTTGCGCAGGGCGAGCGCCGCACGCACGGCATAGGGGAGGAAGTAGCCCCGGGACGTGATCAGCGGCCGGTCGGGCCGGGCGGTGCCGGGCAGGCGGCGGGCAAGCCGCTCGACCGCGTTGTCGGGCACGACCGGGAGGAGCTGGTATTCCACCCCCTGGTCCACGAACCGCTGCGCCCGCAAGGTCCGCGCGTGCAGCCCCCCGGTCACGATCACGCGGGAGCCGTCGCGCGCCATCCGCCGCGCCACCTCGTACGTCCAGATCTCGAGCGACGAGGTCGGCGGCGGGGTGCTCACGCACCAGGGCTGGTTCACGAACGCGACGGTCCTGGACATAGGCCCGGACGATCGCCGTGAGGCGTTTCGAAAACGCGGAGAAGGTGTCGGGATACGCAGCGCCGGCCGGGGCGCGCGCGCCTCAGCGCTCCGCAGCCACGGGCCGGGCGGCGAAGTGCCGGACGATGTGGCAGCTGCCCGCGTATGACGCGTCGAGCGGGCGCACGCGGTAGCCCGCGTCATCGAGGAGGGCTGCGATCGGCTCGTGCTTGCCGTGCACCTCCTCGTTGGTCTCGCCGTCGATTTCGAAGACTACGACCGGTCCGTATTTCGCGAGGCAGCTCCGCATACCCCGGAGCACAGCCAGCTCGGCGCCTTCCACGTCGATCTTGACCACGTCTGGACGGCGCAGCCCGGCGGCGCGGATGACCCCATCGACGCTCACGGTGGGCACGTCGAGCCATTCGAGGCCGTCGGACGGCTGCCCGTGGCCTTCGAGGGTCGCCCCTCCCGGGTGCGCAGTCACGCGCAGGCGGCTCGTCCCGTACGCATCGGCGACGGCGACGGGGAGCGTGCGCACGTTGGCGAAGCCGTTCAACCGGCAGTGGACGCCGATCCGGTCACTGATCCAGGGGACCGGTTCGAACGCGTAGACGTGCCCGGATGGGCCCACCGCGCGCGCGGCGAGCATGCTGAAATACCCGACGTTCGCGCCAACATCGTAGAAGACGCCGCCGGGCGGGAGCGCCTCGAGGATGGCGCGCTGGACTGGTACCTCGTTGCCGCCGGACGCGTAGTCGCCGCTCGCGTACATCCCGGTGAGGCGGAGCCCCGCGCCGGGCCCCGCGGCTACCTGGAAGGCACGCGACGCGCGGCGCGAGCGGAGGGCGTGGCGGAGCGGCATTGCCGCGGTCTTTCCCATGGTTGCCAGGGTACTCATTCCTCACTGCCCTCCCGGCGCGCGACGACGACTGCTCGGCAAGTCCACAACCACCGCGCGTCAGCGTGCGGACCATGAACGGGACATGCCGTGGAGATGTTGACCGGCCGTGGGGCGCGGACCTCCCCGGTCGGGAGGGATGCGGGTGACCACCATCTCATGGCCGCGGCCGCGAGCCCGGGTGACACGTCCGAGGTCCGCCAGCCCGGCACCGACCCCGGTCGCGCCGGGCTGGGGCCTCGATTTCGCAGCCGTCTTCGATTGCGGCCCCGGCCACGTGGCGGAGGTGCTGGGCTCGACCGCGAAGGTGACCGACGTCGAAAAGTGCATCGGCGTCGACCACGGGGCCCTGCGCTTTCGGCCCCTCATCCGCGCGGGCTGGGGGCGCGAAGGCGTCGCCTGGGGCCCGTTCGAACAGCAGCCCGGGCTGGCGGCTTCGGTGCTGGTCCTGAACGGACATAACGCATCCGCGGATGAGCCGCTCAGTGAGCCCCTGCGGGCGCGGCTCCGGCGCTGGCTGGACGGCCCTGGTGGCGAGCCGCTCCTCGGGCGGGCAATCGCGCACGCCCGCCACCCCCGGCGCAACGCGTGGCAGCTCCGCAACTGGCTGGCCCACAGCGGCCGCTTCCACCGCCCGTCAGGCGTGCGCGAGAGCTTCTCGTTCGGCTGGAGCGATGCCCCGGACGGCACGGGTGGGCTGCGCATCCAGGGCAGCGATGGCCGCAACGGCGCGCTGGTGGTCGGGCCGCCGGGCACCCGTCGCGTAGCGGTCGACGAGCTACGAAACGTGCCACTTCTGCTCGTGGCGCTCGACCGGGGCGAGACGACGGCGTTCTACGCCGCTGCCCTGCAGGCGACGCACAACCTTCCCGGCCTGGCGGCCGGCATTCGGCCCGTGGGCATCGTCCGGAACAAGCGGCAGTCCCATGCCTGGGCGTCCGTCCAGCAGGCGGTCCTGGGGCAGATCGGGTTCCGCGTCGACACCCGGGTGTACGGCGTCCGGACCGCCACCGTGCCCGGCTGGACCGGGTGGTATGGCTCCGCCGCCTTCGCCGACCGGTGCACCGGGGCCGGGTCGCTGGGGGCATCGCGCCCGGCCGCCGGCGGCAGCTGGCGCAACCTGGCCGGCGAGGTCCACCGCACGCCCGGCGGCGCCCGGGCAGCCGCGGAGTCCGCCGTCGCGCTCTCGGACTGCGAAGCGGCCGGGCTCGCCCGGGCCGTCATCGCACCGGGCAGCGGCTCTGCGGGCCTTGTGTTCGAAACGGGCAATGGCGGCGACGGGTACGTACAGGTGGTCACCACGCGCACCGGCCTGGCGGTCACCGCCGTCCGCGGCGGGGTAGAGCGGACGCTGGGCGAGCTCCGTTACGCCGCGGAGTCCGATGTCATCGACCTCCAGGTGGTGTTCGAAGGCCCGCTGGCGCGGGTGAGCGCGGACGGCGAGGCGATGGAGTGCGACCTGGGCGGCGAGCCGCGCGGCCGCGCGGGCATCACGGTCGCCGGGGACGCGCTCCTTCGCGACTTCGAGGTCCACGAGGCCACGGTCGCGCTCCCGGCGGACCTGGCGATCGCCACGCCCGCGGTCCCGCGCGGCGGCCGGGTCCTGCTCCGCGATGACTTCGACGGCCACGCGGGCGAGCTGGCAGGCCGGCACACCTCCGCCGGCGCGTGGGCCCGTTCCCTCGGCGCGGGCGTGGTCCGCGTGGCGGACGGCGCGGCGAGCGTGGACGCAACGCTCAACCGGCCGAACCCCGGCCGGACGGCGTACACCGTCCCCTGGTCGAACCCGGAGCTCGCCGACATCGAAGTGGCGATCACCCCGCCGGGGCGGGCCCGCGGCGAGGGGCACAACGGCCGCGCCGGGCTGATCTTCTGGCAGGACCGCGACAACTACATCATCGTCAACAATTGGCTGGACGACGGCTACCCGGGGGCGTCGATCTCGTCGTTCTTCCGCCTCGGTGGCTACGAGGACATCTACGAAGCGGTCTGGACGAACGTTGCCTCGCGCGTCCGCTGGGGTGAACCACACGACCTCCGCGTGGCCTTCGATGGGCTCCGCTACATGGTGTCGGTGGATGGCGAACCGGTCCTCTACCGCGCCCTGACGGACGTGCGACCGGAAGCGCGGCGGCTGGCCATCCGGCGCGTCGGCATCGCCGCGAACTGGGAGTGGGGAGACGACACGGGCAGCTCGTTCCGGCGGTTCGTCGCCAGGGGATAGGGCGACCCGCCCTCAACAAACCCGCAACTGGCGGACCCAACCATCGGCCCTCCGGCAAGTGCAGGGCGCGCCGGCGCAGAAAAGGACAGAGCCGTGAAGGTTGCGATCCTCGCAGGCGGAGTGGGCAGCCGCCTTTCCGAAGAGACAGAGTCCAAACCCAAGCCCATGGTCGAGATCGGCGGGCGACCCATCCTCTGGCACATCATGAAGTACTACGCGACCTTCGGTTTCGAAGACTTTGTGATAGCCCTCGGATACAAGGGCGAGCTGATCAAGCGCTGGATGGTGGACCACGCCGCCCTCACCAGCGACATCACGGTCGGCTTCCGGGACGCGAGCGTGATCCGCCACGAACCGGAGTTCCTCAACTGGAACGTCTCCATGGTCGAGACCGGCCAGGGCACCGCCACCGGCGGCCGGATCAAGCGCCTCGCCCCGCATGTGGGTGATGGCACGTTCATGCTCACCTGGGGCGACGGGCTCTCCACCGTCGACCTCGATGCGCTCCTCGCGTTCCACCGTGCACATGGCAAGCTCGCCACGCTGACCGCCGTGCGCCCGCCCGCGCGCTTCGGCCACCTGGAGATCAACGGCTCGCGCGTGAGCGAGTTCTCGGAGAAGCCCCAGACCGGCGAGGGCTGGATCAACGGCGCCTTCTTCGTCCTCGAACCGGGAGTGTTCGACTACATCGAGGGCGATGACACGCAGTTCGAGCGGGAGCCACTCAGCGGGCTTGCCGCCGATGGCCAGCTCATGGCGTATCAGCACGACGGCTTCTGGCAGTGCATGGACACGCTGCGCGACAAGAAGCTGCTCGAAGCAATGTGGGAGTCCGAAGCTCCCTGGAAGGTGTGGAACTAATCGTGCGTATTCTCGTAACCGGGCACCGTGGGTACATCGGGTCGTGCCTTGTTCCCCTGCTCCTGGATCGCGGCCACGAGGTGGTGGGGCTCGATTCCGGGCTCTACGCGGGTTGCCAAGTGGGCCCCGCCCCGGAACCAGTCCCGGCGTTCGAAATGGACATCCGCGACGTCACCGCTGACCTCCTGCACGGCTTCGACGCCGTCATCCACCTGGCGGCGATCTCCAACGACCCGCTCGGCGACCTCAACCCCGAGTGCACCTACGACATCAACTACCGCGGGACCGTGCAGGTGGCGCGCCAGGCGCGCGAGGCCGGCGTCCCCCGCTTCTTGTTCTCGTCGTCCTGCAGCCTCTACGGTGCGCACGGCGACGACCTCCTCGACGAGTCCGCCGCGTTCAACCCGGTGACGCCCTACGGGGAGTCGAAGGTGCTCGCCGAACGCGACCTCCACGAGATGGCGTCGCCGGCGTTTTCACCCACCTACCTGCGCAATGCAACCGTCTACGGTTTCGCGCCGATGCTCCGCGGCGACCTCGTGGTCAACAACCTCGTGGGCTATGCGACCACGACGGGAGAGGTCCTCCTCAAGAGCGACGGCACACCCTGGCGACCGCTCGTCCACGTGGAGGATGTCTCGCGGGCATTCATCGCCATCGCCGAGGCGCCGCGCGAGCTGGTGCACGACCGCGCCTTCAACGTCGGCGTCACTACCGAGAACTACCGCATGCGCCAGGTGGCGGAGATCGTGGAGCGAAACGTCGCCGGCAGTGCCATCACCTTCGCCAGCACCGCCGGGCCCGACAAGCGGAACTACCGCGTGACCTGCGACGCCATCCGCGCCGCGCTGCCCGCTTTCGAGCCCTGCTGGACGGTCGAGCGCGGTGTGCAGGAGCTCCGCGACGCCTACGCCAGGTACGGGCTTACCCTCGCGGACCTCACCGGGCCGCGCCTCCAGCGGATCCAGCACATCCAGGCGCTGCAGGCGGCCGGCCGGCTCGATAGCTCGCTCCGTGTCCTGGAGCCTGTCGCCGCGGCCGCGGCGGGTTAGGAGCTCACGATGCCAATCACGCGATGCCGTGCCTGCGGGTCACCCGGCCTGCGCCCGTTCCTGTCGCTCGGCGAGACGCCGCTGGCCGACGCGCTGGTCACCGGGGAGGCGCTCGGCCGCGAAGAGCGGCGCTACCCGCTCGAGGTGGCCTTCTGCGAGTCCTGCACGCTGGTGCAGCAGCTCCACGATGTGCCCCCGCAGGAACTGTTCGTCGACAACTACCTCTACTTCTCGTCGTTCTCGAACCACGTGCTCGCCCACTCCCGGGCGCACGCCCTGGACCTGATCGAGCGGCGCCGGCTCGGCCCGCGCAGCCTGGTCGTCGAGATCGCCAGCAACGACGGCTACCTGCTGCGGAACTTCGTCGAGGCCGGGATCCCCGCGCTCGGGATCGATCCCGCCCCCGGCCAGGCCGACGCCGCCGAGGCCGCCGGCGTACCCACCGTGCGCGAGTTCTTCGGGGACGAGCTCGCCCGCCGCCTGGTGGCCGATGGCCGGTGTGCCAACGTCATCATCGCCAACAACGTGCTCGCCCATGTCCCGGACCTGGACGGCTTTGTGGCTGGATTGCGCACCCTGCTCGCGCCCGGCGGGCTGATCACCGTGGAGAACCCGTACGTGCGGGACCTCGTCGAGCATTGCGAGTTCGACACGATCTACCACGAGCACCACTGCTACTTCTCCTGCACTGCGATCGACCGCCTGGTGCGGCGCCACGGGCTCTTCCTCAACGACGTCGAGTACTTCTCGGACCTCCACGGCGGGACGCTGCGCTGGCACATCGGCGACCGCCCGGACCCGACCGATACCGTGTGGCGTTACCTGGACGACGAGGCCCGGACGCTCGCCAACTTCGCCTACTACCAGGAGTTCGCTTCGGAGGTGGAGACCGTCCGAAGCGAGCTGCTCACACTCCTGCGGCAGCTGCGGGCGGAGGGGCGACGGGTGGCTGCTTATGGAGCGGCTGCGAAAGGCAGCACGCTCGTGAACTACGCCGGCATCGGCCCGGACCTGGTCGAATACGTGGTCGACCGCAACGTCCACAAGGTGGGCAAGTACATGCCCGGCGTGCATATCCCGATCCGGCCCGTGGAGGCGCTCCTGGAGGACCCGCCGGACTACGTCCTCCTCCTCGCCTGGAACTTCAAGGACGAGATCGTGCGCCAGCAGGACGAATACCTCCGGCGCGGCGGGCGCTTCATCGTCCCGATACCGCGCCCGCAGGTGCTCGAGCTCGCGGGGGCGCTGGTATGAGCGCCGCGGTTTGCCCCGCGTGCTCGGCCAGCAGGATGACCGTCTTCTTCGAGCTCAGCGGCGTCCCGGCGCACAGTTGCTTGCTCGTCGACAGCCGCGAGGAGGCGCTCGCCTTCCCCCGCGGCGACATCGTCCTCGCGGTCTGCCACGCCTGTGGCTTCATCTCGAACCTCGCGTTCGATGCTGGGCTCAACCAGTACTCGTCCCGGTACGAGGAGTCCCAGGCCTACTCACCGCACTTCATGGCGTTCGCGGGCGACCTCGCCCGCCGGTGGGTGGACCGCCACGAGCTGCAAGGCAAGCGCGTGCTCGAAATCGGCTGCGGCAAGGGAGAATTCCTGGTCGAGATGGCGAAAGCCGGCGCAGGCCCGAGCATCGGCATCGACCCCGGCGTGATCCCCGGGCGCATCGAGGGGGCGGCGACGCTGCCCGTCCGCTGGGTCCAGGACTTTTTCGACCAGCGCTACCTGGACCTCCCGGCGGACGCGGTCGTGTGCCGGCACACGCTGGAGCACATCCACCCCGTCGCCGGCTTCATGGCCCTGGTGCGCCAGCTGACGCGGCTCCAGGGCACCAGGACCGTGCTCTTCGAGCTTCCCGACACGCTCCGTGTGCTCCAGGAGGCCGCCTTCTGGGACATCTACTACGAGCATTGCTCGTACTTCACGCCCGGGTCGCTCTCCCGCCTGTTCCGCCGGTTCGGGTTTCGGGTCGAGGCGCTGGAGCTGGCGTACGACGGCCAGTACATCCTGCTGGAGGCGCGGCCCGGCGGTCCCGTCTGCGAGACGCCCCCGCTGGAGGAACCGGTACACGACGTCTGCGAAGCGGTGCGCTCCTTCGACAAGGTCTACCGCGAACAGATCGGGCGCTGGTCGGCGGACCTCGCCGGGTGGCGCCGTGCCGGCAAGCGCGTCGCTATCTGGGGCGGCGGCTCGAAGGGCGTGGCCTTCCTCTCGACGCTCGACCCGGACGGCTACATCTCGGCCGCTGTGGACATCAACCCGCGCAAGTGGGGCAAGTTCATGGCGGGCACCGGGCACCCGGTGATCGCGCCGGCCGAGCTGCAGGCCGCTCCGCCCGATGTCGTCGTCGCCATGAACCCGGTCTATTGCGATGAGATCCGCGGCGACCTCGACCGGCTCGGGATCGCCGCCGAGCTGAGGGCCGTCTGATGGCGGTCCACGTCCCGGCGTGCCCGTCGTGTGGTTGCACGTCATCCCGGACGTGGGCGCCCGGCAGCGTGTCGCTGCCCGTCGCGAGCAACATGCTCTGCTTCGATGCCGCGGCTGCGCGACAGGTGCCCCGCGGCGAGCTGGTCCTCCTGTTCTGCGGGAGCTGCTCGCTCACCTGGAACGGCGCGTTCGAAGAGGAACGGCTCGATTACGTCCCGGGCTACGAGAACTCGCTGCACCATTCGCCGGCGTTCAGCCGCTACGCAGCCGCGCTCGCCCGCGCGCTGGTCGCGACGTTCGACCTCGAGCGCGGGCTGGCGGTGGAGGTCGGCTGCGGCCGAGGCGACTTCCTGCGCGAACTGGTCGGCGCCGGCTGTGCCCGGGCGGTGGGGTTCGACCCGAGCCTGCCCGGTATCCGGATCGAAGACCGCCTTGAACTGTATGACCGTCGCGCGGGCGTGACGGACATCGAAGGCGCGCGCCTCGTGCTCGCGCGCCACGTGCTCGAGCACGTCTCCGATCCGGTGACGTTCGTGACGACGCTGTCCTCCACCGGCGCAGGCATGTACCTGGAGGTGCCGCGCGCCGAGTACATGTTCGACGCCGGGTCGTTCTGGGACCTGGTCTACGAGCACGTCACCTACTTCAGCGCACCGGCGCTGCGCGCACTCACCCGGAAGGTGGGTTACCGCGTGCGGGAGCTCCGTCCGTCGTTCGGCGGTCAGTTCCTCTCGCTCTTCGCAGTGCCCGGGACGACGCATCGCCCGGCCGGGCCGCGCCATGCCGGCGAGGTCGCCCGGCTCGCTGCGCAGTTCGATGCATTCGGCGCGGCCTTCGCGACTACGGTGGCACACTGGTCCGCGCAGCTGACGCGGATGGCGGAGGCCGGCCCCGTCGTGGCCTGGGGGGCTGGCTCGAAAGGAGCGACGTTCCTCAACCTGGTCCCGGGGAGCGACCTGGTCGCGGCCTGCGTCGACGTGAACCCGCTGAAGCAGGGCTGCTATGTCCCCGGCACGGGCCACGCGATCTTTGCGCCCGCCGAGCTGGCGTCCATCAAGCCGTCCACCGTGCTGGTGATGAACCCGAACTACCTCGACGAGATCGCGGCCGTCCTCCGGCAGTCCGGGCTTACGCCCCGGCTGGTGCCGGTCCTGGACGGGCCCGGGCAGGCAGCGCTCGCCGGTTGAGCGGGGCCACCACCGCGGGCCATCCATCGCGACATGAAGCATCCGTCAGCGGTGCACGCGTGTAGTGCGTTGTTCACCCGGCAGCCTGGGCACGGGTCGCGCGCCGGAGCGACCGTCGGAGCGCCACTTTCCGTTCGTGGGCGACCAGCCGGGCGCCGAGGAAGGCCGCCTTCGCGGCCAGCCGGACACGTGCCCGCAGCGGCAAGGGGGAACGGAGGATCGCCACCGGCAGCGCCGCGAATCGGCGCAGCTGCTGCAGCTCCCGGCGAAGGCTCCCGCGCACAGCGGGGTCGTAGAACTCCTGTTGGACGTTGGCATCGGCCCAGCGGTCGCCCGTCGACGACGAACGCTCGTGGCGGCGATAGAACACCAGCTGCTCCGGCAGGACGAGGAACTGGCCCCGCGTAGCCAGCTCGGCGACGATCATCCAATCGGCGCCGTGGTAGTTCGCCATCGGCCGGACGGCCCGCAGCGCGTCCGTCCGCGCCAGCCCGAAGATGGTCAGCATCGCGACCATCCCGGTCCGGATCAGCATCTCCACGAGCAGCTCGGTGCGCTCGACCGCATCGCCGGGCCAGGTGCGCAGCTCCATGAGCGCGGTGCTCGGGTAGAGCTCCACGCCGGAGGGGTCCACGAAGAGCGCATCCGCATGGGCGAGCACGGCGCCGGGATGGGCTTCGAGCGCCGCGACCGCACGTTCGAGGAACGCCGGCGCCAGGTAGTCATCCGCCGCGAGCCACTTGAAGTACTCCCCGCGCGCCTCGCCCAGTGCGCGCCGGAAGTTACGCGCGGCACCGAGGTTCGTCGAGTTGCGCACGTACCTGATACGGGAATCGCGCGCCGCATACGCGCGGCAAATGCGCTCGGTCCCGTCCGTCGAGGCGTTGTCGCAAATCACCAGCTCCCAGTCCGCGAACGACTGTGACAGCACGGACTCGATGGCCTGTGCCACGAAGAGCTCGCCGTTGTAGACCGGCAGCCCAATGGTCACGCTCGGAGCGGAACGCCCCGCGGGCACATCCTCCTCCACGATTGTGGCCGGCGTTGTTGGCATTCGATTCCTCCTCGTGGCGCCGCCGGCTGGGCCGGCCCCGTGCGGCATGGGATGCCGGGTCATCCCCGCTCGTTCGAGCTGGCTACCGTGTTGCGGCGCCGCTCTGCGAGCTGGAGCAGCAGCTGCATGAGCTGCTCGTCGTTCTTCCGCGCGTCGAAACGAATCTCGGCGTGTCGCCGGGCGCGAATCCCCATCGCGGGCAGGCTCTCTCGCTGGTCCAGCGCTCGCTGGAGCGCAGCCGCGAGTGCCGCCGGCGCCGGCTCGATGCGCCAGCCGTGTAGCCCTTCCTCCACGATGTCGGGTGCGCCGCCCACGTCGCCGACGATCGCCGGGAGGCCGCTCGCCAGCGCTTCGACCGTGGCGATGCCGAAGCACTCGGCGCGGCTCGGCATCACGAACAGGTCCGCGCTGGCGTAGAGCGCCCGCAGCTCGGGCGAGTTCGGGGTTGCCCGGTGGACGAAGATGCCGCCGCCGCTTTCGACCGCCGCCGTGGTGACCACGTGCGCTTCGACCATCCCCTGGAACCGCGACCGCACGACCTCAATGAGCATGTCCCCGCCCTTGCGGTGGAAGTCGCCGCCCACGAAGAGCACCTTGAGCGGTTGTCCCGCTGTCCGGGCGGCCCGGTCGCGCGGCTGCCAGGCCTTGAGGTCGACGCCGGGAGGGAGCACGTGGATACGGGATTCGGGGACGCCCTGCCGGGCCAGCGACGCAGCCGCCCAGTTCGACCAGGGCAGGAAGAGGTCTGTCGCCCGCCAGAGCAGCCGTTCGCGGAGGCGGGCCAGCCGCAGGGCGGCGCCCCTCTTCGAGGGCCGGTTGTAGTAGACCGGCGCCCACTCCTCCTGCTGCGCGAGCGTCCAGTCCAGGTCCAGGGCGAGCGGCCGGCGCAGCGGTCCCGCCTGCCGCCAGAGATAGGGCAGCAGGAGCTGCCCCGCCGAGCTCCACACGACATCGGCGCGCGTCGAGGCGAACTGTCCTGCCGTGATGGTGGCCCGGGCGCGCCCGGCAACGGCCCGTGGCAACGGCGACCGTTCGAGAAGGCCATCCTCCCGCCATCCACTGACCACCCGGAACGATGTCTCGAAGCGGTCGTCCGCGCCGATGGTTGCGCGGAGGTTGGCGAAGCGGGTCGCGTGGCCCGCGTAGTCGATGCCGAGCATGAGCAACTCCGGGCGCTCCGCGGAGCTCACCCTCGCGCCCTGCGTAGTGCTGGCGATGGTCCGGCCCGGGATATGCAACGGCGCCGCCTCCCTGCGTGCTTCGCGCAGCAGACACGGCGCGCATCGCGCAGAAGTAAAGCTGGCGTGCGGCCAGCCCTGCCCCCGCGCCGTCGCCGGTAACCCGGTGCAACCTCCCGGCAACCGCCCGGCTCGCGGCGCCCGGGCCCCGACCTTTAACCACGGGCTCTCAACAAGCGTCCCCTAGCATCCCGGGACGTTCGCTGAGGCGCGGGAGGAGAGGACGCAGAATGGTCCCTCGGAAGCTCATAGAGACACTGTTTCGCAACAAGCTGGCCCTGGTCCTGCCGGTCATCATCGTGCCGCTCGTGGTGATGAGTTTCAGCACCAGCCAGCCGAGTTACCGCTCCACGGCGACGATCTGGGTCTCCGACCCGGTGGACAGCGATGCGCTGCTCGGCCACATGAGCGCGTACCACACGCCTGCACAGAACCAGGCCATCGTGGTCAGCGACCTGCTGAGCACGCGCGCATTCCGGCTCGCCGTGATGCAACGCGCCGGGTTCATGCAAAACGAGGACGACCCCGCCCCGGCGTATTCGAGCATCTGGGCCGGCGCCACGGGAGTGAACCTGCTCCAGATCGGCGCCGTCACCTCCGCCCCCGATGTCGCGCCCCGCATCGTGCAGGCGGTGATCGACGAATACCTGGCACGCGCGACCGACGAAAGCAAGAAGGGCCTGGAGGGCACCTCCCAGTACTACCGGACGCAGCTCGGCGTCGCTGAGCTCGAGCTCGAAGAGCGTCGCGGCGACCTGGCCACGTTCCTGGCAGCCAACCCGTCCGCGACGCTGACCGGGCGGACGCTGGCGGATCTGCAGTACCAGGCCCTGCAGGCGAACGTCGATTACCAGACCCGGGTCGTACAGGAGCTCGCGAACCAGATCCAGTCGCTCGAGTTGCGACTGTCATCCAGCCCGGATTCGCAGCGAGCCGCGTTCTCCATGCAGGATGCGCCAGTCACCCCTGTCGCTCCGCTTCCCGTGTCCGTCACCCGGCGATTCGGGATGCCACTCGCGGCGGTACTGTTCGGCGTGCTCATCTCGGCGGCGTTCATCTTCGTCCGCTACCGCTCCGACCATTCGCTCGCCTCGTTCGAAGACCTTTCGGGCCTGGCGGTTGTGCCGCTCGGTGTTGTGCCCGAACTGACAGCCCCCGGCCTCATCCGGCGGATCCCGCTCGTGCGCCGGCTGCCGTGGACGCGCCAGTCTGGTTTCGCACGGCGCACGGCCCGGGGCATCGGCAATCCTATTGAGGAGTCGCTGTCATGAATCCTGTCGCCATAAAAGGAGGCGCCGAATCGCGCGCCCGGCTCGACCTGAAGGAAGCTCTCCGCGAGATCCATCTCACGTCCGGGCTGTCCATAGATAGAAGGAGGCGAGAGGGCATGGCGATCGGTGTGACGAGCGCCCACTTCGGCGATGGCAAGACCACCGTCGCCATCGGTCTCGCCGCCTCGCTTGCCACTGACTTCAACGCCGACGTGACCCTCGTTGACGGTGACTTCCACACGACGTCCATCGGCAGCGAATACGGGCTTGCCTCGTCGGAGGGCCTGGTCGATGTCCTGCTCGGCGAACAGGAGCTGGGGGGCGTCTCCCACCGGGTGAACTCCCACATCACCGTGATCCCCGCGGGCAGGCCATCGCAAGACCCGGCCCGCACTGCCCGTTCGGAGAGCCTCGGCACCCTGATCGACAACATGAAGCGCACGAGCAAGTTCGTCGTCATCGACCTCCCGGCGACGCTGCACTCGATGAGCGCCCCCGTGCTCGCTCGGCGTTGCGATGGCGTCATCGTCGTCGTGCGCAGCGGCAAGACGACGCGCCGCGACCTCGAGCGGGTCCTGCAGTTGCTGAAAGACGTGAAGGTCCTCGGCGTGGTGATGAACCGCCGCAAGTCGGTGGTCCCGCGCTGGATCGAACAGACGCTGAACCTCGGAAGCTAGCGATGATCCTCGTGGGTGCTGTCGTCATGGCCGCGATGCTGATGTCCTGGAGCCCCCTCCAGCGCGTCCTCCCGTCCGAATCGCTGACGGCGTTCCTGCTCGTTGGGGTCATCGTCGTGGCCTTCTTCCAGGCGGGGTTGCTGGATTGACTGCCGCGACCTACCGGAGGGACGTCAACGTGGCCGCCGCCCTGCTCCCGCCGGCGCTCATGTTCGGCGCGCTCGCGGCGGCCCTCGTCGCCTCGGTCGCCCTGCTGATGATGGGCCTCTGGGCGGTCGTCCTTCCCATCTACGCGGCTTTCGCCATCGCCGCTGTCCTCTGGCCCTACCCGACGGTCGCAGTGGTCCTTTGCCTGGCCACGGTCATCGAACCGCCGTCGTTCGACTTCACCCGGGTCCCCGGGGAGCTGATGTACCTGATGCCCCCGGGCTGGTCCGAGGCGTTCGTCATCACGACCTCGCCGATGGAGCTCGTGGTCCTGCTGGCGGCCGGCGTCGTGGTCCTGCGCGGGCAGGGCACGCGCCCGCCGCTGCCCCTGCTGGTATGGGCAGCCCCCCTGGCGCTGCTCCTGGGCATGGCCTACGGCTTCTCCAGGGGCTCCGACAGGGTCCTGGTCTATCACGAAGCGCGCGGCTTCATCCTCGCGATCGCGATCTTCGTCCTTGCATCGCGCGTCCGCCTCGCGCAGTTACAGGTCCTCGCCTGGCCCATCCTTCTTTCGACTGCTGCGCTCGCCGTCATTTCGCTTCTGCGCTACGCCCAGTTCATGCGAGATGGCACGAGCGGGATACCCATCGAAGCGGCCTACGCCCACGAGACGCCCGTGTACCTGGCGATCGGGCTGGTCCTGGCGGCGGGGATCGTGGTCCGCGGTCAGCAGAGCAACCGCCGCAGAGCTGCCCTCATCCTGTACGCGCTCCTCCTGTTCTTCGCACTGATTGCCACGGGCCGGCGGGCGGGCACGCTCGTGCTCCTCACATCCACGCTCACCTTCGCCGTGCTGACGTTCCGGCACCGGCCGCTGCTGATCCTTTCCGCGGGACTGGTCGCCGGCGCGCTGATGGCCGGCTACCTCGGCGCCTACTGGAACAAGGAGTACGGTGCGCTCGCCCAGCCGGCGCGTGCGATCCGCTCCCAGTTCGACCCGAGCGAGCGCGACCGGTCGTCGGATGAGTACCGGGTCATGGAGCGGCAGAACGTCATGGAGACGATCCGCCTGAATCGCGTGTTCGGCGTGGGCTTCGGACAGCCGTTCATCCAGTTCCGGCCGCTCCCTGACCTCACGAGCTTCTGGCCGCTGCAGAGCTACGTCCCCCACCAGAACGTGCTCTGGTTATGGCTCAAGCTCGGGATCTTCGGCATCACGGTGTTCCTGGGAGTGACCGTGCTCGCGCTTCGGCGCGCGCTCTGGAGCGTCCGCGGCATGTCGCCGTCACAGCCCGGCTGGTTGCTCGCGCTCGTCGTGGCCGCGACGATCCTGATGTACCTCGCCTTCGCGACGGTCGACATCGCCTTTACCTCGACCAGGGCCATCGCGCCGTTGGCGATCGCGCTCGGGCTGGCATTCCAGCTGCCGGGCCAGCGACGCGAGGTGGCGCCGTGAGCGGCGCGCGCGCGACCGCCCTCGCCGGGGGGCGGCGGGTCCTCCGTTCGGAGGGCCCCGGCGGCCTCGTACGGTCTGGTTGGCAGTACCTCAATGCCGTGCGGCAGCTGCGGAGGGCCAACCGCCTGGGCATCGCGCGCCTCCGCGGCCGCGTGATCGTGCAGAACCGCGGCTACCTGGCGATCGGCAACCGCGTGCGGCTGAATGGCGCCGTCTACCCCATCCAGCTCTCCGTCTTCGGCCGCGGCCGGCTCGAGATCGAGGACCAGGTCTTCATCAACTACGGCTGCGACATCTCCGCGGTCGAAAGCGTGACCATCGGCCGCGGCTCCAACATCGGGCAGTTCGCGATCGTGATCGACTGCGATTACCACGACCTCTACGACCACACCGCGCCAGGCCGCCACGCCCCCGTCGTCATCGAAGAAGATGTCTGGCTCGCCGCGCGGGTGACCGTCCTCCCGGGGAGCCACATCGGCAAGGGGTCGGTGATCGCAGCGCACGCCGTGGTCTCGGGCTACATACCGCCCTATTCCCTGGCAGCTGGTGTCCCGGCGCGCGTCATTCGCGACCTGCGCCAGCCCGGCACGCCGCAGGTCGCGGTGCCGGCGGGTTAGTCGCCGCCAGCCCAGATGCTGAAGTCACGCGCGAAGAACGGGCCCTCGTACCAGCCATCGGCGTCGAGCTCCACGGTGACCTGCGTGGTCCCCTCGGGGATGGGCACCCAGTAGGAGTTGAAGTGCTCCGCCTTCTCGGTTGGGACCACCGGCTCGATGTCCCTGCCATCGACTTTGACGCGGCCGATCGCGCCGAAGCGCAGGTGGGCGCCAGCTGCCGCGGGTGCCGGGAACGTCACCGTGCCGCCATCGCCTTCGACGAAGCGCTCGTTCGCCTGCAGGATCGTGAACGGCCTGGCGGGCGAGATCCGGATGTTGTCCCAGTGCCAGGTCCCCGGGACGCCCGAGTTGTCTTTCGTGGGTGTATAGCTGTGGTGCCCGAACTGGACCACGCCCTGGCGGAAGCCCAGCTCCGGGATCGCGTGGCTCCAGAACCTGATGTAGGTCGCCGTCGGGCTTGCGAGGCGTTCGAACGTGACCCGGCCGGCTTCGAGCGTGAGCCGGAAGGTCTGCCGCGTGGCGGCCTGGTTCGTCCCCGGTGCGATGTCGCCCCGCGCCGTCGGGAACTCCCAGCCATTGCCCCGCTTATCCTCCACCCCGTCGCGGACGACGGTGAGGATCGGCGTGAATTCGGTGGTGTTGAAGCTCACATGGATGGCGTTCTCCGGCGGACCCTGCAGGTCCGGCAGCCCTCCATCGAGCGGCAGCGCGAGGTTCTCGTCGTAGGCGCTGATCCAGACGTCCGGCCAGTCCCGGACGCTCTGCCGGTGGGTGGACATGTCCCACTGGACGATGGCCGCCCCGCCGGAGAAGTCCACCAGCGCCCCGGGCGTGAGGTAGATCACGCCGTAGTCGCTCGCGTTCAGCGCCGTCATGATGTGGTTGTTGCAGCCGAACACCGTGTCTTCCCACTCGGAGACATGGTGCGCCGCGGCCGGCGCTTCACAGGCCGGCCCGTGCTGCGCCTCCATCGCCTCCATCGTGTGCCACGTTTCCGGCCGCCGGGAGTGGGCCTGCGTGTCCCAGCCCTCGATCCGGAGGGCTGTCTCGGGCCCGGGAGGAGCACCGTCGAAGGTGTAGACGACACCCGCACCATCAGCGGTTGACGGTGCGATCCGGGGAGCTGGCAGCGAATTGTCGGCCGCCGGTTGGGTGGTGCCGGTAGGGCTCGCGCTGGGCTCGGCCGTCCGCAGCGCAGGTGTCGCGCGGGCAGGCGTCTCCCCGGCGTCGCTGGTCGGGGGGACGGGGTCGTCTGCGCTGCGCGCAACGAGTACGCCCACGAGGACGAAGTTAACCGCCACCGAAAGGACGAGCGCCCTGGTCTGCCTCATATTGCATAACCTCCGCGCTGCGGCTGGCGTAAGTGTAGAGCGCGTGTAAAGGGGGCGCCGCGATCGCGGCGCCCCCTTTACCGTTCCCCTCCAGGGGCGTGCCCGCTACGAGCTCAGTGGCTCGCCGGGTGCCGTGTCGCAGACCCATTCCGCCGGGTCGATGACCAGGAACTCCGTCGATGCGGGCACCAGCGCAGCCGTGAGCCGGCGGCGCGGTGTGCTGGTCGCGGCGGGCGTCTCGCTTGCGGGAGCAAGCGGTAGATCGCTCGACCGCGGCTGGTACCACCGGCGCCGGGGCGTCTGCGTGGCGGCGGGCGTGGGAGTCCTCGTCGGTGTTGTGGTCACCGTTGGTGTCGTGGTGCCGGTCCGGCTCGGTGTGGCCGCGGCGGTCGATGTCCGGCCGGGCGTGGCGGTGGGTGCGGGTGCCCTGCTGCCGCTCCCCCCGGGGCCGTCGTCGCTTCGCTTGTCGGCGAAGCTCTTCGCCGCCGCCATGTCGATCGCCATGCGGTCGTCCGTCCGGTCGCTGAACAGCGACCATGCCCACGCGCCGGCGTAGCCCTTCGCATACATGTCATCGAACCGGGCGGTGGCGCCGCTCCCTGGCGCCGCGTAGTACTCGCCGATGACCAGCGGCGCATCCAGCCCGTAGCGGTCCCGGACGGTCGCGTAATCGGTGCAGCGCGCGCACCACTGGCCCGATGCCATGTAGTCGTACCAGTGGACCTGATAGAAGTCGAGGCCGAGCCCCTTCCACAGCGGGAGGCCGTCCAGCATCGCAGAACCGACGGTCACGTGGGCCGGTCCGGCGCCGTTCAGCGCGGCCGCGACCGACCGGACGAGCCCCTGGACCGGCGCCTGGGCTGTTTTGCCGTTCCAGATGTCCCACTCGGGCTCGTTGATGATCTCCCAGGCGAGCACCCGGTTGTTCGTCTTGTACCTCGCCGCCAGGCCGCCGAGCACGTCCGCGAGCGCCTTCTGATGGTCCGCGTTCGTGAGCCAGCTCTGCGGGATGTGCGACGGCGCGGAGAAGAAGACGAACGTGAAGTACACGTCGGCGTCGGCGGCCAGTGCGAGCGCCGCGTCGATGTCCTTGTAGACGTTGGGGTTCAGCCCGGTGGGCTTGCCCGACGCGTCGCGGGTGATCTGCCAGGCGTCGCCCGGGAACATCCACCAGCGGATGTTCCGCATGCCGGCCGTGCCTGCCGCGTTCAGCTTGCTGCCGATGGCCGCCTTCGAAGCTCCGCTGCTCGCGCCGTTGTTGGTCCCGCCACCGAAGTCGCTGGCCCAGTTGTACCAGGGCATGTTCGCGCCGAACAGGTACCAGTCCTGGCCGTTCCACTGGACCCGCGAGCCTGCTGCGGGGGGCGCCCCTGGGCCGGCCGGGGTGGTAGGGGTCGTCGGCGGCGGCGTGGACGTCGCCGTCGCCGTGGCGGACGGGGCGGCGGTCGACGTCGCTGGTACCGTTGGCGTCGCGGTCGACGTGGCCGTGTGCGTTGGCGTGGTGGTGACCGCAGGTGTCGCGGTGGAGCTCACCGGCGTGGAGATCACGGTGCCACCGCCGCCGCCCGAGCCGCTGCCGCCCTGGCTCCATATCGCGAAGTCACGCGCGAAGCCGGGATACGCCGTGCCGGTGAGCCCGATGTTGACCTGCCGGGTGCCCGCCGCAATCGGCACGAAGTAGGACGAGAAGTGCTCGGCGAAGCCCATGTCATCCACTGGCGCCACGGCCTTGCCGTCGACGGTGACGCGGCCGATCGCCGCGAAGCGAAGGACGGCGTTGCTCGGCGCTGGCTGCGCGAAGTTGATGGTGCCGCCAGAGCCGTCCACGAAGCGGCGGTCCGCCTTGATGAAGGTCAGCGGCACCGATGGGTTGATGCTGATGTTGTCCCAGTGCCGGGTCCCGGGGACGCCGGAGTCGTCCTTCGTCGGCGTGTAGCTGTGGTGCCCGAACTGGACCACCCCCTGGCGGAACCCGAGGTCGGGGATGCTGTGGCTCCAGAACTTGATGTAAGTCGCGGTCGGGCTCGCGAGCCGCTCGAGGGTGACACGGCCCGCCTCGATGGTGAGCTTGAACGTCTGCCGGGTGGCCGATTGGTTGGTGCCGGGCACGATGTCGCCCTTTGCCGACGGGAACTCCCAGCCGTTGCCCCGCTTGTCCTCCACCCCATTACGGATGACGGTCAGGATGGGCGCGAACTCGGTCGTGTTGAAGCTCACGTGGATCGCGTTCGGCGGCGGGCCCTGCAGGTCCGGCAGATTGCTGTCGAGCGGCAGGGCCCGGTTCTTGTCGTATGGCGAAATCCAGACATCCGGCCAGTCCCGGACGCTCTGCCGGTGCGTCGACATCTCGAACTGGATCACGCCAGCTCCACCGGAGAAGTCGACCATCGCGTTCGGCGTCAGGTACAGGACGCCGTAGTCGCTCGCATTCACGGCAGTCATCACGTGGTCCCGGCACTTGAAGACCGTGTCGTCCCACGACGTGATCGTGTGCGACATCGTTGGCCCCTCGCACCCCGGGCCGTGTTGCGCCTCCATCGACTCCATGGCGTACCAGGTGTCGGGCCGCCTGCTGTGGGCCTGGACATCGAACTCGGCCTGGTTCAGCTGCGTGAACGGGCCCGGCGTCGATGGCTGGCCGTCGAACGTATACGCGGCCGGGCCCGCGGCCGACGAGCCGGTGATACCGGCGAACGTGAAAACTGCGGCGAACAGGAGGCCCACCAGCGCCCCCGGGATGATGAGTAGTGATCGTTTCATGATTCCCCCTGCAGGCCGTTGCTGTTGGCATTCCACATCGACACGCACGCGACGTTGGACATGTGCAGCAGCTGAGCTCCGCGTTCCTGTCCCGCTCTTGTAACGCGTTCTGATCCCCATGAACGCGAACGGATGAGAGTCTGGATAACGTGCGCGGCTGCTCGAAAAAAGCGCACGCGACTAGTTCCAGGCCTTCATTTTGGCAACTTCGCAGCGATGTACCAGGTCGGCAGTGGTAACGTGAAAGTTGCGCTTGAGTTTCGTGACTGCGGTGGTGGATGGTCCTGGTGCAACGGTGACTACACCAGTGGTACCGGAGGCGCTACCGCCCCGGATCGCGTTATGCGTCCGGCTTGGTCGCACCGGCACAATGGCCCTCTGTTGGCTGTTCAGGTCGCAAAGCGATCCTCCTGATGTGCTATCGGGTCTCGTTCGAACCTATACTCGGGCATAGTGACGGGGAACCGCGCGAAGGCCCCCTGTGTAAATTACAGGAAAAAGAATACTTACAAGAGACCAAATTCTCGGCTGCGCGCGCTTGCAACGAGACGGCAGCCCCGCATGGCCCGCCACGCCCACTCCATGTCCCGTCCATGCCCCGAGGGGACGATTCAGCGCTGTGTCGGCACCCGCTTCAACCATCAGCTCCCGGCCCCTGAGTGCTCGCGTGGAGGCGAATGCGCGGTCCTTGCGCGAGAACATCCTGGCCCTGGGTAGCGCGCAGGTTGTCACCTGGCTGGTGACCACGGTTACGCTCTTCCTGCTGCCGCGCTATCTCGGACCGGCCGAGTTCGGCCGGCTAAGCCTGGCCGCAAGCTTCGCCACGCTGGCCGCCGGTACGGCCGGCCTCGGGTTCTCCACCCTCATCGCGAGGGAGGTCGCTCGTGGCGGACGCACCGCCTCCGAGACGGTGCTCTCCGCGCTCGCCGCGGGCCTCGGGGCGTCACTCCTGGCGGTGGCGGTCGTGGTGCTCGCGCTCCCATTCCTTGGCTACAACGCTCACACCGAGCTGCTCATCGTCCTCGCGCTGCTGGGCGTCCCCCTGACGAGTGTGGGCGTCGTTGCGATGGCGGTGCTCCAGGGCCTGCAGGTCATGCGCTACCAGGCGGCGCTCGATGTCCTTGGGAAGCTGCTGTTCCTCGGCGCCGTGCTCCTCGTCATCCTCGCCGGGCAAGGCGCCGCGCTCTACAGCGCGATCACCCTGGTGGTCGGGATTGGCACCACAGCTACGCTGAGCTGGTTCGCCTGGTCCGCGTTCAAGCCCAATCTTGTCCGTCCCCGCGGCTATGCCGTACGCGGCGTCATAGTCAAAGGATTACCGCTCTACTCCAACGAGCTCCTCCTCATCTTCTATATGACCACAGAGGTCATGCTGCTCTCCGCACTGGCCGACGAGCACCAGGTGGGCATCTACTCCGCTGCCCTGCGGCTCTTCGCCACGGCGCTGTTCATCCCGAACGTGCTCGCCGTCGCCATCTTCCCGCGCCTCTCCCTGGCCCACGCCCGCGGGCATCGCGACTTCGCCGACCTGAGCTACCACACCATCTGCCTGCTCTTCCTGACGATGGTGCCGATGGCTATCGGGCTGGCCACCGTCTCCACCGAGGTCACGCACGTTCTCTTCGGGCGGTCGTTCCTCGATGGTGGCCTGGTGACGGCGGTGCTCGCCCTCACCATCGTCCCGACGAGCATCAACGTGTTCATCGCGCGCGCCTACGTCGCCGGTGACCGCCAGCTGTGGTGGACCGTGATCATGGCGGCCTCGCTGGCAGCGAAGGTGGCATTCGGCCTCGTGTTGATTCGCGTGTTCGACGCAGCCGCCGGCCGGCCCGCGCTGGGGGCTGCCGTGAGCCTCGTCTCGATCGAGTTCCTCATGGCGGCAGCCGCGGTCGTGCTGGCGCCGCCCGTCCTGCGCGCGCGGCTCCTCCGCGCCCGGCAGCTCGCGGCCGTCGCGCTCGGGCTCGGGTCGCTCGTAGTGCTCGTGGGTCTCTACGCCCTGGGCCCGCTGTTGGCAGGGTCGGTGGCGATGGTGTTCTTCGCGGGCAGCATGGCGGCAGCCGGCGTGCTGCCGCGCTCGCCCGCCGGTATCCGGTTCGCGGTCGGGCGCATGCTGCGCGCGAGCGAGGCAGGGGAATCCGCATGAAGTCGTTCCAGACTCTCGTCATCGAACCATTCCGAGAGGACATCGCCGCCTGGGAACAGCACGCCTGGCCCATCGGCAGGGGCCCGGTACGGACCGGTCTCGCGCTGCTGAGGTTCAACGGGCTTCGCGCCACGCTCATCCAGCGGCTGGCCTTCTGGGCCTGTTCGAACAACGTCCCGTTCGTGCCGACCATCCTCACACAGGCGAACGTGACCCTCCATGGGATCGAGATCCCGTCGTCCCTCTCGATCGGCCCGGGGCTCTACATGCCACACACCGTGGGGTCGGTTGTCACCGCCCTTCGCATCGGCCGCGATGTCACCATCCAGGGCGGCGTGACCATTGGCATGCGCAACGTTGCTGACTTCCCGGCCATCGAAGATGGCGTCGAGATCGGGACCGGAGCTCGTGTGCTGGGCCCGCTCACGCTCGGTGCCGGGTGCAAGATCGGCGCCAACGCCGTAGTGATGGCGGATGTTCCTCCCGGCTGCACAGCCGTTGGCGTGCCGGCCCGCATCCTTCACCGCTGCCCCGAGATGCACGAGACCGCGCCCGGTGACGGGCCCCCCGCCCCGTGCGCCCACCCCGCGAAGCCGCCGGGATAGTCAGGCAGCTGGACAACTGATCTATAAGGAAAGCGTTCGCCGTTTCGCCCGTTTCGTGCGCCAGCCCGTCGCTTAGCGCGCGGCCCCGGCCGGCACCCCGCTCGACAGCACCCGCACGATACCAGCGACCGAGTCGATCTGGAGGATGTCGGCGGCGCTCAGTTCGACCCCGAACGCTTCTTCGATCGCCACGGCAACCCGCAGGTGGGCCAGCGATGTCCATTCCGCGTGCACCTGCGGCGATGACGCGGCAGTGACGTTCGAAGGGTCCAGCCCCAGGCAGTCGGCAACGACCATGCGGACGTCGAGTTCAAGAGACAAGGGACACCTCCATCGCGGGCGCTGCCACGGACCCGCGCCCGGGCGCTTCAGTAGTGGTCGTAATCCATGCCGGCGGCTCCACCGTCGATTCGCGGACGTCCAGCATCCAATCGGTGGCGGATAGCTGTTCGAAGCCGCAGTCGCGGAACAGACTGGCGGCCGGCGCGTTCTTCGCGGTCGGGATGAACCGGCCGCGGACCTGTGACGCGCCGCGGGCGCGGACGTCGTCGACCACGGCGGCCAGGAAGGCGCGCTCCACCCCGCGTCCAAGCACGCGACAGCTCAGGACGAACGTGTCGATGGTGACCTCGTCGCCGGCGCGGCTCCACATGGCCACCCCGACCAGCCCATGGTCACCGAACCGGTCGCGCACCCGCGCGCAGAGCACGCCCTGCCTTTCGGTCGTGGCCCAGCAGCGCACCGCGTCGTCGGGCATCCGGAGCGTGGTGGTGTTGAACTGGTTGGTCTTGGCCAGGAGCTGCGCGACCCGTCCGATCGCGTGGTCCGGCGCAGGCGCAACATCGAGCACCAGGCCGAGCTCGCGGAGGTGCTCCTCGATTGTCGTTGCGTGGGCGCGTTCCCATGCGGTCCGCTCCCGGCCCTGGGCGTACATCTCCGTCCGGCGCAGGTCTTCGTCGGTGAGCTGCAGCGTATCGAAGTGCGTGAGCCGCCGGACGATGCCCGCGAAATGGGCCGGGTCGCCCAGCAGGTTGACCACTTCGACCTGCGGGAGCGCCGCCCGCACCATCGCGCATTCGGCCGGGTTGTCGTCCAGGAAGACGATCGAGTCCAGGCCGATGTTGAGCTCCCGGGCGATCTCCACGAGGTTCTCGTGCTTGTCCCGCCAGTTGATGCGCATAGCGGCGAAGTCACGCGGTCGAAGCACCATGTCCGGGTGCCCTTCGAGCACCTCCATGGCGTCCGCCTCGTTGTTCTTGCTGCTGATCGCGAGGAGCACGCCGCGGCGCTTGAGCGCGAGTAGCTCCTCCTGTACCGCGCGGTAGGCGCTGCCCGGGAAGTCGTGGCCCAGCTGGATGCCCGCAACGCCATCCTCGCCCACCACTCCGCCCCAGAGCGTGTTGTCCAGGTCGGTCACGAGGCACTTGCGCGACTTGCCGAGCAGCGCGCGGGCGGCGGCGAGGTAGGTTTCGCCCAGTGCGCTCGCCAGCCGCGGCCCGGCTTCGATCCGCGCGAGGAGCTCGGTCCTGCGGTCGAACGCCCCGCCCTCCCCGAGGGCCGCCACCAGGCGGTCCAGGTCGACCGGATAGACGCCCTGCATCTCCCGCGCGGCCGCGGAGATGCGGCTGTTGAAGTGGGCGATGGTCTCGGCCTGCCCGTAGGGAATGGCCCGGTCCAGCATCCCGATCGGCGACCGCGCCGGCGTAGCCGCGAGGTGCACGAGGATCGTGGCGCTACTGTTTGCCCGCGCCGCGCGGACCATGCCCATGAGCTCGTCCGCGGCCCCTTCGGCGGCCATGCGGCGGGTGTTGGCGTCCATCGAGAGCGGATCGCCGTAGATCGCGGGCACGATCGCGCGGCCACTGACAGCGAGGACCACCAGCTGCGGCTGGAAGCCGTAGAGGCCGCTCGACGGGTCGAGCAGCTGCTCGGCGTACTGGCCAAAGGGCGCAAGCCACGTCTCCGCCGCGAAACCTTCCGCCGCGGCCAGCGCGCGGAACGCCGCGGCCACGGGCTCGAGCGTCGACGACCCGGCGAAGGCAACGCGAATCGGCGTCGCCGGGCCGGGCGCTCCAATGGCCGCGAACACATCGGCGGCGGCCGCGAGGACACTCCCGTCCTGGTCTCCGCGCACCGCCCGGGTGGCCGCGGCGCGGGCCGCTTCCGTATCGCCGGTTCGCTGCAGCGAACGCGCGAGCCGCAGGCAGTCCCCGGGCGCGCCGCCCCGGGCGAGGCGTGCCAGGTGCGCTGTGGCTTCGTGGTGCGCCCCCGCCAGCGTTGCCGCGCGAGCCGCGAGCTCCGCGCCCCCGGGCGTGTTCTCGTCGATGGCCAGCGCATCCCGGGCGGCCTGCAGGGCGGCCTCGGCATTCCCGGCCGCGAGCTTTGCCGCGCCGAGCCGCACCAGCAGCGGCGCCACCAGCGACCGTGTTTCCGGGCGCGATGCGAGGCCGGCGATGTCACGTGACGCCTGGTCCAGCGCCCCATCGTCGACCGCGAGCTGAATGCGGAACGCGGTTACTCGGACGTCCTCCTCGGTGGACATCGCTCAGGCCCCGGCCATCACGGCGACGGCGTAGGCCAGCTCGTGCGTGTGCCCCAGGCTGACCCGGAACGACGCCTCGTCGCCGGCGCCACCGTCGAAGATCCGCAGCACCGGTTCGCCGTCCGATCTTCGGACAACCTCGACCTGGCTCACGTTCAGGCCAAGAGCTGCCCCGCCCGCCTTGAGGACCGCTTCCTTCGCGGCGAACCGGGCGGCGAAATGCTGTGCCGGGTCGGCCTGTCCCTGGCAGTAGGCGATCTCCGCGGCGGTGAACAGCCGCTCGTACAGCCGCCGGTTGTCGACGAACGCTAGCCGGCGGAATGAGTCGACCGGCTCGACATCGACGCCGACGGCGACAGGCCCGGCGATTCGCCGAAGCCCTGCCTCGATCTCCGCCGCTACAGCCGCTCGCTCGCTGGTCACCGGTCGGCCCATGGCAGCCGCTGGGTGACGATGGCCGGGTTGCCCGAGGCGAGCACGTTCGGCGCCAGGCTCTCCGATACGACCGAGCCGGCCGCCACGACCGTCCCCTCGCCGATGGTGACGCCGGGCAGGATGAGCGCAGATGCTCCTATCCAGGCGCCGTCTTCGATCACGACCGACCGCCCGACCACGGACCGGTTCATTCGGCAGGACCGCGGCCCGAGCATGTGCGTGCCGGAATGGATCCGCACGCCCGGCCCCACCGCGACATTGCTACCGATGGTGACGTCCGCATCCAGCTGGATCGCTACGTCCATGCCGAGCGTCGTGCCTTCGCCGATGCGCAGCCGCGAGTAGAGTTCCGGGCCCGGACCAAGGATATGGACGCGGCCCTGGAACGACACCCGGCGGGCGATCCGAAACCCCGCTCGCCGGTAGAGGGCGGCCCGCAGCGTCGTCAACGTCAGCGCAGGAATGGCAAGGGAGAGCGCGTTCGCCGCTCGCAGCCGGAGCAGGCCCATCCGGCGTACCCGGCCGGCCTCCTCCTCCAGGCGGTGCAGGATCCGCGAAGAGTGACGTGTGGCAACCGCAGTCATGTGTCCCGTCCTGTGCCATCGGCTCATGTCCGAATCTCGTTGAGCAACATTGAGCACCGATCGAGATGGCGTTGCCGGGCGTGCCGCGAGTTGCGACGTCGTGCGGTTGCTGGATGCGAACTCAGCGTGGTTTCACGTTCGAAACACCCGTCGTCGGCAGCTCCCCCGCGCTTCGAACGGCCTTCACTCGCGCTCAACGCGGCCTGCACGGGCCGGCGTTCTGATCGTTGCGAGGCTAAGCATCTGACATGACTCGTCGCGCTCTTCGACTGGACATCGCCCTGGTGACCCTTGCGGGAAACCGGACCCGCTACCTGGGCTTCCGGCCAGTGGTGGACGGCGACCGCGAGGTATCGCCTCGGTGGGTACGGGTCCGGACGTACGCGGAGACCGACTGGACCGCACGCCTGCCGTCGTTCCTGCGAATGAGGGTCCGGAACGTGTTCAATCTCGCGGGCCTGCTGCTCCACCGCCCGCCCGATGCCACGATCATCCACGCCTACGGGACGCTCGTGCACTACGGGCTGCTCCACTGGGCGCTGCGCCGGTGTGAGCCAATCGTGTACTGGTACGACGGCGCCTACGCGCCCGGCGGGACGTTCGCCTCACCCATCCCGCTGCCCACGCGCGGCCTCCGCGAGTTCCTGCGGAAGAAAGTGCTCGGCCGCATCACCGTCTTCGTCCCATGGTCGAACTTCACCGCGGCGATGACCGCCGACGCGTTCCCGGCCGCGGCCGCCCGCACGGTCGTCGTGCATCCCGGGATTGACCTCACGCGGTGGGAATACCGCGAACCTACACCGCACGAAGGGTCGTTCCGCCTCCTGTTCGTCGGCGCCGACTTCCGCCGCAAGGGCGGCGACCTCCTGCTACGCCTGTTCGAGCGCGGCGCCCTGCCCGGCTGCGAGCTCGACGTCGTGACCTCGCCGGCCGAGCTCGCTGCAGACGACCGCGAGCGGCTGGAGGCAACGGCCGGCATACGGCTCCATCTCGGCCTCGAACCCACCTCACCGGAGCTGCGGGCGATCTACCGCGCAGCCGATTGCTTCGTCCTGCCGACTAGCCTGGACCTCTCCTCGCTCGCAGCCCTCGAAGCGATGGCGTCCGGGCTGCCGGTTGTCATTTCCGGTGTCGGTGGCATCCCGGACATCGTCGTGCACCAAGAAACCGGGCTCATCGCCCGCCCAGCCGTCGAAGCGGACTGGGTGCAGGCGATCGACCGGTTGCGCTCCGACGTTGCGTTTCGACAGCAGCTGGCTGCTCGCGCGCGGGCGCACGCGGAGCAGCACTTCGATTCGCGCATCAACGGCGCCCGGATCCTGGCGCTCACCAGGGCCGCTGCAGCGAGGACGCCTCGCTCCGGCAAGGAGCGCCGCCCGCTCCTCGACCGGCTTCGGAGCGAGTGAGCACCCCCGGGATGGCACTCTGAGATCCCCGGCGCGTAAGCGACCTATGTCTAGTCAGAACCACTAGACGGAAAATCAACCGAAATGGGGATGTAAATCCCGGGGTAACTCCCGATAGCATTTCGCAACCATGACACAACTTCGCGCCCCCCAGCTCGAACCGTTTGCCTTCGCATGTCACGAATTGAGAGCGCCACTCGGCGTGATCGCCACCGCCGCTCGCATTCTCGCGGCGGGCCACCCCGGCGATCCCGATCTTGCCGGCCAGTGCCAGCGCATCGAACGCTCTGCCGAGCGGCTCATGCGCACATCGCGCAGCGTAATCCTGGCATCGCTGGGAGGTGCAGCCGACGCCGGGCCCGGCTCCGCCCGGGACGCGTTCGTCCGGGCGCTCCAGGATATCGAGCAGCTCGGGATCTCGGTGGTTGGTGTGCTACCCGAGCCCGGTGTCTTGGTTGCCTGCGCCACGGATGTGCTCGAGAGCCTGGTCTCGTCGCTGCTGCTCAACGCCTCCGACCACGCCGACCTTTCTCACCCGCTGGAGCTGTTCGCCTCGCATGACAGCGCGTATCTCCACGTAGTCTTCCGAAACCGCGTCCGGGCGGACAAGCACCACGCCGGCTACGGCCTGGGGACGCTCATCCTCCAGTGCCTGGCGCAGGCGGCGGGGGCACGCATCTCCGCTGAATCACACGAGGATTGGTTTCTGACAGCGGTGTCGGTCCCCCTCGATTAGGCAAGAATAAGGTTAGACTCTAACGACCTATCCCGGTACGAGTGGAACCCCGTATGCCGCTAAGACAAAGTAAGTCTGTAAAGCGGGCGTAAATTGCAACTTCATTTCTACCGGGTTGACACTTTCCCGAACGGGAATATATAACCCATTCCCCTAACCGTGGTGGAGTCGTGAAATGACAGTGGACATAGAAAGGCGAGCTGGCGGCGGACCGCCGTCAGCGGCAGGACGTCGGAAACGCACCCCGGAGTGCCGGAAACCCACGCAGGTCGTCCAGGTACGGTCGGCAGAAAGTGTCCTTCGGAAACTCCTGGTTTCCTACCTCGAGGTCCGGTGGCGGTGCGTCGAGATCACCGAGCACTGCGATGACACCGTGGGCCAGGCCGTTCGGATCGATCTCGTCGGAACGACGCGGTGGATGTTCGTGGCGGGCGAGTGGGACGCATCCGAAGAGCTCGCCGAGGCCATTTCCATGGGTGCGTCGGCCGCGATCACCCTCGGGTCCAAAGCAGAAGAACTCGATCTCGCGTTCCGCGCGCTGCTTTCGTCGGACTCGCTCTACCTGTCGCACTCAGCCGCGCAGTGGATTGCCGAAGCTGCGTTGCGACGGCCTGCAGAAGCTCCAGCTCCACCGTCGCTTCCTTCTCTGACGGTGCGAGAACAGGAAGTCCTGCTCCTGGTTGCGCAGGGGTTGAGCAACGACGAAATCGCCGCCGCATTGACGATTTCACCGAGCACTGTGCGCACACACATTCACTCCCTCGCGATCAAGCTCGACACATCGAGTCGCGCCAGTTTGATCGCCAGGGCCCAGGGCCGCGAACTACCGCGCGGGCGAACCCGCCCGGTCCCGTTGCCGCAGAAGTCCGCCTGAGGAGCACACCATGTTGACGCTGGTTGTCGATGACGACGAAGACTACGCAGCCCTGATCGAGTACACCCTGAAGCGGGGTGGCCACGAAGTCGTGAAGGCGTTTTCCGCCGGCGCCGCGCTCAGCTTCTCGAAGCGCCGCGCCCCGGACTTCGCCATCGTCGATGTGATGCTGCCCGATGGCTCCGGTTTCGACCTCTGCCGTGCGCTCAAGGCCGGGGCGAACGACCTGGGCGTCGTCTTCCTCTCGACGCTCGATGCCCCGGGCGACATCGTCCAGGGACTCGAGCAGGGCGGCGACGACTACCTGACGAAACCGTTCCACCCCAACGAGTTGCTCGCCCGTGTCTCTGCAGTTGCGCGCCGGACCACCGGGACCGCGAACACGGCGCGCTCGATCCGGCGCGTGGAAGCCGCGGGTATTTCCATCGATTCCAGCGAGCCGCTCGTGACCTTCCGCGGCCGCGACCTGAAGTGCACGCCCACCGAAGCTGAACTGCTATCGGAGCTGCTTTCCTACCCCGGTGAGGTCCTCACCTATGAGTACCTCACCAGCCGGATATGGGGCTACCTGAACTTCCAGGACTCGACCCTCTTGAAGGGGCACGTGAGCGCCGTGCGGCAGAAGCTCCACGAGGCGGGGGCGCCTGATCGCTACATCCAGACCATCCACAACGTCGGCTACTCGTTCGTTGCCGATGCACAGGAGGCGTGAGATGCGTATCGCAGTTGTGGAATCCGGCGAGCTCAACGGCGAGCTCCTCACCTTCGCTGCCCGGCGGCATCACCATAGCGTCGTCACCCTCCAATCGGCCGAGCAACTGCGCCGGCCGTTGCCATTCACTCCGTCAGCCGTTGCCCTCGTCCAGCCATCTGGCCAGCCGCTTGCGCCGGATGAAGTGCGGACGGCCCGCGAAGCGCTCCCCGCTGCCACCGTCTTCGTTGTCGGGGATGCGCGCAGGGCCGCGGCACGAGCCGAGCTCTTCCGGGCGGGAGCCCACGACGTCATTCCCGCCCCCTACGACCCCTTCGAGCTGCTGCTCCGGCTGGAAGCCTGGGCGCGTCCGGCTCAACCCGAGGAATCCGCCGAACAGCGCGTCGAACTGCACGACCTGGTGGTCGATGCCGAGCGCTACCGCGTGCGGAAGAACGGCCAGGACCTGGCAATGACGCCGCTCGAAGTCCGCGTCCTGTACTGCCTGGCCGCGCACTCGCCGAACCTCACGCCCGCTGAGCGGCTCCTCTCGTTCGGCTGGGGGGTCCTCGAAGACCCCGATACGTCGCTCATTCGCACCCATGTGTGCCACCTCCGCCGCAAGCTCGAGAAGGCCGGCGGCGTCCCGGTCAAGATCAAGTCGAAGCACACCCTGGGCTATACGCTGCTGATCGGCCCCGACGTCCGATAGAGAGCGGCCCGGCCGGGTTACGAGGTTCTCCGCCCGGCCCACTCTTGCATGGCCGGATGTTGGATCCGGCCATGCTACCGCCACTCCACAATCCCTTTACAGGCAGCGGCCACGCTGCGCACCTCAGTTCGTGCTGCGTTGCCCCCCACGCGGACTGCATCAAGGTTGGCGGTTGCGTTGGCGGGGAACGGGCGATCTCTCCACCGGGACTGCCCCGCCACACGCAGTTCGAACCGCCGGACGCCACCGCGTCCGGCGGTTCGAGCGACATCCAGCGAGAGGCCAGCACCCGGTGGGCAGCCACCGGGCGGGAGCCAACGCCTGGCATGACGGCCGTGCCGGATACCACGCCCATCCTGACGACGGAGTGGAGAGTGACGGCGTAGATATGGACGAGTCCCGTGACCAGGCCGAGGACCCCGAGCCGGCCCCCGATGACGCATCCATGTCAGACGCAGGGAGTCCGATGTCCGCCATCGCGCCAGAACGTTTCCGCCTCTTGGGGGCAGCAGAAACCGTGAACCAGGGACAGGAATCCTGGGAAGACCAGCAGCGCCCGGACAAAGTCGCGATTGTCCTCAATCGCCGCCCGTACCAGGCCGCCAGGACGATTTCGATGCTCATGCGGCAGGGGCTCAGCGTGACGGAACGCCCCTTCGACGAGCACTCCCTCGAGCTCATTCGCCAGCTCGACCCGGCGCTCATCCTGTTCGTCGTTGATGCTGCGGATACCCGGGATTGCGAGATCGTCCACGCAATCCGTGCCCAAACCGATGCCGTCATTCTCCTCGTCGTCGCGCGGTTCAACGTTCCAGGTATCCTGGAGGCCCTCGACGCCGGCGCCGATCTCTACCTGCGAGAATCCGACACCATCGCCATCCTCGAGGCAACGGTCCGCAGCGTGCTCCGGCTCACCCGCACCGGTCACGCCCAGCGCAGCACGAGCGGGACGAGCGAAGTGGTGGGCGACCTCATCCTCCACCCGGTCCGCCGGATGGTGGAATGCCAGGGCCGCAGCGTGCAGCTGACAGCGATGGAGTTCGCCATCCTCTCGGCGCTGGCTTCGTCCCCTGGTCGCGTCATGTCCCCCGGTGCCATCCTGGTTGCCGCGGGCATCCCGGAGCCCAGCACGTCCGCCGTCAGCCAGCTCAAGGTCCACGTCCTCCGGATGCGCCGCAAGCTGCGCGAGGTCTGCCCGGCGCACGAACACATCCTCAACCTCCGTGGCACCGGCTACATGCTCGAGCGGCGCGGGCAGGACTCCTGAGGCGCCGTGCCGGGTCGTGTCGCCGCGGCAGGAGCTGCCCCGGAGACCACCCCGGCTGCGCCGCACATCGGGCCAGGACCTTCCCGGCGACGTGAAAGCCGTCGCGCCCGTTCACTCGCGCTCAACATTCGGCCCACGACGACACACCACGCTCTGCCCAACCTCATTCGGAGACCCGTCGTGACCGCACCCACCGCGCCTGCCGTGCTTTCTGTCTCACCTTCGGTGCTGGCCCAGGAAGTCGGCACCGACATCGTCATTCTGGACCTGGATTCCGGGATGTACTTCTCGGCAAACGAAGTCGGTGCGCACATCTGGAAAGGCCTCGAACGGGGCGATGGCCTGGAGACCATCGAAACCGCCCTCATGGATCAGTTCGAAGCGCCCGAAGGGCAACTGGCACGCGACATCGAGTCGTTCGTCTCCGCCCTCATCGACCGCGGCCTGGTCGTCGCCCGGTGAGCTGGGGAGCGGCCATGGACACCGCCCGGGCGCTCGGCATGGTGGCGACCTCGAGCCTGGTGCTCCGCCTCGGCGGCGCCAGCGCGGCCGCCCGTGCCACGCGGCAGGCTGTGGACACCCGTCCCAGCGACGCGGCGGATGTCGACCTCCTCGGCGTGGACGTCTGGCGGGTGGCGCGGGCCGTCTGGCGCGCGAAGCGCATCTGGCCGTTGGAAGTGAAATGCCTCCAAACCGCGCTCGTCACCCACGAGATGTTCCGGACCAAGGGCCTGCGGGCACCGGTCTGCATCGGAACGCGCATCGAAGACGGCCGCCTGCGTGCCCACGCCTGGGTCGAGCTCGCCGGCTGGATCATCGATGACCAGCAGGTCACATCGGACCGTTCTGCCCACATGCGGTTCGTGCAGCCGGCCACCACGGGAGGTGAACAATGAGCGGCATCCTTGCCCTTGTGGACCTCCGCGGTGACGCGCTCGACATCGAGTCCGCGCGCCCGCACCTCGACGCGATCGCCCACCGCGGCGACCGGCAGCCGGTGCTTTGGTCCGGCGGGCCAGCCGTATTGGGCCACGTCAACCTGCCCACGACCGCCGAGGCCGAGCACGAAGCTCTTCCCGCGACCTTCGACGGACGCCACTGGATCACCTGGGACGGCCGCCTGGATAACCGCGACGACCTCGCGCGCCGGCTCGGCATCCAGCTCCGCGCGGGAGAAGTCACGACGGACGCCGAGCTGGTCGCCGCCGCCTACGCGCAGTGGGGGACGGACTTCGTCGAGCACCTCCTCGGCGATTGGGCCGTGGTGATCTGGGACGCCCACGAGCGCCGTCTCGTCTGCGCGAAGGACCCCCTCGGCTGGCGCAGCCTCTACTGGGCGAAACAGGGCAACCGGCTGATGGCCGGGACCGAGCCGCGCCAGTTCTTCGCCGGGGGCTTCCTCGAGCGCCGCCCGAACCACGACTACCTCCTGCGCTTCCTCGCCGACGCGCTGCAGCAGCCGAACACCACCTGCTACGACGGGCTCTCCGAGCTCCTCGGCGGGCAGGTCCTCACGGCCCACCGCGGCTGCGTCTCCGTCCATACGTACTGGGACCGGCCCCGTACCCGCCGCCTTCCGCGAGGGGCCCGGCCGGAGGAGTATGTCGAGGAGTTCCGCGCACTCTTCGCCGAGGCGATGCGCGCCCGCCTGCGCACGAACCGCAAGGTCGGCGTCTTCCTCAGCGGCGGCCTCGACTCCTCCTACATCGCCGCCATCGCGGCGGAGCAGGGCACGAAGCCGCTCGCGTTCACCGTGTTCAACCCCGCCACCCGCTGGATGGATGAACGCAATTATGCCGCGATGGTCGTCGACCACCTCGGCCTCGAACAGCAGCTGGTCGACATCTCGGACGGGTGGTCGCTGAGCAGCGCCGTCCTTGGCGATGAAACCTTCGACAGCCCGGCGCAACCGCCGCAGGCGCCCGCCCACGTTGCCCTGGCACGCGCGGCGGCGGCAAACGGCGTGGGCGTCGTTTTTGGCGGCGAAGGCGCCGACGAATGGCTCACCGGCATGCCGGCCATCGAGTCCGAGGTGCGCGAGTTGCGCCTGATCTCGGCATGGAGGATGGCGAGGACGCGGCGAAAGGGGAATGCCTCCCTCCTGTTCGCTCGTGCGGCGTATAGCGCCTACCTTCCGTTCGCGCTCCGCAACCGCATACGGGAGCTCCGCGGCAGGCAAGGCTGCCCGGTCCAGCCCTTCGTGAACACACATCGAGGCTGGAAGCACGGCCTCACCTATGAGCTGGCCGGAGGCTGGAGCGACGGCGAGCGCCTCCGGCGTACGTGGGTCCTCTATCGCCAGCACGCCGGCCTCACCATCGGCTGGCGGGACCGGTGGGCGTTCGGAGTAAACCGCAACGAACTGCGTACGCCGTTCAATGACCTGCGCCTCGTCGAGTTTCTCGCGTCGGTGCCGGAGAGCGAAAAACGGTTCCGAGGCCGCCGGAAGGACATCCTCCGCGAAGCCGAATACGCTGTGCTGCCACGGGCGATCCCGGACCGGGACGACTTCGGCCTCTATTCAGAATTGCTGGTCGACGGTGCACGCCGCGAGTCCGCCCGGCGCGAAGCGGCGCTGGCGGCGCTGGCCCGAGTCGACGGCGTCGACCGGCGAGCCGTGCGTGAGGAGGTCGACCGCTGGCTGGCGGACGACCACGAGGGCTGGGAGCCGAACTGGCGGGCCATTACCGCCGGCGCCTGGCTGGGCACCTTCCCGGCTCCCGCTTCCCTTTACCGACAACCTGGCCAACGGCCGGGCCCGGCATCCATGAAACGAAAGGAGGTGATAACGCAATGAAGAAGCAGTACCAGGCGCCCCGGCTCTCCGAGCATGGCGACATCCGCTCGCTCACCCTCGGTTCCTTCGCCTTGGAATTCAGTGAGGGCCTTTTCGAAAAGAAGCCCCGGCCCACGGGTTCCGCCTGAGCCCACCCGTCGGATACGAACCCGGCTGGCGCCGGGGGGCATACGCCGGCGCCAGCCCCACACCCATTCGAGCACCACATGACGCTCCTTTCGCCTTCCCGACGTCCCATCAGCACCTACCGGCGGCCCGCCTGGTACTACGGCATCGCCGGCGTCGGCATCTGCTCGGAGTTCCCGTTCCGGGACCTCCCGCGGCTGCCGGGGTACGGGTCGCGCGACGATCGCGCCACTCTGCATATCGCCCGGGCGGCCCGGCTCGAGCCGCACGGCACGCTCGTGCGAGAGCTCGGCGACGACGAGCATTGCTGGCGCACCTGGGAGTGCGACGAAGGCTACTACTGGTCCGTCACCGCCGTCGGCGAGTTCCTGGTCGACCAGTCCGGGACGAGCGTCCAGTTCGCCCCGCACCCGTGGGCACACGCGGGCGACGTCGAGCAGGTCCTGCTCGGGCCCATCCTCGGCGCCGCCCTGCAGCTCATGGGCATCCCGCTGCTCCACGCCGGTGCTGTCGTGGTCGACGGCACCGCTGTCGCAGTAACCGCGCCGAGCGGCTGGGGAAAGTCCACCCTCATCGCGCACATGGCGCGCCTCGGCTTCCCGATCCTTTCGGACGACACGCTGCCCATCCAGGTATCCGGCGACAGGATCGCCGTGCAGTCCTACATCCCGCGCATGAAGCTCTACGACGACTCGATCGAATCGCTGGGCGACGACCCGGAGTGCCACGAAACGCAGCTCACCTGGATCGACAAGCGGCGCGTCCCGCTCGATAGCGCGCGCGTGGCGCCGCCCTCGGACAGCTACCCACTGCGGGCGGTGTACCAGATGCTCCCCAGCCTCTCCCCCACGCACATCAGCTTCGCGACGCCGCCCGCGGCCACCTCCGCCATCGCGCTCGCAGGCTCGATGTACATGCCCGACCTCGTCACTGGCGCGCGCGGCGCCCACCGCTTCCGCGCGGCCGCCGCAATCGCCCGCGCCGGGCTCTTCCACGAAGTTCGCTACCAGCGCACCTTCGAGAACCTGCCCGCGCTCGCGCGCGCCATCATCGAGGACGCCCGGTCGTCATGACCGCGCCGCTGGTGCGCCTGGAAGATGTGCACAAGGCCTTCGCCCGGGCATCCGGCCCGTCCTGGCGGCTGTGGCGCGAGCGTCTCCGCGTCCCGGTCCTCTCCGGCGTCACGTTCGAGGTGGAGGCGGGCGGCCGCCTGGCGCTGCTCGGCGCGAATGGGGCCGGCAAGACGACCGTCCTGAAGTCGATCGCCACGCTGCTCACGCCCGATTCGGGCCGGGTCGAGGTGTGCGGCTTCGACGCGGTCAGGTCCGGCCGCCAGGTCCGTGAGCTGGTCAGCTACGTCCTCGCCGACGAGCGGAGCTTCCACTGGCGGCTCACTGGCCGGCAGAACCTCGAGTTCTTCGCCGACCTGAACGGGCTTTCGAAGACGGCCACGCGGCAGCGGATCCGGCGGCTCCTGGACCGGCTCGACCTCTCTTCCGCCGCCGACATGGGCTTCTGGCAGTACTCCACGGGCATGAAGCAGCGGCTGGCGATCGCCCGCGCCCTGCTCGTCCGCCCGCGAGTGTTGTTAATGGACGAACCAACCCGCAGCATCGACGCCTCGCACGCCGCCGAGGCATGGCAGCTCGTGCGCGAAGAGATCGACGCGGCCGACGGTTGCCTGGTCCTCGTCACGCACCAGCTCCAGGAAGCCTTCTCGCTCTGCAGCCGGGTCGCCATCCTCGCGGACGGCAGGGTCGCGCTGGAAACGACCGCCGATTCGCTGCACGCCGTCACCGCCGACCTCGACGGGTTCACACTGACCGTGCGGTCGCTGTCGAGCGCTGCGCTCGCCGCGGGCCAGGCGTTTCCCGGCGTGCGCGAGTTCCGGCTCTGCTCGCAGATGGGCGACGAGCAGGTGGTCGAGCTCTGGGCGGCCGACGCTACCTTCGCCCTCGGCGACTTCCTCGGGAAGCTCACCGAATCGGGCGTGACCGTCTGCGCCCTGCAGCGCACCACGCCAATCCAGGGCGTCCTCCAGCGCCTGCTGCACGCGCCCGTCCCGCGGGAGGCACTGGCATGAAGACGCTCCGGGCGTTCCTTGTCCGCGACTTCCGGGTGGCCTGGAGCTACCGCATGAGCTTCCTCACGCAGAATGCGGGGCTCTTCTTCTCGCTGCTGAGCCTCAAGTTCGTCGGCAACCTCTTCGACGGGTCGTCATCGCCGGACCTCGCGCCCTACGGCGGCGACTACTTCGCCTTCGCACTCGTCGGCATGGCGGTGAGCTTCCTGAGCTACCCGGCGGTGAAGTCGTTCGCCGGTGCCGTGCGCGGCTCCCAGGTGACCGGCACGTTCGAGGCGATGCTCACCACCCGGGCGAGCGCCGGCGCCATTGTGTTCAGCGGCGGCGCCTACCCCATCCTCCTGTCCGCCGTGCAGCTCGTGCTTGCCATCGTCATCGGGCTGGTCGTCTTCGGCGTCGAGGTGAGCCCCGACCACCTCCTCATGGTGGGCGTGGTGCTCGTGCTGACCATGGCCGCGCTCATCGGCCTCGGGCTGCTCGCGGCGGCCTTCGTGGTGGCATTCAAGCAACCGGAGCCATTCTCCGGGGCGTTGCTGGCGGCCTCGCTCATGCTCAGCGGCGGGCTCTATCCGCCGTCCGTGCTACCGGGCTGGATCGAGGCGTTTTCGCCGCTGCTCCCGCTCACGCATTCGCTCGAGCTCGCGCGCCAGCTCCTCCTGGAGGACGCGGCGCGGACGTCGCTCGGGGTCCATTTCGGCGCGTTGGCGCTCTTCGCGCTGACGGTGCCGGCCGGGTTGCTCGCCCTGCGGCTGGCGCTTTCCCACGCGCGCCGGGCCGGCTCGCTCGCACAGTACTGACGAGGGATACAGCCATGAACGACGCGCTCCCCGGCATCCTCCGCCGGTCCTGCCAGGGCCTACGCCCATCGCTCGACCTCGCGACGGCGTCGGCCATCGCCTCCCTCGCGGATACGACCGAGTTGGCCGACCTCGCCGAACGCCACCGCGTCGCCCCCTGGCTGGCTGCCGCGGCGCGGACATCGCCCGTTCTCCACGACCAGGAGCTCCTTCGGCCGATCCTCCGGGCGGCCCAGCGCCAGTCGTTCGCAACCCTGCCGCTGATGGTCGAACTGAGCACCATCGTCGACCACCTCAATGCCAACGACGTGCCGGTTGTCGTCCTGAAGGGCCCCGGCGTGGCGGGCGCGTTCTATCCCGACCGCGGGCTTCGTCCCTTCGGCGATGTCGACATCCTCGTCGCCGAATCGGCCCTGCCGGTCGTCCGGGAGCTCCTCGAAGCGCGCGGCTACACCGAGCAGCACGAAGACGGCCACGAAGGCCGCATCCACCACTGCCACGGGCTCTTCCAGCGCATCTTCGTGCACGAAGGACAGGGCCACATCGTTGAGGTCCACTGCGACCACCTCCAGATCGGCCTCGAACCCGTCAGCATGGACGACATCTGGGAGCGCTCCGAGCCCATGCGCTTCGGGCGGGGCGAGGCGCGTGTGCTCGAATTGCACGACCTGATCGTCCACCTCGCAGTCCACCTGCACCGCCATGGGTACAACCGGCTCATCTGGTTCAAAGACCTCGATCTGATCATCCGCCAGCGGGCGGTCGATTGGGCCATCGTGCGACAGCGCGCCGAAGTGCAGGGCTGCCTCGCGAGCGTTGCCCAGGCGCTCTCGCTGCTCCAGGCGACGCTCGGGACGCCGCTCCCGCCCGCTGCCACGCGGCTCTATCGCGAGCTCCCCTGGCTGCACCGGAAGATCGCCCGGGCGACGTGGTCGCCCGACGACATCGTCGCCCTGAAGCCGCAACGCGGGTTACGACTCCGCCGGGCGGTGCAGTTCGCGCCCGAGGACGGGATCATCCGCGGCGGGCTGCCCTCGCTGCTCTTCCTCGGCCGCCGCCGCGAAAAGCTCCGGGTCCTCGCGGCCGCCGTGCGCCGAAACCTCGCCCCCCGCTAAGCCCGCGACGTACGATGGGCCGTCGATGGCCACGCGCCGGTCCCGTTCAGTTCGCGAGCCCCGACCCTGACCCGGGCGGCGTCGGAAGCGGCGGGGTTGCTGTCGGCGTGGGGGTGGGCACCGGGGTGGGCGTCCGCGTTGCGGTGGGCGTCGCCGTCGGGGTCACTACCAGCGTCGGGCTCGGCGTCGGAGGCGCCGTTGGCTCCACCTGGGGCTGCACCCGGCTGAGCACGAGCGTCGGAACGCCGACAAAGGTCAGCTCCACCGGCCGGTGCAGGTCGTCGGCGATGTGCTGCTGGATGACCCGCACGTCGTCCTCGCTCGCGCCATCCGGCACCTGGACCCGGATGCGCAGCTGCAGCAGAGCTCCGGCCGAATCACGCGTGAGGTCGAGCAGTTCCGCCCCCGGTATGACGTCGTGGACCGCGTCGTCCGCCGCCCTTCGCACCCGGCTTTCCTGTCGCGCATCGTTGACCGTCCGAAGCGTGAGGAACACCAGCAGGACGGCGACGAACGCCACGCCGGACGCCGCAAGCACGGTCTGGGTCGCATCCCAGATGCGCCCCTTCGTCCGGAAGCCCAGCGCGAGGAACACCACCAGCGCGGCGAAGAGGATGGCCACGAAGTTCGTGAGGAAGAGCAGGAACGCCCCGCCCGCAACCTCACCGTCCGACATCGCCAGGCCGATGCCGACGCAGCAGAGCGGCGGCATCAGCGCGGTCGCGATCGCGACGCCGATGACGGCGGCGGCGTCCTTCATGCGAGCGACCGCATAGGCCCCGGCCGCGCCACCCACGAGAGCGACGCCAAGGTCGAAGAAGGACGGTCGCGTGCGCACTTCGACTTCGGGCGGGAGGGTGGCCAGGGCGTCGAATGGCAGCTCGCGCGCCAGGATGGCCACGATTGCCGATAGCGCGACGGCGACCATGACGCCCGTGGCGAGCGCGCCCGCCGACCGGCCGTACATCCGGGGCTCGTCCCGGATCGAGGCGAGCGAGAGTCCCATGATCGGCCCGATCAGGGGCGCGACGAGCATCGCTCCGATGATGACCGCGACCGAGTTCGTGACGAGTCCGAGGGTGGCGAGCACGCAGGAGAGGGCGATGAGCAGGAAGTACTGGATGTCCGGCGTAGCCCGTTCGCGGATCTCCGCGACTCGCTGCACTACCAGGTCGTGATCACGCATCGCCTACTCCGTGTCAGCCTCGAAGAGAGTGTAAGCCGCTCCCCGGGCAAGGGCACGGCCCGCACCGGTCCGGCCGGGCGTACTGTCACCGACCGGGACCTCGACATCACGACGTACACGTATGACGATGCGGGAAGGATGACGAGCGCAACGCCTCCGAATGGCACCGGCGTGGTCAGCACGGGACGAACGGACATACCACGATGAGCCTTGAGAACTGGGTGCGCCGATTTGCGTCTCAAGAGTCACACGATGAAACGTGGTGCCGGGGTCTTCGGCGCGCGATCTTAATGAAGCGCCTCGGGCAGTTGTCTGCGTCTGCGAAGGATCTCCCGTTAGATGCTCACGACTGGGACAGGATTCTCGACAATGTTAGCGGGACCGCGGTATGGATAGTGTGGGACATGTTGGAAGACATGTCTGCCAGGAGTGACATGGTACATGCCATGGAGAGCCTGGTCCGGTCTATTGGTGAGCTATTCTCTCCATGTTCTATGTCGATGAGGTACTTCTGGGACTCGACTTGCATGCGTTCAGAGGCGCTTGAAATCGATCCGGCCGATGGAAGATTTCGAGCGATTATCCCCGAACGCAATGAGCCAATACGTGACACGATCTTCGATGCGTTGTCCCGTCAGTTGGCTTCTCCGTCGAAGTGCCTTCAAATCGGCGCCTTGCAGGGGCTGAGTCAGCTGGCTCATCCCGCGACCGAGCGGATGATAGCTTCGAGGAACGGTTCTTTCGCCGACGCAGAGGTTGCGAGAATGGCCGAGGTGGCCGCCAGGTTCGGTTTGTACTGACGGGACCGAGCTGGCGAGTGGTACGGACCGGGTCATTCACGGGAGCCCTCTGGCACGCCCGCCCCACCCCAAAGCCCCCCGAGCCTGTCGCTGCCATCCGCCCGCGTGTCACAATACGCACCCACCCCAGCTCCCCCGCCGCGGCGCGGCGCGAGGAGCTGGACGATGTCGGAGGTACCGGGATGACGGAGCAATTGACGCTCGAGACGACACAGGCGGCCGCGCAACCGACGCCCCAGTACGACGTGGTCGTCATCGGCGCCGGCGTGGCCGGCATCTACCAGATCAAGCGCCTGGCCGACCTCGGCTTCCGCGCGGTGGTCCTCGAAGCCGCCGACGACCTCGGCGGCACCTGGTACATGAACCGCTACCCCGGCGCCCGCTTCGACTCCGAGAGCTACACCTACGGCTACTCCTTCTCAAAGGAGGTGCTGGACGAGTGGCACTGGAAGGAGCGCTTCTCCGGCCAACCCGAGAACCTGCGCTACCTGGACTTCGTCGCCGGGAAATACGGCCTTCGCCGGCACATGCGCTTCAACTGCCGCGTCGAGCAGCTGCGCTTCGACGAGGCGGACGCGACCTGGACCCTCACGCTGGCGGGCGGCGAGCAGCTCACGACGCGCTTCGTCGTGAGCGCCCTGGGCCTGCTCTCGATCCCGACACCGCCGAAGATCCCCGGCATCGAGCGGTTCGGCGGGCAGGCGTTCCACACATTCCACTGGCCGAAGGAACCGGTGCCGCTCGCCGGCAAGCGCGTCGGCGTCATCGGCACCGGCGCGACCGGAATCCAGGTCATCGCCGAGATCGCGGACAAGGTGGGCGAGCTCAAGGTGTTCCAGCGGCGGCCGAACTGGAGCGCGCCGCTGCACAACGGGCCCATCTCCGAGGACGAGATGGCGGAGATCCGCGCCCGCTACGACGAGATCTTCGCAACCTGCGCCCGCACGCCCGGTGCGTTCGAACACGAGCCGGACCGCCGCGGCTTCTACAACGTCTCCCGCGAGGAGCGGGTCAGGCTCTGGGACGAGCTCTACGATCGGCCCGGCTTCGCGATCTGGCTCCGGAACTTCGCCGAGATCTTCATGGACGAAGAAGCGAACGCCGAGTTCTCCGAATACATCGCAAACCGCATCCGCCAGCGCGTGCACGACCCGGAGGTCGCCGAAAAGCTGATCCCGAAGGACCACGGGTTTGGGGTGCAGCGCGTCCCGATGGAGACGAACTACTTCGAGGTCTACAACCGCGACAACGTCGAGCTGGTCGACATCAGCGAAACGCCGATCCAGGAGATCACCCCGGATGGCATCCGCACGACCACGCGCGACTTCGACCTCGATATCATCGTCTTCGCGACCGGGTTCGATGCGATCACCGGCGCCTACGACCGCATCGACATCCGCGGCGTGGCTGGTGTCACGCTCCGGGACCGATGGCGCGACGGCCCGAAGACGTATCTCGGCATGCTGGTGCACGGCTTCCCGAACCTGGTGATGGTGGCCGGCCCGCAGAGCGCCTCCGCCTCGACCAACTACCCCCGCGGCATCGAATCGGGCGTCGACTGGGTGACCGGCCTGCTGGAGTACGCGCGCGCCCATGGCTACGCCCGGCTCGAAGCGACGCTGGCGGCCGAAGCGGACTGGACCGAGCACGTCAAGCAGATGTACAGCCGCGTCCTGATGCGAAAGGCGAAGAGCTGGTTCACCGGCTACAACTCGAACGTCGAAGGCCACGGCGAAGGGACGACCCGCTACTTCGTCTACAACGGCGGCGCCCCGAAATACGTCAACACCATCACCGACATCGCCAGTCGCGGGTACGAGGGCATCGAATTCGCTGCCGAACGGGCATAGGGCTCGCCGCGCACGGCGCGGCGGTAACCATATGAAGCTGACGTTCGTCCTGGATGTGGTTGCAGCTGCACGGATCGAATCGGCCACCAGTCACGGTACCGATCCGAGCCTCTATCTCGGATCGTCCGACCCGATGCTCGCAGTTGGTGGCGACCTCGAGATCACGATGGCGAGTGGTACCGTCGTCTTCGGACACGATGGCGGTGATAGCTCATGGGTGCCCGTTTTCGAGTTGATCTGGACGTTGCACCAGGTGATCGATGCGATACGTGAGCGGAAGTCCGGGACGATGGAACTGCCCGAGCACGGGCCCATTCTGCGGTTCAATGCGCATGCCGATGAGGTTCGACTGGACTACCTTGTCGAACCTCCAGTGTCTGAAGTGATCGCGCACACGGACCTTATAGCGCGGCTTTCCACGTGCTTCCGTGATATCAAGCACGACGCGCTGGCAGCGATGCCTTCCGCCACGAGTGACACGAGGATCCCGTTCGAAATCCGGGCGATCCTCGACTCATGATGCGCTCGCTCAACGACTCGTAGCCAGCCGCCGGCCTCCCTTACGGGATGGAAGGTGCCGGTGGAGTCCGGCCGGGCGACCGCTCCTCCGCGTGCTCCGCTACCCCCGCGCTCCCGCGGCGCTTCGGACAGCCGTTGCAGCAGGCCGCCCAACTGCGCTCCTGGCGGGCCGCGCAACGCGGGTTCGCCTGGTATCCGGCGGGCGCTTGCGGCGATGGCAAATCGTCGCCGTGGCGCCCGCCGCTTCGTGTCGCGACTCGCATGTGCGCGGGCGGCATCCTGATGCGCGGCTGCAATCCCCGGTTCGGTACGTTCGTTACCAAACCCACAGGAGGCATCCGCATGGATCGACGCGAATACGGCCGCGAGCAGGGCGGCCCCGCCTATCGCGACCGCGAACAGCGCAGCTGGCGCCCCGGCGACTACGACCACGACCCCGAACAGTTCGAGGACGGCTACGGGCGCATCCAGTCCCGCGACTACGAAGGGGGCCGCTACCCCGGCGCCTACGGCGAGGGGAGCGCATTCGGCGGCGGGTCGACCCCCGTCGGCGCCGGCACGTATGGCGACGGCGGGCCCTACCGCGGCGGCGACCCCGCGAGCACCCGGCGCGGTCAGCTCGAACGCTGGCAGGGCGAGACCTACTTCGGCGACAGCTTCGACAACCGTGAGCGGCCCGGCGGGGACCGCTATGGCACGCGCTCCGGCCGCTACTCCGGCATGGGCCCGAAGGGCTACCAGCGCTCCGACGACCGGATCTGCGAAGAGGTCTGCGAGTACCTGACGCGAGACGGCAGCGTCGACGCGAGCGAGGTCGAGGTGTCCGTCCAGGGCGGCGAGGTCTACCTCTCCGGCTCCGTCATGGACCGCCGCCAGAAGCGCGCGGCCGAGGAGGCCGCGGAGTGCGTCTCCGGCGTGCGCGACGTGCACAACCAGCTCCGCGTCGGCGCCCAGCAGGCAACGAACGGCATGTAACACCAAGCACGGCCATCGCTTGTGTGATGGCTGGTCACGCAACGCACAACGGCCCGGTGCCTGCTTGGCACCGGGCCGTTCGACGTCTGCCGAATGCGCCGTCTAGTCGGTGATGTGCGCGGCCGAGCTTGCCTTCGACTTCGCATGGTCCATCGGGTACGTGTCCAGCGCCGAGAGCCGCTGCGCGAACAGGCCGCCGCCGATCATCTGGTTGTTCAGCTTCGACCAGCCCGAGTACGTGTCCGCCGTCAGGTCGCGGATCAGGTGGAAGATGCGCATGCGGTCTTCGCCGCGCACCGTCGCGCCCGTGCTCATGTACTTCTCGACGTACATGCGCGTCGCCTCGTTCTCGTAGTCGGCCACCGCGGGCGCCGTCAGGATGAGCGCGCCGCCGATGTCGTGCACCCAGCCGGCCATCTCGCTGTAGTTCGTCACGCCATAGGCGCGCGTCGCGTAGATGTACGAATCGTCCGGCACGACCATCCCGGCCGCGTTCGTTTGCGCGTTCGCGAGCGCGGCTTCCCAGCCCGCCCGGCAGAGCCGCGCATACACGGCCATCGCGGAAAGCTTGTCCCGGATATGGCTCGCGTCCGCCACGCCGTTCATCTCGGCGACCGTCCGCGCGACGCCGAGCAGGATCTCCGCCTGGTCCGCCTGCACCGCCGTCGACCGCGCGCGTTCCCAGATCCCGAGCGTCTCGCTGAAGGTGCCCGAATGCGCGACTTCGCCGTTCAGGAAGATCCGGTCGTTCGGCACGAACACGTTTTCGAACGCCACCAGGCTATCCGGGATGCTGTGGTCGCGGCTGTACGGGAAGTGCCGGTCGTCGTGTGCGCGCGGCTGCGTCGTCGTGCTGATCAGCTTGATGCCCGGCGCGTTCACCGGGATCGCGAACGCGATCGCCCGGTCCTTCTCGTCGGCGCCGACCGCCTTCGAGGGCACCACGAACAGCTCGTGCACGAGCGCGCCGCCGACCACGTGCTGCTTGCCGCCGCTGACGATGACGCCGTCCGCGTTCCGGCTGACAACGCGGAACGAGCTGAGGTCATCCTGCGCGACCGCCACGCGGAGGTCCTCATCCCGCAGCCGGTCGAGGAATCGCTCGAGGTTCGCGCGGTAGGCAGGATTGAGCTCGCCGATCTCGTGCGCCACGGCCCGCAGGGCCATGCTCCCCGCGGTCGATGACGCGGTCGGGTCGGCGTTGAGCAGGAAGTCCATCTGCGCGGCGAGCTCGGCCGCCGTGGTCGGCGTTTTGTACATCGGGTTCGTCGCACCCGCGTCGGTCGAGTGGTAGCGGTCGTACGTCTTCGCCACCCAGTCGGCCGAAATGCCGAAGAGGCGATGGGCGGCCGCGTCCTCCACGAGCTTGCCTTCGAAGAACGACTTGCGGCCATCGCGAAGCGATTCGCGGTACTGGTTTCCGGTGAGCATGACTCTCTGATCCTCTCCTGGTCGCCGGGGCTCAATCCGAGAGCCCCGGCATCGCTGTGCTGCCGGGCGCGTGGCCCTGCCGGCGGGAAGTGCCTCAGGCGGTGGCGACCGGCTCCTGCGCCGGCGCGTGGTTGCCGATGCGGACGGCCTTCCGCGCGAGGTCCTTCGCGCGCTCCATGTCGTAGTTGCGCATCGTCACCAGGCGCTGGGCGTACTGGCCGCCGCCCGCCTGCTTCCCGGTCACCGAGCCCCAGCCGCCGTAGGCGTCGGCCGTCGTGTCGCGGATGTAGTGGTAGAGCCGCAGCCGCTCCTCGGCCGAGAACCCGGGCGCCGCGAATAGCTCGTCGAGCACGCCGCGCAGCTCGGGGTTGTCGTAGTCCGCCAGCGTGGGCGCGTTCACCACCAGCGCCCCCGCGATGTCGTGGAGGATGTCCACCATCTGGTCGTGGAACTGCGCGTGGTAGTACTTCGTCGCGCTGATGAACAGCGTCGAGGGCATCAGGTTGCCGTCCGCGTTCGTCGTCGCGTTCGACCACGCCGCCTCGTGGCCCGCGCGGCACATCGTCGCGAAGATCATGAGCGTGCTGAGCTTGTCGTGGATGTGCGGCTCGTCGGCGATGCCCGCCGCTTCGGCCGCCAGCGCCGCCAGGCCGACCAGCCGGTCCTCGCCCTCGCGCGCATGCACGCCGCCGCCCGCGCGCTCCCACAGGCCGAGCGCGTAGGCGAGCGTCGCCGCGTGCTCGGTCTCGCCGTCGAGGAAGATGCGCTCGTTCGGCACGAACACCCGGTCGAAGACGATGAACGCCTCCGGCGAGTTGATCCGCGCGCTCACCGGGAAGTGGCGCAGGTCCTCGCCATGCGGCGCGTACGTCGTGTTGATCATCGACACGCCGGGCGCGTTCGCCGGCACCGAGCAGGAGATCGCGTACGCCTCTTCGCCCGGCCGCATCGCCTTCGTGGGGAACACGACCAGCTCGTGCTCGATCGGGGCCGCGCTGATGTGCATCTTGCAGCCCGTGATAAACACGCCGTCCGCGTTCCGGTCGACCACGTGGACATACATGTCCGGGTCGTCCTGCTGCAGCGGGCGCAGCTTCCGGTTGCCCTTCGCGTCGGTCACCGCCTCCGCGCAGCGCAGGTCGTTCTTCCGGACATAATCGATGAAGTCATAGATCCGCTGGCGGTACTCCGGCTTCGCCTTTGCCAGGTCCGGTGCCGCCGTCGCCAGCGCGAGCACGCTCACCGAGCTCGTGCCGGCGGACATGTCCGTCCCGCCCTTGAGCTTCTCGACGCGCTCCTTCTGCTCCTCGTCGTTGTGGGGGATGATGTAGATCGGGCTATACGCCTCGGGGTCCGGCGAATAGAACCGGTCGTAGACGGCGGCAGCCGCGTCCACTGCCGTCTTCAGCAGCGGGTGCGTCGCCGGGTCCTCAACCCGTTCGCCTTCGATGAACAGCGCTCGGCCGTCGCGAAGGGACGCGCGATACTGGTCACCAGTCATCATCATTTGGGGGTCCTCCTCATTGGGTTGGGGGACAGCACAGCGCGTCCTGCGGCGCCGCGCTCCCTTGGGGAATGGGAGCGAGCATATTCCCTGCAGGCAGCCGCGACAACCACCAAGCGAACGCTCGTGCGGCTGGCCCCGTCGCCGCGGCCGATTGCTTCGAATTTCGCGAGGATTCCGTCGCGTTTTCACCTGCAAGGCAGGGCAAACCGCCTGAACACCCGACTCCGCGGCGACCCGCCAGGGAGGCCCAGTTGGCGGCCCCGCGGACGGCGCACCAGGCAGGATGCCGAGCCGCGCCACCGCGGTCAGTTGCAGCCTGACGCCGCCTACAGCCCCAGCGCCTCCCGGATCTGGTCGACGTGCTCCCCGCGGTGCCCCGCCCGGCGCATCCGCCACACCTCGTCGCGCGCCACCACCGCGTCGGTCACCTCCGCCGGCAGGGCCGCGATCACTGCGTCGATCGCAGCTGCCGCCGCCAGCGCCAGCCGTCCCGCCTCGGCCCCCGGGAGTGCGGTCCACTGCTCGAGGAGCACGTCGTTCGGCAGGTCTTCGTACCACGCCGGCAGCCCCACGGGCGGCGTCTCGCCGGCCAGCCAGTGCTCGAAGATGAGCTGGCCCCGCCGGTCCCAGAACGCCAGGTGAGCCAGCGCCGACCCCACCGTCCAGCCGCCGCCCAAAGACGCGCCGTAGTGCTCCGGCTTCAGCTCGGCGAGCAACTGCTCCAGCCGGGCCCGCTGCAGGTCGTTGTCGTCGTTCCAGGTCGCGTTCATGGCGCGCGATGATACCAGCGCGGCCTCAGCCCGCGCGCACCGACCGCATGGTCATGAACTCGACCCACTCGCCCTCCGGTGTCTCCACTTCTGAACGCAGCTCCCGCGTGTTTGCGTCCACGATCTCGATGATGTCGTGGTAGAGCGCGGTGCCGGTGCCATCCATGCCCGGCCCCTCGGCCGAGAGCGTGAGCTTCCTGCCGCTCGCATCGAGCTCGCCGTCGTACACCCACAGCTCGGTCCCCATCGACGAGACGAAGGTGCCGACGAACCTGCCCTTCCTCCGGTCGAAGCCGATCATCTGCAGGTTGAGCACGTCCTGCCCATCGACCGTCTCGCTCATCTCGTTGAGCACCCAGTGCTCGCCGACGGCGCGTACATGCTCCCTGCCCGCGCCCTTCATCGGCGCCCCTTCGGATCCGATGCCCTCGGACTCGTACGTCCAGTCGCCCACCAGCTGCCCAAGCCACCGGTGTTCCTGCGTCGGTTCGGGTTGCATGTCGGCCTCCCTGCCTTTCGTCGCGCGACCCTAGCATACCGCCGTCCCGTGCTGCGCCCCCTTGCTGTCACCTGAAACGCGAATCTGATGGACCCGCACGCCGGGTCGACGCCTCGCCCGGGCGCCCTATAGTGCGCCCATGATGCCGGCGCCCACGGACTTCACGCCCTACCTGGCGGCCTCGCGCGGTGAGCGGCCCGGCAAGGCCGTCGCCCCCGCGCGCGCGTTCGACGGCATCGCGGACGGCGCCCGGGTCCTCGTGGGTTCGGCCTGCGGCATGCCCACGTTGTTGCTCGAAGAGCTGGCCCGCCAGCGCGGCAACTGGACCCGCCTCGAGCTCGTGACGGGCCAGCTCCACGCCGTGCCGGCGCCCGCCCGCTACCCCGGCGAGCCGTTCACCTTCACATCGCTCCAGCCCAGCGACGCCCTGCCCGCCCGGAGCAGCGGCGGCCGCGCCCGCGTCGTCCCGGCGCGCTACTCCGACGCCCGCCACCTCTTCCTCCCCGGCGCGCCGCTCGCCGCCGACGCCGTGCTCGTGCAGGTCAGCCCTCCGGGCCCCGAAGGGCGCTTCAGCCTCGGACTCTCGGTTGGCGGCGTGGTCGACGCGGTCCGCAGCGCCCCGCTGGTCATCGCCCAGGTGAACCCGCGCATGCCCTACACGTTCGGCGCCGGCGAGCTGCGCCGCGACGAAATCGACGTACTGGTCGAGATGGAAGGCGAGCTGGTCGAGCTGCGCCGCGAGCCGCCGAACGCCGAAGCCCGCGCCATCGCCGCCCACGTCCTCGCGCAGGTGCCCGACGGCGCGACCCTCCAGTTCGGCATCGGCGCCATCCCGGAGGCCCTCATGTCCCTCCTCGGCGAGCGCCGGGACCTCGGCGTCCACTCCGGCATGATCAGCGACGGCATCGCCGACCTCGTCGACAGCGGTGCTATCACCAACGCCCGCAAGACGTTCGACGGTGGCGTCGTGATTACCGCCGAAGTGCTCGGCACGCGCCGCCTGTTCGATTGGGCCCACCGCAACCCGGCGCTCCGCATGGCGCCCGCCGCCTACTCCCACGGCGTGGCGGTCGTGTCCCGCTGCGCCCGGTTCGTGTCGATCCAGTCGGCGCTCCAGGTCGCCCTCGATGGCTCGATCAACGCCGAGTCGATTGGCGACCGCCAGGTTGGCGGCCCCGGCGGCCAGCCGGACTTCGTTGAAGCGGCGGCCGCGGCCCCGGGCGGCATCGCCATCCACGCCCTCCCCGCAACCGCCGCGAAGGGCCGCGTCTCGCGGATTGTCCCCCGGCTCGATGCGGGCGCCATCGTCACCACACCACGCTACCTCGCCGACCGCGTCGTCACCGAGTTCGGCGTCGCCCACCTCCGCGGCCGCACCCTCGAAGAGCGCGCTGATGCCCTGTGCGCAATCGCCCACCCCGCCTTCCGCGAGGATCTCGCGCCGCCTCGCGAGTGACTCATCCGCCGCCGCAGCCTCAGTTCGCGATCGCCAGCCGGTAGCTGCAATCGCGGTCGCCAAGCAGCCGGTGCGAAATGCGCTCGAGCACCGCCGCGCCGAGGGCCCGCTGCAGGTGGACCAGTTCCAGTTCACACACCTCAGGGTGTTGCTTCGCAATCCGCCAATGCGGGCAGTGCACCATCCGCAGCGTTGTACCGCCGTCCCCAGCGAAGAAGACGGGCAGGTACCCGTCCTCCTCGAGAATGGAGTGGAGCGCCTCGACTCTTCCTGCGATGTCCTTGCGGTCGAATTGCCCTGCGTGCCGGTCGAACTGCAGCTCCCCCAGCCGGTCCAGCACCCGGGCGCGCACTTCTGGCTCTTCGCCTTCGAGCGCGTCGAGCAGGTCCCGGGAAAGCGTGTCGTACGCCTGCGGGAAGAGCTGGTGGCCCGCTTCCGTGAGGGAGAACAGGTGCCGCGGCCGGCCGGGACCGGCACGCTCGACCTCGAACCGCACCAGGCCCTGGGCCTCCAGTGCCATGAGGTGCTGGCGCACCGCGCCGGGCGAAAGGTACGCACCCGCAGCGAGCAACTCCGCTGTCGCCGGGCCATGCTGCTTCAGCGCCCGTAACAGCTCCTGTCGAGTCGGTTGAATCAGTTCGAGGCAGGAGTGTGTGACCATTTGCACAAAGCCTACGCAGCAGCCCACAGCGAGTCGACGGCGCCCCTGTCCCCGAGTGCAATTCGCGACCCCGCCGCCGTGCGTCGTTTCGCGGCCCCGGTGCTCGTAATTCCGGCGTAACAGCTTCGAACAGCCGCCGAACCAGGTCGCGGCGACCGGTTGCAATCGTGTTTGCAGTAAGCCGCTTATCTGCTCGTGTTTAACATCGACCTTTCTGGAAAACCCCTTACGCCCTCACTTCATAGGGACAAACTCTGATAGTCAGTATGCGCGACCTGGTGGAGTGTGCCCTTGGTTGGGGGAGAAGACATGCTCGAGGCAAGGAGCGGGGCAGCCGCACCGCCGCAGGAGGGACATGCGCACTGGGAAGCCCAGGTCGTCGCGTCCGCCCTTGAGGCGATCATCATGGTCGACAGGCACGGGCGCATCCATGCCGCGAATCCTGTAGCCCACACGATGCTTGGCGTCAGCTCCCTCTCCGGGCGCAACATCGCCGACTTCCTGCCGCCGCTTTTCCGCGCCGGTCACCGCGAGCTCGTCCTGGAGTTCGTCGAGAGCGGCCCCATCGCCCGGCCGATGGGCGCCCACCTTCCGGTGCCTGTCCTTCGCGCCGATGGCACCGAGTTCTTCGCCGACGTCTCGCTCGTCCGGGTCATGGTGGACGGTGAGCCCGGCGCCGCCTGCATCCTCCGCGACCTCACCGAGCGCCGCCGGATCGAGGCGCGCATCTGTCTCCAGGCGCGACTCCTGGACCAGGGCACCTCGGCCGCGATCGCCTTCGACACAACCGGCGCCATCGTCTACTGGTCACCCGCTGCCGAGCGGCTCTACGGCCGCACGGCCTCCGCCGTGGTTGGCAGGCGCCTCCCGGAGCTCGCGATCTTCCAATCCGCCGGCGGCGCCTTCGAAGCCGCCCGCGATGCGGTGCGGGCGGGGTCCACCTGGGAGAGCGAGCTCGTCGCCCGCGATACGGCTGGCCGCACCTTCCCCGTTCGCCTCACCGTCGCGCCCGTCCGCGGCGATTCCGGCGAACTCCTCGGCGCCGTCGCCCATTCGCACGACATCTCCGAACAGCAGCAGACGAAGCAGCTCCTTGCCGCACAGGCGGCGCTCTTCGCCCAGGTCGCCTCCGAGGCCCCGCTCGACGAGGTCTTCGATTCCATCTGCCGCATGGTCGAGGGCCAGTCCGAAGGTGTGCGCGCAGCCATCTTCGTCGTCGATCCCTCGGGCGACACGCTCCGCGTCGGGGCGGCCCCGTCTGTCCCCCACGCATGGTCCCGGCTCGAGGGGCTGCATGTCGGACCGCGCACCACGCCCTGCGGAGTGGCTGCGTTCTTCGGCGTGCCGGTCACCGTGGACGACATCCTCAACGACCCCAATTGGGCGCATATCAGGCATGCGGCCGCGGCCCTCGGCCTCCACGCCTGCTTTTCGAACCCCGTCCTGGCCCGCAGCGGCGAAGTGCTCGGCATCGTCACGACCTACTTCGACCGGCCCCGCCGCCCCACCGAACGCGAACAGCAGCTCGTCGCCGTGGCGGTCCGTATCGTCCGCGTCGCCATCGAACGCCGCGTGGCCGAAGAGGCCCGCCTCGCCGTCGAGCAGCGCCTCCGCACCGTCACCGAAAACGCGCGGATGCTCTTCTTCAGCGTCGACCGCGAGGGCATCGTCACGATGGCCGAGGGCTACGCCCTCAAGCTCATGGGCGTGACTGGCGAATCGCTCATCGGCCGCAGAGCCCTCGACTGCTTCCCCTCCTCGCCCGAGACCCGTTCCAGTCTCGAAGAGGCGCTCGCCGGCGCCGAACGCACAGCCTCGATGACCTTCGGCAGCAGGGTGTACGAAACGCGCCTCACGCCCGTGCTGGGGTTGGGGGGCGAAGTGACCGGCGTCGCCGGGGTGGCGCTCGACGTAACCGAGCAGCGCCGGGCGGAGTCGAGCCTGCTTCACGCCCAGAAGGTCGAGAGCCTCGCCGTCCTCGCCGGCGGCATGGCCCACGACTTCAACAACATCCTGACCGCGATCCTCGGCAACGCCTCGATCGCCCGCGCCCTGCTCCCGCCGGGTTCTCCCGCCACCGAGCTCCTCGACGAAGTGGAGCACTCAGGCCGCCGCGCCGCCGACCTCGCCCAGCAGATGCTCGCCTACGCCGGCAAGGCCGCTGCCGCTATCACCCGCGTCTCGCTCAACGAGCTCGTCCGCGACACGGTCCAGCTCCTCCGCGTTTCGATGGGCGCCCACCTCCACATCTCGGTCGCGCTCGATGCCGATCTCCCGCTCGTCGTCGCCGACGCCACGCAGGTGCGGCAGGTCGTGATGAACCTGCTGATCAACGCCTCCGACGCCATCGGCAGCGAGCCGGGGTCCATCCGCGTGAGCACCGGCCGGCAGATGGTGTCGCGCAAGTACCTCAACGCCTGCCAGCTCGGCGACACCGCCGAGCCCGGCCCCTGCGTCTTCATCGAAGTCGCGGACACCGGCCCCGGCATGGACGAGTCCACCCGCCAGCGCATCTTCGAGCCGTTCTTCACCACCAAGTTCACCGGGCGCGGCCTCGGGCTCGCCGCTGTCCTCGGCATCTGCCGCACCCACCGCGGCGCCATCCGGCTCACGACCAGCCCCGGCACCGGCACCCGCTTCCGCGTCCTCCTCCCCGAATCCCAACCCCTGTAGCTCCGCCGCGCGCTCCTACTCCCCCTCGCCCGCCGCAGCGGGAGAGGGGGTCGGGGGGTGAGGGTCCCCGCGTCATCAGTAGCCCGACCATGAGGGAAGGGCAGGCGCGCCCTGGGTACCCCGCCCGGCTCGCGCAGCGCCTGTCCTCCCCCTCGCCCGCCGCAGCGGGGGACGGGGCTGGGGGGTGAGGGCCCTACCGCCCGTCCTCGTACGCCCGCGCCTGGCGCACAGCCTCCCCGATGACCGCCGCGAGCCGCTCCGCCGCCTCCAGGCTCAGCTCCAAGGCGATCCGTGACCCGAACCCCGCGCCGCCGTTCACGAAGTCGATCATGAGCGCATGCTCGTAGTCGCTGTGGAGCGGGTGGTCATAAGCGATGTGCGCCGTGTCCAGCTGCATCCACTGCCCGCCCGCCTTGCCGCTCCCCGCGATCGCCGCCTGCGCGTTGATGTTCGTACACATTGCCGCCTACCCCAGGTGCTGTCCGAAGAACGCGAACAGCTTCTTCCAGCCGTCCACCGCCTGCTCCGCCCGGTAGGCGGCCGGCCGGTCGTGGTAGAAGAACCCGTGCCCCGCGTCCGGGTACATGTGGAACTCGTACGGCTTGCCCGCCGCCGTGAGCGCGGCCTCGTGCTGGGCCACCTGTTCCGGCGTGGGCGCCTTGTCCAGCTCCCCGAACAGCCCCAGCAAGGGGCAGCTCAGCCGCTCCGTGTAGTCGATCGGCGCCACTGGCCGGTTCGGCGTCAGATCCGCTTCGCCCATCACCACGTGCCCGCCCCACAGGTCAGCGCAGGCATCGAACGCGTCCGAAAGGCACGCCGCGAGGTACGCGTGCCGCCCGCCTGAGCACGTGCCCATCACGCCAACCTTCCCGCTCGTGTACGGCAGCGCCCGCAGGAACGCCGCCCCGCCCGCAAGGTCGCCCACCACCTGCGGGTCCGGCACGCCGCCCTGCGAGCGCACCAGCGCCGCGATGTCGTCCGGCTCGCCGTGCCCCGCGCGGCAGTACAGGTCCGGCGCCAGCGCGACGTACCCATGGTAGGCCATTTTCCGGGTCGCCTCCTTGTACCAGGCGTCCCACCCAGGCATGTGGTGGGCCAGCACGACCGCCGGGAACGGCCCCGGCCCGGCCGGCCGCGCCAGGTACGCGTGGATCAGCTCGCCGTCCGCACCCGGGTACACCACCGTCTCCGCGATCATCCCTTCGTACGCGTCTGTCGCCGTCACGATGCCTCCCGGGGCGTATTCGCCGTTCCCCGAACCATACGGAGGCCAGTCGCAGGTGCAAAGTCGAAGGGCGAAGCCCGCGAAGTCCCGCGCCTGCCCGCCGCGGACGCGACTTCACGCCTCTACGCCTTCACGCCTCTACGCCTGACATACTCCCCCGTGTTACGCCTTGCAACACGCACCGCCTGCGCGTACTCTCGGCCCTCATCCCCCACCGGCCCCCCGAGGAAGGCACCGTGTCCCCCTCCCCGTCCGCGCAAGGCGACCCCCACGCCGGCGAGGCCGAACTGATCGCCCGCATCCGCCAGCGCGATGAGGGCGCCTTCGCCGAGCTCGTCGACCGCTACCATCTCCAGATGGTCCGCGTTGCCCAGTCCTTCGTCCGCGACCACGAGACGGCCGAGGAGGTCGCCCAGGAAACGTGGCTGGGCTTCCTCAAGGGCCTCGACCGTTTCGAAGGCCGCTCGTCGCTCAAGACTTGGCTCTTCGGCATCCTCGCCAACATCGCCCGCACGCGCGGCGTGCGCGAAAACCGCAGCGTCCCCTTCTCCGCCATCCAGGGCGACGACCCCGAAGGGCCCACCGTCGCCGCCGACCGCTTCTTCCCGGCGGGGCATCCCTCCGCCGGTGCCTGGTCCTCCATCCCCGATGACTGGGAGGCAATTCCCGAACACCGGTTGCTCGCGAACGAAACGCGGGCGACGATCGATTCCGCCATCGCGGGCCTCTCCGACCTCCAGCGTGCCGTCATCGAGCTCCGCGACATCGCCGGGTGGTCCTCCGAAGAGGTCTGCAACGTTCTGAGCATTTCGGAGACTAATCAACGTGTCCTTCTTCATCGAGCGCGTGCGAAAGTTCGGCTGGCCCTGGAAACGTACCTCCGCGCCAGCGGCTAGCGCGCCCGAGCAGGGCCTCACCTGCCAGGAGCTCGTCGAACTGGTCACCGCCTACTTCGATGGCGCGCTTACCCCGTTCGACCGCGCCCGCTTCGATACGCACCTCTCGCTCTGCGATGGCTGCACGCGCTACCTGGCCCAGTTTCGGCAAACCATCCAGCTCACCGGCGCCCTCCGCGAAGACGACGTCCCCGAGGAGGCGAAGGAACGCCTCCTCGGCGCGTTCCGCGGCTGGACCTCCGGCGGCGACGCGACGAAGTAGAATTCACGAAATTGATGTAATGTCCCGTCCCCTCGCGTGACTACCGGTTGTCAACGTCAGAGGAGGCACCATGACCACCACCCAGATCGACCCCGCAGTCGTCGAAGCGAAGGCCGGCGTTGCCTTTGGGGCACTCATCGGCGCCGTCACCGCCGGGACCATCTACCTCGGCGAACGCCTCGGCCTCTATCGCGCCATGGCCGGCGCCGGGCCGCTCACCAGCGCCGAGCTCGCCGGGCGCACCGGCCTCCACGAGCGCTGGCTGCGCGAATGGCTCCGCGGCCAGGCCGCCGCGACGCTGCTCGACTACCGCGGCAACGACACCTACGAGCTTGTGCCCGAGGCCGCGCTCGTCCTCGCCGACGAGGAGAACCCGGCCTCGGCGATCGGCGCCTTCTCGGCCGTGCCCTCGGTCATGGGCCTGTTCGAACGCCTCGAGGGCCCGTTCCACACCGGCATCGGCCTCACCTACGACGACGATGGCCCTGCCGTCGCCGAGATGGTCGACCGCATGTTCGGCCCCTGGAACCGCACCGCCCTCATCAGCGAGGCGCTCCCGAAGGTCGATGGCGCAATCGCCCGGCTCGAAGCCGGCGTGAAGGTCGCCGACGTCGGCTGTGGCGCCGCCGCCGCCATCATCGCCCTCGCCAAAGCCTTCCCGAAGAGCGAGTTCCACGGCTACGACAACTCCCGCTTCGCCCTCGAGCGCGCCGCGAAGCACCTCGCTGAGGCTGGCGTCACCAACGTCACCATCCACAACAGCGACACCGACCCCCTGCCCGCCACGCCCACGTTCGACCTCGTGTTCTGCCTCGACTGCCTGCACGACATGAACCGCCCGGACCTGGCCGCCGCCGCCATCCGCAAGGCCATCACCCCCGACGGCACCTGGTTCATCGCCGACATCGAAAGCAGCGAGAACTTCGAGGAGAACTTCCAGAACCCGCTGGCGCCGATGCTCTACGGCTCGTCGATCATGCTCTGCATGTCCTCGTCCAGCTGCACCCCCGACGGCCTCGCCCTCGGCACCGTCGGCCTTCCGGAGCCGAAGATGCGCGAGCTCGTGCTCAACGCCGGGTTCGGCAAGCTCGAACGCGTGCCCGGCCTCGTCCACCCCATGAACGCCTACTACCAGGCCCGCCTTTAGCACCCTCGCCACCCAGGCCGCTCGCCAGGTACCCCTCTCCCTCTGGGAGAGGGGTTAGGGGTGAGGGCGCCCCGCCCGTATGATGCCGCTGCATCACCCCGGCCGGAGTGCTCCCGTGGCAGAACCGCTCATCACCGCCGAAACCCGCGCCGTCATCGGCGTCGAATCCGACCCCGTGTCCCACGAAGTCACGCGCATGGGCATCCGCATGTTCGCGCGCGCCGTCGGCCACACCGACCGCGTCTACTACGACGTCGATGCGGCCCGCGCCGCGGGGTACCGCGACCTGCCCTGCCCGCCCGGCTACCTCGGCACCCCCGTATTCGACCCGGAACTCACCGACACCACCACCAGCCGGCGCAAGGCCGCGCCCACCATGCGCACCTCCCGGCCGCTTGCCCGCCGCCTCGCCGGCGGGTCCACCATCGAGTACCTCACCGATATCTGCGCCGGCGACGAGCTTGTGCAGCGCACCGCTATCGCCTCCATCGAAGAGCGCGACGCCAGCCTCGGGCAGATGCTCATCGTGACCACCCAGTCCACGTTCACCAACCAGGACGGCACGGTCGTCGCTGTCGTCCAGGGCACGGGCATCCAGTACTGAGCGCCCCCAACGCCCGGGCGCGAAAAAGCCCCGGGAGGCGGCAACCTCTCCGGGGCGAAGCGGCAAGGGATCTGGGGTCACCTTGCTTCAGCCTAGCTTAGCCTCTGCTAAGTAACGGCGCGACACCGGTTGTCGCATGCGCACCACGCCGGTCCGTAAACTATCGCACATAAGGCGGCCCGCACCAGGAAACGGTGCGGGCCGTCATATGTGCCGGGCGCGCTGCTAGTCGATAATCCCCGCTTCCTTCTTGGCCATCTTCTCGGCGCTCTCGAAGTCGTAACCGCGCAGGGTCATGATCCGCTGGGCCGCCAGGCCGCCGCCAGCCGAGAGCTCGGTCACAAGCTTCCAGCCGCCGTACGCGTCCGCCGTCATGTCGCGGATCAGGTTGTACATCTTCACCCGGTCGTCCACCTTGTGGTCGTCCCGCGTGTAGAGGTACTTGCGCAGCGGCTTGGAGAGCTCCTCGTTCTCGAGGTCCGTCTCCAGCGGCATCGTCACCACCAGGCCGCCCGACATGTCGTGCAGCAGGCCGACCATCTTGTGGTAGTGCGAGGCGCCGTAGTACTTGCCCACGTTGATCGCGATCGGGTCCGGGTACACCATCCCCGTCGGCGTCGTCTTGTAGTTCCGGATCGAGTGCTCGAGCGCCATCCGCAGCATCTCAGCGTGGAAGACCATCTCCGCGATCTTCTCCTGGATGTGCCCCGCCTTGTTGATCCCGTTGTACTTCGTGAGCACCTGGGCCATGCCGACCATCAGCTTGGCCCCGTTGACCATCGCCTGCAGGCCGCCGATCCGCTCCCAGAGGCCGAGCGACTGCGCCAGCGGGCCCGCCAGCTGGTACTCGCCCGCCAGGAACACCCGGTCCCACGGCACCAGCACGTCTTCGAAGATGACGAAACCTTCGGGCGAGTTGTGGTGCGAGCTGTGCGGGTAGTCCACCGGCGAGAGGTCCGGCCGCGCATACGCCCGGTTCGCGATCTTGATCCCCGGCGTGTTCGTCGGGATCGAGAACGACACCGACCACTGCTCTTCGCCCGGCCCCATCGCCTTCGTAGGCATCACGGTCTGCTCGTGCACCAGCGACGCGGAGGTGATGTGCAGCTTCGCGCCGCGCACCACGATGCCGTCCGCGTTCCGGTCCACGATCCGCAGGTAGAGGTCCGGGTCGTCCTGGTCCTTCGGGTGCCGCGAGCGGTCGCCCTTCGCGTCCGTGATGCACTGGTCCGCGCGAAGGTCGTTGTCCCGGCAGTACTTGTACACCCGCTCGATGTTCTCGGCGTACTGGCCGTTCACCTTCGCGACATCGTCCTTGATGTTGTAGAGCGCCATCAGGACCGCGGTCACGCCCGTCACGCCGCTGGTGATGTCGGTCAGCGCGATGCGCTTGTCGAGGTCGTCCAGGCTCGTCGGCACCTTGAAGATCCGGTGCGCTTCCGTCCCGTCTTCCGTCTCGTACACGCGGATCGGCCGCGTCGCCGGGTCGGTGTAGTTGTAGTCCTCGGCGCCGTTCTTGATGGCCACCTTGAACCAGTCGTTTTCGTTGATGTCGGGGATCGACTCCCCGTTGATGTAGATCCTGCGACCGTCGCGAAGGCTATCGCGATACCACTGCGGATTCTTGAGACCCATGCCGAGACCTCCTGTTACACGTCCACCCCACGCTACTCCGCGTGATCCTTGCGGCCAATCGAACATCCGTCCGAACGCTCGTTCGCCACTCTACGCCTTTACGCCTCTACGCCTTTACGCCTCGGCAACGCCACCCGCGCCGTCCCCGGCATGCACACCTGCCCGGTGTCGTCCTCCTCGCGCAGCTCCAGCTCCACCACGCCATCGGCCGCCGCCGTGACCCGCCCGCGGAAGGTCAGGTCCCGCTCCGGGAAGGCCCGCGCCCGGTTCTGCCAGGTCAGGTTCAGCAGCCGCCCCGCCGGCCCCATCCAGTCGGTCACGAACTGCGAGAGCCACGCACCCTGCAGCGGCCCGTGCACGAGCACATCCGGGTGCCCTTCGACCGCCGCATACTCCCGGTCGTAGTGGATCCGGTGCGGGTTGGAGCTGGCCGCGCTGTACAGGAACAACTGTGCCCGGCTCGCGTTCTTCACCATCGGCGGGAGCTCCTCCCCCACCTGCACGTCCTCGAAGTAGCGCTGTCCGCTCATCGTGCGATCGACCTCCCCCGCGCGCGCGCCACCACCTGGCCCGCCTGGTTCGTGTACGTCGTCTCCGTCGTCATCAGCGCGAACGGCCCCGAGGCGCCGTCCTTCTCTTCGAGCGAATGCAGCCGCGTCTGCGCCGTGACCGTGTCGCCCACGTAGACCGGCAGAAGGAAGTCCCACTCCTCGCCGCCGAACATCACGCGCTTCGCCCGCAGGTTCACCCCGCGCCGGTTCCCGGACCGGTAGATCCCGTCGATCCGCAGGTCTGCGACGTTGCCGTGCTGCACCACCACGTGCGCGAGGAACGTCGGTGGCGCCACCAGCGTCCGGTACCCCGCGGCCTGCGCCGCCGCCTCGTCGAAGTAGATCGGGTTCAGGTCGTCGACCGCCTTCGCGTACCGCTGCGCTTCCTTCCGCGTGATCTCGCCGGAGACCGGGTCGCCGAGCGGTTCGCCCACCATCGCCATCGCCTCGGGCGGGATGAGCCCGGGCGCGTCCTCCACGGCCATGCGCCACCTCCTCCTGTCGTCGCGCCGCATCCTACGCGCGCCGCCCCCGCCCGCCAACGGCGTGATGCACGCCCGCTTGCAACCCCGCGCACGCCCGGGTGGGGATCGCCGTACAATCGGGCGATTCCCACCCTTCGAGGCTTTCCATGTCCGATGTTGTGCTCTACGAACAGGACGGCGCCGTCGCCATCATCCGGCTGAACCGGCCGGAGAACATGAATGCCATGAACGCCGAGCTCCTGACCACCCTCGCCGAGCTTGGCCAGAAGGCCGGCGATGACCCCGCCGTCCGCTGCGTCGTCATCACCGGCAGCGGCCGCGCCTTCTGCGCCGGCGGCGACGTCAAGGGCATGGCCGCGGGCCAGTTCGGCAGCGGCCCCGCCAGCGGAGGGCTCGTCTCCCGCGTCGACGTCCTCCGCAAGCAGGAGGAGATCAGCCGCCTCCTTTACGAGATGCCCAAGCCCACGATCGCGTCGATCAACGGCGCGGCCGCCGGTGCCGGGCTCAGCCTCGCCCTCGCCGCCGACCTCCGCGTCGCCAGCGACCAGGCCCGCCTCGGCACCGCCTTCGCCCGCGTCGGCTTCAGCGGCGACTTCGGCGGCACCTGGCTCCTCCAGCGGCTCGTCGGCCCCAGCAAGGCGAAGGAGCTGTACTTCACCGCCGAGCTGCTCGATGCCCAGCGCGCCCTCGGCCTCGGGCTCGTCACCACGGTCGTCCCGCACGACAACCTCTGGGACGAGACCATGGCGCTCGCCCGCAAGCTCGCCGCCGGCCCAACGCTCGCCTTCGGCCGCATGAAGCACAACTTCGCCTACGGCGCCACGAATACCCTCGGCGACACCCTCACCATCGAAGCCGAGAACATGACCGCCAGCGGCCAGACGGACGATCACAAGAACGCCGCCCGCGCCTTCGTCGAAAAGCGCGAACCCGTCTTCGAAGGGCGGTAAGCGGCCCGCCGGTTGGTAAGGATTGCCCCGGGCCCATCGCAGTGTGACTGCGCTGCAATGGCCGGGGCGTTTCCCGCCACCCGGCCGAAGCGGCCCAGCCGGTAGGCTCACCCCATTGCCCGCGATGCGCCAAGCATCGCGATGGCGCGGGGTGAATACCATGGCCGTGATCCCGTCCCACCGCTTCCGCCGGTCCGCGCATGCTCCCGGCTCGCGTTCGATTCAGCGCGCCACGCCCGGTGCCCCGTCGCTCACGGTCGCGTTCCTCGTGGCCGTCTTCCTCATCGCGCTTACGATGCTGCTTCTCTGAGCCCCAGCTGCTCCGCCTCCGCGGCGACCGGCAGCTCAATCGTGAACGTCGTCCCGAGCCCGGGCTCGCTCTCCACGCGGATCGTCCCGCCCTGGCGCGTCACCGCCGCGTAGGCCGACGCGAGCCCCAGCCCGGTGCCCTTGCCCGCGGGTTTCGTCGTGAAGAACGGCTCGAAGATGCGCGCCTGGATCGCCGGCTCGATCCCCACACCAGTGTCGCGCACCACCACGTTTGCGCGCCGCGCCTCCCCCTGCCCGTGCTCCTCGACGGCAACGAAGAGGTGACCCCCGCCCGGCATCGCGTCCGATGCGTTCACCGCCAGGTTCATCAGCACCTCTTCGATTTCGCCGCGCGGCATCCGCACCGGCACCTCCGGCCCGTCGACCACGGAGTCGAGCGCGATCGTCTTCGGCATCAGCTGGCGCACCAGCGGCAGCACGTCGCGCACCATCTCGCGCAGGTCCGTGACGTCCGTGACCGGCGCGTCCCGCCGGCTGAACGCCATCAAGCGCCGGACCAGGTCAGCTGCGTGCCCGGCGGCCAGCTCGATCTGGCGCAGGTCGTCCTGGACGCGCTCATCGTCCTGCGGGAGCTCGTCCTTGAGGAGCTGCGTGTAGCCGGTCACCGCCAGCAGCGCGTTGTTGAAGTTGTGCGCCACGCCCGCCGCCAGCCGGCCCACCGCCTCCATCTTCGCGGCGTGTGTGAGCTGCGCCAGCAGCGCGATCTCCTCGGTCGCGTCCTCGCCATACGCGTACACGCTCCCGCCGTCCACCGGGAAGAGGTCCCACCGCCAGATCCGGTTGCCGATGCTCCGCTCCTGGCCGTTGATCGGCAGCGTCGTGCCCAGGCATTGGCCGGCCATCCCGGCGAATCCCACCGGCAGGATCGACGTCAGCTGCGCGCCGGCTTCCTCCGCCGCCCGCCGCGCGGCTTCGTTCGCGTAGACCACGGTGCCTTCGCTCGAAAGCGCCACGATCGGGTTCGGGCTCAGCCGAGGGAAGCTCGCCAGCCGGTCCACCTCGGCCCCGGTGTTCACCACTTCGCGGTTCGCCCTGAGCAGGAGCTGCTCGTCTCTCCGGACCAGCAAGTACAGGACCACGCCCGTCACCAGGACGAATGCCGCGCCCTTGCCGATGTTCGCCGCGACAACCGTGGCGTCTTCGCCCGCGAACCCGCCCAGCAGCAGGTCCCCGCCGATGATCCAGAGCATGGCCAGCGTCGCGTAGACCGCGACCATGCCCCGGGCACCGAGACGGCGGTTTCCGAAGGCCACCCTGCACCGTCCTTTGCGCCCCCTATTTCCCGGGCGGGACGCTCAGTTCATTGTCCGTCCTGCCTACTGGATATTCACGTAGGGAAACCACGCATTACCGGGACATCCCTCACAGTCGCGTGACATGCGCGCCCGCGGCGTTGCCCCGGTACAGGCCTCGCCGCGCGATGTAGCGCGCCACCGCGGACGGCACCGCCGCCGCATCCTCGCCGCTCGCCGCTGCCTCCCGCGCCCGCGTCGAAGATACGTCCGCGTGGGTGAGCTCCAGCTCCACCACGACCACCGCCTCGCGGTAATGCGCCACGTCTTCCCTGTGGAGGAACGCGGCCACCGCGTCCGGCCCCGCCTCGCCCCGGTTCGCCGCGATCACCCGGTGCCGCCCGAGGAACGCCCGCAGCGTGCCGTGCATGTCGTCGTAGTAGCGCGCCTCGAACAACCGCACCAGCGTGTCATAACCGACCACGAAGTCGAACTCCGCGCGAGGGAACGCCGCCCGCAACGCCACCGCCTGGTCCGCCAGCCGCGCCGCGTTCGTTGCAAGGACGGCGTAGCCCGCGCCTGTGTCGTGCGCTGCCAGCAGCATCTCCACGCGGTCCGCCAGCGACGCGCCGTGCACGCCCTTGTCCACGTTTCGCGTCGAAAGCAGGGCCCCCGCCGCGTCCACGCCCGCCACCGCGAGCGCCCGCTCGATCAGCGCGAGGTGCGCCACGGTCGGCGGGTTGTACGCCGCCGGCAACACCGCCACGCGCCCGCGCAGCTCCTCGCCGCCATCGAACCGCAGCGCCGCCGGGTCTGCGGTCGCATCCAGCCGGTCCAGGGCCTCGGCGTGCCGTTTCGCGTCCATCGAAAACGATCATAGGAGCCGCGCCGCTCCGGTGGTACCGCCCACGTGAGCCTCCGCGGCCCATGCCGCACACTCGGATCGTGGGCACTACCCCGGCTTCCGTCCGTATCCGCGCGACCCGTCTCCGTCGCTCCTCGGGGCCCCTCCGCCTCGCGCTCCGGGCCGCCCGGCGCTGGGCCGCGACCTACCTCGTCTTCGGCCAGCGCCGCAAACGCAAGCGCGAGGAGTTCGTCCTCCGCACCGCCGACGACGTCACTCGCACCATGGGCGAGATGAAGGGCGCGGTCATGAAGGTCGGGCAGATCCTCTCCATGATGACCGGCGTTCTCCCGGAGGAGATGACGCGCGAGCTCGCCAGCCTCCACGCCAAGGCGCCGCCCATGGCCTACGAGCTCGTCGAAGAGGTGTTCCAGCAGGAGTTCGGCCAGTCGCCGCAAGCGGTGTTCCGCCGCTTCGAACGCGAACCCTTCGCCGCCGCCTCCATCGGCCAGGTCCACCGCGCCTGGCTCCACGATGGCACCGCTGTCGCCGTCAAGGTCCAGTACCCCGGCGTCCGCGAAGCCATCGAGCACGACCTCGCGAACGTCGGCATGCTGGTCACCTTCGCGGGCATGGTCTCGCGTGGCCTCGAAGCCGGCCCCATCGTCCGCGACCTCACCGAGGGCATCCAGGCCGAGCTCGACTACCGCCAGGAGGCCGCCAACCAGCAGCGCTTCTACGAGGCGTTCGAAGGCCACGCCTTCATCCGCGTGCCGAAGGTGTTCCGCGAATACACGCGCAGCCGCGTGCTCGTCCAGGAGTTCATGGAAGGCGGCCGGCCCTTCGCCGAGGCCTACGAGCTGCCTCAGGCCGAACGCGACCGCATCGGCGAGATCATCTACCGCTTCGCCTTCGGCAGCATCTACCGCCATCGTCTGTTCAACGGCGACCCGCACCCCGGCAACTACCTGCTCATGCCCGACGGTTCCGTCGCCTTCGTCGACTACGGCTGCGTCGCCGAGTTCTCCCCGGAGGTCATCACCCGGTTCGGTGCCGTCATCACCGCCTTCGTCGCCGGCGACCGCGAGGCCTGGCGCCACGCCACCGAGGACGTCGGCATCCTCCGCAAGGACGCCCCGTTCACCACCGACGAGCTCTGGGACCACATGCACTGGTACTGGGCGCCGATCATGGCGGAGGAGATCACCTTCACGCCCGAGCTCGCCGCCGAGATGATCCGCCACAACACCCAGACCACCGGCCACGGCGGCGCCATCAACCGCCACTGCAACGTCCCCGAAGGCATGGTCTTCCTCACACGCATCAACTTCGGGCTCGCCGGCGTGATGGCGAACCTCCACGCCCGCGGCCCCTGGCAGCGCATCATCCTCGAATACGTCGAGGGCACCCCGCCCTCCACCCCGCTCGGCGAGCTCTCCGCCGCCACCTCCCGCTCCAATCCCGTCTGACGCGCGAACTTCTACCGCGGGCCCAGGACTACGTCCCCGCCCGGCGGGGTCAACGTCCCGAGCCCGCAGAGGCTGAAGCCGGTGATGGTGCCGTCCGCCATGAGTGCCACGCGGAAGATCCCCGCAGGCTGCTCCTCCCGGAAACCGAAGGTCACGAGGTAGTCGGCTTCGGTCGCCTGGCCGAGGGGCTGGCTCTCCGCACGGGACACGGCGTACAGCCGCGGCGCCTCGCTCATTGCGGTCGTGATCCGCTCGGTGACCTCCTGCATGTCCGCGTAGTAGCCCTCGCACAGCGGCATCGGCACCAGCTCGAGCAGCGTCCCGGCCGCCGCGCCATCCGGGCATCTCGGCAGCGAACCCACGCCCTGCGGGTTGGGCGTGCACGGCACGCCAAGGATGACCACGGCCGTAATGAGCGCGCCCGCATCCCCCGCGGCAACCGACGCGATGACTGTATCGACGCCCGCAATCCCGGTCGTGGCCGGGTAGTCGTGGTAGCGCACGTGTTCCGCGACGGTCGGCTCGGGCGGCGTCTTCGATGTCGGCACGGACGCCGTCGGGGTAGCCGCCGCGGTGGCCGTTTGGCTCACGGTCGGCGCGGTCGTCCGGCTCTCTGTCGGGGCGGCCGTCTGGCTCGCGGTTGGGGTCGCGCTCGTCTCGTCATCGCCGGAGCTGCACGCGATCGCCACGCCAGCCAGCAGCGCCGCCGCAAGCATGACCAGGCGCCGCCCCGCCATCATTCGTTGCCCTCGCGGGGGTTCGTCGTGTGAACCCATCGCTCTCCACCCGTTTCAGTCAGCGTCCGGCACCAGTCCGCCACGGATACGCCTCGCTGTAAGCCTACCGAATGCCTCTTGCGACCCGCCCACGTGCGACCGGCCCCGGGTCCAGGGCCGCCCGGCCCCTCGTGTGCCATACCGAATGGCCGGCTCCGCACTCCTGACCGCGGTGTCCGGTGTCGAAAGCTGTAACCAGGAGGGCGCATAATGCCCCCCAGCGCCTGCCCCCGAGGTGAACCGATTGGTCGAGCTCCTGCGCATCGCGATCCCCAACGGCGAGGTCATCGAACGCCACCTCCCCCACCACGAGATCACGCTCGGCCGCGACCGTGCCAACGCCATCGTCGTCGACCACCCCTCCGTCGCTCGCTGGCACGTCCGCTTCGTCCCCGAGTTCGCCGGCTGGGCCGTGGTCGACCTCCAGTCGGCCGGCGGCACCTTCCTCGATGACATGCGCCTCGAACCCGGCGTCGCGACGCCCCTCGAAAAAGGTGCCACTCTCCGCATCGGCGAGGTGCAGGGCATCCTCACCGAAGTCGCCGGCGAACACACCGACAACGAGCCCAGGGCCGTGCAGTCGGCCGACACCTTCAACGTCGCCGTCCAGCCCATGGACCGCCCGATCAAGCCCGGCGACTTCGGCGCCCTCACCGTCGAAGTCCACAACATCGGCGGCACGGCCGAGGACTTCCAGGTGTCCGTCCTCTCCCTCCCGCCCGCCTGGGTCGAAGTCAAGCCGCCCACGCTCTATCTCTCCCCTGGCGCCCGCGACGAGGTCGCCATCATCATCCGCCCGCCGCGCGCCCCCGAGGCCCGCCAGGGGCACCACGACGTAACGATCTCCGTCGCCTCACGCCTGCGCCCCCGCGAAGAACGCGAGCTCACCCGCGTGCTCTTCGACGGCTACGTCGAGACCACCGCGACCGTCGAGCCCGCCGAGGGCCCGGGCGACTTCGTCCTCTCGCTGCTCAACAGCAGCAACCTGCCCGTCGCGTTCGACCTCCACGCCGGCACCGACGCCTACGGCGTGACCGCCCAGATCGCAGAGGAATCGGTCGTCCTGCAGCCCGGCCAGGCGCAGGAGGTGCCGATCCGCGTGACCGGCGTGAAGCGCCCGCTCTGGCAGCCCAAGCGCCCCCATCCCATCGTCGTCACCGCCCGCGCCCGCGACGTGGCCGCGAACCACGAGCTCCGCGCGCTCCGGCAGCGCCCGCCGCGCTATCCCTGGCTCCCCTACGTCCTGCTCACCGCCGCAACCGGCGCCGTCATCCTCGCCGCCTGGGCCTTCGAGTGGTGGTGGTTCGAAAGCTGAGCGGCGGTCAGCCGGCCGCTTCGAACGTGCAGCTCAGCGGCGTCTCACCCGGATCGAAGTTCAGCCGCTCGATGCCAATGACCCGCCCGCGCGCGTCCTTCATCAGCACGAGATCGTCGTCCTCGGTTTCTCGTGCGACCGCTTCCCGGGCCGGCTCATCGAACCAAACGACGAGCGATTCACCCTCACGGTCGTAGATCACGCGGATGGCGGCCATATCTGTACCCCTCGTTTGATCGCATCTGTAGGGTACGCCGTGATGAGCAGCGCTGCACCATCCTTTGGGCGCAGAACCACACAAACCCAACGCTTGCGCCCCATCGAGCGATAGAACAGCAGAACGTCCTGGTCCGACCGGCTTCTTCGGATGACATCGGGCGACTCAAGTGCGGCGGCGACATCACCCTCCCGACCCGCCATCGCAGGGTGTTTCTCGTTGACGATGTACTCCCAGCGCTCTCGCGGCACCACCACCCGGAATCCCATGGGAGTGGTGCAGTCGAACGCGATTTCGGCTCCGCTCATCGGCCCATTCCCTACCGCACCGTCGCCGCCTCGAGCAGCGTCCGCCGCAGGAGCAACATCGCGGTCGTCACCGCCCGGCGCTTCACCGCAGCTCGCCCGCTGTTCATCGACATGCTGATCACGCTCGGCTCGCCGTCCGGCCCGGCGACCGCCACGTGCACCGTCCCCGGCGCCTTGCCTTCCTGCGGGTCCGGCCCCGCCACGCCCGTGATCCCGCAGCCGTAGTCCGTGCCGAGCCTCGCCCGCACCGCGGCGGCCATCGCCTTCGCCGTCTCCGGCGAGATCACGCCGAACTCCTCGATCACCTCCGCCGGCACGCCCGAGTCGATCTTCAGGTCCGTCCAGTATGTCACGATCCCGCCGCGGAAGTACTCCGCTGCGCCCGAGACATCCGTCAGCGTGCTCGCCATCAGGCCCCCGGTGCACGACTCCATCGTGCTCAGCGTCGTCTTGCGGTCGTCGAACAGCGCCCGGATGTGCCCTTCGAGCGTGTCCTCGTCCTTCCCCCAGATGGCCGCCCCAAAGATCCGGTCGAGCTCCTGCTCCACCGGGATGATCCGGTGCCAGGCCTCCTCGCGCGTCGCCGCCTTGGCGCCGATCCGCAGGTGTACGCCGTCCGCGCGCGCATACGTCCCGATCCCGATGCCCGGCGTGCTGTAGAGCGGCCGCGCCATCTCGTCGACCGTCCCCTCGCCGATGCCCAGCGTCTTGATCGTCCGCGTGACCAGGACCTCGCCGTCGGATCGCCGCTCCAGCTCCGGCCGGACCTGCTCGGTCCACATCGTCTCCATCTCCGGCGGTACGCCCGGCATGCAGACGATCACGCGGCCGTCGCGCTCGACCCACCACCCCGGCGCCGTCCCCCGCGGGTTCGGTAGCGCGCGCGAGCTCGGGATCAGCCACGCCTGCTTGATGTTCGATTCCGGCATCGGGTAGCCGCGCGATTCGAAGAAGTAGCGCAGCCGCGTCTCCAGCTCCGGGTCCACCTCCGGCTTCTCGCCGAGGATCGCCGCGATGCCCTCGCGCGTCATGTCATCGTCCGTCGGCCCCAGCCCGCCCGTGCAGATGATGATGTCCGAACGGTCCCACGCGCGCTGGAACGTGTCCTTGATCCGCCCCATGTTGTCGCCCACGACCGACTTGAAGTACAGGTCGATGCCGAGCTCCGGGAGTTGCTGCGCGATGTAGGCGCTGTTGGTGTCGACGATTTCGCCGAGAAGGATCTCGGTGCCGATGGCGATGATCTCCGCTTTCACGCGCGCAGTCTCGCCGCCCAACCCCCCGCCCGCAAGCCCGCCGCCCTGTCTGGGTCGATCCCCGCCTGCATTCGCCCACCGAATACCACCGCACCGAAAGTCCTATCGCGCCCGGCGCTCCCGCGCATGCGAAACCGGGTTCACCTCGGTTGACCGCGTATCGGGGCTAATCGACCATGAATGGACACCTCCCCGGAGTCTCCCGCGTGAACCTTCGTATCCCCGGCCCCACCCCATGCCCCGAGGAAGTCCTCCTCGCTGGCGCCCACCAGATGATGAACCACCGCGGCCCCGAGTTCGCCCAGGTCCTCCGCCGCGTGACCGATGGCCTGAACTGGATGTTCGGCAGCTCCTCGGATGTCCTCTCCATCACCACCTCGGGCACCGGCGGCCTCGAAACGGCCGTCGTCAACACGCTTTCTCCGGGCGATAAGGTCCTCTCCGTCTCCATCGGCTCCTTCGGCGACCGACTCCGCAACATCGCGAAGACCTACGGCGCCGAGATCGTCCCCTACACGCTCGAGTGGGGCGAAGCCGCCAAGCCCGCCGAAGTCGCGCGCCTCCTCGATGAGAACCCGGGTGTGAAGGCCGTCCTCGTCACCCACAACGAGACGAGCACCGGCGTCACCAACCCGCTCGAGGCCATCGCGAAGGAAGTCCGCGCCCGCGACAGGCTCATCGTCGTCGATGCCGTCAGCTCGATGTCCTCGGTCCCCTGCCCCGTCGAGCGCTGGGACCTCGATGTCGTCGTCAGCGGCTCCCAGAAGGGCTGGATGGTCCCGCCCGGCCTCGCCTTCGTCTACATGAGTGAGCGCGCCTGGGCCGCGAACGCCGAGGCGAAGATGCCCCGCTTCTACTTCGACGCCGCCAAGACCCGCGACTCGCTCGCCAAGCTCCAGAACCCCTGGACGCCCGCGATGTCCATCTACTTCGCCCTCGACAAGGCCTTCGAGCTCATGCGTGCGGAGGGCCTCGAGAGCATCTTCACCCGCCACGAAGCCATCGCCAGCTATACCCGCGAGCGCGTGAAGAGCTGGGGCCTTTCCCTCGTCCCGGTCGAAGAGCAGTACGCCTCGAACACCGTCACCGCCGTGTGGTGGCCCGAAGGCATCGATGGCAAGGCCCTCAGCAAGCGCGCCCGCGAGGAGTTCGGCGTCGTCCTCGGTGGCGGCCAGGGCAAGCTCGAAGGCAAGATCTGCCGCGTCGGCCACCTCGGCTGGGTCAACAAGCAGGACGTCAGCGACGCCCTCGACATCGTCGAGAAGCTCCTCGGCGAGGCGAAGCCCACGGCCTGAGCCGCCCGACACCGCAATTCGAATAGAGCCCCGGCCCACCGCCGGGGCTCGTTTGTTTCATGCAGATTGCATGAAACACGACCGGCATGCACAATGCATAGCCATGGACGCTGCCGACTTCGCCCGGGAACGCTCCGCGCTCGGACTCTCCCAGGCCGCCATCGCCGCTGCCCTCGGCGTCGACCAGGGCACCATTAGCCGCTGGGAATCCGGCAAGACCCGCATCCCCGCCGCCATCGAGCTCGCGCTCGCTACCCTCAAGGAGGACCAACCGGCCATGACCGAGACCCGCCCGCGCATCCTTATCGCCGACCCCGTTGCCCCCGAGGGCATCCAGCTCCTCCGCTCCGTCGGCGAGGTCGAAGTCAAGACCGGCCAGGCCGCCGACGCCCTCATCGCCATGATCGGCGACTACGACGCCCTCGTGGTCCGCAGCGAGACCAAGGTTACCCGGCCCATCCTCGAAGCCGCGAGCAAGCTCATCGCCGTCGGCCGCGCTGGCGTCGGCGTCGACAACATCGACCTCGATGCCGCGACCGAAAAGGGCGTCATCGTCGTCAACGCCCCACAGGGCAACACCGTCGCCGCCGCCGAGCACACGATCGGCCTGCTCATGGCGCTCGCCCGCCACATCCCCCAGGCCGATGCCTCGATGCGCGCCGGCAAGTGGGCCCGCAAGGAGTACGTCGGCACCGAGATCCGCGGCAAGACCCTCGGCATCGTCGGCCTCGGCAAGATCGGCTCCGAAGTCGCCCGCCGCGCCGTCGGCATGGAGATGCAGGTCGTCGCCTTCGACCCCTTCGTCCCCGCCGAACGCACCCGCGCCCTCGGCGTCGAATCCGTCGACTTCGAGCAGCTCCTCATGATCTCCGACTTCATCACGGTCCATCCGCCGCTCACCGCCAGCACCACCGGCATGATTGGCCCCGACCAGCTCGCGAAGATGAAGGACGGCGTCCGGCTGATCAACGTCGCCCGCGGCGGCATCATCGATGAAGCGGCCCTCGCCGAAGCCGTCGAATCCGGCAAGGTTGCCGGCGCCGCGGTCGACGTCTTCACCCAGGAGCCGATCAACCCGGACAACCCGCTCCTCAACAACCCGAAGATCATCATCACGCCCCACCTCGGCGCCTCCACCGCCGAAGCCCAGGAGCGCGTCGCCGTCGACGTCGCCGAGCAGATCGTCGACATCTTCCAGGGCCGCCCCGCGCGCTACGCCGTGAACGCGCCGATGCTCCCGCCCGAGACCCTCAAGGTCGTCGGCCCCTACCTCGAAGTCGCCGAGATGGTCGGCCGCACGGCGACGCAGCTCGTCACCGGAAAGCTCACCTCCATCGAGATCGACTACTACGGCGAAATCGCCGAGCACGACGTCACCCCGCTCCGCGCCTCCGTCATCGCCGGCCTCATGGCCCCGATCAGCGAGGAGAACGTCAACCTCGTCAACGCCAGCCTCGTCGCCCAGTCCCGCGGCTGGAAGATCGCCGAGCGCATGGGCACCACCCACGAGGTCTTCCAGAACCTCGTCCACGTCAAGGTCCTGACGACCGAGGCCGAGGTCACCGTCGGCGGCACCATCCAGCACGGCGGGCCGCACATCGTCAGCCTGAACGGCCTCGAAGTCGACATCCTGCCCGAGCCCGGCGTCTTCCTCCTCGCCTGCGACAACGAAGACCGCCCCGGCATGATCGGCAAGGTCGGGACGCTCATGGGCGAAGCCGACATCAACATCCGCTCGATGCAGGTCGGCCGCCGCGCCCGCCGCGGCCGCGCCCTCATGCTCATCGCCGTCGACGAATGCCCCACCGAGGAGCAGCTCGACCAGGTCGAAGCCATCGACGGCATCTACAACGTCCGCCTCGTCCGCTTCTAGCGCCCGGGTCACCCGCCACCCATACGAAAGCCGCCCACCCGGGCGGCTTTCGTGATTCCCGCTACTTCGCGAGCCCTACCCCGCGTACTCCCAGCCCAGCTCCCGCTCGATGAGCATCTCGCCCGGGCGGACCACCGCGCCGTCAGTCACCTCGCCGACGACGATGGTGTGGTCCCCCACCGGGTGGAGCTCACGGACATCGCAGGTGAACCACCCGAGCGCTTCGTCGAGGATGGCGCAGCCGTTTTCGTGGATCCCGTACGCGACATTCGCCAGTTTGTGTATAATCTGCGCTGAAGCCTCTTCAGAGCGGCCCTTCACCTTGCTCGCGTCCGCTGGCATCACCACCTGGCGGGCAATGACGTCACCGTCCTTTTCGTGCAGCAGGTTGACGCTGAAGACGCCGGTTTCGCGGATGTACCGCAGCGTGCGCGCGTCGTTTTCGATTGAAACGGCCACCAGCCGCGGCTTGAACGAAACCTGCATCACCCAGTCCGCGAGCATCGCATTCAGGTCCCCGTTCGTCGCCCGCGAACCGACCACGTGCACGCCGTAAGAGAGCTTGAGCATTGCCTGTTCCGGGCCCGGGATTTCTTTCGGGCTGCCCTGGAACACGGGGAAATCCGGATGGGTCACAAACCCCTCCACCAGTCATGCTGAATCCATGGTGCCATGCCCGGCGGAACGGCGCAGTCTGCGCCGCGCACCGCCCACCGGGCCGGGTGGCTTGCATCCACCAGCCCACAACCGGGCGCCACGGATTCAGGGTCTATGCCACTACCTTCCGCACGGCGAACGCCGTTAATCCACACGGACGAACCTGTTGGCGACACACAACGAGAGAATGAGATGACGACCTGTTACTACTGCGCGGCCCGTTTCGCCGCCGATCCCGCCACCGAAGCGCTGTGGCGTGAGATGCACATCCGGCGCTTCCACCAGTCCACCCGCGCCACCACTTCCGGCGCGGACCAGGGCTTCGCCCCCGCGACCCACCGGCGCCAGCCGGCCGCGCGCAACCAGCGCCACGCCGCCTGACCCTGCCGGCCCCTCGCGCTGAGGGGCCGCACCCGGGTGGTCAGTCCCCCGTGACGGGCCGCCCCATACCCACATAACGGACGCCCTGCGCTTCGATCATCGATCGATCCAGGGCGTTTCGCGCGTCCAGCACCAGCGGCGCCACCTCCCGCCACGGCAGCTCCGCGTACTGCCGGTGGTAGGCGTGCACCACCGCGACGTCGAAGCCTGCCATCGCCTCCGCCGGTTCGAACCCGAGCTCCCGTACGCCCGCCTCGCTCAGCAGCGCGTCGTGCCCGCGCACCACCGCGCCCCGCGCTTCGAACTCCCGCAGCAGGTCCACCGAGTTCGTGTGCGGCGTCACCGCCACGTTCGGGCGGAACGTCAGTCCCAGGACCAGCACGCGCTTGCCCTCGACCCCGTCCAGCAGCTCCGCCACGCGTTCCACCGCGTAGGCCGGCATGCTGTCGTTGATCCGCCGCCCCAGCGCCGAAAGCTCGCTCGGGCCCGCGCCCTGCATCAGGAACCGCGGGTACACCGGGATGCAATGCCCGCCCACGCCCGTGCCCGGCACGTGCAGGTGGCAATAGGGCTGGCTGTTCGCCGCCTTCGCCACCTCGGTGAAGTCGATCCCGTGTACGTCGGCGACTTGCGCCAGCTCGTTCGCCAGCGCGATGTTCAGGTCGCGGTACGCGCCCTCGGCCAGCTTGCTCAGCTCCGCCGTCTCCGCGTTTGCCAGCTCGTACACCTCGCCGCCGAACACCTCGCGGTAGAACGCCGCCGCCCGCCGCCCGCCTTCCGCATCGACGCCCCCGACCACCTTCGGGTACTTCGTCAGGTCCTCGATGACCCGCCCCATGAGCAGGCGCTCCGGGCTGAACGCGACGTGGAAATCGCGGCCCAGTTCGAGCCCGCCCGACTCCAGCGCCGGCGCCAGCACTTGCCGCGTCGTCCCGATCGGCAGCGTCGTATCGAAGATGCACAGCGTCCCCGGGCGCAGGCCCTGGCCCACGCTCTGTGCCGCCGCCAGCAGCGAACCGAGGTCGGCGCGCATCTGGTGGTCCACGTCCACGGCAACCGCGAAGAGCACGACGTCGCACTGCGCGACTGCCTCCGCCGTGTTGGTCGTTGCCGTCAGCGCTCCGCTCGCAACGACCTGCGCGAGCAACTCGCCCAGGCCCGCCTCGTCCGGGATCGGGTTCTCGCCGCGGTTCACCTGCGCCACGCGCTCCGCATTGATGTCGCAGCCGAACACCGTGTGTCCTTGCGCCGCGATCTTCGCCGAAAGCGGCAGCCCGATGCGCCCGATGCCCACAACCGCGACGTTCATGCCTGCGGCACCTCGTCGACGGTCACCGGGCACCGCTCGTTCGCGGACCGCACCAGCGCCTCCGCGACCGCGAGCGCCGTCATGCCGTCGTGCGCGCTCACCGGCGCTGGCCCCCGGTTCGCCACCGCGTCCCGGAACGCCTCGAGCTCGACGCGCAGCGGCTCCCGGTTCGCGATCGGGTACCGCGTCATCGGGCCTTCGGTCACGCTGCCGAACACGCCCTCGCGCGCAGCCGCGGCGTAGTTCTCGAAGAACGCCAGGTGCTGCGCCGCGTAGTCGACGTGGAACATGCCCCGTTCGCAGAGCACCGTAAGGCTGCGCTCCTTCGTCGGGGTGAGCCAGTTGATGTCCAGGATCCCCATCGCGCCGCCGCGGAAGTGGATCATCCCCGCGAAGAGATCCTCGTTGTCGGTCGCAATGTGCCGGCGGCTCTCCGCATACACCCGCTCGATCTCGTCGCCGAGCAGGTAGCGCATGATGTCGATGTCGTGTGGCGCCAGGTCGTGGATCACGCCCACGTCGCGGATGCGGTGCGGGAACGGCCCCACGCGCCGCGCCCGGATCTGCAGCACTGCGCCGCCCTGGCCTTCGTCCAGCCGCCGCTTCAGCTCCCGTACGGCCGGGTTGAACCGCTCGATGTGGCCGACCGTGAGCACCACGCCGCGCTCGTGCGCCGCTGCAGCGATCCGGCTCGCCGCCTCCATCGTCGCGGCGATCGGCTTTTCGACGAGCACGTTCACGCCGTGCCCGATGGCCTCCAGGGCCACGGCCTCGTGCAACCCTGTCGGCACGACCACGGAAACGAGGTCCGGTTTGGTGGTTTCGAAGAGCTCGGCGGCGGTCGCGAACCCCGGTATCGGGCGCCCGTTGATCGCCCGGTGGACCCGTTCGGCGTCGGCGTCGGCGACGCCACAGAGCTGGACGCCCGGCAGGTCGCCGAGCACACGTGCATGGTTTGCGCCCATCGAGCCGAGGCCGATGACGGCGGCGCGGAGGTCAGTGGTCATTGGCATCGAGCGTATCGCGGCCTCCGCGAAGGCGCACGTTCAGCGGCGCCTGCGAACGCCCATCGCGGTCAGCAGCGCTCCGCCCGCCGCGCTCACGGCGAAGCCGGCCAGCCACCAGCCGGGGTCATTGCTGCTCGCCATGCCGCTTCCGCTGGCGGGAGGGCCGGGCGGCTCGCCCAGCCGGCCACAGGCGGCGCGCAGGCCGCTCCCGCCCGAGCCGGGACGATAGATGGCGAGCGACGTCCCGTCGCGGTCGGCGATGCTGTTGGCGGCTCCGGCGTGGAGCGAGATGAGGTCGGTGTTGAAGAACACCAGCACCCACGTGGTCGCGCCCTCCAGCTCCATCCCGCCCAGGGTCCCGATGACCTGGCCGGGGTCGTCGCCGACTGCGCTGCAGTTGCCGTTGTTGAAGAGGACGACGTTGTACGTCCCGGCCGCGAAGGAGAACAGGCTGACCCGCACGCGGACGACCCCGGCCGTGTCCTGCATGAGCGTCACGTAGTGCTGCCGCCCGTCATCGCTTATGAGCGGGAACACGACTTCTATGGTTGTGTCCCAGTTGTACTCGATGGTTGGCGTTGGCGTCGGGCTCGGTGGCACAGGTGATGCCGTTGCGGTGGGTGTCGGCGGCGCGGGCGAGTTCGCCGGCGTGCCGCCCGGCGCGGTCGGCGTCGCCGTTACCGTCGGAGTCGGACTTGCCGTGGCGGGCGAAGGGCTCACCCTCGGCGAAGGACTCGCGGTGGGCGACTGGGCGAACGCCGCGGCCCCACCGAGCGCCAGCGCCGCCACGAGTGTCACGATGCCCAGAGACCGCATACGCCACTCCCACCGCACCGTTGTGCGTTGGACCGACTCTACCCCGTTGTGGCCGGGCCGTGCGCCTCGGAGTGCGTTAAGACGTCGCCGCCTTGCGCGCCGGCCCCCGCACCGGCTCCTCCTCCGCCGCCAGCAGCCGCCCGGAGCGCCACTCCGCGAACTGCAGCAGCAGGATCGAGAGGAACCCGCACCCCGCCATGAACGGGATCGAGATGAAGCCCATCTCCTCCACGAACCGCACCGAACACGACACCACGCCGCCGCTGCAAACCTGCGCCTGGTTGGGGAACAGCTCGATCTGGTAGTGGTAAATCGAAATCCCCAGCCCGATCCCCGCGATCACGAGGATGTATCGCGGGTCCAGCCGCGTCCGCGTCACCAGCGCCGTCCCGATGAGGAACACCAGCGGGTACATCGCGATCCGCTGGTACCAGCACAGCTCGCACGGCGTGAAGTGCGCGTAGTCCGAGTAATACAGCGACGACAGCATCGCCACTGCTGCGACGGCGAGCATCGGCTTCTGGGCATGTCCGTGGATGAACGCGCGCAGGTTCTCCTGCCCCGGCAGCTCAGCCAGGACGATGACCAGCACGCAGAGCGCCACCGCGGTCAATGCAAGCACGGCGATGATGGGGGAGAAGGTCTCTTCAGGTATCAACGGGGGCTACACCTTTTCTCTGGCCTCGACCAGGCGCCTCGCCGGCACGAGCGGTGTCCCGCGCGCTCCCGGCATCCTCTGGCGTCCATCCGGTCACGTCTAGCCTAGCGTGGGACGCGCCAACGTCACCGGGGAAGGGGCCATTGGTACGCATACGATGGTCTTACGGGTGCCTCGCATTCAGATCCGGGAAAGAGGCCATCACCGCTCAAGGTGCCGCACCACCTCGGTGCACAGCGCTTCCACCCCGCGCCGCGCCACCGTCAGCGACCACAGCCGCGGCGGCCGCTCATCCGTGTACGAAACCGAGACCCGGTGCGGCAGCGGCGTCGACGCCCACACCACCATGAGGTCCGCCCACTCCAGGTCCGCGATCGCGTCCTTCTTGTTCGGCGTCCGCTCCAGCCCGTCCACGACCCGCAGCTCGATGGCCGAGTCCGCCAGCAGCGACGCCAGCTCCCGCAGCGTGCTCCCGCTCCCGCCGAGCACGAGCAGCCGCCGGACGCCCCTGGCTGCGCACGCCGCGATCATCGCCTGGGCTGCGCGCCGGTTGTTCGAACCCCGGCACACCTCGCATGCGTTCGGCTCGGCGTCCGCGGGCACGCGCGCCGGCCGCTCCGGCTCCGCCATCGCCGCGCACGCCGGGCTACACACCCGCACCGTCTGCGCGGCCAGCACGGCGCGCGCACGCGCCAGCTTGTCCCGGCTCATCCCGTTCTTCCGCGGGTTGGTCAGCCCGTTCGCCTCCAGCGCCGCCCGCGCCTGGCGCACCCCCGCAGGCGCGGCGAACCCCTCGCCCCGCAGCCACTCCTCGATGTCGACCGTCTCTGGTTGCCCGCCGCCTTTTGCCTTCACGCGCTCTGCCACACCGCCATCGTCGCGCCCTCGCGTGTCATGCGGTGTCGCACCGCGGTCAGGCCACGCGGTTCACGGTGTCGGCGATGTACGCGACTTCGTCCGGCGAGAGGCTCGGGTGCACCGGCAGCGAGAGCACCGCCTGCGCCGCCGCCTCGGCGACCGGTACGTCCGCCTCGCCGAAGCCGAGCTGCCGGATGATCGGCTGCTGGTGGATCGGCACCGGGTAGTGGATCGCGCTGCCCACGCCCGCCTCCTGGAGCCGCGCCTGGAACGCGTCCCGGTCGCCCGTGACGCGCACGGTGTACTGGTGGAACACGTGCCGCGCCCCTTCGCGCACCTTCGGCGTCTCCACCGCGGTGATCGCCGCCGAAAGCGCCGCCGCGTTCGCAATCCGGGCCTCGTTCCACGATTCCAGGTGCCCCAGCTGCACAAGCCCGATCGCCGACGCCAGGTCCGTGATCCGCCAGTTCAGCCCGAAGTACTCGTGGTAGTACCGCCGCTCCTGCCCGTGGTGCCGGATGATCCGCGACATCCGCGCGACCTCGTCGTCGTTCGTCGTGACGATCCCGCCCTCGCCCGTCGTCATGTTCTTCGTCGGGTAGAAGCTGAAGCAGCCCGAGCCCCAGCTCCCCGCGCGCCGGCCGTCCTGCTCCGTGCCGTGCGCCTGGGCCGCGTCTTCCACCAGCGCCAGGCCGTTGTCCTCGCAGATCTCCGCGATCTCCGTCATCCGCGCCGGGTGCCCGAAGATGTGCACCGGCATGATCGCCTTCGTCGCGTCGGTGATCGCGTCCTCCACCCGGTTCGGGTCCAGGTTCAGGTCGAACGGGTCCACGTCCACGAACACCGGCTTCGCCCCACAGGCGATGATGCTCGTCGCCGTCGCGATGAAGCTGAACGGCGAGGTGATCACCTCGTCGCCCGGGCCGACGCCGTGCGCCTGCAGGGCCACGATCAGCGCCGCGGTGCCGCTGTTCACCGCCACCGCGTGCTTCACGCCGATGTACTCCGCGAACGCCTTCTCGAAGGCTTCCGTCCGCGGCCCCTGGGCCAGCATCCCGCTGTCCATCACCTCGAGGACGGCACGCTTCTCCTCCTCCGCGATCAGCGGTTTGGCGATGTTGATGAACGGCCGGTTGATCGTCGTCATAACGTGTTCCTTTCGAACAGGGCGGGCGTCAGCTGCCCGCTTCGAGCAACGCCAGGCCACTGTCGGCCTGCGCGTACGCGCGCCCGCACTCCGGGCACGCCAGTGATTCGTTGAGCCGCCGCGCGCACACGCATACCCACCCCATCGTTCGGGCCGGGTTCCCGGCGACGATCCCGTGGTCGGGCACGTCCTTCGTCACCACCGAGCCGGCCGCAATCAGCGCCCACCGCCCGATCGTCACGCCCGGCAGCACCACCGTCCGCGACCCCACGGCGGCGCCGAAGCGCACGTGCGCGCCCTCGCAGTGCCAGTCGTCCGCCGACTTCAGGCTCCCGTCGGGGTTGATCGCCCGCGGGTACCGGTCGTTCGTGAACACCACCTCCGGCCCCACGAACACGCCGTCTTCGAGCGTCGTCCCTTCGTACACGCACGAGTAGTTCTGCACCTTGCAGTTGGCGCCCACCTTCACGTCGGCGCCGATGTACGCGCCCTTCCCGATGATGCAGCCGGGCCCCACGTCGGCGCGCTCGCGGACCTGTGCCTGGTGCCAGATGCTCGCGCCGTCGCCGATGGTGGCGCGGTCGCTCACCTCGGCCGTCGGGTGCACACGAAACGTCATGAAGTCGCAGTCTCCTCTTTCACCGGCGCATCCCCGTGCGGTTCGCGCGAATACCGCCGTGACACGAGGTGGATCCGCCGCCGCAGCTCCTCCGCGTCGTCCCAGACGATCTCCTCGATCTCCCGGATGAGCCGCATCACCTCGGCCTCGCTCACGTCCAGCGATGCGCTCAGCCGGTTCACCTTCGCGTGGTCGGTCCGTTCCATCTGTTCGAAGTCGGCCACGAGCTCCTCGCGCAGCTTCTCGCCCGGCCGCGGTCCCGTGAACACCACCTCGATGTCCTGGCCCGGCCGCAGCCCGCGCAGCCGGATCATCCGCTCCGCGAGCTCGAGGATGTTGATCTCCTCGCCCATGTCGAGCATGTATATGTTCCCATGGCCGCCGAACGTCCCCGCCTGGATCACGAGGCTCACCGCCTCCGGGATCGAGATGAAGTAGCGCATCATCTCCGGGTGCATCACCGTCACCGGGCCCCCGCGCTCGATCTGCCGCATGAACGTTGGCACCACCGATCCGCGGCTCCCCATCACGTTCCCGAAGCGCACCGCCGCGTAGTTCGTGCTGTCGCTCTCCCGTGCCAGCGCGAGCACCAGCAGCTCGGCGATGCGCTTGGTCGCGCCCATGATACTCGTCGGCCGCACCGCCTTGTCCGTCGAAATCAGGACGAACATCCCGGCGCCATACGTCCGTGCCGCCCGGGCGACGTTCAGCGTCCCCAGCACGTTCGTCCGGAACGCCTCGTCCGGGTGCAGCTCCATGAGCGGCACGTGCTTCAGCGCCGCCGCGTGGTAGACCAGCTCCGGCCGCACGCGTTCGAAGACCGCATCGATCCGCTTCTCGTCGACGATCGTCGCCACCCACAGCCGGATCGTCGTCTCCGGCGAGATCCCGGCGAGCTCGAGCGAGAGGTCGTGCAGCCCGCTCTCGTTGTTGTCCAGCATGTGCAGCTCGCGCGGCTGGAAGCTCAACACCTGCCGGCACAGCTCCGAACCGATCGACCCCGCCGCGCCGGTCACCAGCACCACCCGGTCCTTCACCGAAGCCGAGCACGCGTTGTAGTCCACCTGCACCGGCTGCCGCCCGAGGAGGTCGTCCAGGGTCACGTCGCGCAGCGCGTCGTGGCTGCCGCCCATCACCCACTTGTCCACGCCCGGCACAATGCGCACCGGGATGTTCAGCGCCTGGCACGTCCCCACGATCTCCCGCACGAACGCGCCCGGCGCGTTCCGGATCGCGATCGCGACCACCTCCGCGTCGTGCCGTTGCAGGATCTCGTTGAGCTCCGCCACCGGGCCCAGGACCCGCAGCCCGTGGATGCGCGTGTGCTGTTTCCGCGGGTCATCGTCCACGAACCCGACCGGCTGGAGGTTGAGCTCCGGGCTGTTCTGCAGCTCCCGCGCCAGCAGCTGCCCGTTTCGCCCCGCGCCAACGATGATGACGCGCCGCGACGCCACCGACGCCCACGGCAGCCGAAGCAGCAGTCGCGCCCGCATCTTCACCATCGCCATGCCCGGGAAGATCAGTGCCCCCGCGATCAGCACGACCGAAAGCGGCAGGTCGCGGTCCCGCAGGATCGCGTTCCCCACGAAGATCCCCGCCGTCACCATCGCCACCGGCCGGAAGAGCGCGAGGATGTCGCCTACGCTCCCGTACTGCCACATCGTCCGGTACACACCGAAGAACAGGTTCGCAGCGATGTACGCCAGCGCGACAAACGGCAGCACCTTGAACACGAAGGCGGCGTTCTCGCCGGGCACGTCCGCATCGAACCGCAGCAACAGCGCGCACATGTAGGCCACGAGGACCACGATCGCGTCCAGCGCGATGGCGCCGGCGGTCCCCAGCGGGTCGCCGGGCAGCAGGCGGGCAAGGAATCGTCGAGGAGCTGGTTCTGTCATCGCGCGCCACTCCCCCGGGCGGCTACCAGGGCCGTCTTCGCGAGGATGCGAAGGTCCGACAGCAGCGAGTGGCAATCCACGTAGGCCAGATCGTAGGCAACCACCTCCGCGTAGGGCAAATTCGAGCGGCCGTTCACCTGCGCCAGCCCCGCGATCCCGGGCCGCACCTCGTGCCGCCGGTGGTACTCCGGCGGGTACTGCGCCACGATCGCCGGGATCTCCGGGCGCGGCCCCACCAGGCTCATCTCGCCCTTCAGCACGTTCACCAGGTTCGGCAGCTCGTCGATCGACGTCTTGCGCGCGAACCCGCCCCACCGCGTGATCCGCGGGTCCGGCTTGTCCGGCGGCGAAAACACGTACGTCGACCAGTCGTCGATGACGTACTTCGGCTCCTCGCCCCGCTTCGCGTGCCGCATCGTCCGCAGCTTATACATCCGGAACGGCTTCCCGCGCAGCCCCACGCGCGCCTGGACGAAGAACGGGTTCCCGCGCAGCTCCCACGCCAGCACCGCCGCCATGACCGCCACGATGACCACCGCGACCGGTGCCGCCAGCAGCGTCAGCGCGACGTCGAACATCCGTTTCGCCATCCGCCAACGGTACGCCGCTCTCCGGTTACGAAACACGCGAGCGGCGACTTCAGGACGCCGCTAGCCCGCGTCCCGCGGCGCCAACCCCGGCACCCCACTTCGCCGCTAAGCCCGACTTCGCTATCGTGAGCCCGGGCATCGGCCCGCCGGGGAGTTCTGTGGACACCTATCGCATCTTCCTCTTCCTGCACATCCTCGCCGTCGTACTCGGGCTTGGCGTCACCTTCGCCTACCCCTTCCTCCAGGCGACTGCCGAACGCTCAGGCACGGCGGCCACGCTCTTCGCCCACCGCGCCATCCTCCGCATCGAGACGGTGCTGGTGTACCCCGGCGCGGCCCTCACGTTCCTCTTCGGGCTCGCGCTCATGTTCAACGACTACAACAGCTGGGCAGGCGAGGCATCGGAGATCCCGATGTGGCTCAACATCGCTATGCTCTGGTTCATCGTCGCCTTTGCGGTCGCCATCTTCTACCAGCGCCGCAACATCCAGGCCGCCATCGGCGCCCTCGAGGCCGCCCCGGCCGGCCCCACTCTGCCCGATGCCTACATCCCGATCGGCAAGCGCATCCAGATGGTCGGCGGCCTCCTCGGCCTCTCCATCATCGCCATCGCCTTCCTCATGGTCTGGGGCCGCGAAGGCGGCTTCTAGTGTGGTGTCTCGTATGTTCCGAAAGGCCATCACGAAAGGCCTCAGAGTGAACTGCGGGTCACCTCGTCTTCGCCATGACGGATCGTGCTCTAACCGAACGTTGGCGACACTACACTAGCGGATTCCAAACTCCACTGACGGCCGCAGTGCCTGGAGCATGTCAATGTGGCGTGTTGCATTGCCGCGCGCGTATATTTGGGACTCGTGCCGACGTGTATTCGCTGTCGACGGTCTGTCGCGCTTTACGAGGTCGCGAATGCCGAGATGTACCAGGGTGACGATCGCACCGTATGCGCCGACTGCTACGTGTACGGTACTGCTGAGGAGCGTTCTCGCCGGAAGGCTTTCGATGTTTGGCCGGACAGGGAGAGCGGCACCATCTCGGGCCCACGATACGGCGAAGCTGCTCTTGGACCGCCACAAGGTGGGCAGCCTCCGGCGGCACTGGGGGCCAACCGAGTGCCCCTGCAGCAAGACTGGCTGCTATGTGCGCGCTGCGGGGATTACCTTGCGGCAAAGAAGATGGTGAAGTTCAAAGGGTCGTCCACGACCATGCGACTCCTCGAATGGCGTCGAGGTGTCGCCATTCGTGGTAGATGCGACGCGTGTCGCAAGTACTGGGCGAAGTACTGTGGACTAGTAGAATTGGCGTAAGATTCAGTCGACGTCCCTCGCCTTCAGTGCATCACGCCCACTCCGGCGAAAATCGAAAATCAAAAATCCCACCAATCGATAATCGACAATCGTCAATCGACAATTCCTACGTCACCCGATCCCCGTCAGCTTCTTCTTCTTGCTCGCCACATAGTCCACCAGGATGTACTCCCCGAGCTTATCCGGCGTCGTGTAGAACACCCGTCCCTTGTTGATCCGCGCCACCTGGTTCACGAACTCCTTCAGGTAGTAGTTGCGGTCCAGCATGAACGTGTTGATCGTGATGTTCTTCTGCGTGCACCGCTTCACTTCCTTGAGCGTCTCGCGGATCGTGATCGGGCTCGGCGGATAGGCGAAGTAGCTCCGCCCCCGCTCGAGGTGCGCCGTCGGCTCGCCGTCCGAGATCATGATGATCTGCCGCGTTCCCTGCGTGTGCTTCGCCAGCAGCGACTGCGCGATCATCAGCGCGTGGTGCATGTTCGTGCCCAGCACCGATTCGTCCCACCGCACGTAGGGCAGCTGGTCCGCCTTGAGCTCCCGCGCATAGGCGCTGAACCCGATGATGTAGAGGCTGTCCCGCTGGAACTGGCTCTGGATCAGGTTGTTCAGCGCCAGCGCCACCTTTTTCGCCGCCTGGAAGCTCCCGCGCAGCGCCATCGACCAGCTCAGGTCGAGCATGATCACCGTCGCCGTCTGTGACATCAGCTCCGTCCGCGCCACCTCGAAGTCGTCCGGGTGCAGCCGGACCGGGGTGCCCGCCCCCTCGCGGTACATCGAGTTCATGATCGTCTTCTGGATGTCCAGGTAGAACGGGTCGCCGAACTCGTACTTCTTCGTCTGGTCCGTCCGGTCGCCGCCGTGGCCGCTCTCCCGGATCTCGTGCTTCCCGAAGCTGTCCTTCTTCAGCTGCGCGTAGATCTCGCCCAGCGCCCGCTGCCCGATCTTCCGCGTCCCGCGCGGAGTCAGCTCGTAGCCGTTCCCCTTCTTCCGGATGTACCCGGCCTCCTCGAGGATCTCGAGGAACTGCTTCAGCTGGTCCAGCGTCTCGCGCGCCTCCGGCCCGAGCAGGTCCTCCAGCTTGTCCGCGTCGATGTCGTCGATTTCGCCGCCGTACTGCGTCCGCTCGAGCTGCCGCTCCAGCTCGTCGATCGACTGCATCTGGTTCATCAGCTGCATCGCCGCATCGAGGTCCAGTTGCTCGTCGCCGCGGAAGGGGTACTGGTTGCGGAGCTCCCGCATCGGGTAGAGGTACTCCAGGTTCTGCTGCAGGTCCATGAGCCCCTGCTGTAGCTCCGGGTCACCCACCTTGTCCATCATCAGCTCCTGGAGCTGCTGACGCATATCGCCCGGCAGGCTCTCCAGCAGGCTCTGCATCTGGCCCATCTGGTGCTGCATCTGCTGGATGAGTTCGTCCAGTGAGCGCGGCGGATTATCCCCGAACAGGTCGCCGTACTGCTGCATGAACTGATCGAAGTCCGGCTCCTTGCCCGCCATCCGGTCCTGCATCATCTGGTTCAGGTCCCGGACCATGTCCTTCATCCGCTGCAGGTCTTCCGGGGACATGTTCGCAATCTGGTTGTACATGTCCTTGAAGAAGGTATCCATCATCGCCTTCTTCAGGCTTTCCAGCAGCTCGTTGAAGCGCGCCTGGGCCTCCGGGTCCATGAACTCGTAGTTCTGGAGCTCCTTCACCTGCCCGGCCACGTCCTCCGGCAACTGCTCGAGGAAGTCCTTCTTCCGGTTCGCGATGTTCCGCAGCATCTCCGCGAATTCGCTCTGCTCGCCGCCACCCTGTTGGCCCTGCTGGCCGCCCTGCTGCGGTTCGCCGCCTTCCTGCCCGGGCTGCTGCTGGCCGCCCTGCTGCTGGCCGCGTTGCCCCGGCTGTTGCTGGCCGCGAGGACCCTGTTGCTGCTGCCCCTGCGGCCCCCGCTGCTGCTGTTGCCCGCTCTGCTGCTGCCCGGGCTGTTGCTGCCCGGGCTGTTGCTGCCCCTGCTCGCCCTGCTGCCCCGGAGGGTTGCCCATCGCCTCGTCGAGCCGCCGGTCGATCGTGCCCCGCTCCATATTCACGATCTCGTCGAGCTTCTGCTTCAGGTCATCGAAGATCGAGCTCAGGTCGAACTTGTCGAGCTGCTGGCGCCGTTGCTGCCGCAGCTGCTGGAGCAGGTCCCGCAGCCCCTGCATCCGCTGCCCCATCGGGTCCCGCATCCCCCGCTGGAGCAGGTTCCGCAACGCGTGCTGCAGGTCCCCGAAGTTCATCAGGTCGTCCGTCAGGTTGTCGAGGATCTGGTCCGCATCGACAGACGGCACTTCCTGCGTGCCATCCCACATCGAATACCGGTAACGCATCGTCATCGCGGCTCTCCCATCCCGGCGCCCTGCCGGCCCTGCCCGTACCGTACCGGAATCCGAAAGGGTTGTCAGTTGCCGCGCGAATTCGGAAAGCCACCGCCCGCGCGGTACGCCGTGGACGCCCGGCCTCCCCGCCGCCACACTGCCCCCACCCCCGCCCGGAGCCGCCCATGTCCCGCCTCGAACCGCTCGACCTCGACCGCCTCAGCCCCGAACAGCAACTCGTCGCCGACGCCCTCCTCGCTGGGCCCATCGGCGCCATTCGCGGCCCGTCGGAAGCCTGGCTCCGCAGCCCCACCTTCGCCGACCTCGCCTGGCGCATGGTCGCCCACACTCGCTACGGCACCGTCCTCGCGCCCGATGTCGTCGAGCTCGCGATCCTCCTCACCGCCACCTTCTGGCGCTCCCAGTTCGAGTTCTGGGGCCACGCCCGCCTCGCCCGCAAGGCCGGCATCCCGGATGACGCCATCGAGGCCATCCGCACCGGTGCACCGCCCCAGCTCAACCGCCCCGACCTCCAGGCCGCCTACGACGTCGTCAGCGAGCACTTCGCCACGAAGCGCGTCTCCGCGGCAACCTACACGCGCGCCATCGACGTGCTCGGCGAGCAGGGCCTCGTCGACCTCATCGCCGTCACCGGGACCTACGGCCTGGTCTCGATGACCCTGAACGTCTTCGAAGTCGACGTCCCACCCGGCCAGGAACGCCCGTTCGCAGACTGACCGCGGGACGCGAAAACGCCCCGCCGGTGCCACCAGCGGGGCGTCTGCTTTGGGGAACCGCGGTGGATTAGTCCGCCGCACCCTGCGCATATTCGAACGGCGCGAGCACCGGTCCGTGCACCTGCGGCTCCTGCGCCGCCGGGCCTTCGACCGAGATCTTCGGCAGCCACTCCAGCCACGACGGGAAGTACCAGTTCCGCGCCCCGAGCAGCTCCATGCTCGCCGGCACCAGCACCGACCGCACGATCGTCGCATCGAGGAATACCGCGACCGCGAGCCCGAAGCCCATCTGCTGCAGGTCCACCATGTCGCCCGCCGCGAACCCGGCGAACACGACCATCATGATTGCCGCCGCGCCGGTGATGATGTGCGCCGTCGACCGCAGCCCGTAGGCGACCGCGTGCGTGTTGTCGCCGGTGTGCACGAACCGCTCCTGGATCCGGCTCAGCAGGAACACGTGGTAGTCCATCGAAAGTCCGAACAGGATGGCGAACAGGAACACCGGCAGGAACGCCGTGATGCTGTCTGTCTGCTGGAACCCGAGCAGCTCCGCGCCCACGCCCTCCTGGAACACGAGCACGATGAGTCCGTAGGCCGCGCCCACGCTCAGCAGGTTCATCACGATCGCCTTCACGGGGATGACGATCGACCGGAACACCAGCATCAGCAGCAGGAAGCTGAGCGTCAGCACGAACCCGATCACGATCGGCAGGTACGTCTTCATCGTCTCGATGTAGTCCAGCGTCAGCGCCGTGCCGCCGCCCACCGAAACCTCAGCCTCGGCTCCCGCGAACGCCGCCGGGATGTAGTCGCTGCGCAGCCGCCGGACCGCGTCCATCGCCTCCGGCCCGGTGCTGTCGCCGTTGATGATGATCGACACGTAGCCGATGTCGCCGCTCGCCGCCGGCTGCAGCGCCGAGATGCCCGCGAAGCCAGCGTCCTGGGCGATCGCCGCGCCGAGCCGGTCGACCGCCGCCCGCACCTCCGGCGAGTCCATATCGCCTTCGATGACGACCTCCGTCGGGTCCAGCCGGCCCGCGGAGAACTCCGTGTCCAGCACCGTGAACGCCTGGACCGACTCCATCGAGGCCGGGTACTCCGTGAGCCCCGGCGAGCCGATTTCGATCGCCGCGTAGGGCAGCGCGAGTGCCACCAGCAGCGCCGAAGCGCCCGCCGCCGAGACCACCGGGTGGCGCATCACGAGCTGCGTCGTCTTGCCGAAGAACCCGCCGTTCGGGTCGGCCTCCGTCACCTGCGCCTTCCGCCGCCGTCCCGGGATCGTCAGCCAGTTGATCCGGTCGCCGGCGAGGCTCAGCCCCGCGGGCAGCAGCGTCAGCGCGAGCGCCACTGCCGCGACGACCACCATGATCGCGCCAAACGCCAGCGACTGGAACACCGTCGCCGGCACGATGAGCATGCCCGCGAGCGCGATGATGACCGTGATGCCCGAAAAGAGCACCGCCCGGCTCGCCGTGTCGCCCGCCTTCACGATCGCGTCCACCTTCGCCAGGCCGTGGTCGCGCTCCTCCCGGAACCGCTCGACGATGAACAGCGTGTAGTCGATCCCGACCGCCAGCCCAATCATCGTGATGATGTTGATGGCGACGCTGTTGATGCCCATGAACTGGCTCGCCGCCGCCGTGATCCCGACCGAGACGAGGATGCCGAGCAGGCTCAGCACGATCGGCACGCCGGCCGCCGCAGCTGCCCCGAAGACGATGACGAGCACCACGATCGCCGCCGGGATGCCGATCATCTCGCCCATCGCCAGGTCCTTCTCGAACTGCTCGGTGATCTCCTTGTTGATCGAGCCGTCGCCCGCCGTCAGCACCGAGAACTCGGCGCTGCGGTGCGCTTCGAGCACCGCCAGCAGCGGCTCGACCGTGTCGGGCGCGTCTTCGCGGCTCCCCGCCAGCGTCACCGGCAGGATCGTCTTCGTCCCGTCCGCCGAAACGAGGCTCGCGTCCTGCGACTCGTAGTACGACGTTACGAATGTGACCGTCCCGCCGAGCTCTCGCACGTCTGCCGTCAGCCCTTCGACGAACAACCGGAACGCCGGGTCGTCGACCGTCCGGCCATAGGACTGCACGACGATGGTCTCCGAAGCCGGGGCCTCGCCGCGGATGCGGTCTTCGAGCAGGTCCGTCGCCCGCGTCGACTCGGCGCCGCGGATCTCCTGCGTTTCGTTCACCTTCAGTTGGCCGCTCGAAACGATGGCCGCCGCGATGATCAGCACCCACGCGCCAAGCGTGAGCCACGGGTGGTTCGCGCTGGCTCGCGCAAGCGCTGCGGGCGAAAGGAAGCGTGACATGGGGTCCTCCAGGGGTCGGCCGTGGGGGCTGGCCGCCGCATGGAAGACAGTGTCCGGAACCCAGCCGCTCGACCCATCGGCCCGGCGGCGTGTTGTTTGCTCCGCCTTCGCCGGACGCGCCCGTGGTCCTTAGGTCCGAATTCGCGCGCCGTGTGGCGCCGGGCACAGACCGTTCGCCCGGCGTCCGGTACAACGCGCCAACCGGCGGGCGCTATCCCTTCGGCCGGTGCGCCCGCGGGCGCGGCCCGAGCTGCCGAGCATCGCCCACCCGCCGTGTCACGCCGTGGCTGTCCAGGTGGTCCAGCAGCGCCTGCGCGTACTTCCGCGTCGTGCCGAACTGGTCGCGCACCTGCGCCAGCGTCACCGTGCCCTCGCGTTCGATGCGCGCGACCACGGCCGCGGTGAGCACCCCGCACGCCGCCGGGCTCAGCATGACCCCGCCCCTCAGGTCCTCCACCAGCCCCGCATCGACCAGGTACCGCACCAGCCGGGGCGGGAGCGGGTTGGCCTCCACCTCAGGGCTGAAACCCGTTGTGCTGAGCTGCGCCAGGAAGCGCTCCACCTCCCGTTGCTCGCGCTCCGAAAGGCCCGACTGGTGGCCTGCGGGCACGAACCCCTGCCCGCCCCGCCCCTCCAGCGCGCCCGTCTCGATCGCGAACGCCACGACCGCATCCGCCCACTCCGGCGACACCTGTGCCGCCGCCATCATCTGCTCGCGTGGCACGGCGTAGGCGCGGTCGCGGGCGAGCAGGTCCCGCGCGGCCGCCGCGAGCTGCGCCGCCTGTCCGGCGAGCCACGCCGTCCCGTACACCACCTCTCCGTACCGCCGCGCTGTCCCCGCCGCTTCCGCCCGCGCCACCGCGTCCTCTCCCGCGCCCTCCAGCCGCAGCCGCCCCGCGATGTCACCCATCGGCGCCGGCTCCGCTGCCACCAGCGCCGCGACCCGCTCCTCTCCCGTGCCGTCCACCAGCGCCGCGAGCCGCTCGATCGACCGCCCGGCCGTGCGGCGGCCCCGCGGCAGGTCCACCGCCACCACCGGCCCGCCCGCGACCGTGTCGTTCGTCGTCCGCACGAGGCAGCGGTCGCCCTCGGCCACCGCGACGGGCTCCGCCAGCAGTAGCTCCGCCCACGCTACGGTACCCGGCTCGAACTGCTTCGCCTCCAGCAGGAGCAGCCGCGCCTGCCGCTCGGCCGTTCCCACCAGGATGGTCACCCCGGCGTCGTGCTTCAGCGGTGCCGTCATCGTGCTCGCCGCCGTGAGCCGCGTCACGAGCGACTGCGCGACCCGTACAGCGCCCGGGCGCGCCACCACGCTCCCGCGCCGCACGCCCTCCAGCTCGACGCCCCCGAGGTTCACGGCCGCGCGTTCGCCCGGCCGCACGGTGTCCACTTGCCGCGCGTGCTGCTGCAGGCCCCGCACCCGCGCCCGCGTGCCCCCCGGCTGCAGCTCGACCGCATCGCCCACGCGCAGCTCGCCGTCGACCAGCGTCCCCGTGACCACCGTCCCGAAGCCCTTAACGTGGAAGACGCGGTCCACCGGCAACCGCGCCCGCCCGAAATCGGGCCGCTGCGGCACTGCGTCGAGCGCCCGGTCCAGCGCCTCCCGCAGCTCGTCGAGCCCGGCACCGGACACCGCGGACGTGGCGATGACCGGGCACCCCGCGAACCGCGTCGCCGCGAGCCGGTCGCCGACCGCCGCGCGCACCTCCGCCACGCGCCCCGCCTCCGCCAGGTCCGCCCGCGTGACCGCCACCACCATGTGCCGAACGTCGAGCAGCGCGATCACCGCCAGGTGCTCCTCCGTCTGCGCGCGCAGCCCCTCGTCCGCCGCCACCACCAGCAGCGCGAGGTCGATCCCGCCGGCCCCCGCCATCATGTTCTTGATGAACCGCTCGTGCCCCGGCACGTCGACGATGCTCACCTCCCGCCCCGACGGCAGCGTCATCCACGCGAACCCGAGGTCGATGGTCATGCCCCGCGCGCGCTCCTCGGGCAGCCGGTCCGGGTCGATCCCGCTCAGCGCCCGGACCAGCGCGCTCTTGCCATGGTCGACATGCCCCGCCGTGCCGATCACCGTCATGCCGGCGAGGCTACGCCACGCGCGAATTCCGCGACACGCCCCCGCCTGTCGCGTGCCGCTGCCCGCGCATCTGCGCTAGAGTGCGTCCGCACTCACCGGGGGTACACCACATGCCGGACTTCGAACAGCTCCTCTACACCCAGGACGGTCGCGTCGTCACGCTCACCCTCAACCGCCCCGAGCGCCTCAACGCCTGGACCGGGATCATGGAGACCGAGCTCATCCGCGCCCTTCGCCACGCCTCCGACGACGACAGCGTGGGCTGCATCGTCATCACCGGCGCCGGCCGCGGCTTCTGCTCCGGCGCCGATGTTGGCGGCTGGGCGAAGATCCAGAGCGGCGAAGTCCGCCGCCCCGACCGCGCCCCCGCGCTCGTCATGTCCGACGCCCGCGAGGCCAGCCCCAACGTCCCCCTCACGCTCTTCGAAGCCAAGCCCGTCATCGCCGCGATCAACGGCCCCGCCGTCGGTATCGGCCTCACCATGGCCATGGCCTGCGACATCCGCATCGCCTCCGACCGCGCCCGCTTCTCCGCCCGCTTCGTCCGCGTCGGCCTCGTCCCCGAATGCGGCGGGACGCACAATATCGCCGCCGTCGCCGGCATCGAATCCGCCCTCGAGCTCATCCTCACCGGCCGCATCATCAATGCCACCGACCCGCTCGCCCAGAAGCTCGTCAGCCGCATCGTCCCGCACGACGAGCTCCTGCCCACCGCCTATGCCCTTGCCCGCGAAATCGCCTCCGGCCCGACCGACCCCGTCTGGCTCGCCAAGCGACTCGTCCGCCGCAACGCCGCCGAACAGGACATGCACCGCGTCGTCGCCGGCGAGACCCAGATCTTCCCCCAGCTCAAAGACAAACCCGCCCACCGCGAAGCCGTCTCCGCCTTCATGGAAAAGCGCGAACCCAACTTCCACTAGCTAGGACGCGCCGCAATCAGTAGCCCGACCCTGAGGGAGGGCAGGGCCGCACCCCTCACATGAACGTCACCCGCCAGGGAGGGATGTTGAGCAGTACAGGGATCGCATCGAAGGTCGCTGTCGACTGCTGTCAAGGTTGGAGATCCGCAGTAGATGTTCCATTTGGAGGTCCTGAATGATGGCGACGAGTCTACCGAGTACGCGACGGGGCACATCATCGCCGGGGATCTAGACGAGCGTTTCCGAATGCCGCTGTCACACTGGTCTACGGATGAGTATGAAACACAGTGGAATGAGGGAATATCCCGAATCCTGGGCGGCGGACATGCTTCAAGCTGTCTCGTGACATCCGCTCTACCATACGAGGGCGGTCAGCCAATACTGATGTGGACCATGTACCGCGTAGATGGACGCGTATACATCCAGCAGAATCTGAGCATGCTTGGCGAAGTGGGCCGGGCAATAGATTGGAACCGGCTCTACGATGGAATCCCGGACATAAGATTCACCAACGATGAAGGCCGGCTCATCTCGACCTGGGAGACAACGGTTGATGAAGTCCGAGCCTTCCAAGAATCATGATACGGCTAGCACTCGTCCCCGCCCGCGAAGCTACGCCATCGGACGCAGCCGGAGAGCGCAGTGCAACCGCAGTGGACCGGTGGACCGTTCTTTGGCTCCTCGGGAGGACTTGGGACCAGAGGGTCGCCCGCAGCTCGCCGCGGCAGCGACGCCCGAGCCTCCTGCAGCCCAAGATGAACGACGCTTGGTCAAAAAGTAGACCATCACTTCGTGGATGTAAATTCCAGTGAATCATGAAGCTGTACATCGTATCCTGAATGGTTAGTATGGTTCGGTGATTCGTATGCGGTCCGATATTCTTGGTTATGTGTCACAGGCAGGCGTGACGCTCGTCACGTTCGGGGGACTTACTCAGACCAATATGAACGTTTGGGTAAGCCTTGCCATCGCAAGCCTACTGGGGCAACTGGCACACGTGTTAGTTCGCCACGTGCGTATGAAGTAGGTCGGCGCCAAATGACGCGAGGGAGTCGTTCCGTTGCCGCCCGACAGAACGGCGCCGACGCTCGATGTTACAGATGACTGGATAGGATTCGCTCGGCGCTGGGCCCCCCGGCACGGCCCAAGCTCACATTGGCGGGAGTGCATGGGAGTCGAACCCACCCCCCGCCTGCGAGACGGGGCATCCGTTTTGAAGACGGAGGAGACCACCGGGCCCCATCCACTCCCCTCTGCTGCGCCGCCCTCACCTCACGCGCGCACCCGGATCCGCGGCTCGCCCGCGCCCACGGACCCGATCGGCCAGAGCGGCTGCTCCGCCCGCGCGAACGCCTGCTCGAGCTCCCCGGAGCGCGCCTCCGGGCACCCGCAGAGCAGCCCGCCCGATGTCTGGGGGTCGAACAGCAGCGTCCGCAGGTGCGGCGCCACCGCCGCCTCGAATGTCGCGTTGCCGCCCACCCACGCCTCGTTGCGCCGCCCGCCGCCCGTGCACACCCCGCGCCGCGCGACCTCCGCTGCGCCGTCGAGCAGCGGCACCGCCCCCGCCGCCACCTCCACCGCCACCCCCGAGCGCGACGCCATCTCCCAGAGGTGCCCCAGCAGCCCGAAGCCCGTCACGTCCGTCGCCGCCGTGACCCCGGCTTCCCGCATCGCCCGCGAGGCGACCAGGTTCAGCCGCAGCATCGACGCGATCGCCGCCTCGGCCGCCGCGTCGTGGTCCGGCTCGCCTTTCGCCGCCGAGATCAGCACCCCCACGCCCACCGGTTTCGTCAGGTAGAGCGCATCGCCCGCGCGAAGGCCGGCCTTGCTGAACAGCCGCGCCGGGTCCACCTGGCCCAGCACGCTCAGCCCGTACTTCGGCTCGTCGTCCCACACCGTGTGCCCGCCCGCGACCACGCCGCCCGCTTCCGCCACCTTCTCTGCCCCGCCCCGCAGGATCGCCGCCGCCACCTCCCGCGGGAGCTCCTCCGGGAACGCCGTCACGTTCAGCGCCAGCGTCACTTCCCCGCCCATCGCGAACACGTCCGACATCGCGTTCGCCGCTGCGATTGCGCCATACGTGTACGGGTCGTCCACCAGCGGCGCGAAGAAGTCGACCGTCGCGACCACCGCCTCGCCGTCGCCGACCCGGTACACGGCTGCGTCGTCTGGCGTCTCCAGCCCCACGAGCAGGTTCGCGTCCGCCCCGAGTGGAAGCCCCGCGCCCGGCCCGGTCACCAGCCCGGCCAGGAACGACGGCGACGCCTTCGAAGCGCAGCCCCCGCAGCTCGTCAGCGTCGTCAGCCGGTACCAGTCGCGGTCGCCCATCGCCGCGCATCATACCCGGCGGGCGCGCCGTCGTTCGAAGCCCGCGCCCTATACTTCCCCTCCATGGCCGACCCCCGCCTGCGCGCTCTCCCCTCCGTCGAAACGCTGCTGGTGGCGCTGCGGGCGGCCGCGCCCGGGGTCCCGCACGCCGTCGCCGCCCCGGCCGCCCGCGACGCCATCGCCGCCGCCCGCGCGCGCATCCGCGCCGGCGAACCTGCACCGCTGCTGGAGGAGCTCGTCGCCGCAGCCGCCGCGACCGCATCGCAGGCCACCCGCTCGCCGCTCCGGCGCGTCATCAACGCCTCGGGCGTCCTGCTCCAGACGAACATGGGCCGCGCGCCGCTCAGCGACCGCACCCTCGCAGCCGTCGCCGAACTTGGCGTCGGCTACACAAACCTCGAGCTCGACGTCGACCGCGGCGAACGCGGCAGCCGCCACGAGCACGTCCGCGCCATCCTCCGCCAGCTCACCGGCGCCGAGGACGCGCTCGTCGTGAACAACAACGCCGCCGCCGTGATGATGGCGCTCCAGGTCCTCGCCCGTGGCGGCGAAGTCATCGTCTCCCGCGGCCAGGCGGTGGAAATCGGCGGCGGCTTCCGCATCCCCGACATCGTCGCGCAGAGCGGTGCGCGCCTCGTCGAAGTTGGCACCACGAACCGCACCTACGCGCGCGACTACGAAGCCGCCATCGGCGACGAAACCATGGCCATCCTCCGTGTCCATCCCTCGAATTTCCGCGTCGTCGGCTTCACGGCCGAGCCATCCCTCGCCGAGCTCGCCGCCCTCGAGCAGGAGCACGGTGTGCCCCTGCTCGATGACCTCGGTAGCGGCTGCCTGGTCGATACGGCCCGCTTCGGCCTCCCGCACGAGCCCACCATCCAGGAGAGCGTCGCCGGCGGCGCCAGCCTCGTCTTCGCCAGCGGCGACAAGCTCCTCGGCGGCCCCCAGGCGGGCATCATCGCGGGCCGCGCCGAGCTCGTCGCCCGCCTGCGCGCCCACCCGCTCGCCCGCGCCCTCCGCGTCGACAAGCTCACCATCGCCGCGCTCCTCGCCACGCTCGCGTCCTACGCCGAGGGCCGCGAATGTGAAGAGATCCCCATCTGGCGCATGCTCTCGCTCCCCCTGCCCGGCCTGCGCCGCCGCGCGCAGCGCTGGGCCACCGCCGCCGGGGACGGCGCACGCGTGGTCGAAGCCCTGTCGCTCGTCGGCGGTGGTTCTCTCCCGGACCAGGGCGTCCCGAGCTGGGTCACCGCCATCCGCGGCGCCGGGCGCGAAACCGCCCTCGCCGCTGCTCTCCGCGCCGCCGACCCGCCGATCATCGCCCGCGTCGAACGCGGCACCGTCCTGCTCGACCCGCGCACCGTCGACCAGCGCGACGACCAGCTCGTCGCCGCCCGCTTGCGCGAGCTCTCAGGCGTGCCGCCCCGCGGCGGCGCCTGACGCCCACGCCCACTGGAAGTTGTACCCGCCGAGCCACCCCGTCACGTCCACCACCTCGCCGATGAAGTAGAGACCCGGCATCTCGCGGGCCTCCATCGTCTTCGATTGCAGGTCCCGCGTGTCCACGCCCCCGAGCGTGACCTCGGCCTTGCCGTACCCCGCCGTCCCCGCCGGGCGCAGCTCCCAGCGGTGCAGCCGCTCGGCGATGCGCTCCAGCTCGTGCGCCTGGTACCGCTGCATCGGCCGCGATGGCGCGAACGCCGCGCACCACGCCTGCGCGAACCGCCGCGGCAGGTGCTCCGCCAGCACCGTCACCAGCTCGCGCGACTGCCCGGCCGCCGCCGCCAGTACCGCCCCCATGTCCGCATGCGGCGCCAGGTCGATCGCGAGCGCGTCCCCTTCGCGCCAGCAATTCGAGACCTGGAGTATGGCCGGCCCGCTCAGCCCGCGGTGCGTCACCAGCACGTTCTCGACGAATGCGCACCGCCCGCACGCCACCTTCGCCTCGACCGCCACGCCGCTCAGCGCCGCGAAAAACGGCTGCGATTCCGCGTCGACGGTCAGCGGCACGAGCCCCGGCCGTGTCTCGACCCGCCGCAACCCGAACCGCTTCGCGATGCTGTACCCCAGCCCGGTCGCCCCCAGCTTCGGGATCGAAAGTCCACCAGTCGCGACCACAAGCGAGTCGCTTTCGAACACGCCCTGGCTCGTCTCGACCGCGAACCCATCCCGCCGCGACACCGCCCCGACCTGGCACCCCAGCCGGACATCGACGCCGCCGGCCGCGCACTCGCGCAGCAGCATGTCCACGATTTGCTGGGCGCTGCCGTCGCAGAACAGCTGCCCCAGCTTCTTCTCGTGATAGGCGATGCCGTACGACTCCACCAGCGCGATGAACCGCTCCGGCGGGTACGCCGCCAGTGCCGAGCGGCAGAAGTCCGGGTTCTGCGAGTAGTAGTTGCCCGGCCCGGCCCCCAGGTTCGTGAAGTTGCACCGCCCCCCGCCCGAGATGAGGATCTTCTTCCCGGGCGCCTCGTTCCGTTCGAGCACCACCACCCGACGGCCCCGTCGCGACGCTTCCGCCGCGCACATCAGCCCGGCCGCGCCCGCGCCGAGCACCACCACGTCATACGTCATCGAACCCCAGCCCTGACGCGCCGCCGCATTCACCGATAAGGCCACCCGCCCGCCTCGGCGTCAACAACCTGCGCTCGCACCAGACGGCAACGCGCCAGTGGCGTAACATCGGATGTAACCCTGTGGCGAGTCGAGTTCGTCCGCGGGGAGGAGAGGGGCCATGGTAATGCGCAGCGTACTCATCGTGTTTCCCCATGCGGGGCAATGGGCGGTCCGCAGGGCAAGCCAGCCCGGCGCGCTCGTCTCGCGCTCAACCAAGGCGGGCGCCCTCTACTACGCCAAGAACCTCGCCGCGACCATGACCCCCTGCAAGGTCAAGGTCCAGCGCCCCGACAAGACGGTCGAATCCGAGTTCATGTTCGACCCGCCCGCAGCTGCCCCCACCGCCACGCACGAGTAGCACCCCGCCCTGCACCGCGTATACTTGGCCGCCACGACGCGCGGAGGATCGCCATGGCAGTGACCTACGTGGACCCGGCCGCCGAGGAAACCACCCCGGCCGAGCCGTACGAGCTCTTCCTCGACATGAACAAGCCGCAGCTCACGCTCGGCCTCGTCGCCAACGCCTTCCCGGACGCGACGAACTTCATGGACGCGGTCGAGCGCGCCCTCGCGGACCTGCTCCCCGGCGCCACCCTCAAGCGCTACCAGAAGCCCAACGTCGAACCGATCGCGCCCGAGCTCCTGGACCAGATCGCCGAGCAGTGCGACGGCCTCGTCTCCGGGTGGGGTCACTGAGGAAGCTGCACTTCCGGCACCGTGCGTGACGGCGTGTTTGCAGCCCGGTTGGGCATCCCGGCGGTGGCGATCCTCACCGAGGAGTTCGTCACCCAGGGCGACTTCGTGGCCCGGGCAGTTGGGATGCCTGCGGTCCCCCGGGTGGTCATCGAGCACCCGGTCTCCGGCACCGGCAAGGAGAACCTCGAGCGCGTGGCCCGGCTGGTCGCGCCAAAGATCATCGCTGCCTTCGCGGAGGGCCGCGCGTGAAGTCGCGCCTCCACACCTCCTACGATGAGGCGACCGCCCTCGAAGAGCTCCACCAGCGCGGCTGGACCGATGGCCTCCCCGTCGTCATCCCCACCGTCGAGCGCGTCGAGCAGATGCTGCTCGGTGGCGGGCTCGACCCCGACATCATCCTCGGCCACGTCGGCCCCGGGTACGGCGAAGCGACGGTCGAGAAGGTGGCCGTGAACGCCGTGATGGCCGGCTGCCTGCCCGAGCACTTCCCCGTCGTCATCGCCGCCGTCCGCGCCGTCTGCGACGACGGCTTCGACCTCGGCGTGCTGCAGAGCACCACCCACGCCCTCGGCCCGGTCGTCATCGTCAACGGACCCGCCCGCGAGATCTGCGGCAATATCGCCTCCGGCTGGGGCGCGCTCGGGCCCGGTCACCGCGCCAACGCGAGCATCGGGCGCGCCCTGCGCCTCGTCCTCGGCAACATCGGCGGCGCCCAGCCCGGCATCTCTGACATGGCAGTCCTCGGCCAGCCCGGCAAGTTCACCGCGTGCTTCGCCGAGGCCGAGGAGACGAGCCCCTTCCCGCCCCTCCACGTCGCGCGCGGCTTCGGCCCCGACCAGAGCGCCGTCACCGTCGTCGGCGTCGAAGCCCCGCATTCGGTCATCGCGACGCCCGACGGCGACGACCCGGACGCCGCCGACCGCATGCTCCGCACGCTCGCGGCCTCCATCGCCAACGCCGGCGCGAACAGCACCTACGGCGGCCAGGGCACGACCCTCGTCGTCCTCAACCCCGCCCACGCCCGCATCCTCGAAAAGGGCGGCCACACGCGGGAGAGCGTCCAGCAGAAGCTCCACGAATACGCCGTCACCCCCAAGCGCGTGCTCAACACCTGGGCCCCGATGCGCATGCACCCCGCCGAAAACGGCGACGAGCTCGTCCGCGCCATCGCCTCACCGGAAAAGGTCGTCGTCGCCGTCGCCGGCGGCGAGGGGATCTACTCGGCAGTGTTCAACTGCTGGGGCGGCGGCGAACACGCCGTTGTGCCCGTGACCACGGAGATCGAGATCGGCCAGGCCTGCGAGCTACCCGTCGGCCCCGTGGGCGGCGCCGTTCACGCCTGAGGCGCCGGTATCGCCGCCGTCGGGTCGCCGAGGATGACCATGTTCTCCCGGTCGTGCGCCACAAGCTGCGCCAGCAACATGCTCGAAAGCGCCGCCTCCCGCGCGTCCGGGGCCGTCGCCGCGTTGTAGGCCGCGAGCTGGTCCCACGCTATCTTCCGCTGCCCCGCGACCGCCCCGTACACGTGCCGCCCCGCGTATCCGGAGGGCTCCTCGCCGAAGAGCGCGTTGTACACCATCGAGCGGATCCCGCCGGTGAACACCTGCTGGTTCTCCGGGCTCCGCAGCGTCCAGTCGAACGTCGGCTCGACGTGCCCGATGAACGCGCGCAGCGGCTTCGCGGCCCCCAGCAGCGCCGCCGGGAACGGTGCGATCCGCTCCCCCGCCGCCGCCACGCCATCCAGCACCGCCTGCACCTCGGAGCCGTCCTTCACCAGCTTCGAAAACCGCGACTTGGCCGCCGAGCCCGCCGAGCAGCACGCGTGTGCGTACCAGATCGCGCCGTCCGGCTGCCACGCGGCCAGCGCCTCCCCCGGCGTGAGCGCGTCGCCGGAGCTGTCCACCAGCAGCCCGAGCTGCGCTGCCAGCTCGTCCGGCCGGTCCACCGGCTCGGTGAGCCCGTGCGACGTGGTCGCGATCAGCGCCGGCTTCCGCGCCGCCAGCGCCTCCGCCAGCGCGCTCGTCGTCGCCGCCGGCCCGGTGATGAGCTCCGCGCTCGCCGCCGTGACTTCCGTGTCCTTCGCGAACTGCGCCGCCAGCGGCTCGCCGATCGCCTTGCGCATCAGCCACGTGATGTCGTCGCTCCCGTGGTCCGTGGACCACAACACCGGGTCGGCCCGGCTGACCGCGCTCTCCTTCCAGCCCGAAAGCAGCGCCGCGACATACCGCTCCATGCCATCCGGTTCGAGCCACAACCGCCCCGTGTACGCGACGAGGTTGAGGTAGTACTGCACGTCCCACGGCACGTCCTTCGGGTCGGCCACGATCAGCAGGAACCACGGCACCTTCCCCGGCCCGATGCCGCGCTCGCCGCCGCGGTCGACCAGCGGTTCCACGACGCCGCCCCCGGGCGCGTACCGCCGCAGCTTGCCCGGCTTGAGCCCCGGCCCCCAGCGGAACACCGGTGCATCCCCGCGCGCGCTGACCAGCTCGCGGATGCACTCGGGCGCGCCCGCGGCCGTGTGGCGCTCCTCCGCGGGCACGGCCGGGTCATCGAACAGCACCACACCCCAGCCCACGGCCTCCTGCGTCCAGTCCCAGGGCCGGTCCGGCGGCGGCCGGAGTGCCTTCACCTTTGCGGGCTTGCGCTGCCCGGTGGCCCAGCCCGCCAGGTTCCCGGCGGGCGAGCTCGGCGTGTGCCCGGTCCAGGCGCTCACCTGGAGCTTTTCGGGCAGGCTCACAGCACGCCCTCCTGGAGGTCGCCGTTCAGCTCGGGCCAGTACTCCTCGGGCACGTGGCCCTCCAGCAGCGACTGGCGGAGCAGCCGCTTGTGCTTGGGCCCCAGGTTCGCCGCCTTGGCCAGCGCTTCGCGAGCGATTTCGAGCCGGCGCAGCTGCGGCGGCGACAGCGCGTACCAGATCGGCGTGTACGGTGCCGCCAGCGCGTACACCACCGGCAGCGCCCACGACCGCACGTTGTCCGCCAGCCCGCCGTTCGCGTCCCGCAGGTCGCAGCGCGGCTTCACGAGCAACTCCGCCCAGTCGATCGACGCCGCCGACTCGTCCAGCAGCGCCTGGACTGCTTCGAACAGCCCCGGGTAGAACCCGCGCGTGAAGATCGTCGCGTCCGAAGGCTCGATCGGCGCCACCATCCCGATGACCGCCGCCACCTGCGCCACTTCGACCAGCCGCCGCGCGAGCGGCCCCGTCTCCACCGCCCGCCCGCCGTTGCAGCAGTTCAATACCACCAGCCAGGTGCTGCGCGCCTGGAGCAGGTTCGCCAGCTGCTCCTCGTGCAGCTGCAGCGACCCCGTCGTCGCGTCGCTCTCCCAGTCCGACCGCAGCCCGAACTCGAGCCACTTCTTGCCGCTGCCCTCTTCCGCCACGCCGTGCGCGAACACGTGCAGGACGTGCGGGTCGAAGTCGCCGACGGCCGACTGGAGCGCGCGCAGGTCGCCGGGCACGCCGGGCAGCGGCTGCACCACCGCCGGATCCGTCCCGGGGTCGTCGAGGATCGCCGGTTCGCCCGTGAGCACGCGGAGCGTCACTTCGTGCCCGGCCGCCACTGCCGTTGCCACGGCGTCGCGCAGCGCCCGGTACTCGTCCACGCCGCTCTCGCCCAGCGCCGAGACGATGGCGAGCAGCCGCAGCGGCTTCGGGATGGTGTGCGGCCCGGCGTTGCGCAGCGGCAGCCGCGTGATCCGCCCGATCGGGCACCCGGCGAGCGCCAGGAACCGCCCGTTGTCGCCGTTCGGCTCGTACAGCGTTTCCCAGTCGACCGACTCCGCGGCCGACCCCTTGTGCCGGAAGTAGATCTGGTGCGACCCCGGGTCCAGCGCCTGGATCGCCGTGAACAGCAGGCTCAGCGAAGGCTCGCTCGCGCAGAATTCGCGCAACGCGCGCCCCCGCTCGCGGACCGCGCCCGGCGTGTCCCAGTCCGGCGGCTGGCACAGCTCGGCGCCGATCCGCAGCGCCTTCCAGTCCCCCGCGACGTTGAGGCTCGTGTCCTCCAGCTGCAGGAATGCGTCCGGCGAGTTCGACTCCTGGGTCAGGGCGAGAATCGTCCTCATGCCTCTTCCGCTCCCATCTCCGCCTCGAACGCCGCGGGCGTGTCCTCGTCGAACCGGGCCGTGCCTTCCAGCTCGTCCAGCGCGAACTCCGCCACCACGCTCCGCAGCTTGCCGATCGCGTCATCCACCGCCGACTGCTCCTCCGCCGAGAGGTACGGCACGTCGAGCGCGTTCGCCGTGCCCAGGGGCGCCGGCGGCAGCGAGAGGTCGTTGCTGTCCAGCACCGCCGCCCACTTCTCGGACATCCGCTCGACCGACTGCACATAACCCGGCAGCGTCTTCCCCGAGAGCGACTCCTGGTAGCCCGAAGGGAGCTGCGCGTCCCACCGCTCCCGCCGCGACGAGTTGCGCATGTTCGCCCGCAGGTCGGACGCCCCGCCCGGGTTCAGCACCCGCTCCGGCTGGATGTACATGAACGTCGCCCGCGACTGCGGTGCCGGGGCCGGGTCCGTCGCGTACATGAGCTCGCACGCCGCCCGCAGCCCGGTCCCGTCGTCCAGCTGTGGGTCGTGGTAGAGCACGGTCCCGGGCCGGATCATCCCCAGCGAGTCCGCCACGTACCGCACCCCCAGGTCCGTCGACCGGTCGGCCGGGACGTGGAACGCCGCGCCCCAGGCGCCCACCGCCGCCAGGAACTGGTCGACCTGCGCCGCCGCCGGGTAGAACCCGCCCGGCCGGTCGCTCCCCGGCGATGCCGAGAGCGCGAGCATCCCGCCGTCCGCGCTGATGACCCCGTGGGTGAGAAAGTGCACCGTATCCAGCGCCGTCCCTCGCATCGCCTCGAGGATCCATCGGAACCACGCGTCCTCCGCCTGGTCGTCCTCCCGCCCTGGGTCGTACACCGTGACGTTGCCCATGGTGGCGAACGCATCCCGCGCCATCTCTCGCGTGTCCACCCCGCAGAACAGGTGCAGGTGACTCGGCCGGGGCAGCTCGCCCGCCAGGATGCGAACGCCCTCCTCGAGTTGCGGAAGTCGCACCGCGGCCTTGCCCACCTTCGGCGGCACCGTGCACACCAGCCCAATGTCGAGCGGCGAGCGCGTGTCCAGCGGCGGCTCCAGGAAGTCCGGCAGCCGCAGCACCGGCACCCCCGCGGCCGCCACCAGCTCGCGCTCCCACGGCACCAGCCCCAGGTAGCCGTACGGCTTCACCAGGTACACCCAGAGCGGCGTCCGCGCCTCGTTGTGGTCGCCCATCCACTGTTCCAGCGTCTGCAGCAGCGGCCCCGGCACGTGCAGCTCGTACTTGCCGAAGTACGCCTCCGAAACGTCCAGCCGCGACGGCAGGCCAAACTCGCCGAGAGCGAAGTCGACCGGCCCCCACTCGACGCTGTGGGACCCGTGCTCGAACCCCTCGAGCTGCACGCGGACCGTCCCGCCGCGGGTCTGGCCGCTCCCTTCGAGCGAGACCCGCAGCGTGATCAGCTGGAACTCGCGCATCAGCAGCACAGCCATCGCGCGCCTCCTTTCACGTGCTGGCGAGGCAGTACAGCGCCCACCACGTCGATTCGTTGCTGATGTCCCCGTGCCCGTCGATCGTCCGCGTCCCGTGGATGCCGTAGACCCGGTTCGGCAGCGAAAGGTCGTAAGGGTCGCCCGGGTCGTGGATCTCCTCGATCCGCTCGCCGCTCCCCCGCGGCCCGTACCCGCCCAGCGCCGCGAACGGGTTCGGCGGGTTGTCGCCGCCCGCAATCTGCACCTCGCCGAGGTCCTTGTCGCGCCGCAGCGCCTTGTGGAACCAGTTCCGCAGCGGGTCGTCGTTCCGGCTGAACGTCGCGAAGATCGGCTTGCGCACCCGGTCGAGCGCGGCCCGGTAGCCGCCCGGGCGGCCCTCCACCTTCTCTGCGAAGCAGAGGTGCGAGATCGCCGGCTGCAAGAGCAACGCCGACTCCACCGTCACCGCCGGCCCTGCGCACAGCGCCGACATCACGACCTTCGCCCCGTATGAGTGCCCGACCAGGTGGACCCGCGGCTGGTTTGGCGCCGCCGCCAACTCGCGCAGCAGCGAACCAACGCCGTTCGCCCCAACGCGGCCCGCCCGGTCCTTCATCTTCCAGACCGTCGCTGCCCGCGCCCAGCTCCGCGGGCTGAACTTCGAGGGCAGCTTGAACGCCGCCACCTGCGGCCCGCCCGCGCCCGCCTGCGTCGACGGTGCGATGTGCCCGAGGTCGAACGCCGGCTCCTCGCCCGCGGCCTCCGGCTGCCAGTCCGCCCAGTTGCGCAGCAGCTCGTCCACGCTGCTCGCCGGGGGCGCCGTCTCGTCGTCGCCGGACGCGTACAGCGGCGCGCACAGCGCGACCAGCTCCCGCGCTTCCTCCGGCGTCGTCCACTCCTTGCCCATGAGCTCGTAGAACCGCTCTCGCGACTCGCCCGGCAGCGACCGCGCGAGGTCGCGGAGCAACTCGCCCTCGGCGGCCACCTCGCTGTCGCGGTCCCCGCCAGCCGCCATCTTCGGGCCTTCTTCGTCCTCACCGAACACGAACGAGGTGCTCGGCCAGAACACTCCCACGAGGATCGGCTTGAACCCCTCGCGGTGCTTCAGGCCGTCCCGCGCCACCATCTGCATGTAGCCGGTGATGAACGACTCGTACCGCTTCGTCGCCGCCGTCCAGTCGTTGTTCCACCCGTGCGAAAACAGGAACACGTCGGAGTAGCCCTCCGCGCGCACGCGGTTCACCAGGTCGAGCTTTGTCTGTGGGCTTTCGCACCGCCCGTCTTCGTCGAAGCGGATGATGTAATACGGGATCGAGACGTTCGGCGATGGCTGCAGCGTCTTGTACGGCCCGGGGGGAAGCCAGGTCGGCATACGGGCTCCTTTCCGCGCGAGGCGCGGGATGATGCGAAAGGTATACAACCTCCGTCAATTGCCAATTGGGAATACGGGTATGGCGCAGGGTCAGCGGTAGCGGCGTGCGCGACAGAGGAGCATGCACGTGTCGCAGCTGCGGTCCGTGTTGCAGTCGCCCCAGTCACCGTTGCCTGCCACCACCATCTGACCCGGGTGCATGCGCTCGATCCGGGCAATCAGGTCGCAGGCGAGGTCGTCCGGGTGCTCCCGCGTGAACGGCAACACAGCGCCCGTCCCGGCGGGGCCCGGGACATGGAGAAACAGGCATCCGTTGGATTCGAACAGCGTGATCATGGGGTGCGAGCGAGGATCTCCGAGCCGCCCCCGCACGAGCGAGGGCCGATCGGGTACGCCGCAGAGGCCCATTCGACCATCCAGACCGCTTTGTAACGGCGCTGTTAGATCCCGCCCCGGCTTCGTTACGGTCGCACGCCGCCACGGGCCGCCGGCCCCAGCTGGTAGCGCAACGACTGGTGCGCCAGCCCCAGCCAGTTCACCAGGACTTCCCGCGTCTTGCTCGGATCGATCATCTCCTCCACGCCGAACCGCTCGGCCGTGCCCCACGGGCTGCGCAGCATCCGCAGGTCCGCCTCGATCTCCGCGCGCCGCTTCGCCGGGTCGTCCGCGTTCGCGATCTCGCGCTTGAATGCCGCGTCCACCCCGCCCTCGATCGGGATCGACCCCCACTCGGCCGACGGCCACGCGAAGCGCAGGTTCAGCTTCGAAGCCCTGAAGCTCCCGGCCATCCCATAGCACTTCCGCACGATCACCTGTGCCTGCGGCACCCGCATCTGGTACCCCATGTAGAACGCCCGCATGCCCTTCCGGATCGTCGCCTGTTGCTCCGCCTTGCTCCCGATCATGAAGCCCGGCACGTCCACGAAGCTGATCACCGGGAAGTGGAAGTAGTCCGCCAGCTCCAGGAAGTGCGTCAGCTTCTCCGCGCCGTTCGCGTCCAGGGCGCCGCCGTTGAACATCGGGTTGTGCGCCGTCACCGCCACCGGCACGCCGTTTAGCCGCGCGAAGAACGTCATGACGCACCGCCCGAAATCCGGCCGCACTTCGAACAGCGGGCAATCGCTGTCCATCACCAGCTGCACGATCTTCCGCATGTTGTACGAACGCGACCGGTTCCGCGGCACGATTTCGAGCAGTTCGTTCTCGCGCCGGTTCGGCCGGTCCGCCGTCAGCCGCACCGGCGGCATCTCGTACACGTTCTGCGGCATGAACGAAAGGAACCGGCGCAGCATCTCGAACGCCTCGTCCTCCGTGTCGACCGCGTTGTCGATCACGCCCGACTGGTTCACCTGGATCGCCGCGCCGCCCAGCTGCTCCTTGGTCAGGTCCTCGCCCAGCGCGCGCTTCGCCACCGGCGGCCCCGCCGTGAAGATGTGTGACTGCCCGCGGACCATGCACGTCCAGTGCGTCAGCATCGCCCGCGCCGCCGGCCCGCCCGCCGCCGACCCCAGCACCGCCCCGATCACCGGCACCTCCGAGAGCAGGTCCACCGACCGCCCCCAGTCGACCGAGCTCGGCAGGTAGGTGTGCCCCATCTCCTTGACGGTGCCGACGTTCGCGCCGCTGCCGTCGAGCAGCAGCACAAGCGGCAGCTTGTACTCCGCCGCCAGGTCCTCGATGAACCCGCCGAGCCCGCCCTTGCTCCGCCGCATCTGCGTCCCGCCCGAGCCGCCGCGAATGGTGAAGTCCTCGCCCCCGACCGCGACCGGCCGGCCGCTGATCCGTCCCGTGCCCATCACGTAGGCCGCGGGCAGGAAGCTCTCCAGCTGGCCCTCCGCATACTGCGCACTCCCGGCGATGGACCCGTATTCGGTGAACGTGCCTGCATCCAGCAGCCGGTCGATCCGCTCGCGGATGGTGTACTTCCCTTCGCCGTGCTGCCGCGCCACGCGCTCTTCGCCGCCGTGCAGCTTCGCCAGCGCCTTCCGCCGCTCGATCTCCTCCACTTCCGGTAGCCAGCTCATAACGTCCCTCCCATCGGCCCGCCGTTGCGGCGCGATCTCACCGCCCGGCGCCCGTGCGTGCAATGCCCCGGGCACGGTTGACACTCGGTGCCTTCCGCCCCATGCTCCCGGCCAGTACCGGGCGGGATGGGCACCGTGCGAACGACCGTTAGGCCGCGCGGAATGCTACCGGGTTCGCGCCGTTGGTAACACCCCGCGCGGCCCCCGGACGGGATGAGGGAGGGGAACAGGCGTGCTCGTCGAAACCGAGAAGCATGACGCAGTCATGCTCATCCGCATGAACCGGCCCGAGCGCCTCAACGCGCTCGGCAGCGAATTGCTCACCCAGATGGTCGAAGCCTGGTGCGAATACCGGGACACGCCCGAGCTCAAGGTCGCCATCCTCACCGGCGTCGGCAAGGCGTTTTGCGCGGGCGAAGACCTCAAGGAGGCGGCCGAACGCGGCACCCCCGGCCTCCCCGACATCCCCGTCCGCGACCCCTTCTGGAACATGGAGCTGGACAAGCCCGTCATCGCCGCGGTGAACGGCTGGGCCATGGGCGGCGGCTACATCCTCACCTACCTCGCCGACTTCCGTATCGCCGTGCCCGAAGCCGTCTTCGAAATCTCGGAAGCGCGCCACTGGCTCCTCGGCGCCTACAAGTTCGGCTTCACCGAGTCGCTGCCCTACGCCATCGCCACGGAGCTCGCGATGGGCTTCCCGCTCACTGCGAAACGCGCGCACGAAGTCGGCTTCATCAACCGCCTCGTCGAGCCCGAAGAGCTCCTCCCCGAGGCCTTCCGCATCGCCGACCACCTGCTCAGCCTGCCGCCCGCCTCGCTCGTGAACACGCTCGAGATCTGCCGCCGCCTCCGCCCGCGCATCCCCGCCGAGATCGACGAGCTCGGCGCCCGCCTCCGCAATCGCGGCGCCGTCGAGGACATCATGGAGTCCCGCCGCGCCTTCCGCGAAAAGCGGAAGCCCGTCTTCAAGGGGTTCTAAACATGCCGAGCCCCGCATCCACCGCCTCCGGCCCGCTCACGGCCCTCCGCGTCCTCGATATCTCCGAGGGCATCGCCGGGCCCTTCGCCGCCAAGCTCCTCGCCGACCTCGGCGCCGATGTGCTGAAGGTCGAGCGCCCGGGCTCCGGCGACATTGCCCGCACCTTCGGCCCCTTCCCCGACACCGCCCCCGGCCCGGACGCCAGCGGCACCTACATCTACGCCAACACGAGCAAGCGCGGCGTCACGCTCGACACCACCACCGCCCGCGGCCGCGACGTGTTCCTCGGCCTCGCCCGCAGCTACGACATCGTCGTCGCCTCCGAAACGGAGCCAGAGCTCGCCGCCCGCGGCCTCGGCTGGGACACCCTGAGCCAGCTCAACCCGCGCCTGGTCCTCGTCACGGTCACGGGCTTCGGCTCGACCGGCCCCTACGCGGGCTGGGCCACCACCCACCTGGTGAACTGCGCTGTCGGCGGCTGGGCGAACACCTGCGGCCTCCCCGGCAAGGACCCCATCCAGGCCGGCGGCAACGTCACCGACTTCATCGCCGGCGCCTACGCCGCGGTCGCCACGCTCCTCGCCCACGAACACCGCGAGCGCGAGGGGCTCGGCCAGCTCGTCGACGTCTCCGCCATGGAGTCGGTCCTCACCGCCGCCCTCCTCCCTACGATGCTCTGGGAGTACGCCGCCACGATCCCCGAGCGGAAATCGCAGCGCACCACCGGCCCCTCCTGGATCATGGAGTGCGCCGATGGCTACGTCGGCGCGAACGTCCTCACCGGACCGCAGTGGGAAGCGATGTGCCACTTCATCGGCATGCCCGAGATCCTCGACGACCCGCAATACCAGCTCCCAGCCGCGCGCATGCTCCTCGCCGACGAGCTCCACGCAAAGATGGCGCCCTGGTTCAAGGAGCGCAGCGCCTCCGAGGTCTTCCACGAAGCCGGCCTCTGGCGCATCCCCTTCGGCCTCATCCCCTCGATGACCGAGGTCCTCGAGATGGAGCAGCTCATCGACCGCGATTTCTTCGCCCAGATCCTCAACCCCGCCGGCGCCGGCACGATCCCGACCGTCGGCGTGCCGTTCAAGCTCCCGGCCGCGCCATCGCGGCCCGGCCCCGCGCCGCGCCTCGGCGAACATACCGGCGAGGTGCTCACAGGCCTGCTCGGGCTCTCCGCCGCCGAGGTCGATGAGCTCCGCGCCGCCGGGGTCTGCTAGGAGGACTCGCCATGGGACTGCCGCTCGAAGGGATCCGCATCGTCGACCTCTCGATGTTCATGTCGGGCCCGCTCGCCACGCTCATCGCCGCCGACATGGGCGCCGACGTCATCAAGGTCGAATCGCTCCAGCGCCTCGATGGCTGGCGCGGTGCGGGCGTCGGTGCCACCGAAGCCGGCCCCACCTGGGAACAGGCCCCATCGTTCAACTGGATCAACCGCAACAAGCGCGACATCACCCTGAACCTCGCCGACCCCCGCGGCGCCGAGCTCCTCAAGCGCCTGATCGCTATCGCCGACGTGATCGTGGAGAACTACACGCCGCGCGTGCTCCCGAACTTCGGGCTCGACTACGAGGCGCTGAAGGCCGTGAAGCCGGACATCATCGTCCTCTCCATGCCCGGCTACGGGCTCACCGGCCCCTGGCGCGATTACACCTCGTTCGCCTGGACCACCGAGGAGATGTCCGGCCTGAGCCACCTCACCGGCTACGAAGGCGGCCCCCCGCTCTTCACGGGCACCACCGGCGGCGACCCGCTCGCCGGGCTCATGGGCGCCGTCGCCATGCTCTCCGCGCTCGAACACCGCCGCCGCACCGGCGAGGGCCAGCACATCGACCTCAGCCAGCTCGAGACCGCGATCGCCTTCACCGGCGACGCCCTCATGGAGGCCGCCTTCAATGGCCGCAGCCCCATCCGCTGCGGCAACTGGCATCCCCGCATGGCCCCGCACAACATCTACCCCTGCGCCGAAGACGGCTGGCTCGCCATCGCATGCCGCGACGACGCCGACTGGGCCAGGCTCGCCGCCGCCATCGGCCGCCCCGAGCTCGCCGCCGCCGGCTCCCCGCTCGCCGCGCTCGCCGGCCGCCAGCAGGCCCTCGCCACGGTCGACGAAGCCGTCCGCGCCTGGACGGAGAAGCGCGACGCCCGCGCGGCCATGCAGGAGCTCCAGGCGCTCGGGATACCCGCCGGCGCCGTCCTCAACGGCCCCCAGCTCCTCGCCGACGAACACCTCCAGGCCCGCTCGTTCTTCACCACGGAGGAACGCGCGGTCGTCGGCCTGAAGCACAACCCCGGCCAGCCCTTCCGGCTCTCGCGCGTCCCGGCCCGCCCGCCGCGCCCCGCGCCGCTGCTCGGCGAACATAACTACGAAGTCCTCGGAGGCATCCTCGGCCTCCCGGACGACGAGATCCGCGCCCTCGAGGACGCCGACGTCACCGGCACCGTCCCGGTGGCCGCCCGGCCCGACTGACGTGGCACAACCGCACGAGACCGTCGCCCTCGGTGTGGTCGCGCTCGAAGCCGCCCTCCATGACGCCTTCGTGGCGGCCGGCCAGGGCAGCGACGAGGCCGCGCTCATCGCCTCCGCCCTCCTCGACGCCGAGCTCTGCGGCGTCCCGACCCACGGCATGCTCCGCGTCGCCGGCTACCTCAACGGCCTCCGCTCCGGCCGGTACAACGCCCAGCCCGACGTCCGCGTCATCCACCGCGGCGAAGCCTCCGTGCTCATCGACGCGGACAACGCGCTCGGCTACCGCCCGGCCTGGATGGCGATGGAAGAAGCCACCACGATCGCGTCCTGGTTCGGCGTTGGCGTGGCCGGCGTCCGCAACTCGAACGAGTTCGGCCGCGCCGCCTTCTACGTCGAGGCGGCCGCGAAGCGCGGCTTCGTCGCCGTCGTCTGCGCGAACACGCTCCCGCTGCTCGGCGGCCCTGGCGCCACCGTCGCCACCCACGGCAACAACCCCCTCGCCTTCTCCGCCCCCGGTGAATCCGCGCCGCTGTTCGACGCGTCCTGGACCCCGCGTTCTGGCGGCGAGCTCGCCCGCCGCCGTCTCCTGGGACTCCCGCTCGACCCCGAATGGGGCTACACCGACAGCGCCGGCAACCCCACCACGGACCCCGCCGCCGCCCAGCAGGGCGTCATGCCCCCGGCCGGCGGCGCCAAGGGCTTCGGCATCGCCATCCTCGCGGACCTCCTCGCCGGTGCGCTCACCGGCGCCGCCAGCGGCCCCGCCGTCCCCCGCGACAACAGCAACGTCGGTGCCTTCGTCCTCGCGCTGGACCCGAATCTCTTCGGCGAGCGAGCCGGCCTCGGCCCGGCGTTGTCCGCCGCCCGGTCCGCCGTCAACGCCTCCGGCGCCCGCTGGCCCGGCGACCGCTCCCGCGAGACCCGCGACGGCAACCTCGTCCGCCGCACGGTCGAAGTCCCGCAACCGATCTTCGAGACGATGCGCGCCGCCGTCGAAGCGGCATCGCCCGCCGCCGCAGCACTGCTCGCCGACGCCGTCGCACCCAGCCGGTAACCCACCGTCGCGTAGACTCCCACCCCGGGACCCTTGGACAACATCCTGGCTGGCGGAGGAGACGACGATGGCGCGATTCGGACTCTACGTGGGCGCGCAAATGCCGCTCGAGCAGCTCAGCGAGCTCGCTCAGCACGCCGAGCGCCACGGCTTCGACGGCTGGTTCTGCACCGAGCACCACCAGCAGCGCGGGATCAACCCCTCGCCGCTGGTCACCCTGGCCGCGCTCGCCGGCCGCACCCAGCGGCTCAAGCTCGGCACTGCCGTCCTCCTGCCGCCCCTCTACCACCCCGTCCGCCTCGCCACGGACGCTGCGGTCCTGGACCAGCTCTCCGGCGGCCGCCTCATCCTCGGCGCCGGTCTCGGCTACCAGGGCGTCGACTTCGACGCCTTCGGCATCCCGATCCGCCAGCGCGTCTCCCTCCTCGAAGAAGCGATTGCGATCACCCGGCTCGCCTGGGCCGGCGAGCCCTTCTCGTTCGAAGGCAAGCGCTACCACCTCCAGGACGTCACCGTCGTGCCCACGCCCGCGCAAGCGCCCCGGCCGCCCATCTGGCTCGCCGGCTGGACGGAGCCCGGCGTCCGCCGCGCCGCCCGCATCGGCGATGCCTGGCTCACCGACCCCATCGTCTCCCTATCCGCGACGAAGCTCCTCCGCGACGCCTACCTCGACGAAGCGGCGCGCCACGGCACCCGCCCCGAGGTCGTCCTCATGCGGCCGCTCGGCATCGCCGCCTCCCGTGAGCGCGCCATGGAGCTCTACGCCGAGTCCAACGTCGCCACCTACCGGTACTACTGGCGCAACGGCGCGCTCAACGCGGATCTCGAGCCCTGGCTCCGCGAGATTACCGGCGAGTCGCAGCTCACCTGGGAGAACCTGGGCCCCGAGCGCGTCATCCTCGGCGACCCGGCCGACTGTATCGAGCAGATCCGCTCCTGGTTCGACGCCACCGGCAGCGACTACATGATCTTCAGCATCAGCCCGCGGGGCGGCGCCGGCTCCTGGGCCGAGACGAAGGCCGCAATCGAGCTCTTCGGCCGCGAAGTGATCCCCGCATTCGCGTAAACTCTCGGCGTTCGTTCCATAAATCCCGCCGCGAGCGTTAACCCGTCGCGCCGCCCCCGCGTTGTTCCTGGCACCAGCCCGCCGAGGGTTTCCCTGGACGTACCTCTCCACACGGCCCGTCGCGCCGTGCCATCGGGACGGGCTGGCGAGGCGCCCCCCTCGCCGCCTCCTTGTGGCCGTGCCAGGACCACCCTCCTGGCACGGCCGCTCCTTTTCCCGCTAACGAAGTGCGATTCACTTCACGCGCACGGCCGTTCGGTCACATCCGTTGACACCCCATCGCGCCTTCCGTAGGTTAGCCCCGAATCGTCGGCCGGCCACCGCTGATAGCCGCCATCAGAGCGGCCTATGGCACTTGGGCTTCGCTCTTGCCCCCGGTGCCCGGCCAACGGACGAAAAGCAGGGATCACCGCGAGGAGGGAACATGTCCGCCACTGCACAGGGCAACGGCGCCGGGGGCGCCTCATCCGCATCGTTCGATGCCGTCATCGTCGGCGCCGGGTTCGCCGGGATGTACCAGCTCCACCGGCTCCGTGGCGCCGGATTCAGCGCCCGCGTCATCGAAGCCGGCGATGGCGTCGGCGGCACCTGGTACTGGAACCGCTACCCCGGCGCCCGCTGCGACGTCGAAAGCCTGGACTACCAGTACTCCTTCTCCGACGACCTCCAGCGCGAATGGGACTGGACCGAGCGCTACGCCACCCAGCCCGAGATCCTCAAGTACGCCAACCACGTCGCGGACCGCTTCGATCTGCGCCGCGACATCCAGTTCGAGACGCGCGTGAACACCGCCACCTTCGACGAGCAAGCGAACCGCTGGGACATCACCACCAGCCGCGGCGACCGCTACAGCGCCCGCTTCTTCATCATGGCCACCGGCTGCCTCTCCGCCGCCCGTGTCCCCGACTTCAAGGGCGTGGAGACCTTCAAGGGCGACACCTACCACACCGGCCAGTGGCCCCACGAGGGCGTCGACTTCACGGGCAAGCGCGTCGGCATCATCGGCACCGGCTCGTCCGCCATCCAGTCGATCCCGATCATCGCCCAGCAGGCCGCGCACCTCACCGTCTTCCAACGCACACCCAACTACAGCCTCCCGGCCAACAACGAATCGCTCACCAGCGAGAAGATCAGCGTCTACAAGCAGAACTTCGCCGAGATCAAGCAGACGGCGCGCGAGACGGCATCCGGCATCATCACCAACCCGCGCGACATCTCGGTGCTCCAGGCCGGCCCGGACGAGCGGCGCACCCTCTTCGAGGAAGGCTGGCACGAGGGCGGCTTCCACCTCCTCGAGAAGTTCAACGACCTCGTCGCCACCAACGCCGCCAACGAGACGGTCGCCGAGTTCGTCCGCCAGAAGATCCGCGAAGTGGTGAAAGACCCGCAGACGGCCGAGCTCCTCTGCCCGAAGGACTATCCCCTCGGCACCAAGCGCATCTGCATCGACACCAACTACTTCGAGACCTTCAACCGCGACAACGTCACGCTCGTCAACATCAAGGACGCACCGATCGAGGAGATCACCCCGACCGGCGTCCGCAACAAGGACGGCTCCTGGGAGTTCGATGCCATCGTCTTCGCGACCGGCTTCGACGCCATGACCGGCGCCATCCTCGGCGTCGACATCAAGGGCCGCGGCGGCGCTTCCCTCCGCGAGAAGTGGGCCGCCGGGCCGCGCACCTACCTCGGCCTCTCCGTCGCGGACTACCCGAACATGTTCCTCATCACCGGCCCCGGCAGCCCCTCCGTGCTCAGCAACATGATCGTCTCGATCGAGCAGCACGTGGACTGGATCACCGGCTGCATGGACTACATGCGCACCAACAACCTCGCCACCATCGAGGCCACGAAGCCCGCCGAAGACGCCTGGGTCGACCACGTCAACGAGCTCGCCAACATGACGCTCTACCCGCAGGCCAACTCCTGGTACCTCGGCGCGAACGTCCCCGGCAAGCCGCGCGTGTTCATGCCCTACGTCGGCGGCGTCGGCGCCTACCGCATCAAATGCGACGAGGTCGCTGCGAAGGGCTACGAAGGGTTCACCCTCGGCGCCGCCGAGCGCGAGCTCGCCACCGTCTGACGCCCGTCCCACTGGGGACATCGAGGGCGGGGCTCCACGCGAGCCCCGCCCTTTCCTGTGCCCCCCGCCGCTGGACGGTTCGCGGTCAGGCCGGTAGCGTCCACAACGCCGCCGGGAGCAACGTCCCCGTGTAGGGAGCGCACCGCGCGCTGGCTGACCCTCCCGCGGGTCGGGCGTTTCCCGGCACACCGAGTACATCTCCGAAGAGGTCCGCCTGAGTGTCTGAACTCGTCCTGGTCGAAAAGTCGAACGCCATCGCCACGGTCACCCTGAACCGCCCCGAGGCGATGAACGCCCTCTCCACCCGCCTGCGCAACGGCATCACCGCCGCCTTCACCGAGCTCAGCAAGGACGAAGAGACGCGCGTCATCATCCTCACCGGCGCCGGCCGCGCCTTCTGCGCCGGCCTCGACCTCAAGGAGCTCGGCGGCGAGACCGAAGGCAGCGCCGAAGGCCCCGTCTCCCTCGAAGGCGACCCGGTCGAGTCCATGAACCTCTGCACCCAGCCGATCATCGGTGCCATCAACGGCGTCGCCATCACCGGCGGCTTCGAGCTCGCCCTCGGCTGCGACATCCTCATCGGCTCCACCAACGCCCGCTTCTCGGATACCCACTCCCGCGTCGGCGTCATCCCCGGCTGGGGCCTGAGCCAGAAGCTCTCCCGCATGATCGGCATCGGCCGCGCCAAGGAGCTCTCGCTCACCGGCAACTACCTCAGTGCCGACCAGGCCGAGCGCTGGGGCCTCCTGAACCACGTCGTCGAGCCCGAAGAGCTCCTCCCCTTCTGCCGCAAGCTCGCCGAAGACATGCTCTCCTGCGTCCCCGAGATGGTCTGGAAGTACAAGGCTCTCATCGACGACGGCTACGCCATCAACTTCGGCGACGCCATGAAGCTCGAGAAGGAACGCTCCCGCGCCCACGTCGTCTCGAAGGAAGGCGTCCGCGAACGCCGCGCCGCCATCCAGGGCCGCGGCCGCACCCAGGTCTCCTCCTAGCCCCCCACCAGCAACACCATCCCCCTCGCGCGCACCCACCCACAGCGGACACGCGCGCCCTCCCCCTCGCGCGCCGCAGCGGGCGAGGGGGCCGGGGGGGGTGAGGGCCCGCCCGCCCCAGTGGCCTCACCGACACCCGCAGCGTATTCCCGCGCCCGCGGGACGGTCCCGCGAAGCGGGCCATCCCCCGCGAAGCGGGGTAGTCTGCCGAGCCCAGCCTCGGCGGCGCGTCAGCCCAACCCATGCCGCGCGGCAGCCCCCCACCCGAGGGCGGCAGCGCAGCGCCCGCCCGGCTCGCCCAGGATCAACGTCACACAGGGTGTTCCCCTCTCCCTCTGGGAGAGGGGCCAGGGGTGAGGGTGTGCCCGCCCGGCTCGCCCAGGATCATCGTCACACAGGGTGTTCCCCTCTCCCTCCGGGAGAGGGGCCAGGGGGTGAGGGTGTGCCCGCCCGGCTCGCCCAGGATCAACGTCACACAGGGTGTTCCCCTCTCCCTCTGGGAGAGGGGCCGGGGGTGAGGGTGTGTCCGCCGGACCACGTCCGAGGGCCGCGCCCTACCGCGCCGCCAGCTCCGCCCCGCGCCGCGCGCCCACCGGCTCCGCCGGCGCCTCGTCGAGCTCCATCGCGCCCTCAACCGTCCGGTCGATGTTCCGCAGCGAGTGATTCAGCACGAAGAACACGATCGCCGCCAGGAACGAGATCGCAGCCGCCCCGGCCACCGCCACCGGCGCGCCCCACGCCTGCGCCGCCGCGCTCACTGGCACGGTCCCCAGCGGCGTCAGCCCGAACGTCATCATCATCAGGCTCATCACCCGGCCCCGGTAGTGGTCCGGCACCAGGAGCTGCACCACCGTGCTGTTGATCGTCGTAAATGTGCTCGCGAACACATCCGCGATGAAGACCAGCGGCAGCGCGAGCAGGAACCACGGGCTTAGCGCGAACAGGAACAGCGAACCCGCGAAAGCCAGCAGGCTCGCGAGCATCATCCGCCCGTGCCGGCGCGAATCGTTCCGCATCGCCACGTAGACCGACCCGGCCACCCCGCCCAGCCCGGCCGCCGCCTGCAGGAACCCGAGCCCGGCGTCGCCCGTGTGCCAGATGTCCTCTGCGAACACCACGAGTAGCGCCTGGAACGGCATCGCCAGCATGATCGGCACCAGCGCCAGCGCCATCAGCGCCCGCAGGGGCGGCGACTTCCAGACGAACACGAACCCGTCGCCGATGTCCGCGTACACCGACCGGCGGACCAGCTGCCTCTCCGGCTCGGCCTTCCGGATGCGCGATATCGAGAACAGTGCGAGCCCGTAGATGGCGATCGCCAGCACGTACATCGGCTTCACGCCCGCGGCGGCAACGACGAGCCCGGCCAGCACCGGCGCGACCACGCGCGCCGCGTTCATGCTGCTCATCGTCAGCGCCATCGCGTTGCCGAGCCCCTGCCGCCCCACGATGTTCGCGACGATCGACTGCCGCGCGGGCATGATCAGCGGGAAGCAGCTCCCCATGACGAACACAACAACCAGCAGGTGCCAGAACGCGAGCACCCCGGTGACCAGCAATGCCAGGATCACCAGCTCGTTCAGGAGCAGCGCCGATTGCCCGATGAGGATGAGCCGGCGCCGCTCGAACCGGTCGGCAATGACGCCACCGAACGGCGACAGCAGCAGCATCGGGATGGCCACGACGAGGTTGATCGCGCCCAGCGCCAGCTCACTCTTGGTCAGCTCATACGCGAGGATCGAACGCACGACGAACTGCCCGTTCATCGCGAAGAAAAAGAAGGTGTTGCTGGCGAAGATCCAGCGAAACTCGCGGTGGCGCAGCGCAGCGAGCGGACTGGCCCCGCGCTCCCTGCCTCCCGGGCCTGGTGGTCGCATCTCCCGAGTCTAGCATCGATTGGTTAGCGGCACGCTAGATATTTGACCGTGAACGGCTTTTCCTTTCGGAGCACCCAACCGCCGCACGCGTACAATCCGCCCCCAACACCACCCGCGGAGGACTCAATGACCGGGAGCTTCATCAACGTCGGCCTCGCCGTGAACGACATCCACGAGGCCGCTCGCCGCTTCGAAGAGACCTTCGGCTGGAAGCTCAGGGGCGAAGTCACGCCCCAGCCCGCCCTCGGCATCTCGTTCGCCATGCTCGACGCCAACGGCCTCACCATCGAGCTGCTCTCGCCCCTCCCGGGCGAAACCACGCTCCGCCGGTTCCTCGATACCCGCGGCGAGGGGATCTACCGCCTCGCATTCGGCGCCGACGACCTGGACGCCGACCTCGCGCGCCTGGCGCAGGCCAATGTGTCCTTCGTGGATGTCAGCGGCCCCGCCGGCAAGGAAGAGGGCCGGCGCATCGTCTTCACGCACCCCAAGGCCGCGCACGGTCTCATGCTGGAGCTCGTCGAAGGCCACGACTGATCGGCGGATTACTGGTGCGAACCGCCCACGTGCCCGGTGTTCGCAGCCGAGCCGTCGTCTCGCATGATCTCGAGCGTCCGCTCGTTGAGCACCCAGTTGCCGCAGTGCCAGATCCCGGCGCCGTGGTAGGTCGCCTCGGTCGCCGCGCAGCCGACGAGGGCCGTGTGGTCGGCCTTGTGCTGCAGCGACACCACGTGGATCCGCAGCGCGGACCACACCTGCATCTGGGTCATCGCCGGCGCGTCCGGGGTAGCGGGGACCGGGTCGGGGGAGGCGGCCGAACCCGTGGCGCACGCAGTGCCCACGGAGGCCACGAAGAGGGCCACGCCAAGAAGGGGGAAGATTCGCATCCCCTCGATTGTAGCGGAACCCCGCGCCCGGGCGGCCGCCCCGACCGGTGCTATTCCCGCTGGCCCTTGGTCGGAAGCTCGGTAAGCCCCGGTTTACCGGGCAGGGCCACGAGGTAGGCCTCGCCCCGGGGCGAAAGCCGGTACCCGACCTCCAGGCTCAGCGTCAGCCCGAGCTCCTTGAGCTTCCGGACGTCGCGCTTGAACGCCAGCGTCTCCCTGCCGAGCTCAGCGGCCAGGTCCGCCGCCCGCACGCCCGGCCGCCGCTGGATCGCGTCGAGCGTTGCCGCCGTCCAGGGCTCGCTCTGTGCATCCATCCGTGCCAGCCGCGCACGGAGCGCGCGTACGTCCGCCGGTGACAGCCCGACCGTCGAAGCAAGCTCCGCCCGGGCGTCCCCGGCCACCGCGTGAAAGGCAACCCGGTACACCGGCGTGCCCGGCTCCCCGCGCAGGCCGGCGAGCAGCTCCTCCGCGCTTGCGTATCCCGCAGCCACCGCCTCCGCGCCGGTGATCTCCCCGGGGTCGACCAGGTCGACCGCATCGATTGCGATCAGCGTGTAGGGCGTGCGGTGGCGGCTCCCGGCTTTCGCCCGCGGCGCCGCCCACCGCCGGAACGCCAGCGTGATGGAGCCATCAGCGATGCCCTGCCAGGCCGCTTTGGGAAACAGCACCGCACCACCTCCATGCGAGCGGGTCGCGATATCGGACCCGCGATTCGACGCGATCTCGTAACAGCTGCGCCGCCTGTTGCGGGATCTTCCCCATGGGCATTCCCTTAGTTTTTCGCCATACTCCGCGCAGGCCGTGGAACGCCGCGTTCATGGGTCGGCCGCAGCGTGACACGCCCATCCCCCGGGAAGCCCGGCGCGAAACGATGAAGCGAGGTGCGAATGGCTACGAAGTATGTCTATCTCTTCCGGGAAGGCAATGCCTCCATGCGGGATCTGCTTGGCGGCAAAGGCGCCGGCCTGGCGGAGATGACCGGCATTGGCGCCCCGGTGCCGCCCGGGTTCACCATCACCACCGAGGCCTGCAACTACTACTCCGCGAACGACGACTTCCCTGCCGGCCTGTTGGACCAGGTCTTCGAAGCCCTTCGCGATGTCGAACAGGCGACCGGCAAGCGCTTCGGCGATGCCGAGAACCCGCTCCTCGTCTCCGTCCGCTCCGGCGCCAAGTTCTCCATGCCCGGGATGATGGACACCGTCCTCAATCTCGGCCTCAACGCGGAGACGAAGGCAGCTCTCGCCCGGCTCACCGGCGACCAGCGCTTCGCCAACGACGCCTACCGCCGCTTCATCCAGCTCTTCGGCAAGATCGTCCTCGGCGTCGACGGTGACCGCTTCGAGCACGTCATGGACGAGGTGAAGGCCGGCCGCGAAGACCAGGAGCTCTCGCCCGACGAGCTCAATGCCATCGCCGCCCGCTTCAAGGACATTGTCCGCCAGGACGCCGGGGTCGAATTCCCCGACGACCCGGTCGAACAGCTCAAAGCCGCCATCATCGCCGTCTTCAAGTCCTGGAACGGCCGCCGCGCCGTCGACTACCGCCGCCTGAACAAGATCAGCGACAGCCTCGGCACCGCCGTGAACGTCCAGACCATGGTCTTCGGCAACCTTGGCGAGACCAGCGCGACCGGCGTCGCCTTCAGCCGCAATCCCTCCACCGGAGAGAAGCGCCTCTACGGCGAATACCTCATCAACGCGCAGGGCGAAGACGTCGTCGCCGGTATCCGCACACCGCGTCCCATCTCCGAGCTCGAGCGCGAGATGCCGGACGTCTACCAGCAGTTCATCACCATCGCGAACCAGCTCGAAGCCCACTACAAAGACGTCCAGGACATGGAGTTCACGGTCGAGCGCGGCCGCCTCTACATGCTCCAGACGCGCACCGGCAAGCGCACGGGATTCGCCGCCGTCCGCATCGCCGTCGAGATGGCGAACGAAGGCGTCATCGACCAGGCCACGGCCGTCCGCCGCGTCGAGCCAGCCGCCCTCGACCAGCTCCTCCACCCCACACTCAAGCCCGAGGCCCGCGCCGCCGCGCACCTGCTCGCGCGCGGCCTCCCTGCCTCTCCCGGCGCCGCCACCGGCAAGGTCGTGTTCGACCCCGACGAGGCCGAGCAGCTCGCCAGCACCGGCGAAATGGTCATCCTCGTCCGCCCCGAAACCGCCCCCGAGGACTTCCACGGCATGGTCGCCGCCCAGGCCGTCCTCACCGCCCGCGGCGGCATGACTTCGCACGCCGCCGTCGTCGCCCGCGGCATGGGCAAGCCCTGCGTGGCCGGCGCGAGCGAGCTCCGCATCGACGTCGCCGCCGGGCGCTTCGCCGCCAACGGCACCACCATCAACAAGGGCGACTACATCACCGTCGACGGTTCCACCGGCGACGTCCTCGAAGGCCACATCGAGACCGAGGACCCCGAGCTCAGCGGCGACTTCGAAATGCTGATGGAGTGGGCCGATGGCTTCCGCCAGGTGAAGGTCCGCACCAACGCGGACACGCCGAACGACGCCAGCACGGCCCGCGGCTTCGGCGCGGAAGGCATCGGCCTCTGCCGCACCGAGCACATGTTCTTCGAAGGCAGCCGCATCGACGCCGTCCGCGAGATGATCGTCGCCGAAACCCAGGAGGAACGCCGCGCCGCGCTCGCGAAGATCGAGCCCTACCAGCGCGAGGACTTCGCGGGCATCTTCAGGGCGATGGACGGCTTCCCCGTGACCATCCGGACCCTGGACCCGCCGCTCCACGAGTTCCTCCCCCACGCCGACGAGGAGATCCACGACCTCGCCGCGAAGATGGGCGTGGCTTTCGGCGTCCTCAAGGGCAAGATCGAGGCGCTCCGCGAGGCCAACCCGATGCTCGGCTTCCGCGGCTGCCGTCTCGGCATGGTCTACCCCGAGATCACGGAGATGCAGGCCCGCGCCATCTTCACCGCTGCGAAGCAGGTCAGGGCCGAAGGCGTGACGGTTCTCCCCGAGGTCATGATCCCGCTGGTCCAGACGCCCGAAGAACTGGAGAACCAGGGCAACATCGTCCGCCGCATGGCCGAAGAAGTCGGCTTCGATGGCGAGTACATGGTCGGGACGATGATTGAGCTCCCGCGCGCCGCCCTCATGGCCGGGAAGATCGCCGAGATCGCCGAGTTCTTCTCCTTCGGGACGAACGACCTCACCCAGACGGCCATGGGCATCTCGCGTGACGACTCCGGCCGCTTCGTCCCCGCCTACGTCGAACGCAAGGTCTTCCCGGATGACCCGTTCCAGGTGCTCGACCAGGAGGGTGTCGGCCAGCTCGTCGAGATCGGCACCGAGCGCGGCCGGGCCACCCGCCCGAACCTGAAGGTCGGCGTCTGTGGTGAGCACGGCGGCGACCCGGCGTCGGTCAACTTCTTCGTGCGCACGGGCCTGGACTACGTGTCCTGCAGCCCGTATCGCGTGCCCATCGCCCGCCTCGCGGCCGCACAGGCCGCCCTTGGCGAGGTGGTCCGGGACAAGTAAACCCCGGCGCTGGTCCCATATCCCCATGCGGCCGCTGGCGAACTCGCCAGCGGCCGCTTCGCTGCGCGCGCGGCAGCTCGTCCGGCCGTCCGGACGCAGGTGCGCCACGCCACCCCGAGAGGCCAACAGCTAACAGCCAATAGCCAACAGCCGCGAAGGCGCCCCTTAGGGACGCCGGCCAGACCCTGACACGGGCGCGGGTTTTTCCCCAATTACCGCCCCGGCGAACCCTCCCTATTCTGAGAGCCATGGAATGGGTCAGCGGAGTGCAATGGAAGCCCGCAGCACCGCCGGTGCCCGTGCTGGACCTGCGCCAGGCAGCCACCTCGCCCGATGCGTTCCGGCAGGTCCTCGCCGGCGTGCTCGCCGTCAGCGCCCGCCCCGAACCCGTCGTCGAGCTCCCGCGCCGGCCGGTCCCCGTGCCCGGCCGCCTCCGCGTCCCGGTGCGTTCCTATGGCACCGGAGTCCGCTAACAGGACTCACTCCTGCCAGGCAACACCGTTTGGCCGACGCTGACGCAGCCTGAGCCCGGTCTCGCGTCGCCCGCCGCCATCGACTCCTTCGCGTACCGTTCACACCGGTCAACGGCGCACCCGAAAACGCAGGTGGAGCACCCGGTTGCCCTGGATCACCACGTCCGGGTCCTCAAGCAGGTGCTGCGCCTCGACCGACCCGAAGTAGCGCTTGCCGGACCCGAACACGACCGGCACGACGTCCATCCGCACCTCGTCGACCAGGCCCGCGGCAAGCACCTGACCACCCACGTCGCCAGCGGCGATTTCCACGATGCGCTCACCCGCCAGCTCCTGCGCCCTGGCCACGGCTGCCTCGACGCCATCCACGAAGTGGAACGGCGCCCCGGGGTCCCAGCCCTCGGGCGCCGGCCGGTGCGTCACGACGACCACGTGGCCGACCCCGCTCGGAGGCTGGCCGTCCCAGCCGTCCGTCATGTCGAAGACGTGCCGGCCGGCGATGGTGACCCCGATCTGGTCCCAGTAAGGCCGCGTGTGGTCGTAGGACGCCTGCGACACCTTCAGGACCCCGCTGTCGTCCAACGGCACGTCACCGCTGGTCAACCAGTCGAACAGCGGTCCGGGATCGTCATTCTTGTCCGCGATGAAGCCGTCGACGGACACCGAGGCGTACATGACGACCTTGCCCATGGGGAGCTCCTCTGCGCTGGGATGCCACAGGGTAGCGGGCTCGCTGCCTCGTGGGATCCCGACGAATGCCTCGATCGCCGCTACAGCCGGTCCTTGATCCACTCCTCGGCGGCACGGATCACGTCCGGCCCGATTTCGAAGTGGCCCCCGGGGAGCCAAACGACGTCCTTCACCCCCGGCAGTCCGTCGTAGAGCGCCTCCGTCGCCGCCCGGGGGATGAGCTGGTCGCTCGTCTTGCCAACGATGCGCACGGCGACGCCGCCCAGGGCCTGCACGTCCGGGCCATCCGCCGGGCCGACCATGCCGCCTTCGCCCACGAGGCAGAACGCCGCAACTTTGAACCGCCCATCGCGGGCGACCGCCGGGATGCCCAGCATGCTCCCCATCGAATACCCGACGTAGCCCAGCCGGCCGGTGTCGATCGGGTAGGCCGCTGCCAGCGCGTCGATCGTCGCCGTCACCTCGTCCGCGAACTGTGCCGTGATCGCCGGGTAGCGTGATTGGTCGCGGAAGAGCGCGAGCGGGTCGTGCTGCGGACGGTCGCCGTGAAGCGGTGCGTCGATCCCCACGCATGCCCACCCCCGTTGCGCCCACCGCAGGGCAACGTCCCGGACGAAGTAGTCGTCCTTCGATGACGTCGCCGGGTGCTGCATGAACAGCAGGGGCAGCGGCCCAGCCGGGTCCGTCTCCATGATCAGCAGGCCCGGGATGGTGTCCGTGCCCGTCTCGATCCAGAAGCGGATCTCCCGGAGATCGCCGATGAGGTGTTCGCTTGTCTTGAATCCAGTCATTGGCCATTAGCGTAACGGGCATGGCGTCCCGCGTCTCGGGATTCCGGGAACGCATGAATTGCCTTCAGGTTACCCTGAAGAATGGTTTTGTAATGTTATGGAATACCTGTCTGCTTGACACCAAGGGTGTCACAGCGAATTCTGCCCGTAGCGACGATGATCGCACGCCTAGTCCGCTTGTGCGGGACGGGGGAACCAGTACTCGGGGCGAATCCGCTTGGGTCCAGGCGCTGGCAACGCCACGGATGAAAGCGGAGCGGCTATCTCCGGTCGTAGCCCGACAGCTAACCTCGGCGGCGTTGGAAGAACCTCGGTTAGAGGCGTCTTCTCTATGGCCGTTCGGGCACCCCGCCAGAAGCCAACCTACCTCCATTCGGTAACCCCATCCGTCGACCTCTCGGTCGCCTCCCCCGGCCGCCTTCGTGAGCGGCTCTGGAACATCCTTCCCCTCAGCATTTCGCTTTTCCTCGTTTCAACGCTCTTCTGGGCGCCGTACTACGCACCGCTTGCACTCGCAATTGGCGTCACCGGATTCTTCATTTACTGGATCATTCGGTCGTACGCCGTTGTCGTTTCCTGCCTGGTCGGCATTGTCCGCATCCGCCGCTGGAAAGCCACGAACTGGCAGGCGAAGTACTGCGAAGCCCTGCCCGGCCACCCCGATGCCCGGCCCTGGGAGTGGCCCCGCCACATGGTCATCATCCCGAATTACAAGGAGAGCGAGCAGGGCCTCGCCCGCACGCTCGATTCCCTCGCCGCCCAACCCAACGCGGACCAGCTCGTCGTGGTGCTCGCAATGGAGGCCCGCGAGCCCGGCGCCCGCGCTAAGGCCGCCCGCCTGCTCATGCGCTACCGCGTCCGCTTCGGCGAGATGTTCCCCACCTTCCACCCCGCGGGCCTCCCCAACGAGACGCCCGGCAAGGGTTCCAACGAAGCCTGGGCCGCCCGCGAAGCCTACATCCGCCTCATCGAGAACGGCGGCGACGACATCGGCCGCTACACCGTCACCAGCTGCGACGCCGACGCCGTCTTCCACGAGCGCCACTTCGAGGCCCTGAACTACCTCTTCCTCACCGCGAAGGACCGCTACCGCACCTTCTGGCAGCCCACCATCTTCAATTCCAACAACATCTGGGACATCCCCGCCCCGCTCCGCATCCCCGACGGCCTTTCGGGCATCAACCGCCTTTCGAACCTCACGATGCCCGGCTCCGTCCGCTTCCCCACCTCCTGCTATTCCCTGAGCTGGGAGATGCTCAACACCGTCGACTACTGGGACGAAGAGGTCATCCCCGAAGACTGGCACCTCTACCTCAAGTGTTCGTTCATCCTCGGCGACCGCGTGAACGTCGAAGCCATCTACCTCCCGCTCGGCAACGACTGCGTGCTCACGGACGGCTACTGGAAGACCATCCGCGCGCATTACGCGCAGAGCGTGCGCCACGCTTGGGGCGCGAGTGACATCCCCTACGCCTGGCGTTCCAGCCTGAACCCGCGCTCGCGCGCCAGCTGGCACCGTCGCCTCCTGCTCTCCGGCGCGGTCACGAAGGTCCACTCGCTCTGGATGGCGCAGTGGTACATCGTCACGCTCGGCACGCAGGTGCCGCTCCAGTTCACCGCGCACCTCGGTGCCGACATGCCGCACTGGTGGACCGAACGCCGCATGGTGCTCCCCGGCCCCGCCTGGGACCTCGGCGCCCTCTTCAACGGCGACTTCATCGGCACCTTCGGCTGGGGCATCTACGTCACCCTGGTCACAGCACTGGTGTACTTCTGCCTCTTCCCGCTGCTCGCGCTCATCGCCATCGAATACAAGATGCGCGGGCCGCGCCCGTCCTACGTGCCGCTTCGCAACGCCATCGCCGGGTTCGCCATCTGGCCGCTCATGGCGCCAATCACGTTCTTCCTCGCATCCATGCCCGCGCTCCACGCGCAGATCAAGCTCGCCAGCGGCCAGGGCCTCATCTACCGCGTCGCCGAAAAGGGCGGCCGCCAGCCGGCGCCGGTGCGCGTCGCCGAGGTGGTCGAGCCCATTGGTGCGGTGGGCGGCGGCAACTGAGCCAATCTGCCACCACTCCTCACGGGCCTCGCCGATCGGCGAGGCCCGTTCCTATGCCCCGCGTCGACAGGTGGCATCTATGACGCCTATCGCTTAGCCTCCCGCGAAACGCCAGGGGGAAAGCAGGCATGGCATTCCGTCCGCAACGGCTCAAGTTCGGTGTCTTCATGGCGCCGTTCCACCGCACCGAAGAGAACCCAACGCTCGCGCTCGAACGCGACCTCGAGCTCGCCGAGCTCCTCGACCGCCTCGGCTACGACGAGTTCTGGTTCGGCGAACACCACAGCGCCGGCTGGGAGATCATCGCCAGCCCCGAACTGATGATCGCCGCCGCGGGCCAGCGCACCCGCACCATCAAGCTCGGCACCGGCGTGTCGAGCCTCCCCTACCACCACCCGCTCATCCTCGCGGACCGCATGGTCCAGCTCGACCACATGACCCGCGGCCGCGCGATGTTCGGCGTCGGCCCCGGCGCCCTCAGCTCTGACGCCTACCAGCTCGGCATCGACCCGCTCACCCAGCGCCAGCGCATGGACGAATCGCTCGGCGCGATCATCCGGCTCTTCCGCGGCGAAGTCGTCGACATGCAGACCGACTGGTTCACGCTCAAGGACGCGCGCCTCCAGCTCGCCCCGTACACGGCGCCCTACATGGACGTCGCCGTCGCGAGCAGCTTCTCGCCCGCCGGCCCGGTCACGGCCGGCAAGTACGGCGCGGGCATCCTCTCGGTCAGTTCCTCCCAGCCGGGCGGTCTGGTGAACCTCCACCGCACCTGGGACTGGGCCGAACAGGCCGCCGCCGAGCATGGGCAGACCGTCGACCGCTCGAACTGGCGCCTGCTCCTGCCGTTCTACCTCGCCGACTCGAAGAAGGAGGCGATGGACGAGATCCGGAAGCTCCGCGACTGGCACTACGAGGGCTACTTCCAGGGCACGCTCGGCACGCCCGCGAACCCGATGGGCAACACTGTCGAAGACGCGGCCGCCCGCGGTGAGGTCATCGTCGGCACGCCCGACGACGCGATCGAAGCCATCGAGAACCTCTTCGAGCTCTCCGGTGGTTTCGGCACGTTTCTCGGTCTCGCCCACGAATGGGCACCGACCGAGAAGCTGCAGCGCAGCTACGAGCTCATGGCGCGCTACGTCATGCCGCGCTTCCAGGGCCAGTTCGCGCCGAAGCAGGGCAACCGCGACTGGGTGGCCGAAAACCGGAACACCATCTTCGCGCCCGCCCAGGCCGCCATCGGCAAGGCCTTCGTCGACGCGAAGATCGAGTTCCCGCCCGAAGTCATCGAGCAGATGAACCGCGGCCGCACGTAGCCAACCAGACCGGGGAGCGGTGCCGCCGCGACGTGGCCGGCGCCGCTCCGGTGCCTACCTCCGCCTCAGCCGGGCCGTCAGTCCCGCCGCCACCCCGATTGCAGCGAGCGAGCTGGCGACAGCGCCCCACGCGCCAGTCCCGCCACCTCGCGTTCCGCTGCCCGTACTCGGCGGCCGCGGCGTGATGGCAGGCGACGGCGTGCCCGGCGCTGGTGTTTCGGACGGCCCCGTAGGTGGCGGCGTCTGCGTGAACGAGAAGGCCGGTACCAGCTGGTATGCCGGCGCCGAGGCGAGGATCGCGTGGACGTACGGCTCGTCGGACTGGCTCTCGTACTGGACCCACACCGTCGCCCGGTCCTCGCTGAAGCAGAGTGAACTCCCGCCCGGCAACGATACGACCATGCCGTACCCGCACTCGGTGTCGCCGACGCCCCAGGACACGCCCGGCGGGAGCGTCACCGTCCCGTGGCGCAGCTCGATCACATTGGAGCCGCCCTCGCCCTCCTGCGCCGCAGCAAGCGACGCCGGCAGAACCAGCGCGCTACCGAGCACCCCCACGAGGAGCACCTTGCGTGCCACCCCGGCCGGGGTTTTGCCGTGCGTCGTCATGACCCACCTCCCATGCTGTTGCCGTCCAACTCGGGCCGCCTCCAGGCCCGGTCAGCCCCCTTTACGTCTCGATGCCCAGCCGCTGTCGAACCTTCAGTACCGCCTTCGCGCCTCCCCACCGGTACGTCGCGGCTGCGGCAAGGAACAGCAGTCCGCCCACCAGCCAGAATGGGTCCCAGAAGAATAGATGCCAGCGCACGGCGGCTTCCGTCCCCAGCACGTCCGGGATCGGACTCGCGCCGGTCAGCATCATCGTGTGTTGGACTCCGTTGCCGATAGCGTACAGAGCAAACAGAAGCCCCGCGCCAAGGGTGCTCCAGAGCAGGAGCTGGTGCGGAAAGCGCCGTCCCCATCCCTGCACGAGCGCCAACGCGAGCAGCCCTGCGATGGCTTTCAGGACACCCGTGAGCCAGGTCATGGCAATCAGCTCCGGGTCGCGCGCTAGTGCGTCTTCGCGCATCCCCTCGCCCAGCGTCTCCAGGCCGAACGTCCCCCCGGCAGCCCAGTAGAAGCTCATTGCCGCGAACCCGAACGCCCACAGGCTGGCGGCGGAGGCCGGCCATGTCACCCGATCAGCCCTGGTACCCGTCATTGCATCGCCCCGATACCGACCATGTGTTGCACCTGTCGGAACGAGATTGTCACCGCGGAATGGGACATGCTATGAGTCTCTACGACACGATCTGTAACCGGAGCATCGCATTGATCGCGCGCCGCGCCGTCCCGAGCGAGCGGCTCAGGGCGTCAGCGGTGGGATGTCCGCCGCGCCGAGAACCACACCGTGGCTATCCAGCGCCTCCGCCCGCACGAACCACTGGTCCGACCGCGTGGCGGCGATGTACATCCGCGCGGGGAACCCGGACCCCGCCGGCGGGTCGCCGATCGAGGCGAATGCCGGGCTCCCGTCGACGCGCACCAGCCGGACATGCGCCACGTCCGCGCTGATGAACCCGGTCGTCACCGCCACGCCCTCAAGGTCGCCGTAGCTGCCGAGCGCGATGTGCTGCCCGGCCGGGAGCGGGTCGTGCCGCAGGCCGCACCCGCCGCCGCCGGGCCCCGGGTAGCGCGAGTCCTCGACCCGGTTGCACCAGCCCGGGCGCCCGAGGAGCGGCAATGCTTCCGGACCGCTCCACCGGGCTGCGAGCGTGAACGTCACCCCGTCGGCCGTCGCGCTCGCCATCGGGAGCACTGGCCCGGCCGGCGTGCCTTTCGCCCACTCTGCGGCTTCGCCCACGCGGCCACCGGCGAGCATCGCCCCGGTGCCATCTTCGAGCGCGATCAGGACCTCGCCGTCCGAGCCGCCCGGCATGTCGATGCGGAGCCGCACGTTCCACACGTCGGTGGGCGCGCCAAGCCGGGTGGTTGTGCCGATCACGTGCGATTCCACGTCGGTAGCCCCCGCTGCGAAGCCGGAACTCAGCACGGCGAGTTCGTACGGGCCTTCGGGGAAGCCCGACGGGTCGATCACCCGCTCGCGCGCCAGCTCCTGCGCCCGCTGCTCCGCTTCCTGGGCAGTGAACACCGGCGCGACCGGCGAGGGCGACGCTAGCGCGGCCGGCGTCGCGTCGTCGCGGCCGCTGTCCCGCGTCGCCGCGACCAGCGGCACGGCGATGGCCACTACGGCGATGGCGCCAACGGCCGCGGTGCCCAGCCCGAGCGCCTTCGCGCCGACCGGCAGCGTGAGTCCGCCGAATAACCGACGCACGCGGCCCGCCGGGCTCTGCCGGTCGAGCCAGTACTCGGCCGCCTCGCCCCGGCCTGCCACTCCCAGGCGGCCGATGATCTCGCTCACCTGCCACTTCACGCCCGAAAGCGAGATGCCGAGTTCCTCCGCGATCTCCGTGTTCGTCAGCCCGCGGGCGATGAGGTCGAGCACCTCGCGCTGCCGCGGGGTGAGGTCGTGCGCTGGGTCTCTCCGGGTCACGCTGCCACGCTACCGCACCAGCCCACGGCGCGCCCTAGCCTTAACCCGACATAAGCGAATCATCCCGACTCGCCGGCGACCTTTCCCGGCACGCGGCGCCGCACCGGCCGGCGTAAACTCCGCCCATCCCCTCCACGGAGTCACCTCATGCGCTTCGCCTTCTGGCCCGGCCCCAACAACAGCTGGGAAGACACCCTCACCCTCTGCCGCCACGCCGAGCAGACCGGCTGGGACGGCATCTGGTACGCCGACCACTTCATGCCCAACTCCGCCGACACCTCGGGCCCGACGAGTGAGTGCTGGACCACGCTGGCGGCGCTCGCCGCGCTGGTCCCGCGCGTCCGGCTGGGGCCGCTTGTGACCGGCAACACGTATCGCAATCCCGCCGTGCTCGCGAAGATGGCTGCGAACGTCGACATCATCAGCGGTGGCCGCCTTGTCTTCGGTCTCGGCGCGGGCTGGCAGGAAAACGAGCACGCCGCCTACGACATCCCTTTCTACACGGTCGGCGGCCGCCTCGACCGGCTCGAGGAAGCCTGCCAGGTCATCACCAGCCTCTTCGCGAACGAGAACACGACCTTCGAAGGCAAGTACTACAGCATCACGGACGCGCCCCTCGCGCCGAAGCCGGTCCAGCAGCCCATCCCGCTGCTCATTGGCGGCGGCGGCGAACAGAAGACGCTCCGCATCGCCGCGAAGTACGCCAACGAGTGGAACGTCTGGGGCCTGCCCGAGCTGCTGCGCCAGAAGATGGCGATCCTCGACCGCCACTGCGGCGAGCTGGGCCGCGACCCGAAGTCCATCCAGCGCTCCGCCATCGCGCTCCTGGCGCTGACCGACGACCCCGCCGTCGTCGAGCGCACCCGCGCGGGCGGGCGCCCCGTGGTGGGCGGCACCCCTGACCAGGTCCTGGCCACGCTGGGCGAGTACATCGATGCCGGCGTCGACGAGTTCATCGTCCCCGACTTCAACCTTGGCCGGACGGTGGAGGCGAAGCGCGCCGTTATGGATCGCTTCGTATCGGACGTGGTTGCGAAGCTGCGCTAAACGTGAAGTTGTGATTCCCGGATGAGATCCGTCGGTCGTACTTAGCGCGTATTAGGGAGCAGGACCGGGGAGGGATATCCCGGTCCTGCCTGGAGGGGATGGCTGCCAGCCGCTACTGGTCGACTGGCAGCCAGTTGACTCTACCACTTTGAATGCCCCTCGGATCCAGCATTCTCTGTTTCTCTCTAAATCCTCCACGTCCCAAATGGGAAACAGTCCGAGCGCACGCCGGCTTCAGCTGCGGCGTGCGAATCTCGGCGCGACATAGCGAACGCCTGTACCTTTCCTCGCACGACGTAACGCACCACAACATCTGGTAGCGCACCCCTTGACTCGCCACAACATATGGGGCACCATCCGCTGGTCGCCCTTCGAAAACTGTTGAGGCGATTACACTCTTTCAGGGATTATGGCACCTTGCGCTGCCCCTATTGCCACTTCCGCGACTCCCGTGTGACCGATAGCCGCGCCGCCGATGACGGCATTCGCCGGCGCCGGCAGTGCACGGCCTGCGGCGAGCGCTTTACCACGTTCGAGGCGATCCAGCTTTCCGCGCTCCAGGTCGTCAAGAAGGATGGACGCCGCGAGGACTGGAACCGCGAGAAGGTGCTCGCCGGCATCCGCAAGGCGTGCAGCAAGCGCAATATCTCGGTCGCCCAGCTCGAAGGCATCGTCGCCGAGATCGAAGCGAAGGTCATGGCGGACGGCCGCCCGGAACTGCCATCGTCATTCGTGGGAGAGGTGGCGATGGATGTCCTCCGCAAGGCCGACCACATCGCCTACATCCGCTTCGCCTCGGTGTACCGCCCGTTCACGGACCTCGCCTCCCTCAAGGAAGCCGTCTTCGCCCTCGAGGAGGGCCGGATCGCGACCCTCCAGGAGCGCAACCTCCAGCTCCCGCTGCCGCCATCCGAATCCGCGCCTTCGCGGCCGCGGCTGGTCCACGGCGGCAGCGCCAACCGGGACCTCCCCGACCACGCCGAGGCGCTCTCGTGACCGCCCGGATCTGGGAGTTGCACGCGCAACGTCTCGACGGCGCGATCCGCACCACGCCGGACGGCGAAGCCGACGTGGCCGGCCTCGTGCTCTCTGAGAAGGCGTACCTGCTGGCCGTCCGGGACTTCCGGCCGCACGAGCTGGTCCGCCAGGTGCGTACCAACGGGCCCGAGGCGGTCGCCCAGCGCCTGGTCGCGCACTACGCCAGCGCCGAGGCCCTCGCCGCGAGCGGTGGCCGGTCGCTGGTCACCGTGCGGGGACTGTCGCCGGGCCCCTCCATCCGCCGCAACGACGAGGTTGAAGAGGCGGCGGCATTCCCCGGCCGCTTGTAAACCTCAGCACATCTGTTCTAGAGTTATCGACCCCACCACCACGGGAGGACGCCATGGTCAGCACGATTTCGCAGGGTCTCGACATGGAATCGGACGGGTTCAGGCCGGAGGAGCTCTCCGAAAACGCCGTCGTCGTCATGGAGCGCCGCATCATGCAGCGCAACGATAAGGGCGACGCGGTCGAGACGCCGGACCAGTGCTTCCGGCGTGTGGCCCAGAACCTCGCCCAGGCCGAGCTCAAGTTCGGTGGCACCGAGGGCGATCGTGCGGCTGCCGAAGAGTCGTTCTACCGGCTCTTCGCATCGCTGGACTTCCTCCCCAACTCGCCCACCCTGGTGAACGCCGGCCGCGACCTCCAGCAGCTCTCCGCCTGCTTCGTCCTGCCCGTCGAAGACTCCATCGAAGGCATCTTCGAAGCGATTAAGCACACCGCGATCATCCACAAGTCCGGCGGCGGCACCGGCTTCGCCTTCTCCCGGCTGCGCCCCTCGAACGACCGCGTCCGCACCACGATGGGTGTCGCCAGCGGTCCCGTCTCGTTCATGAAGGTGTTCGATTCGGCAACCGAAGCGATCAAGCAGGGCGGTACCCGCCGCGGTGCCAACATGGGCATCCTCCGCGTCGACCATCCCGACATCGACGCGTTTATCGAGACCAAGGCCGACATGACGACGCTGCAGAACTTCAACATCAGCGTCGCCGTCACCGACGCGTTCATGCAGGCCGTCGAATCCGGCACCGACTACGACCTCGTCCATCCCTCGACCGGCGAGGTCATCGCGCAGCGCAACGCCCGCGAAGTCTGGGAGACGATGCTCAACAACGCTTGGAAGAACGGCGATCCGGGCGTCATCTTCATCGACCGGATCAATGCTGGCCGGGCGAACCCCGTCCCGAAGCGTGGACCGGTGGAATCGACGAACCCGTGCGGCGAGCAGCCGCTCTATCCGTTCGACTCCTGCAACCTCGGCTCGATCAACCTCGGGCACTTCACGACCGGTGCCGCGGGTGCGAAGCAGGTGGACTACGAGCGGCTCGGTAAGGTCGTCCGCCGTGCGGTCCATCTCCTCGACAACGTCATCGAGATGAACAACTACCCGATCAAGGAGATCGAGGAGACCTCGAACGCGATCCGGCGCATCGGCCTCGGGGTCATGGGCTGGGCGGATATGCTCATCGAGCTGCGCATCCCCTACAGCTCCGAGCAGGCGCTCCAGGCCGCCCGCGACGTGATGACGTTCATCCAGCGCGAAGCCGACGCCGCCTCGCAGCAGCTCGCGCTCGTCCGCGGCAACTTCCCGGACTGGTCCGATTCGATGTACGGCCCGCGCGGCGCCGAAGGCCCCCGCCCGATGCGCAATTCGACGCGCACCACGATCGCGCCCACCGGCACCCTCAGCATCATCGCGGACTGCTCGGGCGGCATCGAGCCCGTCTTCGCGCTGGCCTTCATCCGCTCGCATTACCTCGACAAGAATGACCCGACCAAGCGCACCGAGCTCGCCGAGGCGAACGAGCAGTTCGAGCGTGTGGCGAAGGAGGAGGGCTTCTACAGCGAGGAGCTCATGCGCTTCCTCGCCGAGGGCGGCCATCTTTCCGAGCGGCCGGAAGTGCCGCAGTGGGTGAAGGACGTGTTCGTCACCGCGCACGAAATCGCACCCGAGTGGCACGTCCGCATGCAGGCCGCCTTCCAGGAGGGCACGGACAACGCCGTCTCGAAGACGATCAACTTCCCCAACCTGGCGACCGTGGACGACGTCCGGCTCGCGTACGAGTTGGCCTACCGGACCGGCTGCAAGGGCATCACGATCTACCGCGACGGTTCTCGCGACCTCCAGGTCCTGAAGCACGCCACGAAGACCGAAGAGGAAAAGGCGGTCGAAGCCGCCCAGGCGCTCATCCAGCAGGTGTCCGGCCCCATCCGCCGCAAGCTCCCCGACGAGCGCAGCGCCATCACGCACAAGTTCCGCGTCGGCGAGCAGGAAGGCTACATGACCGTCGGCCTGTTCGATGACGGCACGCCCGGCGAAGTGTTCATCAACGTCAACAAGCAGGGCTCCACGGTCTCGGGTCTTATGGACACGGTCGCGATGCTCACGAGCTATGCCCTGCAGTACGGAGTGCCGCTCTCCGAGCTGGCGAGCAAGCTGAAGAACACCCGCTTCGAGCCCAGCGGCCCGACCAGCAACAAGCAGATCCCGATCACCACCAGCATCGTGGACTACGTCTTCCGCTGGCTCGAGCTGAAGTTCGACGGTGCCCGGGCCTACGTCCAGCCGACTCTCATCGCGCCCGAGGAGATGGTCGCCAGCACCGGCGTCGACACCTACGCCTCGAAGCACGACGACGCGGTCGTCAGCGGCGTCGGCTGCCCCGACTGCGGCGCCGTCCTCTTCTACGGCGAAGGCTGCCTCATCTGCCGCAACTGCGGCTACAACAAATGCGGGTGAGCTAGGGGAGCGAGCAACGTGCCGGCCGCACGGGAAGCACATGACTTCTCGTGTGGCCGTGTCGCCCTCAGTCGAGCGCGGCGAAGACCTGGCGGACCGGGAGCACGAGCCCCGGGAGGTGCGCGGAGGTCAACTCGTCGCCTTCCCGCAGCTCTGCGCCCTCGTGTGCCTCGTCCCAGACCTCGACGGTCCGCGACGACGGTCGAACGAGCCAGGCGACCGCCGTTCCGCGCTCCCGGTATTCGCGGCACTTCGCGCGCAGGTGCGTGAGGGTCTGCCCCGGCGACTGGATCTCGATGGCGAGCGTTGGCGCGAGGAAGATGTTGTCGGGCTGCGCGTCCGCACGGTCCGGGCCCCAGTAGCCAACGTCCGGAGCGCGATAGCGCCGGTCGGCGCCTCTGCTGAGGTTCACGGTCGGTTCGGGCCCGGATTTCCCGCCCGCCGGGCCGCGGCGATAGAGTCCGAGCTGGAACACCAGTTCCTCAGCGACATACGTGTGAGGGCGTTTGGGCATCGGTTTCTGTGTGACCTCGCCGTTGACGTATTCGTACGCCGGTTTGAGGTCCACGTACTTCGCGACGAAATCCTCCTCGGTCATGCGCAGGACGGGATCCAGGGTCGGTTCGGCGCTCATCCGGGTCAGTGTAGCGGAGGCGGCCATGGTTGTGCGGCCCCGTGCCGCCGCTACACTCCCGCGCATGGACCTCCAACTCACCGGCAAACGCGCACTCATCACCGGCGGCTCCCGCGGTATCGGCAAGGCGATCGCGCTCGAACTGGCGCGCGAAGGGTGCGATGTCGCCATCGCCGGGCGGGACGCGGCCGCCCTCGCGGCAGCTCGCGATGAGATCGCCGCAGCCACCGGCCGCACCGTGGTCGCCGTGGCGGCCGATACCGGCGTCACCACGGACGTACAGCGCATGGTCGACGAGGCCGTCGCGGCACTCGGCGGCATCGACATCCTCGTGAACAACGCTGCGAAGCCCGGTGGCCAGGGGCCGGTTCCGAAGCTCGGCGACATCACCGACGACCTCTTCTGGGATGACGTCAACGTGAAGGTCATGGGCTATCTGCGCTGCGCCCAGGCCGTCGCGCCGCACATGGCCGCGAACGGGTGGGGGCGCATCATCAACATCAGCGGGCTCGCGGCGCGCCAGACCGGCTCCACCATCGGCAGCATCCGCAACGTCGCGGTCGCAGCGATGGCCAAGAACCTCGCGGACGAGCTCGGCCCCGCGGGCATCACGGTGACGGTCGTGCACCCGGGCCTGACTCGCACTGAGAAGACAGATGGCGTCGTCGCTGCGCGCGCCCAGCACACCGGTCGCTCGCCGGAAGATATCGAACGCGATATGGCCGCGGGCAACACCGTCCAGCGAATCATCGACGCGCAGGAAGTGGCCTGGGTGGTGGCCTTTCTCGCGTCGCCGAAGGCCGGGAGCATCAACGGGGATGCCATCGCCGTCGGCGGCGGTGTTGGCCGCGCCATCCACTACTGACGCTGCGACTGCCTGCTCGGCTTTGGACGCTGCCAGGCCGGACAGTGCGGCGGCTGCAGCCAGTTGCTCGCCGGTCGCGGCCACGAAGCGATGCGTTTGCGCATCTGGCTGGCTTCGTCGCGACGCCGTGCCCGCCAGCGGCGGGCTGGCCTGCATTTGACCGAGTGGCCGCCGGTAGGGAGGATCGGCAACCGGCGTAATGCCGCCCCGGGGAGGCACTCTGAGCTCGGCAATCCGTCCTGGCAGTTGGCGCGGCGACCATGCCCTGTTCCGGGCCACCGGGCTCACCGTCGACGCTGTGGGTGAGGGCACCACGCGTCTCTCCGGGACGTGCGACGGTAGGTTCAGTAATCGCGGCGGCGGCATCCACGGCGGGACGTATGGCGCGTTCGCTGCCTGTGCGGCAGAGATGGCAGCTGCGACGGTGCTCGGCGACGGCCTCTGGCCGTCCTTCGTCGAGTACCGCGCCCAGATCTTCCGGCCACTGGTGGTTGGCGGACTCGTTGTCTGCGATGCGCGGGTGGTGCACCGCGGGCGCCGGTACCTTTCGGTCACGGTCGATGTGCTGAACGGGGAGGGCCGGCTGTGCGCGCTGTTCACGAGCACGCTCGCGGTGGTCCCGGAGCCGCCGCCCGGGCTCGCGCCCATCGCGGCTCTCGAGCATCGTGAGCTCCGGGCGCCCACGTACATTTACGAGCAGTCGCCGTCCTTCACGACATTCGGCGTGCGCGTTGTGACACAGGGCGACGGCCTGGGGATCGTCGATTCCGCGTACGACGCGGCCTTCGCGGGCCACGAGGGTGACCTGCACCCTGCCTTCATCGCGGCCGTCGCGGACTCGGTTGCCGTGCCCGCCTGCATGTCGATCAAGGCGGAAGACGAGAACTTCACGACGCTCGAGTACAAGATCAACTTCCTCCGGCAAGTGTGGTCGGGCACGGCCATCCGCGCGGAGGGCCGGGTCGTCGAGCGCGACCATCGGGCGTTCGTGGTCGACGTCGCGGTCACCGGCGAAGACGGCCAGCTGTGCGCGAAGATGCTGACCTCGCTTGCGGTGCTGACTTCGACCGGGTGACCGCGGGTTCGGACTACAGGCGGCACGGTAAACACTCGTCCCGCCCTGCATCTGCTGTTTGGCCAACGATTTTGCGCAGGCGTTACGGCGCGTTTCGGTTCGCAACGGCTCAACCCTCAGCCTGATGACGCGGGCGTTCGCCCCCCGACCCGCGGAGTTTTCATGCGTTTTCCGAGGTTTTTGGCGGGCGGGCTTGCGGCCGCTGCACTTCTGGGTGCGGTAGTCGTCGGCGGTATGGGCATCGACGCTGCCCGGACAGCCGGCGCCGCGACCCCGCCCCTGCCGGCCCGCTGGCCCACGACCGTCCAGCTGGGCGTGTCCGATAGTCCAGGCGGTGCCGCGGCGCTGAAGGCGGCTACAGGTGCCGGGTTCCGCTACCAGTATCTCGCCGGCGGTGTGAACACAGGCAGCGGATGGGCGACCTGGAACACCGGTGGCGAGTTCGTCCGCTATTACATCGAGGACTCGGTCGCGAACGGGATCGTCCCCGTGTTCACTTACTATCAGATCCGGCAGTCCGCGCCCGGGAACAACCAGGGCGAAGTCGACGGTGTCCTCGGGAACCTGCAGAACGCCGGCACGATGGCCTCGTACTACAGCGACCTGCGGCTCTTCTTCCAGAAGGCGGCGGCGTTCCCGTCCCAACTGGTCGTGCTCCATGTCGAGCCCGACCTGTGGGGCTTCGGGCAGCAGCGGGCCAGCGGCGACAACGCCGCGACCGTCCCCGCCGTGGTCGGCAGCAGCGGGCTCCCGGAGCTCGCCGGGCTGCCGAACAACCTGGCGGGCGTGGCCCAGGCAGTCGTCAGGCTCCGCGACCGGTACGCCCCGAACGTCGCGATCGGGTACGGCCTGAGCACATGGGGCACGGGTGTTGACCCGGCTGCTTCGAACCCGTCGAACGAGACGATCGACGCCCTCGCCCGCCGCTCGGCGGCGTTCTATGCCTCGCTTGGCGCAGGCTTCGATGTCACGTTCGCCGAGTTCGCCGACCGCGACGCCGGCTTCTACCAGCACGTTTACGGCGATGGCTCCCGGTGGTGGGATGCTGCTGACTTCGCCCGGAACGTCCGCTACCTGTCGGTGTTCAGCTCGCAGACGGCGCGGCCCATCGTCATGTGGCAGATCCCGCTGGGCAACACGAAGATGCGCGCCCAGAACAACACCTGGGGCCACTACCAGGACAATCGCGTCGAGTGGCTCCTCGACGACCCCGGCCGTGCGAACCTGCGGGCCTACGCCGATGCCGGGGTGGACGCGTTCCTCTTCGGCGGCGGCGCCTCCGGTACGACCTGTGCGTGCGACGCGATGGGCGACGGCGTGACCAACCCGGCGGCGATCAACGGCAACACCGCGGTCTCGCTCAACGCCGACGACGATGGCGGCTACTTCAAGGCGAGGGCGAAGGCGTACTACAGCGCCGGGGCGATGCCGGTCGGTGGCGGTGGTTCGGTGCCAACGCCGACCCCGACGGTCTCGACCCCCACGCCAACCCGGACCGCCACCGCCACGCCAACGCCCACCGGCACGGCAACGAGTACCCCGCCACCTACGGTGACCGTCCCAGCGGCGTGGTCCAGCTCCGCGACCGCCGGTACCACTTCGGTCCGGCGTGGTGGGACGGTCGCGATCAGCGCCGCCGTCCGTGCCCCGGCGGCCGGCACCGTTCTGGTCGACATCGAGGTGTACGACTCTTCCGGGCGAAAGGTCTACCAGCGGTACTACGACGGCCAGTCGTTCACCGCGGGCCAATCCCGGACGTTCCAGGCGAGCTGGCGCGTGCCCCTGAGCGCTCGAACGGGGAACTACACCGTCAAGGTCGGCGTGTTCACCGCGGGCTGGGGCTCGGTGCTGCACTGGAACAACGCCGCGGCGACCTTCAGCGTGCGGTAGCAGCCGGCGCACGTGGGTGCCGCTGAAGCGGCAGCGGCACCCGGCTAACGCGGCGACTCCTGCAGTATGGCCAGCTCCGCTGCCGCCACGAAGTCGTCGTCCAGTTCCGCCTCGATCTCGATGTAGACGGCGAGTGCTCGGTGCACGCCGGACTCGCTGACGTGATAGGAGACGCTGACGACGGTCTCGGCGAACTCGTTCAGGTGGGCTTCGATGAGCCGTTCGAGCGACTGGCCGTCGCGCGCTTCGGCAGTCCAGGCAGCGAACACGGGGACCCTCCAGCTGGTGTTTGGCGCAGTCTACGGAACGGCGAAGGCGGGTTGCCGTCACGTAGTGGCGCCGCGAGTATGGCCCGGCGGGCCCGGCTGGCCCGCCGGAGGAAGCATGGGAAAGCTCGACGGCAAAGTCGCCGTCATCACGGGCGGGGCGAGCGGGATCGGGGCGGCGACCGCGCGGCTGTTCGCGGCAGAGGGTGCGCGGGTCCTGATTGCGGACCTGCAGCACGAGGTGGCGGAGCAGCTCGCGGCGACGCTGCCGGACGCCGCGGCGGTCCGCTGCAACGTGGCCCGCGAGGACGACGTGCGGGCGGCTGTGGAGGCCGCCGTAAGCCGGTGGGGCGGGCTGGACATCATGTTCAACAACGCGGGGTTCGGCGGCGCGTCCGGCCCGATCGAGGAGACGACGGTCGAGGAGTACGACATGACGATGGACGTGCTCCTCAAGAGCGTGTTCCTGGGCACGAAGTACGCGGCGCCGCACCTCCGGGCGCGCGGCGGTGGCGCGATCGTGAATACGGCGAGCGTGTGCTCGTTCGAAGCCGGGGTCGGGAACCAGCTCTACTCCGTCGCGAAGGCGGGGGTTGTGATGATGACCCAGGCCGCGGCGATCGAGCTGGCGGAGCACGGCATCCGGGTGAATGCGGTGTGTCCGGGCTATGTGGCTACCTCGCTGCCGGCTTCGCGGCCGCGCGGGGAGTACGACGCGGAGGAGGTCGAAGCCGGGATCGAGCGCGTGCGCGGCCGGTTCGCCGACATGCAACCGATCCCGCGAGCGGGTGAGGCGGAGGATGTCGCGAACGCGGTGCTCTTCCTCGCCAGCGACGACGCGGCGTGGATCACCGGCGAGTCGCTCGTGATCGACGGTGGGCTGCTCGCAGGCCGCCCCTGGCGCAAGCTCTCCGGGACGATCACGAAGCGGCGGGAAATCGCCCTCTACCGTCCGCGTTGACCCGGCGGGGTTCGCGCCGCCGGGTCCGGGGCCACGTTCGCGCCTGTGGCAGGTGCTCAGGCCTGCCGGGCGGTGTGGATGCGGGCGCTGGGGTCCTGGTAGGGGACGAGCTCGGTGAGCACGCCAGCTGCTTCCTTCGGGTAGAAGAAGGCGGCGGCGGCGTGCTCGCCAAGGTCCACCTGGCGCAGGCCGTTGCCACGGAGCCGGGCCGCTTCGTCGGCGACACTGTCGACCGCATAGCCGATGTGGTGCAGCCCGGGGCCGCGCTTCGCGAGGAAGCGTGCCGCGCCACTGGTGTCGTCCTGAGGGACGATGATCTCCACCACGGTGTCCCCTTCGCCGACCTGGATGAAGTAGTTGACCGTGCGTTCGGGCGGGAAGTAGACGCCCTTTTCGCCGACGCCCTTCCACCCGGCGATGTCGAAGCCCATCTTCTCGAAGAAGACGGCGCGGGCTTCCTCCCAGGATGCGGCGACGAGTCCGATGTGGTCGATCCGGCGAATCATGGCGGCCTCCGGCGTGATGCGGGGCAGCGTAGACAGGTTGGGCGCTGCCGTCGATGGCTTCACAGCGGGTGCGCGGGGCGCTAGGCTCCCGGCGGACAGCAGGAGGCCAGCGATGCCCGTACCCCGACCACCGCGCGCGCATGTGATAGCCGGCGGCTTCCCGCCCGGGGCCCACGCGGGCCACGACCACGACTTCGCGCGGCTGCGCATCCTGGAGTACCTGGCCGAGCAGGACGTGCAGGCGTCGGTTGGGAACGACTTCGAGGACGTCGAGAAGTGGCTGCCGCTGAGCCAGCTGCTGATCACGTACGTGGCCGGGCCGATCCCGGGGCCCGAGCAGGACCGTGCGATCCGCCGCTGGATCGAAGCGGGCGGACGCTGGCTGGGGCTGCATGGCACGAGCGGCGGAAAGGCGGCGCGCGTCCCGGACCGGCCGCACGCGCGGAAGATGGTGAAGACCGAGCACCACGAGACGCTGGGCGGGTTCTTCATCAACCATCCGCCGGTGCGCCGCTTCCAGGTGGACGTGCACGCGGCCGGGGACGCGCTGACCGACGGGTTGCCGGCGAGCTTCGAGGTGATCGACGAGCCGTACATGATCGAAGTGCTGGACCCGGCTTCGACGCGCATCCTGTTGACGGCGGAGCTCGGGCCGGACACGTCGCCGCCGGGGTTCGGGTTCGTGTACGACCGGGACACGGCGCTGCAGCCGGACGGCAAGACCCGGGTGCTCGGCTACACCCGCGACGTGGGCAAAGGCGGGGTGACGTACATCGCGCTGGGGCACGCGCACACGCCCGCGACCAACGTGCAGCCGTTCGTCGACACGAGCGTGGACCCGGAGGGGAAGACGCCGCCGACGCTGCGGGTGACGTGGGAGGGGCCCGCGTTCCAGGCGTTGCTGCGGAACGGGATCGCCTGGGGGACGGGCACTTCCTGAGGGTGCGCAATGCATCTGTGACGAAGATGTGGCGCCGGGATGTGCCGCCCCATATGACGTTGGAGGCAGTATGCTTCCGCCGGGTACAGTTCGTGGAGGAAGGCGATGGATGTCCGGGTCGTGACGGTGACGCGCCAGATCGGCGCACGGGGTGAGGAAGTGGCCGAGCTGCTGGCGCGGCTGCTCGGGTTGCGGCTGATCGACTACCAGGTGATCCAGGCCGCCGCGAGCGAAGCGGGCGTCTCGGCGGAGGCGATCACGGAGGCGGAGCAGAGCCCGTCGCTGCTGACGCGCCTGCTGGAATCGCTGGCGCGGATGCCGGCGCTGCCGAGCACGGTCGGCGCGGACCCGGTGCCGCTGGCGATGAACCCGATCTATACATCGACGGACTACCGCCGGGTGGTCGAAGACGTGGTCCGCGACATGGCGGAGCGGGGCGAGTGCCTGATCGTGGGCCATGCCGCGAACGTGATCCTGCGGCAGCGGCCGGACGTGCTGCGGGTGCTGGTCACGGGTTCGAAGGAGGCCCGGACGCGGGAGATCGCGGCGAGCATGCACGTCGACGAGAAGACGGCCCGGGAGACGGTGGAGCGCGCCGACGACGAGCGGCGCGACTACTTCCGGCGGTTCTACGACACGGACTGGCTGTCGCCGGGGCTGTACGACGTGTGCATCAGCACGGACCGGATCTCGCCGGAGCTGGCGGCGCGGTTGATCGCGGAGGGCGCGACCTCGACGCGGGTGGCCGGCGCGCGGGCGTAGCGCGCCGGCGGCAACGGGGGAGCGGGGTAGGGAGAGCTGGTCGAGCGGAGAGCGGCGGAATATTGGTGTGGTGTCCACATGGCCACGGCGTGAGGTGGGTCGCGTTCGCACACGGGTGCGCGTGAGGCGGGCGGCCGCGTGGCGTGGGGGTGTCGCGGCCGCGGCGGAGGAGGCGCGAACAGAGGCCCTGGTGTCGGTGAGGTGTGGCAGGCGGGTGGGGCTGGTGTGGGGAGCTGGTGGGGCCTGGTGTGGCATGGAAGAGAGGGTTGGTGAGGGCGGGGTGGAGCGCGGAGGGGTGGGTGGCAGCGGCGGGGGCGGAGGTGCGTGAGGGGTGTCGAGCGCTGGCGCGGGGCGGAGGTGGCGGGTTGGGGCGGTGCCTTCGATGGGGCATTCATTGGGCTGACGCAAGGGCCCACGAGGGGCCCGGGCTACAACGTGGGGGACTGGTGTTGAGGGCTGGCGCGGGGCGGAGGTGGCGGGTTGGGGCGGTGCCTTCGATGGGGCATTCGTTGGGCTGACGCAAGGGCCCACGAGGGGCCCGGGCTACAACGTGGGGGACGGGCGTTGAGGGCTGGCGCGGGACGGGGGTGGCCGGGTTGGGGCGGTGCCTTCGGTGGGGCATTCGTTGGGCTGGCGCTCGGGCCCACAAGGGGCCCCGGCTACACGTGGGGGACGGGCGTTGCGGGGCGGGCGGACGTGTTCGGTGGGTGTTAGCGGCTGGTGGGAGTGGGGGGGCGGGCGCCGGGAGGGGGTTTGACGGCTTCGCCCCACCAGCGGACGACGGCTAGGCGGAACTGGTCCCAGCGTTCGCGTTCGAGGAGGACGAGGAAGCCGAAGGCGATGAGGACGGTGCCGGCGACGCCGAGGATGAGCCAGTAGGGCACGGAGACCATGCCGCCGGTGACGAGGCGGAGGGAGACGGCGGTGAGGGTGGCGATGGCGGCGGGGACGAGCCAGCGCGCGTGCAGGACGAGCCCGACGAGCAGGAGGACGATGCCGATGCCGATGAGCTCGAGCCCGAACTTGCCGCCGTCGGGGTCGAAGCTCTGTTCGGCGGGCGGGAGGACGAGGAAGAGCACGCCGGCGAGCATCACCGCTTCGTGGACCTGCATGTGGCGCGCGAAGACGAACGGGGTCGCGCGATAGGTGAGGGCGGCGGCGACGAGGTAGACGCCGATGGGCGCGGTGTAGGCCTGGATGTTCGTGGGTTCGCGGGTGGCGATGGCCATGAGCGTGGCGCCGAGCAGGCCGACGGTGGCCGGTAGCCAGACCCAGCGTTCGCGCAGGCGGAAGCCCTCGGCGACGATCGCGGCAGTGGCCATGGCGAGGACGGCGGCGGTGAGCGACCAGGCCTCGGTGGTGACGAGCTTCTCGCCCTGTTCGAGCGAGCCGCCTTCGTCCGCGAGCACGAGCGCGGAGACGGCGCCGGAGACGAGCCACGGCCCCCAGGAGATGTAGGCGACGATGGCGTCGGTTTCGCCGAAGGTGCGGACGTAGCGGCGGAGCGGGTAGAGGGCGGCCCATTCGAGCATGGCGAGGGCGGCGATCGCGAGCGGGAGGTAGGCAAGCTCCACGTCCTGCCAGCGCCACGCCGCCCAGAGCGCGAGCAGCAGGAACGAGTTGGCGATGCCGAGCAGCATCCAGCGTCGCGCACCGGCGAAGACGACGAGTGGCGCGACGGTGGCGACACCCAGGGCTGCGGTGAGCGCGGCATCGGAGGGTGCGGCGAGGGCGGCGCCGGCGGTGGTGCCGATGAGCCCGACGGGGGCGAAGGTCCAGAACCACTCGCCCTTGCGTCCGAGGGCGGCGGCGGGCAGCCAGGCGGCCGCGCCGAGGCCGACGAACAGCCAGGCGCGTTCGGCGCCGGCGAGCTCGAGGGCGCTGTTGAGCGAGGCGGCGGCGCCGAAGAGGAAGGCACAGGACACCTGCCAGAGGACCGCGCGTTCGAGCACGGGATAGAGCGGGGCGGGGTCGGGGGCGAAGAGCCGGGAGAGCGCGCCGTTCGCCAGGAGCGCGGCGCAGGCGACGAGGACCGCGGTGGCGGCCTGCATCGCGACGCCGTGGGCAGGGTGCCCGAAGTCGACCGGGAGGAAGGCGAAGGTGCTGCCGGCGGCGAGCGTGAGGGCGTAGCCCCAGCCGATGCTGGCGGCTTGGGGGTCGCGGCCCCAGAAGCGGTGGGTCGCGACCATGGTGGCGGCGACCCCCAGTGCCGGGTAGCCCCAGTACTCGGGCGCAACGCCGGCGGCCCAGAGCGCGGTGCCGCCGAGCATAGAGGCGGCGGCGGGCGGGACGAGGAGCGCCTGGCCGCGCGCACGGTAGGCATCCCAGGTGGAGGCGGCGAGGGCGATCGCCCAGGTGACCGGGAGCTCCCAGCGCGCGACGGCCTCGCCGGTCGCGACCGCGTGGGCGGCGGCTGCGGCGATGACGAAGCCGGTGTACATGGCGGCGCGCCACCCGTTGCGCTGGGCGGTGTCGAAGGCGGCGGGGAGCAGGTAGGCGGCGGCTGCTGCGGCGGCGAAGGCGGGCAGCCAGTCGAGCCGCATGTCCCAGCCGGCCCAGCCGAGGGAGGCGGCCGCGCCGGAGGCCAGGATCGGCGCGACGACGACGCCTGCGCGGAAGACCCAGCGCCAGCGCAGAGCCATGAAGGCGGTGGCGGCCGCGGCTTCGGCGTAGGCGAGCGCCAGGGCGTAGCGCGGGGCGTCCTCGCCGAGCTGGCCGGCGTGGGCGGCGGCGACACCGGCGACGGCGGCGAGCAGGCCCGCGGAGAGCCAGTTCCGGCGCCAGGCGGCGGTGTCGAGCTCGGCGAGGATGAGGTAGCCGGCGGCGGCCGCGACCACGAAGGCGCCGTACCAGGCGGGGTCGATGTCCCAGGTAGCCCAGGCGGCGGAGGCGGCGGTGAGCGGCGCGAGGAGCGGGATCATCGCCGGTTCGAGGCGCCAGGAGAAGGGCCAGCGCGCGGCGGCGAACGAGGCACCGGCGAGGACCATGGCGTCGGTGACGGGCACGGCGGCGCGGTTGATGTCGGCGCTGCCCAGGGCGGTGCCGTGGGCGAGCCCGAGGGCGAGCTTGGCGCAACCGAAGGCGGCGGACCGCCAGCCGCGACTGCGGGCGGGGCGGTCGAACCGGGCGAGCGCGAGATAGCCGAGGGCGGCGGCGGCAGCGAAGGCGCCGTACCACTCGAAGGCGATGCCGCCGGATGCCCAGGCGGCTGTGAGCCCCGCGAGTGAGCTGGTCACCGGCATGAGCGCGCCCGCTTCGACCCAGCGCCAGCGGCCGTATGCGCCGGATGCGCCGATGGTCACAAGCGCGTAGGCGATGGGCAGGGCTTCGCGCGCGGCACCGTCGGCGAGGACGAGGGCGTGGGTGGCGGCGAGGGCGCCTGCGCCGGCGGTGAGCGCGGCGGCGCCCCAGGCCCGGGTGCGAGGTTGCGGGTCGAAGAGGGCGATGGCGAGGTAGCCGAGGCCGGCGGCTGCGGCGAAGCAGCCCCACCACTCGGGGGCGAGGTCCCAGGCGGCCCAGCCAGTGGCGATGGCGCCGGTCGCGACGGTGGCCGGCAGGAGCGCGGGCGGCTCGACCCACTGCCAGCGCCAGCGGGCGAAGGCGGCGGCGATGCCCACGGTGGCGACGGCGTAGACGGCCGGGAGGGCTGCGCGGGTGGCGTCTTCGCGGGCGATGAGGGCGTGGGTGGCGAGGACGGCGCCAAACCCGGCCACGAGCGCGGCGGCGGCCCAGCTGCGGGGCGGCCGGATGGGGTCGAAGTGGGCAATGGCGAGGTAGCCGAGGGCCGCCGCAGCGGCGAAGGAGCTCCACCACTCGGGGGCGAGGTCCCAGGCGGCCCAGGTGGTGGCGATGGCGCCGGTCGCGACGGTGGCGGGGAGGAGCGCGGGCGGTTCGACCAACTGCCAGCGCCAGCGGGCGAAGACGGCGGCGATGCCGATGGTGGCGACGCCGTAGGTCGCGGGGAGGGCGGCGCGCATCACGCCGGGTTCGAACGCGGTGGCGTGGGCCGCAGCGAGGCCGGCTGCGGCGAAGGCGAGGGCCGCGGCGGCCCAGGCGCGCGTGTACGGCCCGGGTTCGAAGTGGGCGAGCAGAAGGTAGCCGAGGCCGGTGCCGGCGGCGAAGGCGCCGTACCACTCGACGGGCGTCTCCCATTGGGCCCAGGCGGCGGTGAGGGCGGTGGCCCCGGCCATGGCGGGAAGCCCCGCGGGCGGGACGCGCCACTGCCAGCGCCAGCGGGCGAAGGCGAGCGCCGAGAGCGCGGCGACGAGGGCGTAGCTGGCCGGGAGGGCGAGGCGGGTGGCGTCCGGCGCGGCCTGACCGGCGTGGGCGGCGGCGGGCACAACGAGCGCGGATGCGATGGCGGGCGCGCGCCAGTCGATGCGGCGCTCCGGGAGGTCGAAGAGGGCGAGGGCGAGGTAGCCGGCGACCGCGATGGCGGCGAAGGCGCCGTACCAGCTCACGCCGGGGTCGGCGATGGCCCAGGAGGCGGTGAGGGCGGCCACGGCGGTGAGGGGTGGCAGGACGGCGGCGGCCTCGGCCCAGCGCCAGCGCGCGTAGGCCGCGGCGGCGCCGACGAGCGCGAGCCCGTAGGCGGCGGGAAGCGGCCCGCGGGCGGCGCCCTCTTCGAGGACGAGGGCGTGGGTGACGATGACGGCGCCGGCCAGGAGGCCGAGCGGCAGCGTGGCCCAGGCGCGTGCGCGGTCCGGGCGGTCGAGGTGGGCGAGGACGAGGTAGCCGAGGCCGGTGGCGCCGGCGAAGAGCGGCATCCACTCGGGGGCGGGGTCGGCGATGGCCCAGGCGGTGGTGGCGGCGGTGAGTCCGGCGAGCGCGGGGACGGACGCGAGCGCAGGCACGGGCCTGGCCCAGCGCAGGCCAGCTGCCATGCCGGCGGTCGCAAGGGCGTAGGCGGTGGGCAGCGCGAAGTTGCCGGCATCGCCGGCGAGCATCGCGACGTGGGTGAAGGCGATGGCGGCGAGGCCCATCACGAGGGCGAGCGGCAGGACGAGGCGGAGGATGGGCCAGCGGGGCTGGAGGGCGAGTGCCGCGACATAAAGCGCTGATGCGAGCGCGGCGAACCAGGGGTCGAACCACTCGATGGGCAGGCCGAGGACGGAGCCGAGCGAGCCCCAGGCGACGATGGCGGCGGGGACGCCAGGGGCGGCGTACCAGCGGCCGTAGCCGCGGAGGGCGAGCACGAAGTAGAGGGCGGAGGTGGCGGCGGAGCCGGTGAGCCAGAGGACATCGAGCGGGAGCTGGTCTTCGGAGAGGACCTGGGTGCGGAGTGCGATGAAGTCGACGGGGACGAGGATGGCACCGAGGGCGAGGAAGACGGGGCCGGCTTCTTTCACGCGCTCCCAGCGGTGGAGGAGCAGGCCGAAGGAGAGGAAGCCGCCCGCGTAGGCGGTGAGGATGGCGAAGCGGACTTCGCCGCTGACGGCGCCGCCCTGGTAGGCGACGAAGATGATCGCGGCGACAGAGAGGAGGAAGGCGCCGACGTAGAGGAGGATGTCGGCCTGGCGTTCGGCGGCCCAGCCGATGACGGTGCGGCCCATGTCGCCGATGGTGGGGCCGGGCGGAGAGGGCGGGATTTCGGGGCGGGCGATGGGCGCGACGGGCGCGTGCCGCAGCTCGGGTGGCCGCGGGAGGGGATGGGAGGTGGGCTGGGGTGGCGGCGGCATGCCCGCGACGGGCGGGGACGCGGGCGGTGGTGGCGGCATGCCTGCCACGGGTGGGGACGTGGGTGGTGGTGGCGGTGGCGTGGCGTGCCAGGGGGGCGGTGGCGGAGTTGGGCGTGCGGGCGCGGGTTGGGGTACCGGCGTGGGCTCCGGCTCGGGTTCGGGGGCGCGGGCCGGTTCTGGTTCGGGTGCGCGTGTGGGTTCGGGGCGGATGGCGTTGAGGCGGGCTTCGTAATGGGCGCGGAGGCGCTCGTACTCATCTTCGTTGATGAGCCGGGAGTGGCGGAACCAGGCGAGGTCGTTCAGGACGTCGGCGAGGTAGGCGACGGTGACGGGCTGCCGTTCCCAGGCTTCGCCGCAGGCCGGGCAGAGCTGGCGCCCGGCGTCGAACGCGGCTCCGCACGCGGTGCAGTACCGCGGGGGGCGGGCCGGGCGTTCGCGGCCCGGCGGCGGGGGAAGCCCGACGCCGGGGGTTTCGGCGTCGCTATCGCCGCTATCGCTGCTGGAGAGGAACCAGATGCCGAGCATGATGGCGCCGCCGAAGACCAGCAGGGGGCCGAACGGTCCGAACGGGTCGAACAGCGCGACGGAGAAGGCGACGAGCAGGGGGGAGGCAACGACAAAGACAACTACGAAGAGGATGGTCTTGACGAACCAGTGCTGGGCCTGGAGGCTCGCTCGAAACCCGCCCGGCCGACGCTCGCCCCTGTTCCCCGCCATGACGTACCTCCCGCACCTGTCATCGGACACTATCCGCTGGTGTCGTTCCCGCGGGCAGCGCCGTGTGACCCGCTCACCCTACGCCGGATGGGCCTAATCTGTATTTGCATTCGACGCCGGGGATTGGGTTCCGCAGAAAGGCGGGGCGTTTGTAAGGTCGCGTGCTGGGGCGGGCGCGGCCATACTACGCGCAGGTTGGTCCGCGCGGCCGGCGGCACGCGCGAGATGCGGGAGGTCGGAGGCGCGAATGGACCCGGAACAGAGCCTGATTACCGAGGAGCACCGGTCGCTGATCGGTGTGAAGTCGGTGCCGGTGGTGCACGTGCTCAAGGCTTCGGACGTGCGCCAGGTGCGCGAAGCGCTGCACGACACGGACCCGAAGTGGTCGGAGGAGAGCGGGCAGGCAGGCCCGTGGGCGCTGGCGATCCTCGAACCGCGACCGACGGTGGGGCTGCCGGACGGCGCTGTGCCGCGGGTGCTCCCGACGGGGGTGCTCACGCAGAGCGAGTGGACGGTGCACCGGCCGTTCAAAGTCGGCGAGGAGCTGACAGCGACGCATTCGGTGGCGGACCTGCGAGAGCGGCTCGGGGGCCGATTCGGGCGCACGATCCTGGTGCTGGTGCGCACGGAATACCGGGACGCGGCGGGCGAGCTCGTCGCGGAGACGTCGCATACCGTGACGCAGTACGACCCGAAGGGTGCGGAGGCGGCATCATGAGCACGCGATACTTCGAAGACGTGAATGTCGGCGACGAGCTGCCGGGGGTGGAGCGGATGCCGAGCGAGGAGGTCGCGACGGCGTTCTTCACGCGGGAAGGCGAGCCGCCGCCCACGCCGGAGCGCATCCCGGTGGCGAGCGCGGGCTTCTCGGGGATCATCGTGCCGGGGTTGCTGAAGGTGGCGTGGCTGCAGCAGTTCGTGACCGACTGGGCCGGGCCGGAGGCGACGTTCCGGACGATCCGGGTGGCGTACAAGCGGCCGGACCCGGCGGGCGTCGGGCTGGTGCTGACCGGCACCGTGGTGGACAAGCGCCAGGAAGACGGCCAGAACGTGGTTGAGGTCGAAGTTGCGACGGTCGCGCCGGATGGGCCATCGGTGCGGGGGTCGGTGCAGGTGAGCCTGCCGTCCCGCGGGTGAGAGTGTCGCGCGGAGCTCCCCGCTCGCACGCGGCGAGCGGGGAGTTGGGCGTGCAGGCCGGGCGGGGTATCTGCGGCAACCGGTCCTACCGGAAGTGGGGCATGACCTCGCGGGCGAAGCGTTCGAGGTAGGGATTCATGGTCTGGGGGTCCATGCCCGGTGGGGTGGCCCAGCCGATGATGTCGGTGAGTGGGAGCTCCTTCGCCTGGGCGTCGATGAGCCGGATCACCTCGGCGGGGGTGCCGACCATGTAGCTCTGGTCGATGGGCACGATGCCGGGGCCGGGCTGGATGTAGCCGGCGCGGAGCCAGGGGGCGTGGGTGCCGGCGCGGTAGCGTTCGCGTTCGCGGGCTTCGTGCCAGACGGCGTCGTCGCGGCCCTGGGCGCTCACGAACCAGGCCTTGATCATGCCGATGCGGTAGTCGCGGGGGTCGCGGCCGTGCTTTGCGAGCTCGTCGAGCCAGGCATCGTAGCCGCCGGCGCGGTCGGCCTGGGGGAGCAGGTGGAGCCCGAGGCGGGCGGCGCGGCGGGCTGCGGGCTCGGCGGTCGCGGCCATCCAGAGCGGCGGGTGGGGACGCTGCACGGGCTTCGGGACCACATCGATGCTGTCGAGCTGGTAGTGCCGGCCGGAGAAGGAGAACGGCGCATCGCCCCAGCAGCCGCGCAGGACGGCGACGCCTTCTTCCATGCGGGAGCCGCGCTCCTTGCGGCTGGTGCCGAAGGCGGCGAACTCTTCGTCGCGGTAGCCGGAGCCGACGCCGAGCATGACGCGGCCGTTCGAGATGATGTCGATGGTGGCGATGTCTTCGGCGAGCTTCACGGGGTGGTAGAGCGGCAGGATAAGGATGTCGGTGCTGATCTCGACGCGCCGTGTGCGGGCGGCGATGGCAGCCATGATCGGGACGGGCGAGGGGGTGTAGCCGTCTTCGACGAAGTGGTGTTCGGTGAGCCAGATGGAGTCGTAGCCGAGCTCCTCGGCGTAGGTGACCTGCTGGAGCAGGCCTTGGTAGACCTCGGGCCAGGGCTTCCGCCAGGCGGCGGGGTTGCGGAAGTCGTAGACGAGTCCGAAGCGCATGGGGTGCCTCCTGTGGGACGTGGTGGCGGGCTACCGCGAGGCATGGTACTGGGGGCCGCGGAGCCGATGCTCCGCGACTACGGCTTCGCCACGGGTCCCGGCGCGTGGTTAGCCGAAGGCGCCGTTGGCGGCGTGGGTGGCGATTTCGTCGGGGGTGAGGCCGATGTCTTCGAGGACGGTGAAGGTGTGTTCGCCGATGGCGGGGGCGGGGCCGCGGGCTCCGATGTCGGCGCCGCGGACGGTGAAGGGCGTGTCGAGGGTTTCGAAGGTGCCGAGTTGGGGGTGCTCGATCTTCGTGAAGGCGCCGATGGCGCGGAGCTGCGGATCTTCGATGGCGTCGGTGATGTTCTGCACGGGGGCGAAGATCATGCGGGCTTCGTCGAGGATGCGCGCCCACTCGGCGTAGGGCTTCGACGCGAAGGCTTCGCTGACGGCGGCGGTGAGCTCGGCCGAGTGGTCGCGGCGGCCGTAGGGCGTGGCGAAGCGCTCGTCGGCGAGCCAGTCGTCGCGGCCGAGGAGGGTGCAGAAGCGGGGCCAGTACTCGGGGGTGGGCATCATGATGAAGATCCAGCGCCCGTCGCTGCAGAGATAGGTGTTGGTGATGGGGCTGGTGGGCTGCTTGCGGCTCTTCCGGCGGGGCTGTTCGTGCGAGATGATCGAGGACTGCACATCGAGGCCGATGGTCCAGAGCCCGGTGCGCTGAAGGGTGACGTCGACGAACTGGCCTTCGCCGGTCTGGTCGCGGACGCGGAGCGCGACGAGGATGGCGGCGAGCAGGTTCAGGCCGGTGGTGTGGTCGCCCTGGCCGCCGCGACAGGTCGGGGGCGGTGCGTCGGGTTCGCCGATGACGCTCATGATGCCGGAGCGGGCCCAGAAGCTGGTGATGTCCCAGCCGGGGCGGTCCTGGTCGTCGCCGGTGGAGCCGTAGCCGGTGACGGAGGCGTAGATCGCGCGCGGGTTAGCGGCGTGGACGGCGTCGACCGAGAACCCGTACTTCGCGCGGCGTTCGGGGACGAGGTTCGTGATGACGATGTCGGCCCAGCCGGCGAGGCGGAGCAGCACGTCCTGGGCGTCCGGGCGGTCGAGGTCGAGGGTGACGGAGCGTTTGCCGCGGTTGTCGAGCTCGAAGCCGTAGCAGGCCTCGAAGTCGTACTGGTAGCCGGCGGCGAGCATGAGGAGGTGGCGGTAGGCGTCGCCCTGTGGCGGTTCGACCTTGACCACGTCGGCGCCAAGGTCGGCGAGGAGGGCGGCGCAGCTGGGGCCGGCGAGCCAGTTCGCGACTTCGAGGACTTTGATCCCGTCCAGGGGTGCAGCCATTCGTCCCATCCGGTGCTGGATTCGCGCGGCGGCAGGCGCCGGCGATTCGCAACCATAGGAGCGCCGGTGTGGCGCGTCAAAGTGACGCGCGTGCTGTAGGTCAGGCGTGCAGGTGGGTGGACGTCTTCGTGCGGGGGAGGACGCGGAGGACCTGGTTGGCGAGGTCGGGTTCGAGGCCGAGCCATTCCATGGGGATGACGCCGAGGAGCGGGTCCGAGCCATCCGGGAGGGCGATGCAATCGAAGACGGAGTCGCGGCCGAGGATGGCGATGTGGGCGTCGCTGTGGATGTTCATCTCGGTGATGCCGTTGGCGGTCGAGACGACGAGCCGGTCGCGCACCCCCAGCCCGAGCTGGTCGACCAGGCTCTGCGGGAGACAGAGGGTGTCCGCGCCGGTGTCGATGAGGATGCGCTCCAGCGTGATCGTCCGGACCTCCGCAGCTGGCAGCAGGCCATGCTGAGCGAGGATCTCGTCCCGGTTGTTGGTGATGGTGACGCTGGTGTGGACCTTGCCCATGCGTGGCTTCCCCGCTACCGGAAGCAGAACGGCCGCCTGCTCGTGTACCTGGGTCATGACCCCAGTATACGCCGGGCAGGCGGCCGCGGGTGGCGGTGGACTTGGGTTTAGCCGCGCGGGAGGCCGAGGCCGCGGGTGGCGATAATGCCCTTCTGGATCTCGGTGGTGCCGCCGGCGATGGTGGAGGAGACGGCCGACATGTAGCCCATGGAGCTGCGGTTGCGGACGTTGCCGTGCATGCCGTAGAGGTGCATGGAGAGGGCGGCGATGCGCTGCTGCATCTCGCTCGAGTACATCTTGCACATGCTGGCTTCGTAGTTCGGGATGAGGTTGTTCGCCTGCATGCTGACGACGCGGTAGCTCAGCATCTTGGCGACTTCGCACTCGATCCAGCGGTCGGCGAACTCGTGCTTCACCTTGGGGTTGCGATCGAAGGAGGCCTCGGGGCGGTCGGCGCTCTTGGCCTGGCGCATCAGGCCTTCGAGCTGCTTGCGGGTGCCGATTGCGCTGCCGATGGAGCTGCGCTCGAAGTCGAGGGTGGTGGTGCCGACGTACCAGCCGCGGTTCTCTTCGCCGATGCGGTTGCGCACGGGGACGCGGACATCTTCGAAGAAGACTTCGTTGAAGGTCTGGGTGCCGGCGAGCGTGGTCAGCGGGCGGACGGTGACGCCCGGGGCGTGCATGTCGACGAGGAGGTAGGTGATGCCGCGATGCTTGGGCGCGTCCGGGTCGGTGCGGACGAGCATATACATCCAGTCGGAGAACTGAGCGCCGGTGGTCCAGATCTTCTGGCCGTTGATGACGTAGTCGTCGCCGTCGCGGATGGCGCGGGTCTGGAGGGCGGCGAGGTCGGAGCCGGCGCCGGGTTCGCTATAGCCCTGGCACCAGATGACTTCGCCGCGAAGGATGCCGCCGAGGTGGGTTTCCTTCTGCTCTTCGGTGCCGTGCTCGATGATGGTAGGGCCGATCATCATGACGCCGAAACCGCCGACGTTGGCGGGGACGCCGGCCTCAGCGAACTCCTCGTTGAGGATGAATTGCTCGACGGTGGACATGTCGGCGCCGCCGTACTTCTTCGGCCAGGCGGGGGCGACCCAGCCCTTCCTGGCGACACGCTCGCGCCAGTCCTTGAGGGCGCCCATGCGGGCGAAGAGGCCGCCTTCCTCGGACGCGGCCTTGAAGAGCTCGGGCGGGGCTTCGGCGTCAATGAACGCGCGCACTTCCTTGCGCCAGGCTGCTTCGTTCGCGTCGTCACCGAGGTTGATGGCCATGGGGTGGAGTCCCTTTCGTGGTCGCGCCGCCGTGGAAGGAGGCGAATGTGCTTCGGCATTGTCCGCGAAGGGCGGGAGGGCGGCAAGCGAGGGGGCTGGCGTTGCGTGCGGTCGTCGCGCGGGGCAGGATGCGGCGACGATGGCCGAATCGCCGCTGCAGCCGCAGCACTTCCGACGGTACGACGAGGCGGACGATGCGGAGTTCTACCGTGTGCCGCGGATGGTGACGCACATCGATGATGCGGCGATCGAGGCGGTGCGGCGGTTCTACGGCGACCTGTTGCCGCGGGGCGAGTGCATCCTGGACCTGATGTCGAGCTGGGTCTCGCATCTGCCGGACGATGGACGGTACGCGAGCGTGACGGGCCTGGGGATGAACGCGGAGGAGCTGGCTGCGAACGCGCAGCTTGCCCACTGGGTGGTGCAGGACCTGAACCGCGAGGCGGAGCTGCCGTTCGACGACGGCGCGTTCGGCGGGGCGGTGGTGACGGTCTCGGTGCAGTACCTGACGCGGCCGGTCGAGGTGTTCGCGGAGGTTGGGCGGGTGCTGCGAGCGCGTGCGCCGTTCGCGGTGACGTTCTCGAACCGGTGCTTTCCGACGAAGGCGGTCGCGGCGTGGCAGATGCTGGACGATGCCGGGCACGCGGAGCTGGTCCGGATGTACTTTCGGCTTTCGAAGCGGTTCGGGCCGTCGGAGGTGTACGACCTGAGCCCGGACCCGGGCGTGAGCGACCCGGTCTATGCGGTGGTGGCGGGCCGGCTGTCGTACTGAGCTTCGCCCGGCGCGACGGGCATGACGTGGAGGTCGGCGGGGGGGAGCTCGGCGATGAAGTCGCGGCGCTGGGCGACGCCGAGGACCTCGTAGGGGCGGGCGGCGAGCTCGGTCTCGAGCTCGGGGCCGGGGCCGGCGGGGGCGAGGCGGAGCGTGTGCGACGAGCCGAAGGCGAACTCCTCGATGATGCGGACGGGGAACTGGTTGGGGCCGGCGCCCTCGCCGCGGCGGAGGTTGACGCGCTCGGCGCGGATGGCGACGTCGACGGTGGCGCCGCGGGGCGCGGTGGCGCCTTCGCAGAGCAGGCGCGCGCCGTCGACATCGACGAGCACGCCGCCGGCGGTGGCGTCGACCACGGTGCCGCGGAGGATGTTCGCGACGCCGGTGAGCGAGGCCACGCGGCGCGAAACGGGCCGCCGGAAGACGGTCTCGCGGGCGTCGAACTGGAGGATGCGGCCGTTATCGAACACGGCGAGGCGGTCGGCGAGGAGGTGGGCCTCGCGGAGGTCGTGGGTGACGAAGACGATGGTGAGGCCGAGCTCGCGGCGGAGGCGGAGGAGCTCGCGGCGGAGCCCGGAGCGGAGCGATTCGTCGAGGGCGCTGAACGGCTCGTCGAGGAGGAGCAGGTGGGCATCGCGGGCGAGGGCGCGGGCGAGGGCGACGCGCTGCTGCTGGCCGCCGCTGAGGGTGGCGGGCCGCCGGGCTTCGAAGCCATCGAGGCCGAGGAGCGCGAGGAGCTCGGCGATGCGCTCGCGGCGGCGGTGGCCGGGCTCCATGCCGAAGGCGATGTTCTGGGCGACGGTGAGGTGCGGGAAGAGCGCGAGGTCCTGAACGACGTAGCCGACGCGGCGCTCCTGCGGGGGGAGGTCGATGCCGGCGGCGCTATCGAAGACGACGCGGCCGCCGACGGCGATGCGGCCGGAACGCGGGCGCCGGAGGCCGGCGATCGCCTGGAGGGAGACGCTCTTGCCGGCGCCGGAGTGGCCGAAGAGGACAACGATCTCGTTCGACGCCGCGAAGGCCGCCTCGTAGGTGAACGGGCCGAGGGTGATGCGGGCGTCGAATTCGAGCGTCATGGCATCAGACGCTCATGGGCTCGCGGACGCTGAACTCGTACAGCATCGCGGGGCGATGGGCGCCCTGCTTCCGGGTGGCGCCCGTTTCGCGGACGATGCCGAGCCCGACGACGCGGCGGCGGAAGTTCCGCTTGTCCATCTCTTCGCCGAGGATCGCTTCGTAGACGCGCTGCATCTCTGTGAGGGTGAAGCGCGAGGGGAGCAGGCTGTAGACGACGTTCGTGTACTCGAGCTTGTTGCGGAGGCGGCGTTCGGCGTATTCGACGACGCGCTCGTTTTCGAAGGCGACGGGGGGCAGGCCGCGGACGGCGTGCCACTGGGGGCGCCACTCCAGGTCGGGGCGAAGGCGGGTGCGGGCGTGGTCCACGAGCGCGAAGTAGGTGACCACGACATCGGCGAGGCCGCCGCCGAGGCGGTCGAAGGTGAAGAGCTGCTCGAGGTAGACGTCAGCCACGCCGGTCTCGTCGCGGAGCTTGCGGACGGCGGCGCCGTCGAGGGACTCGCCGTCGAGGAGGGCGCCGCCGGGCAGGGCCCAGCGGCCCTGCTCCGGCGCGGCGGCGCGCTCGATGAGCAGCACGGAGAGCTGCCCATCGGGTGTGATGGTGAAGATCACGACGACAACGGCGGCGGCCACAGGGGCAGTGTAGCCGAGCGCCGGGGAACGCTCAGACGCGCGGGGCGACTTCGCGCATGAAGGTGCGGAGGGTGTGGAGGAGCTCGGCCGGGGTGCGGGCCGCTAGGGAGAGCATGAGCTCGTCGAGGCCGGCCTCGGCGTAGGCGCGGATGTCGGCGGCCTGCTCGGCGGGCGTGCCGGAAAGGGGCGGGCGGTCGCCGCCGGGGCGGGTGCGGCCGCCGGGCATGTGGCGGAGGCAGATCGGGCCGGGCTGGCGGCCGAACTCGGCGCAGCGCTCGCGGTAGCGGGCGTTCAGGGTCGCGAGCTCGGCAGGGGCGAGGTTAATCGGGTGCCAGCCGTCGCCGAGCTCTGCGGCGCGGCGGATGCTGGGCTCGCCGTTGCCGCCGACCCAGATGGGGATGGTGCCGCGGCGGCTCGGGGCGGCCTTCGGGAACATGCGCATGTTGGTGTAGCGCTTGTAGGTGCCTTCGAAGCTGGAGGTCTCGGTCTCCCAGAGGTTGCGGTAGACGCGGAGGTACTCGTCGGTGCGTGGGCCGCGCTCGGCGAAGGGGACGCTGAGGGCGTCGAACTCCTGTTCGAGCCAGCCGGCGCCGACGCCGACGACGAGGCGGCCGTTGCTGAGGTAGTCGACAGTGCTGAGGAACTTGGCGGTGAAGACGGGGTCGCGGTAGGGGACGATGAGGACGGAGGTGCCGAGGGTGATGTAGCGGGTCTCGGCGGCGAGGTAGGCGAGGACGGCGAGGGGTTCGTCCATCAGCTCGGGGATGTAGCCGGAGTTCTCGGGGACGATGATGTGGTCGCTGACCCAGAGGGAGTCGAAGCCGAGCTCCTCGACGGCGCGGGCAACGCCGCGGATGGCATCGGGGGTAGCGAAGATGTTGGCCTGTGGGATGGCAACGCCGTAGCGCACAGCTGGTACCTCGGAGGTGGAAGGTTGTGGTGCGCACGATACCGGGCCGATGGCGCGGAGGCACGGCGGGGGCGAGGGCGGGATGGGGCGGGTTATCAGTTATCGGTCATCAGTTATCAGCGGGTTGTCCGTTGTCCGTTGTCCGGCGCGGGCGACGCAGGGGATGCGGGATGGCGGTCCACGGTGATAGCGAATGAGAGAGCGGCGGGCGGGACGACGATCGGCCTGGTCGCGTCGACCGTTGTAACTTCGAACGGGCCGGGTCGTCTACGATCCCGGCAGCGGTGGCGGACCAGAGACCGGTCTACACCCAACCCCTGCCCCGCGGCAGCCCCCCAATCCGGCAGCGCCCGGCCCCTCAGTACGACCGCGCAAGCCCACACCTCCCCTCACGCCGCAGTGCCACCCCGCTTCGCACTCCTCCCACAACGGCGCACAATGCCCGCACCAGGAGGTTCCCCCCATGACCACCCGCGCCGAGATGCTGACCACCCAATTCCAAATGGCGAAGCTCGTCTTCGACGCCGCCACCGGCGACCTCACGGACGACCTCGCGACGAAGCGCGTCCCTGGCGCCACGATCGGCGCCATCCTGCCCATCTATGCGCACATCCTCGTGGGCCTCGATCTCCTCGCCCGGCAGACGGCGCAGGGCCTCGAACCCCTCGCGGCCGACCCCGGCTGGCAGCAGCGCACCGGCATCCCGTCGCCGAGCCTGATGCAGGTGCCGGGCTGGTCGGACGCGCCCTACCAGCTCGTCGGCCTCCGGGACTACGCCACGGACGTGTTCCAGTCCCTCTTCGACTACCTCGCCGCCGCGCCCGACACCGACTTGGACCGCCAGGTCCCGGGTATCACGGGCGGCACCGTCTCACTCGCACAGTCCATCGGTGCCCTCGGCCTCGTGCACCTCTCCGCGCACACCGGCGAAATCGCCGCCCTCAAGGGCGTCCACGGCGCGAAGGGCCTCCCGTTCTAGCCCGCGCCATCACGGTGTCGGCGTCGCCACCAGCTCCCCACACCCCGAATCCTCCCGGTATGGCACCCGCACATTCGCCCCCAGTGGCAGCACACCGCTCGCCGGGAGCTCCGGGTTGAGCGCAACCAGCTCCTCGTACGGCACCCCGAACGCTGCCGCGTAATCCGCCAGCGTCGGGATGTCCGGCTGCGCCGTGAACGAAGCCGGGCAGCCGTTCGGGTACCGGCCATCCGCGCCCGGTGTCACCGCAGGCGCCGCTCCCCCGCCCCCGGACGGGAAGTACACGGCCGCGGCCCCTGCGAGCGCCACCCCCAGGCCCCCAATCGCAACAACCGGCACGACCGCCGCCTTCCCCATCCCCAGCCCGAGGCCCAGCCCCGGCACCCACCGCCGCCACCCGCTCAGTGACCGCCGGTCCCCGCCCGTATCGAGCTTCGCGTGCACCCGCTTGAGGTGGAACCGCACCGCGTTGTGCGTCAGGCCCAGCCGCGCGGCGATCTCGTCGTTCGTCAGCCCCGCCGACGCCAGGTCGAGCACATCCTGCTCCCGCCGTGTCAGCTCCTCCGGCCGGTCGTCCATGGCCACCCTCCCGCGCGTGGTGGCCCCACCCTATCCCGCCCGCCCTGCCGCCGTCGCTACCCCCCGGCCGCCGCCGAGCCGGCAGCCCCGTCCGCCCGCGCGAGGAACTCCCCCACCACCGCGTTGAACTCCCCCGCCCGCTCGAAGTACGCCGAGTGGCCCGCGCCCGCGATCTCGTGCACCCGCGAGCCCGGCACCAGCTCGCTCGCCTCCCGGATCATCTCCGGCGAGGTGATCAGGTCGTACTCGCCGACGACGAACAGCACCGGCACGCCGAGCGCCGTCAGCACCGGGTGCATGCTCCCCCGGTAGCCCGCCGGCGGCCGCCCCAACAGCCCCCGCGGCCGCGGCGGGTTGAGCGCGTTGATCTGCCGGTAGAGCAGGGCCAGCGCCGCGTTTGCCGCTTCGAATGGCTTCGAAAGCGCGTGCTCGCGCAGCCCGCCGTCGCCACGCTCTCCCGCGAGCACGTCCTGCAGCTCCCGGATGCGGTCATTCGTCGCCCCGGCCGTCGTCCCGCACAACACCAACGACCGGATCCGCCCCGGCGCCATCCGCGCGATCCCCGCCACCGCCCGCCCACCCATCGACTGCGCCACGATGTGCGCCCGCTCGATCCCGAGCTCCGCCATGATCCCCGCCGCGTCCGTGCCGAGCACCCACCGGCCCGCCGCCGCGGTATCGCCCTTCGAAAGGCCCCAGCCGCGCGCGTCGTACACCGTCACCCGGTACCGCTCGGCGAACACCGGCACCTGCTGCCACCACGAGAGGTGGTTCCCACCCGCCCCGTGGAGGAACAGCAGGTCCGGCCCCGAACCATGCTGCTCGTAGTAGAAACGGCCCGCGTTGACGCGCACATACGGCATGCGGCGAGTCTACCGGCCCCGCCGCACCACCGCAGCCCGGCCCCACGGTTCCGGCCCGGCCCGTGATTGCGTACAGTGGCCTCACTTCGCCCGGGGGACACAACCATGCGCATCGGCATCTTCATCGACGGCAACGGCCCCGTCGAAAAGCTCATCGGTCACATCAAGCAGGCCGAGGCCGACGGCTTCGCCTCCGCCTGGGTCCCGAACATCTTCAGCTACGACGGCATCATGATGATGGCGCTCGCCGGCCGCGAGACCAGCACCATCGAGCTCGGCACCTTCGTCGTCCCCACCTATCCCCGCCACCCGCTGGCCCTCGCGCAGTCGGCGCTCACCGCTTCCGCTGCCGCCGATGGCCGCTTCACCCTCGGCATCGGCCTCAGCCACAAGATGATCATCGAAGGCATGTTCGGCCTCGACTTCTCGAAGCCCGTCCGCCACATGCGCGAATACCTCTCCGTGCTCATGCCGCTCATGCGCGGCGAGCAGGTCGCCTTCACCGGCGAGGAGTACCGCGTGAACGGCGCCATCTCCATCCCCGCGAAGCCGCCGACCACCCTCATCGCCGCCCTCGGCCCGCAGATGCTCCGCGTCGCCGGCCGCCTCGCCGACGGCACCGCCACCTGGATGGGCGGCCCGAAATACCTGGGCCAGACCGCCGTCCCGACCATCCGCGCCGCCGCCGCCGAGGCCGGCCGCCCCGAGCCGCGCATCGTGTCCGGCTTCCCTATCGCCCTCACCAGCTCCGTCGAGTCCGCCCGCGAAACCGCCGCGAAGGTCTTCCAGGTCTACACGAACATCCCCTCCTACCGCGCCGTCATGGACATCGAAGGCGCCGAAGGCCCCGCCCAGATCGCCCTCGCCGGCGACGAGACCTCCCTCCGCGCCCAGCTCCGCCAGCTCGCCGAAGCCGGCGTCACCGACATCAACGCCTCCGTCTTCCCCGTCACCGGGGACCCCGAAGCCCGCGAACGCACCCGCACCTTCCTCGCCCACATCGCCAAGAACGGCCTATAGCAACGACCGCTCTCCCCTCTCGCCCGCCGCAGCGTGAGAGGGGCAGGGTGATAGGCCCCACCCGCCCATGAGGGGCCCCAGGCGCCCCCCATCACCCCTCATCCAGCCCACCCAGGGAGACACTCGAATGCCAGACCGGCTCTCCTTCCGCGACACCATGAAATCCGCATGGCACGAAGGCCTCGTCCGCCACGTCGTCGTCCGCAACGACGAGCGCACCCTCCTCGACCTCCCGCTCGTCGTCGTGCTCTTCGTCGCCCTCTTCGCCTCGCTGCTCGTGGCCCTCGGCGTCGTGGTCGCGGTCGTCCTCGGCTACCGCATCGAAATGCGCCGCACCGACGGCGACGAGGTCGACGTCATCTTCGACGAGCCCCCGCTCCGCGATTCCTTCCGCCACGAACCGCCACCACCTACCGACGAGCCGGACGTCGCCGCCATGGACGACGACCTCCGCCCCGAACCACCCCTCGTCGACAACGAAGAACCCCCACCTCCCGACGACACGCGCACTCTGTAGAGGCGGACTACCCGGCGGCGCGGGGCGCGACGCACCGCCGGTGTCGCGCTCAACGGGGGCGATCGGGCGCACCGCGGGACCGGATGGCTGCGCGAGAGCGGAGCGCCGCGTCTCCGGACTCGGGGTGGGGACGGGCGCTGTGCGTGGTGGGAGGTGGTCGCGGGCGAGGCGGGCGGGCGCTGCGGCGTCGCGCGCTGGGGCGAGGCTGCCGCGGGGCAGGGGTTGGGCTTAGACGCTCCGCCGAGGCTGGGCTCGGCGGACTACCCCGCTTTCGCGGGGCGCAGGTTACCCCGCTGTCGCGGGGGCGTGGAGTTACGTCCGCGTCGCGGGGGGCGGCGTGGCGCGTGGGGCCCCTAGGAGTAGCGTTCTTCGCGCCAGGGGTCGCCGTAGATGTGGTAGCCGTAGGTTTCCCAGAAGCCGGGGCGGTCACGGTCGAGGAACTGGATGCCGCCGATCCACTTGGCGCTCTTCCAGAAGTAGAGGTGGGGGATGACGAGGCGGAGGGGCCAGCCGTGCTCTTTCGTCAGCTCTTCGCCGTCGTGCTTCGTGGCGAAGAGGACGCCTTCGCGCTTGAGGTCTGCGAGCGGGACGTTGGTGGTGTAGCCGCCATAGCTGTGGAGCATGGCGTATTTGGCTTCGGGCTTGAGCTGGATGGCGTCGAGGAACGCGGAGAAGGGTACGCCTTCCCAGGTGTTGTCGTACTTGCTCCAGGTGGTCACGCAGTGGATGTCGCTGACCTCGGTGGTCTGCCCGAGGGCGCTGAACTCGTCCCAGGTGAAGGATTTCTCTTCTTCGACGAGGCCCCAGACATGGAGCTTCCAGGTCGCGAGGTCGACGCGGGGGACGCTGCCATAGTGGAGGACGGGCCAGCCGGTGGTGAGGTGTTGGCCGGGGGGAAGGCGGACCTTGCCGTCGGGGCGCATCTCTTTGGTTGCCTGCATCGCCATGTGCGCGCTCCTTGTGCCTGGACTCAGCGTGTTGTCTCAGGGTACCGGGTGGCGTTACATCCTGCCACGCGGGCGGGGGCTTACGGGCCATTTACGTTGCGGGTGCAACGGTAGCGCGGCCGCACCAGGTGTGCGTTCGAGGTAGAGCTGTGACGATCCGCGTCCCCCGGCTGTTGAGCCGCCGCCGCATCCTCTGGATTGGCGGCGCGCTGCCGATCCCGTTCCTGTTGGGCGCCTGTGACGACAAGGACGAGGCGCCGAGTGCTTCGCCCACGACGGGCAGCGCGACGCCGCCGCAGGGGCCCGCGACGGGAACATCGGTGGCGACGGCGGGCGGTGGTTCGACGGCAAGCGCGACGGCGACAGCGAGCTCTCCGGCGACGAGCGTGGCGCCGCTCGAACCGACGCCGGCCTGCGGGGACGATGACGACGACGACGCGACGCTGGCGCAGACGGAGGGCCCGTACTTCACGCCGAACTCGCCGGAGCGGGCTTCGCTGATCGAAGCGGGGGTGACGGGCACGAAGCTGGTGGTCTCCGGGTTCGTGGTGGGGACGGACTGCCAGCCGGTGGCGAAGGCGATGCTGGATTTCTGGCAGTGCGACGACGCGGGCGTCTACGACAACGACGGCTACCGGCTGCGGGGTCACCAGTTCGCCGACGACACGGGGCGGTACGCGCTGGAGACGATCCTCCCGGGGGTGTACCCGGGGCGGACGCGGCACATCCACCTGAAGGTGCAGGCGCCGGGGAGGCCGGTGCTCACGACGCAGCTGTACTTCCCGGGGGAGCCGGGGAACGGCCGCGACGGCATCTACAACGCGGCGCTGGAGCTGGAGGACTTCCGCGACGATGGGGGCGGCAAGGCGGGGCGGTACACGTTCGTACTGCAGGTGTGACCGGACGCGGATCGACAAGCGGCGCGCGAGACTCGACAATCAGACCGGTGGAAGACGCTTCGGCCCGCGAACCGACCCGGCCCGGCGGCCGCGCGCAGCTTCGTCCCCGCGATGCGTGGTTCCTCGTGCTCGCGGCGGTGGCGGTGGCGCTGGACCAGCTGACCAAGGCGATGATCGTGGCCTGGCTCGACCGGGGCGACTCGGTCCCGGAGGAGGGGCTGATCCGGATCGTGCACATCACAAACAGCGGGGCGGCGTTCGGGATGCTGCAGGGCGCGGGGCCGCTGCTCGCCATAACGAGCATCGTCGGCATGGCCGCGATCCTGGTGTACCTGTTCGCGCCGGGGTTCGCGAACCCGATCATGCGGATCGGGCTGGCGCTGATGCTCGGGGGCGCGATCGGCAACCTGATCGACCGCGTACGCAACGGCGAAGTGGTCGACTTCGTGAAGGTGCCGAACTTCCCGGCGTTCAACGTGGCCGATTCGTGCATCACGGTCGGCGTGATCATCCTGATGTGGGCATTGTTGTGGGAAACGAAAACGGAACCGGACGGCGAGAACTCGTAGCTCCCGCGCCGGGCCGTGTCGATGCGGTGGTCGCTGCTGCGTACAGCGACCTCAGCCGGGCGCGGGTGCAGCGGCTGATCGAAGGCGGGCAGGTCTCGGTAAACGGCACGGCGGTGCGGAAGTCGGGGCAGGTGGCGGCCGGGGACCTGGTGGTCGTCGTCGTGCCGGAGACGGACCATGACGCGCCCACGGTGAGCGTCGATGTGCCCGTGCTGTACGAGGACGGCGAGCTGCTGGCGATCGACAAGCCGGCGGGGCTGGCGACGCACGGGGCGCCGGGCGACCTCGGGCCATCGGTGGCGACGTGGTTCCTGGCGCGGTACCCGGAGCTGGCGCGGGCGTTCGATGCCGAGCGGCCGGGCATCGTGCACCGGCTGGACAAGGATACGAGCGGCGTGCTGGTGCTGGCGAAGACGCCGGCGGCGCAGATGGCGCTGAGCGCGGCGTTCGCGGAGCGGGCGGCGAGCAAGACGTACGTGGCGATTACGGACGGGGTGCCGCACAAGGCGAAGGCGGTCATCGAGGCGCCGATCGCACGGCACCCGGCGGACCGGACGCGGATGATGATCGGCAAGGGTGGGCGGATGTCTCGGACGCGGTACGAAGTGGTGGGCGCGGAGCGGGGGCATGCGCTGCTGGAGGTAGACCTCGAGACGGGCCGGACGCACCAGGTGCGCGTACACCTCGCGGCGATCGAGTGTGCGGTGCGGTTCGACCGGGTGTACGGGAAGGGCGGCCCGGGGCGGCAGCAGCTCCATGCGTGGCGGCTTTCGGTCCCGCACCCGGCGGGCGGGACGCTGACGGTTACGGCGGCGCTGCCCGGGGACATGGTGGCGACGGCGGCGGAGCTCGAGCTCACAGATGCGGCGGCGCGGTACGCGGAGCCGTGCGCGCCGGAGCTGGCCGCGGCGGAGTGACGCGGGGAGCCGCCGGATCGACATTGCCCGGTGGCCAATCGACAATCGGCGGATGACTGTCCGAACCCGTTATGCCCCGAGTCCGACCGGGGACCCGCACGTTGGCAACATCCGTACCGCGATCTTCGCGTGGGCGCTGGCCCGCGCGAACGGCGGCCAGTTCCTGGTCAGGGTGGAGGACACGGACCAGAACCGGCTCGTGCCGGGATCCGTTGGCCGGATTATGGAGAGCCTGCGCTGGCTGGGGATCGAGTGGGACGAGGGGCCGGACGTGGGCGGGCCGCACGCGCCGTACGTGCAGTCGGAGCGGCTGCACCTGTACCGGGCGGCGGCGGACCAGCTCATCGCGGCGAGGCGGGCGTACCGGTGCTTCTGCACGCCGGAGCGGCTGGACGCGATGCGGGCGGAGCAGGCGGCGCAGAAGCAGCCGCCGGGGTACGACGGGCTCTGCCGGGGCATCACGGCGGCCGAATCGGAGGCGCGGGGCCGGGCGGAGAAGCATGTGGTCCGGTTCGCGATGCGCAAGGAGGGCCAGACGGCGCTGAACGACCTGGTCCGGGGCGAGGTGGTGTTCGAGAACCGGCTGCAAGACGACTTCGTGGCGTTGAAGTCGGACGGGTTCCCGACGTATCACCTGGCGCTGATCGTGGACGACGTGGACATGCGGATCACGCACGTGCTGCGCGGCGAGGAGTGGCTTCCGAGCGCGCCAAAGCACCTGCAGCTGTACGAGGCGCTGGGCCACACGCCGACGCTGTTCGCGCACCTGCCGCTGATCCTGGGTCCGGACGGGAAGAAGCTGAGCAAGCGGACGGGCGACACGGCGCTGCTGGACTACCGGGAGAACGGGTACCTGCCGGAGGCGATGCTGAGCTTCCTGGCGATGCTGGGGTGGTCGCTGGACGACAAGACGAGCATCATCCCGCCGGAGGAGTTGCTGCGGAGCTTTTCGATCGAGCGGGTGGTTTCGAACCCGGCGGTGTTCGACATCCAGCGGCTGGACTACCTGAACGGGCACTACATCCGGGAGATGGCGCCGGAGACGTGGCGGGCGACGGTGGCGGAGTGGTGCGAGCGGGGGCTGCCGGACACGGTGGCGCGACCGGTGAACGCGGAGGTCATCGCGGCGGCGGCGCCGTTGCTGCAGGAGCGCACGGCGAAGCTCTCAGACATCGCGGACACGGTGGCGTTCCTGTTCGGGTACGAAGCGCCGGAGTATGCGCCGGCGGTGCTGGTGGAGCGGGCGGGCGGGGAGGCGGAGGCGGTGCGGATCCTGGATGCTGCGCTGGTGACGCTGGACGGGCTTTCTGAGGACGGCTGGACGCGGGACGCGATCGAGGCGGCGATCCGGGGGCTGGAGGGGGAGCTGGGGCTCAAGCTGCGGAAGTTCATCCCGGTGTTGTACGTGGCGGAGCAGGGGAAGGCGCAGGGGCTGCCGCTGTTCGATTCGATGGCGCTGCTGGGGCGGCAGCGGGCGTTGCAACGGCTGCGGACGGCACGGGCGCACCTGGACTGAAGTGGGCGTCATAACGGGGGTTCCGGGGTGCGAACGGATGTGCTATGATGGGTGCACGCCGGGCGACCGGTGAATCTCGTGGGGACGATGGGAATCGACAGGGGGCTGTGGTAGCCGGATAGCAGGCCGAGGTTGGCTGTCACCCTCGTAAATCAGGCGGCCGAAAAACAACTGGCAATAATCGCCAACTCGCTCTCGCTGCTTAAGTGAGGCCGTCCATCTCGACTCTCGGCCCGGTGGGGTTGGGAATGGACGTCGCAATGCCGGGATGCTGTGGAAGGACGCCGATAGCCTCCACAAAAGACTCATCGGCTGGTTAGCTGACGCGTGGACCACCTCCGAAGGCAGCTGACGAGACCCTAATTGGTGGGAAAGCCTGTAGGATAATTCGGAGCCAAACCTTGCTGGACCGGGAGTTCAACTCTCCCGCGTCTCCACCAAACCCAGAGAAGAAACGGGGCCGCGAGGCCCCGTTTTTGCGTGTGGTGGTGTGTTTGGGCGAAGCGACGTTGATTGGTTACTCGCTGCTGCTGTCCCACCGGTCGTTGTCGTTGAAATCCCAGGATTCCTCGCTGTAGTCGTCGTGGACCGGGTGTGAGCCGAAGCGGCCGTTCTCGCGGGCGATGAACGGAAGCAGCGCGTTGCCCTGGGCGCGTTCTTGGGCCGATTGGGGGGCACCTTTACGTGGTTCCGTATCTCGACGGCCACTCCAGGGCGACCTAGAGCCCTTCGGGGCTGGACGAGATCGCTCCTTTTGGCCACCGGACTGCGTCGGTGTTCGGCCTGCGGCCGGTGTTGCTGAATGGACTCGCTGGACATGTCGGTCCAGCCGCTCTGACCGCAGTTCGCACTTGCATTTGGGACAGGTGGTCCATCCCGCGCGGCGAAGCTGTGCTCTGTTGTTTGCAGGCAGCGGGTGCCGAGATGGGCTAGCAGGGACGGTCTTCTTGACTCGTTCCGGATGCGCAGCCGAGAGGTGCGCCGTCAGGTCCCGGACGAACTTGAGCGAACAGAACGGGCACGGAGTGGGATCGTGCCGTCGCGGCGTCCGAACGCCGAAATAGGCATTGATCGACGGGCCTGAACCGACTGAAGTGCTCGACGGGGAGTCCGATTCAGAGCGTACGGGCTCGTGACGACCTGTCGTACCGGGGATAACCGGCGACTGCGCCTGCGGGTGCATCCGCTGCTTGTGGCTGGCCAGTAGGCCGTAGTCCATACGCCCGCCGCACTCGGCGCAAGTTACAAGGAACGGGAGAGGCGGGGGGCGATCCTCGAAGTCGATCATGAACCCGTCGGGCGTCGTCCTGAAAAAGCGCTCCATTCAACACTCCGCAATCTAGTGTTGGGCCGGATTCTACTGAGAAACTTGCGACAGGTGTTGTCGCGTTTTGGGAAACTGAAGGAGGGCGGAGAGGCGGGATACGAACTGCGACTCGGGAAGGTCGCCTTCGTCGAAGGCGGTTGTCCAGCCTTCGAGGTTGCTGAGCGTGGCGATGGTGCCGGGGCGGGCGGTGGCGCGGGTCGACCAGTCGATCCCGGCCAGGAAGTCGCGCAGAATGTCGGCGTGCAGCCCGGACCGGAGCGTCCGCCGTACAGCGGTGGCTATCTGGCGGTCGGTGACGCGATCGATTTGAATCATGGCGAGAATCCCGGCGGTTAGCCCTGCTGAGTTGCTGGAACTGTGGACCGCGAACGGCGTTCCGGAGAAGCGGGCCGTTTCGTAGAGAGTACATCCGACGGTGCGATTGGACGCGCGCGGGGCGCCGGGGGCGGGGGGAGTGGGGGACGCGAGCCGGGCGGGCGCTTCGCTGCTGCCCTCGCGTGGCTGGCTGCCACGGGGCATGGGTTGGGCTGACGCCCGTGCCCACGAGGGGCACCGGCTCACCTGTTCGGGGCGTATACCGTGGTGGGGCGGCCGGTCGAGGGGGGCCCGGGGGCGTGGGGAGTGGCGGGCGAGCCGAGCGGGCGCGGCGCTGCCGAGCTCGGGGGTGTGGCGGTGGTGGAGGGCTGCCGCGGGGCATGGGTTGGGCTGGCGCGCCGCCGAGGCTGGGCTCGGCGGGACTACCGCTGCGCGGCGGGGTCGCCCCCCGCCGGGGTCGTGGTGGCCCTGCGGGGCGGTTCGTGCTGGCTCCGGGCGGGGGATGCAGGGGTGCGGCGGAGCGCTCCCTGTTGGTCGCGCCACTGATGGTGTGTCGCGCGCTGGCGCGGGGCGTGGGTGCTCGTGCGCGGCCGGGCGCTTGCTTACGCGCGCGCTACTGATGGCGCGCTAGTGATAGTGCGCTACTGATAGCGCCCCACTGAGGGCGTGCTACGGGGCGTGGTCCCAGTCGAGCATGAGGACGTCGATTTCGGTGTTGGGTTCGGCGAGGGTGGTGTCTTCGGGGATGACGGCGAGGGCATTGGCGGCGCTCATGCTGGTGAGGATGCCGCTGCCCTGGGGGCCGGTGAGGTTCGCGTACCAGGCGCCGTCCTCGCCCTTCGTGACGATGCAGCGGGCGTAGAAGCGGCGGGGGTCGGGGTTGCGCACGCGGTCGCGGGTGATGGCGCGGACCATGGGGCGCTCCCAGTCGTGGCGGCCGAGCATGGTGAAGATGGCGGCGCGGCCGAAGAGCTCAAACGAGACCATGGAGCTGACGGGGTTGCCGGGGAGGCCTAGGTGGGGCACGCGGCGGCCGTCGCCGGCGTTGAAGGCGCCGAAGGCGAGGGGCTTGCCGGGCCGCATGCGCACGGTCCAGAAGTCGATGGCGCCTTCGCGGGCGAGGACGTCTTTGACGACGTCGAAGTCGCCGCGGGAAACGCCGGCGCTGGTGACGATCATGTCGGCGGCGAAGCCCTGGCGGAGCTTCGCGGTGAGGTCTTCGACGGTGTCGTGGGCGATGCCGAGGAGCATGGGCTCGCCGCCGAACTTCTTGACCATGGCGGCGAGGCTGTAGGCGTTGGCGTCGTAGATGCGGCCGGGGAGGAGCGGCTGGCCGGGCTCGGTGATCTCGTCGCCGGTGGAGAGGATGGCGACGACGGGGCGGCGATAGACGACGACCTCGGTGATGCCCAGGCTCGCGAGGACGCCGACTTCGCTCGGGCGGACGACGCGGCCGGCGGCGATGACAACCTGGCCGGCTTTCACGTCTTCGCCGCGGAAGCGGATGTTCGCGGCCGGGTTCGCGGCCTTGAAGACGCGGACGCGGTCGCCCTTCGTGGGGGCCTCGCCGACTTCGCGCAGGGTCTCGTCGGTCTCTTCGAAGGGGACGACGGAGTCGGCGCCGGGGGGCATGGGGGCGCCGGTCATGATGCGGACGGCTTCGCCGGGGCCGACGGGCGTGTCGAGGACGTAGCCGGCGGCGAGGTCGGCGATGACGGCGAGCTCGCGCGGGTCCGCTTCGGTGGCGCCGGTGGTATCGGCGGCGCGCACGGCGTAGCCGTCCATGGCGGTGTTGTCGAGCGGCGGGATGTCGAAGGGGGCGATGACGTCGGCGGCGAGCACCTGCCCGAGCGAGTCGAGGACGGGCACGCGGACGGGTTCGAGCCGGTGGAAGAACGAGAGGATCCGGTCCCGCGCCTCTTCGACGGGGATCATGTCGGAAAACGGCAAGGTCATGGTTGGCCCCGGCTGCGAGATGTTGCGCTCAGCTTAGCGAACCGGGGCCGCGCGTTCAGGCGAGCCGGACCGCCAGGCAGGTCGTAGTCCGCTGGACGCCGGAGACTTTCTGGACGGCCTCGGTGATGGCGTTGCCGAGGGTGTCGAGGTCGTCGGCTTCGAGCTGGACGATGACGTCGTAGGGGCCGGTGACGGTGTCGACGACGACGACGCGTGCGCCGGGGAAGGTGAACTCCTGGATGGCGCCGCCCACGGCCTTGGCCTTACCAACGTCGGTTTCGATCAGGACATAGCCGCGAACAGCCATGGAGGCACCCCCGGTATTTACTTCGAGGCATCATCGGCGGCGCCGCGACGGGGTGTCAACAAACCGGCGCTGGGTCAGGGGGTCTCGGGGAGGACGAGCTGGAGGCGGACCTCGCCGGATTCGCCAGCGGCGACGCGGACGGGCAGGGTGGCTTCGATGCGCTGGATAAAGCAGAGGGCTTCTTCGCCTTCGCGGCAGTAGTAGACGGAGGCGGTGGCGGTCAGGGTGGCTTCGCCGGGGGTGGCGATGACAGGCACGGGGAAGCGCACGGACGACTCGTCGCTGGCCCAGGTGAGCTCAGATTCGCCGGGCTCGAAGACGGCCGGGTTCGACGACCGGAGGGTGAGCGACGAGGGCGCGGAGCTGTTCAGGTGGTAGCCGGCGGGGGATTCGATGATCACGGCCATGAGGCCTGCGCCGGGCGCGACGGACTGGAGCTCGAACGACTCGGTGAGTGTGCGGCCGGGTGCGCTGGCGGTCGCCACGCCGAGGTTCGACAGGAGCAGCGTGGAGACGGCGCCGGTGGCGGTATCGAGGACGCGGACGAGGTGGTTGTTCTGGTCGGCGATGTAGATGCGGCCGTTGGCGGCAGTAAGGCCGGCTGGCTCATCGAAGCGGGCGAGGTTCGCGGCGCCGTCGTCCCAGCCGCGGGTGCCGGCGCCGGCGGCGGTGAACACGCTGCGCTGGGCGAGGTCGATGGCGCGGACCTTGTGGTTGTAGGTGTCGCCGACGAAGAGCATGCCGTTTTCGACGGCGAGGCCCTGGGGGTGCTGCAGCTTTGCGGACGGGAAGGGGCCGTCTTCGTCGCCGTAGTCGAACAGGCCGGTGCCGACGATGGTCTCGACGCCACCTTCGGGGCCGGCGATGGGCACGCGGCGGAGGCTGCTGGACTCGGGGTCGACCCAGTAGAGGTAGTCGCCGTCGCTGGCGAGGCCGGCGGGCTGGGCGAGGGTGGCCATGGCGAGCCGGGGGCCGTCCTGGATACCCTCGCGGCTGGTGCCGGCGAAGACGCTGATGGTCTTCGCGGGGAGGTCGATGCGCCAGAGCTGGTGGATGCCGGCCATGGAGACGAAGAGCGAATCGCCGGCGGCGAGGACGTCCCAGGGCGAGGCGAGGGCGGTCTTTGCGGCGGCAGCGTCGCCCACGGGCATGCGATCGAGCTGCTTGCCGGTTCCGGCGAGGGTGGTGACTTCGCCCGTGGCGGTGTCGATGGCGCGGACGGCGTGGTTTCGCGTGTCGGCGACGTAGAGGGTGGCGCCGTCGCTGGAGAGGGCGATGCCCTGGGGCTGGCGGAAGGTCGCTTCGCCAGGGAGGCCGTCGGCGAAGCCTTCTTCGCCGGTGCCGACGGCCTGGAGGAGCCGCCCGGAGAGGTCGGCGACGAGGATGCGGTTGTGGCCGGCGTCGGCGATGTAGAGGCGGTCGCGGGCGGCGTCGGCGGCGACATCGGAGGGGTAGGCGAGGACGGCGGAGGTGGTGGCGGCTTCGAGGTTCAGCGGCAGCGGGTCGCGGCTCACGAGGCCCTTCGCCTCGAACTCGGTGACGAGCGAGCCGACGATGGGCGCGAAGAGCTCGTAGACGCCTTCGCCGGCGTGGCTGCCGACGATGTTGCCGGCGGGGTCGATGATGTAGAGGGTCGGCCAGGCGTGCACGCCGTACGTCTCCCAGACGCTGAAGTCGGGGTCGTTGACGACGGGATGGTGGAGGCCGAAGCGGCCGATGGCCTCGCGGATGCTCTCGTCATCGTGCTCGGCAGCGTACTTGCCGGAATGGACGCCGACGACGACGAGGGCATCGCCGAACTCGGCTTCGAGCTGATGTAGGTCGGGGATGACGTGCTGGCAGTTGATGCAGCCGAGCGTCCAGAAGTCGAGGATGACGACCTTGCCGCGGAGGGCGGCCATGGTGAGCGGGCGTTCGACGTTGAACCAGGTGAGGCCGGCGGCGAATTCGGGCGCGGGGTCGGTGCCGGCCCAGGACTGGCCCGGGTCCGGGGCGCCCGGGGAGCTGCCGCTGCGGCGATCAGACGCCATCCAGAAGGCCCCGGCTGCGAGCGCGAGAATTGCGACGCATACGACGATGATAGCCGCCGTGCGGGGCGCGCGTGCGAATGGCCGGGTGAGCACGGCCCTATGGTATGTCGCGCGCCCGGGAGCGTTACCGGGCGTGGGTTACGGCGCCCTTACCCGGCGGCTTCGTGCGCGGCGCGGTAGACGACGTAGTCGGTGCCGGGTACATCACGACCGAGGAGCGAGAGGGCGACGCCGAGCTCGGCGCGGTGGGAGGCGGAGTGGGCGAGCACCTGGAGGAGCGCGTCCTGGACGGTGAAGTCGGCCTTGAGGCGGGACATGTGGAAGCGGTGGGCGAGGCGCTCTTCGGTGGCCTCGGCGGCGAAGGCGGTGTAGCGCTCGGCGGCTGCTTCGGCGTCGGCGAGGAGGTGTTCGAGGGTGGCGCCGCGGACCTCGGAGGTGTGGATTCCGGTGAGGGCGAGGTAGGCGAGCTCGACTTCGACCAGGTGCTGGAGGAGGCCGAGGGGCGACTCGTGGAGGCCGCCGGGCTTCGTTTCGAGCTCGGCCGGGGAGAGCCCGCGGCAGACTTCGCCGAGGCGGGCGGTGGCCCAGCCGTTGTAATGGAAGGCATCGACGAGCAGCTTCACGGGGGCCTCCGGCAATTCGGGTTCGCACCCGATAGTACGGGCGGGACGGTCGGCGGAGAGCGGCCGATCAGCCCCTTTCGGTGAGGAGTTCGCGGACGTTGGCGATGGTCTCGGCGGAGACGCCCTGGGAGCGGAGGTAGGGTTCGGCGCCGCCGTGCTTTTCGCGCATCATCGTGACGAAGCCGGACATGCGCTCAGGCGGGGTGCTCAGGCGGGCGCGGATCTCGTCGTCGGTGCCTTCGAGGACGCGGCCGTTGCTGCGGAGATAGGCCATGAGGCGGTCGATGCTGGCATCGCTCAGGCCGTATTCGGCGGCGATGTCGTCGTCGGAGGCGCCGAGGATCTCCATGAGCATGGCGAGGAGGACGCCGGTGCGGTCCTTGCCGGCGGTGCAGTGGACGAGGACGGGGTAGGCGGCGGCGTTGCCGAAGACCTCGAAGGCGCGGGCGAAGCGGTCGCCGCCCATTTCGAGGTAGTGGAGGTAGCGGCCGGGGGTGGGGCCGGTGCCGTAGAGGCCGTTGAGCTCGGCGATGAGGTCTTCCTGGCGGAGCTCTTCGGGGAAGATGGAGCAGGCATGGACGAGGTCCATGAGGCCGTGGCCACGGCCGGTCATGGTGAGCTCGTCGGGGTGGCGGAGGTCGAGGATGGTGTGGATGCGGATGTCGCCGGTGAGGAGGGCGAGGTCGGCGCCGGTCATGAGTTCGAGGGCGCCGGAGCGGTAGACCAGGCCGGGCCGGATGTGGCCTCCGCCGGCGAGGTGGTAGGGCCCGAGCGCGCGGAAGTTGTGGACGCCTTCGAGTTCGAGATGGGAGGGTGCGGTCATGCGCGGAGCATACCGGTCGTGGCGGGCGTGGTGTTAGCGGAGCGTCATGGCGCGCGGGATTCGTACAGCGCCCACCAGCTGGCATCGACGGTGTAGTTGCGGTCGAAGGCGGTGATGAGGAGCGTGCCTTCGGGGCAGCCCGGGAGCGGTACCTGCGTTGCGAACGAACCCGTGGCGTCCGTCTGAGCGAAACCGAGGTTCGCTCCGTTATCTCCGGACATCCAGTTGATTTCCAGGTCCAGGCCGGGCGGCAGGCCGTCGCCGGTCACCGTGAGCGGTGAGGAACAGGTGCCGGATGCGGGGACCACGCGGAAGGTGCCGACCTGGTCGGCCAGGAACTCGGTCAGGGGCCACCCTTCGTGCGGCGCCAGGCCGGGGACGAAGGCAACGAACCGGATCCGCGCGCCCGGGAAGCAGCCGTCCGCCACGTCGAGTTGGCCGAAATGCACCTGGCCGGAGGAGTCGGCGATAGCGACCCGCCGGATGGGTGACTCCCCCATCGTCGCGAGCGACAGGTGCACCTCGGCGCCGGGTTCGAACCCCTCGGCGGTTGCCGTGAACGGCGTGTCGCAGGGGCCGGAGGTTGGTGTGAACACGAGGCGCCTTCCGCCCGCAGGGACCGGGGTCGCGGTGGCGGTGGCGGGAGTGGGGGTGGCCGGAGCGGGGGTGTCCGGTACGGGTGTTGCGGTGCTGGCCGGTGGCGTCGGGCTCGAGGATGGATCGACGGCGATCGGCGTGGAGTCCTCGCGCTCGGATATGGCGAGGACCAGGGCCACGATTGCAGCGAGGCCGAGCGCGGCGCCACCGGCGGCGAGCGCCCAGCGGACGACGGCGCCGCTCGTGGCTGCGCGGGCCGCGCGCTGGAGCCGGGCACCGGCCGAGTGTTCCTCGCGCCAGATCGCGGCTGCCTCTTCGCGCGTGGGGACGCTGAGCTTCGAGAGGATCTCGCGGACATGCCACTTCGCGCCGTCGATGGTCACGCCGAGCGCGGTCGCTATCTCCGGGTTCGTGCGCCCGGCCGCGATCATGCGCAGGACCTCGCGTTGTTTCGCGGTGAGCTCGTCGAGCCCGGGCGAGGGAGCTGTTCGCGCCATATGGCCAAGCTACCGGCTGGGGGCCAGCCTGTCCCTACTCCATGCGATCCATTACGGGCGGACATTGGTGCGGGCCGGACGATAAGCGGGGGGCGCCTATAATCGAAGCATCATGACCCAGACGAGGACTGCGATGGACGAGCTCCTCAACGAGGCGCTCGCCGGGCTGCGCAATGCCGCCGATGCGCCTGCGATCGAGCAGTGGCGCGTGGAATGGCTTGGGCGGCAGGATGGCCGGATTACGAAGCTGCTGCGGGCGGTGCGCGAGCAGCCGCAGGACGAGCGCGCGGCCTTCGGCGCGGCGGCGAACCGGCTCAAGCAGGAGCTGGAGGCGGCGTTCGAAGGGCGGCAGGAGGAGCTGCGCCGGAGCGCGATCGAGGCGCTGAGCACGACCTCGGCGCTCGACGTGACGCTGCCGGGGCGGCCGCAGACGCTGGGGCGGCTCCACCCGGTGACGCAGACGATGCGGGACTGCATCAAGGCGTTCGCCGACATGGGCTTCCGGGTGGCGGAGGGGCCGGAGGTGGAGTGGGAGCGGTACAACTTCGACGGCGTGCGGATCCCGCAGGACCACCCGGCGCGCGACATGTGGGACACGATCTGGGTGAACACGCTGGTGGACGGCCGTCGGCAGATGCTGCTGCGGACGCACACGTCGCCGAACCAGGTGCGGGTGATGGAGCGGTCGGAGCCGCCGATCCGGGTGATTGTGCCGGGGAAGTGCTACCGGCAGGAGGCGACGGACGCGACGCATGAGTGGATGCTCACGCAGATCGAGGGGCTGGCGGTCGACGAGGGCATCCGGATGACGGACCTTAAGGGCGTGCTCTACGAGTTCGCGCGGACGATGTTCGGGAGCGAGCGGAAGATCATCTTCCACCACAGCTACTTCCCGTTCGTGGAGCCGGGCATCGAGATGGCGCTGGACTGCTTCATCTGTCGCGGGAACGACGCGCGGTGCGGGACATGCCACGGGACGGGATGGATCGAGATCCTCGGCGCGGGGATGGTGCACCCGGAGATCATCGACAACGCCGGATACGGGTCGGACCGGTACACGGGGTTCGCGTTTGGTATTGGGATCGAGCGTGTGGCGCTTTTGCGCTGGGGAATAGAGGACATACGCCATTTCTACGCAAATGATGTGCGGTTTTTGAGCCAGTTCTGAGGTACGGCTGTTGGCTGTTAGCTGTTGGCTGTTGGTGCCCTTCGATGGGGCGGTGTGGCTGTTATGAGGCCGTTCAGGGACATCCGCGCCTGGCAGGCAGCGCATGAGCTGACGCTCGAGACCTATGCGGCCACGAGAGGCTTTCCCCGCCACGAGCTCTACGGCGTCACCAGCCAGCTGCGCAGGGCCGTCTCGTCGATTCCGACGAATATCGTCGAGGGCCCTACCCGGAAGAACCGCGCGTTTGCACACTATCTCGGGATTGCGCTCGGGTCGGCCGCGGAGACGGAGTACCTGCTGTTGTTGTGCCGTGATCTCCAGTACATCGACGACGAGACACGGCAAGCTCGACATGAAGGTTACCGAGGTGAAGCGCATGCTTGTCAACTTCATCAAACGGCTGGAAGAAGGGGTCGAACAATGACCGGATTTGCGCTGCCAACAGCCAATAGCCAACAGCCAAGAGCATCGGCATGAAACTACTGCTCTCATGGCTGCGGGAGTTCGTTGACGTTGACCTTCCCATCCCCGAGCTGGCGCGGCGGGTGATCGATGCGACGGCTGAAGTCGAGGGGTGGGAGACCATTGGCGCGGACTGGGACGCGGAGCGGATCCGGGTGGCGCAGGTGGTGGCGGTGGAGCCGCACCCGAACGCGGACCGGCTGCGGCTGGCGACGGTCGAGACGGCGGCGGGGCGGCAACAGGTGGTGTGCGGGGCGCCCAACCTCGAGGTCGGGCAGAAGGTCGCGTTTGCGACGGAAGGGGCGGAGCTGGTCGATGGGCACACGGGTGAGCGTTCGAAGCTGAAGCTGCGGCCGATCCGCGGGGTGGATTCGGCGGGGATGGTGCTCAGCGAGAAAGAGTTGGGGCTGAGCGACAACCACGAGGGGATCCTGGTCCTGCCGGAGGATGCGCCGATCGGGCGGCCGCTGGTGGAGCAGCTCGGGGACGTGCTGTTCGACATTTCGACGTGGGCGAACCGGGCGGACCTGCTGGGCGTGCTCGGGTTGGCGCGAGAGGTCGCGGCGCTGACGGGCAAGGAGCTTCGCGAGCCGGACCGGTCGCACGGCGAGGCCGGTGGGCCGGTCGAGGAGCGCGTGGCGGTTGAGATCCTGGACGCGGACCTGTGCCGGCGGTTCACGGCGTCGGTCATCGAGAACGTGACGATTGGCCCCTCGCCGGCGTGGATGCAGGAGCGGCTGCTGCGGCACGGGATGCGGCCGATCAACAACGTCGTCGACATCACAAACTACGTGATGCTGGAGACGGGCCAGCCGCTGCACGCGTTCGACTACGACCTGTTGCAGGCGAAGCGGATGGTCGCGCGGCGGGCGCGGCCCGGCGAGCACCTGGTCACGCTCGACGACGTGGAACGCGCGCTGGATCCGGACATGCTGGTGATCTGCGACGGCGACACCCCGGTGGCGATCGCGGGCGTGATGGGCGGTGGCAACAGCGAGGTCAATGCGAACACGAAGACCGTGCTGCTGGAGGTCGCGAACTTCTACCCGGGGTCGATCCGGCGGACGTCGACGCTGCTGAAGCTACGGACGGAGGCGTCGGCGCGGTTCGAGAAGGGCATCGGGCCGGACATGGCGGAGTTCGCGCAGCACCGGGCACTGCACCTGTTCGAGCAACTCACCGGGGGGACGGTCCGGGCGGGGATCGTCGATGTGTATCCGGGCAAGCAGCCGCCGCGGACGATCACGCTGCCGGCGAGCCGGATCGAGCAGGTACTCGGCATCGCGATCCCGGCGGACGAGGTGCGGAGCATCCTGGCGGCGCTCGGGTTCACCGTTCGATACGACGAGAAGGCAGCGATCGAGCTATCCCTCCGACGGAGCCGGCTGGACTCGGATTCGGACGTCGATGTCACTTCCTTCGAGGTGCAGCCGCCGTACTGGCGGCCGGACGTGGAGGTGCCGGACGACCTGGTGGAGGACCTGGGGCGGATCTACGGGTACGACAAGCTGCCGGCGACGACGCTGCGCGGCAGCCTGCCGCCGGTGGAGCCGCGGCCGGTGCCGGAGCTGCGCGAGCGGGTGCGTGACCTGGCCGCGGCGCTCGGGTTCCAGGAGACGATCAGCTACACGCTCACGGACGAGGCGCGGCTGGCGCGGGTGGTGGACCCGGCGGACAACCGGCGGAGGAACCCGCTGGGGGTGATGAACCCGGTAGCGGCGCGGCACCAGTTCCTGCGGACGTCGCTGCGGGCGAGCGTGCTCGAGACGTATGCGAACAACCGCCGGCACGTGGATGGCGCGCTTCGGCTGTACGAGGTGGCGTTCGAGTACCTGCCGGTGGAGGCGGACCTGCCGCACGAGCGCGTGGTGCTGTGCGCGGCGCTGGGCGGCACGCGGGAGGGCCGCTGGGCTCGCGCGACCGGCGAACGGCTCGACTTCTACGACGCGAAGGGCGCGGTCGAGGCGATCCTGGACCAGCTCGGGGTCGTAGCGACGTTCAAGCCGGTGGCTTCGTTCGGGCTGCTGCCGGGGCACACGGCCGAGGTGTACGCGGGCAAGGAGCCGGTGGGCATCGTCGCGCAGGTGCACCCGGACACGGCGGCGCAGTTCGACATCGACGAGCCGGTGTTCCTGTGCGAGCTGTGGGTGGAGAACCTGGTGCGGACGCTGCCGGAGCGGCCGGCGTATACGCCGCCCTCGCGGTTCCCGGAGGTGCGGTTGGACGTGGCGCTGCTGGTGGACGCGGAGACGCCGGCCGGGCGGGTGCTGGAGATCGTGCGGTCGCACAAAAGCGGGAGCGTGCGGCTGAACGCGGACATCTTCGATGACTACCGCGGCCCGGGCGTGCCGGCGGGGAAGAAGTCGCTGGCGGTGTCGCTGCGCTACCAGGCTGCGGACCGGACGCTGACGGACAGCGACGTGGAGAAGGTGCAGGGCGGGCTGCTGAAGCGGCTGGAGAAGGAAGTCGGGGCGGCACTGCGCGGCGGGTAGTCGGCGCGGTAGGGACGGTGCTGTCCGTTGGCGTGGCGGTGGTAAAGCTGCGCGAGTGGCGAGGGGGCCGTACACTGGGCGCGAGAGCGAATTCGAACGCGACGCGCAGGGCCGGCCCGCCGGTGGAGAGGGACGTGAATACAGGGCGCCAGGGTATCTAGCGGTAGGTGGCGAACAGCTGCTTACCGCGTCTCTGCTACCGGTTCCGAACGCCCGCATGTCCCCCCCGGAGGCCTGTTATGAGCGCCCTTTCCCAGCGCGACCCCGAGATTGCCCGCATCGTCGAAGCGGAGCGCGTCCGCCAGGTAGAAACCCTGGAGATGATTGCGAGCGAGAACTACGCGTCCGCCGCGGTGCTGGAAGTCACCGGTTCGGTGTTCACGAACAAGTACGCGGAGGGCTACCCCGGCAAGCGGTACTACGCCGGCAACCAGCACAGCGATGACCTGGAGACGGTGGCGATCGAGCGGGCGAAGGAGCTGTTCGGGGCGGACCACGCGAACGTGCAGCCCACCTCCGGCGCCGAAGCGAACATGGCCGCGTACTTCGCGACGGTCGAGCCGGGCGCGACGATCATGGGGCTGAGCCTGGACCAGGGCGGCCACCTGACGCATGGGTCGCCGGTGAACTTCTCGGGGCGGCTCTACAACTTCGTGCCGTACACGGTGGACCGCGAGAGCGAGATGCTCGACATGGCGGCGGTGCGGCAGTTGGCCATCGACTCGAAGCCGAAGCTGATCGTGGCCGGGTATACGGCCTACCCGCGCAAGATCGATTTCGCGGCGTTCGCGGAGGTCGCGAAGGAAGTGGGCGCGCTGCTGATGGTCGACATGTCGCACATCGCGGGGCTGGTGGCGGCGGGCGAGCACATGTCGCCGGTGCCGCATGCGAACCTGGTGACTTCGACGACACACAAGACGCTGCGCGGGCCGCGGGGCGGGATGATCCTGTGCCGCGCGGAGCTGGCGGACGCGGTCGACAAGGCGGTGTTCCCGGGGACGCAGGGGGGGCCGCACCTGCACAGCATCGGCGGCAAGGCGGTGGCGTTCGGGGAGGCGCTGCAGCCGGACTTCAAGCGGTATGCGCGCCAGATCGTGGAGAACGCGGCGGCGCTGGCGGAGGCGCTCCAGGCGGGCGGCTTCCGGCTCGTTTCGGGCGGGACGGACAACCACCTGATCCTGGCGGACTGCAACTCGGTGGGGATCAGCGGCCTCAAGGCACAGAACGCGCTCCAGGGTGCGGGGATCATCACGAACAAGAATACGATCCCGTACGATACGCGGTCGCCGTTCGTGGGCAGCGGACTGCGGATCGGGACGCCGGCGCTGACGTCGCGCGGGATGGGGCCGGAGGAGATGCGGCGTGTGGCCGGGTGGATCCTGCGGGTGGTGAAGGACCCGGATGGGGACGGTGTGCGCGAAGGCGTGCGGCAGGAGGTGGCCGAGTTCGCGCGGGAGTTCCCGGTGCCGGGGATCACGGACGTGCAACTGGCGGCTGTGTAGCTCCGGTATGATGGGGGCATGAGCACGCCTGCGCCTCCGCGCCTGATGACTGCCGAGGAGTTCGCACGACTCCCGGATGACCCCGACGGCCGGCAGATGGAGCTGTACGACGGAGAGGTCATCTACATGCCGCCACCGGGAATGCCACACGGCCGAACAGCAGGACGAATCGTCGCGAAGCTGTATCCCTTCATCGAGGAGCATCAGCTCGGCGAGGCGGGAGTGGAGTCGGGGTTCGCGCTCCGAGAGGGACCGGACCGGGTGGCTGCACCCGATGTGTGGTTCGCGGCTGCGGGTTTGCTCAACGACGATGATGGCCGCACGTACCCGGTCGCGTCGCCGACGCTGGCTGTGGAGGTCGTGTCGGCATCGACGCCGGACCGGGACTCGGGTTCGAAGGCGCTGGAGTACATCGCGGCGGGAAGCCAGCGGGTGTGGCTCGTGCGGCTTCGGAACCGGACGGTGACGGTGTACCGCCCGGGCGGCGACAGTCACACGTATGAGTCGGACGACACACTCACGAGCGAGGATGCGGGCTTCGAGGTGGCGGGGTTCGAACTGCCGGTGGGGCAGATCTTCGCATAGGATGGCGGGCCGTCCGGTATGATGGCGGTATGAGCACGCCTGCGCCTCCGCGCCTGATGACTGCCGAGGAGTTCGCACAACTCCCGGATGACCCCGACGGCCGGCAGATGGAGCTGTACGACGGAGAGGTCATCTACATGTCGCCACCGGGTGAAGACCACGGCCTTGCTGCCCGCGCCGTTTTCCGAGCGCTTGACCGGTTCACCGAGTCACACGAACTCGGCGAGGCAGGTTTCGAGATGGGATTCGTCATCAGGGAGTCGCCAGACCGTGTGGCTGCACCGGACGTCTGGTGGCGGCGCGCGGCGGGCCGGTCGGCGACGACCTATCCACACGCGTCGCCGACGCTGGCGGTGGAGGTGGTGTCGGAATCGACGCCGGACCGGGACTCGGGGGCGAAGGCGCTGGAGTACATTGCGGCGGGGAGCCAGCGGGTGTGGCTCGTGCGGCTTCGGAACCGGACGGTGACGGTCTACCGCCCGGGCGGCGACAGCCACACGTACGGGCCGGACGACACGCTGACGAGCGAGGATGCGGGCTTCGAGGTAGCGGGTTTCGAGCTGCCGGTGGGAACGATCTTCGCGTAGGGCGGCGAGTGGTTCTTACGGCACGTGCGGACGCGGGCGCGGTAAGATAGCGCGCCCGCCGCACGCGGTGGGGACACCGATGCCAGGGGTGCCACTGTGCGATTTCGCTTTACGCCCGACCAGGATGTCTTTCGCGCCGACCTCCAGTCGTTCCTCAAGGAGCATGTTTCGCCGGAGAACGTGAACCGGGGAACGGACCGCGCGTTCAGCAAGAAGGTGGCGGAACGCGGCTGGATCGGGACGGCGTGGCCGCAGGAGTACGGCGGCAAGGGCTGGGGCGCGGTCGAGCAGATGATCTACAACGAGGAGATGATCCTCGCGAACGCGCCGCGCGGGTACCACTTCGTGGCCGAGCGGCAGGTGGGGCCGTCGCTCATCCGGCATGGGACGGAGCAGCAGAAGCGCGAGTGGATCCCGCGGATCATGAACGCGGATGTGAGCTTCGCGCTTGGGCTTTCGGAGCCGGGCGCGGGCTCGGACCTTGCGGCGGCGGCGACGCGGGCGGCGCGGGACGGCGACGAGTACATCGTCAACGGGCAGAAGATCTGGACGTCGAACGCGCACCTTTCGGATTGCATCTGGCTGGTGGTGCGGACGGACCCGAACGCGCCGAAGCACCGGGGTATCAGCTGCCTGATGGTCGACCTGGCGAGCCCGGGGATCACGATCAGGCCGCTGCACGACATGACGGGCGGGCACCACTTCAACGAAGTGTTCTTCGAAGACGTGCGAGTGCCGGTGGACCGGCGGGTGGGCGACGAGAACGCCGGCTGGTACATCCTGGCGGAGCACCTGGACTTCGAGCGCTCGGGGATCGAGCGGCTGATCGACCTGGAGTGGATCTTCCACGAGGCGCTGGCAGCGTGGCGGCAGCGGACGACGCGGAAGGTCTCCGACGAGGCGACGCGGTCGGAGCTGGCGCAGCTGGCGCTCGAGCTCGAAATCGGTCGGCTGCTGTGCTACCGGGTGGCGTGGATGCAGAGCGCCGGGCGCGTGCCGAACGCGGAGGCGTCGGTCGCGAAGGTGTTCGGCACGGAGTGGTCGCAGCGGATGATGCGGACGGCGTTCAAGGCGCTGGGGTTGCCGGCGATGGCTTCGAACGACGCCGGGCTGGTGCAGACGGTGCGGACGGCGTTCCTGAACAGCGTGTCGCGGACGATCGCAGGGGGGACGAGCGAGGTGCAGCGGAACATCATCGCCGGGCGAGGGCTGGGGCTGCCGCGCTCCTGATTCAGACGGGCGGGAGGTCGCCGCGGGGGTCGACGCGGTGCCTGGTCCAGCGGGTGCCGTCGTGGTCCATGTCGACGACGATGGCCCAGCCGGCGGCGCGGTTGGAATCGCTGAGGGCCATGGGGGCGCCGGAATAGACGGCGGTGGCGCCGCCGGAGCTGACGTCGCGGTGGGGTTCCCAGTGGCCGAGCGCGACATAATCCCAGTGTCCGGCGCCGGAGGCGATCTCGTGCTCGCGGATCGGGAGCGAGCGGTTCTCCTCGCGGCCGTCGGGGACGAAGTGGCCGTGGGCCATGGCGACGTGCCAGCGGCCGTCGAAACGCTCGGGAGGGCGGCCTTCGAGCGGGCGGAAGTGCCAGTCGGTGTCGATGTAGGCGCGGCCCCAGACGAGGAGGTCGAGCTCGTCGCAGACGACAACCTCGCCGGGGTGTTCGCGGAGGATCTTGAGGCGCGGGGCCATGGCTTCGAGGTCGTAGCGCCAGTAGATTCGGCCGTCGTCCATGGGGTCGTGGTTGCCGGGGATAAGGAAGGTGCGGCCCTTGAACCGGCGGATCTGTTCGCCCGCGAAGTGGACGGTGGCGTCGTCGACCTTGTCGTTGTCGAAGAAGTCGCCGGCGATCATGAGGGCATCGGCGTCGGATTCGTTGGCGAGGTCGATGACGCGCGCGAAGGTCTCCTCCATGAGGCTGCGCCGCTCGGTCCACTTCGCGTCGCCGCGGCTGGAATAGGCGCCGAGGTGGACGTCGGAGGTGTGGACGAAGCGGAGGGGACGGGGTTCGCGCATGCGGGGGCCTCGTGGTGCGGTTCGACTGATCCTAACCGAAGGGGACGCGTGCTGCTCAGGGCTTCGCGAGCACGCGGACGCGGATGTGCCCGCCGGCGGTGAATCGCTCGGCGCGGGGCTCGAGGCCGCCATCGAAGAGCGGGTGCCAGCGGTGGTCGGCGACGACGAGACGGCCGCCGGGGCGGAGCACGCGGGCGGCTTCGGCGGCGACGCGTTCGGCGGCGTCGTGGGGCATGTGGCCGAGGTGGTGCATCGCAAGGATGGCGTCGAAGGTGGCGTCCGGCCAGGGGAGCGCCTGGGAGTCGCCGTGGACGAGGCGGGCGCCCGGGACGCGCTGAACTGCCCGTTCGAGCATGAACGGCGAGAGGTCGATGCCGGTGAGGCGGGCGGCGGGGAAACGTTCGGCCACGCGGGCCAGGAGGCGACCGCTGCCGCAGCCGATATCGAGGACGTCGCCTGGATCCCGCAGGGCCGAGATGGCGAGGCGGTGGACCTGATCTTCGCGGAGGCTGTTGTAGAGGCGGGTGATGACGGCTTCGTAACCGGCGATGCTGCGGCGGGAGAGGTACCCCTCCGGGAGGAGGTGCCAGCGGTGGAGGTACCACTCGGGGTACTCGACGCCTTCGACGGCAAACTCGCTGCCGGCGGCGCCGTAGAGGAGCTGGAGCCTGCGGCGGGGGCTGAACCGTTTGATCGGAAGCATCGGCGGAATCCCTTCCCGGCGGGTTGCGGCGGACGCGAGGCGGCGGTGTCGCGTAGAATCGCCAACCATCTCTTACCACGAGGCGAACGTGATCACTATCCTCGCAAAGCTCCAGGCCGCACCGGGCAAGGAGGACGAGCTCCGCGCGGCCCTTACCGCGATGGTCGGCCAGGTGAAGACGGCGGAGGCCGGCGCCGTGCCGGTGTACTCGCTCCACACGTCGGACACGGAGCCGGGGCTGTTCCTCTTCTACGAGCAGTACCGGGACGCGGACGCGCTGGCCGCGCACGGCAAGACGGACCACATGGGCGCGATGAACCAGAAGCTCAAGGAAGGCGGCCTGCTCGGCGGGCGGCCGGTGATCGAGCGGTACACGCAGGTGGCCGGGGTCGCCTGACCCGGGCCTGGTTGGACTCGAAGGGGCGCCATTGGCGCCCCTTTTCCGTGCGCGGCGATTCTCAGGAAATACTCAGGAATCGCCAATGATTGGCACATGGCGGCTGCGTAGTCTCGGGAGCGTGCGGTGGTAGACGCGTTAACACGCGACGCCGCTGGAACTCCCACGAGGAGCTGGCCATGAATAGGAGCTCATCGCCCGTCGCGGCTGCGGAACTGCTGGCGGGCTTCGACCCCATCACGCTTGCGGAGATGGACGCGGTCGCGCTGCTGGACCGGCGCGACACGAAGTATGTCTTCGACACGGACACGCTGGAGCGGCTGCTGCCGGCGCTGGCGGATTCGTACCGGGTGCTCGAGGAGGCGGGGACGCGGGTCCACGCCTACGAGACGACGTACTTCGACTCTCCCCGGTTCGACCTGTACCAGGCGCACCACCGGTCGCAGCCGCAGCGCCTGAAGGTGCGATCGCGGCAGTACCTCGACTCGGGATTGTCGTTCTTCGAGATCAAGCGGAAGACGGGGCAGGACCGGACGGTGAAAAGCCGGGTGCGGACGCCAGGGATGCTGCGGGCGATGACGGCGGAGGCGGCGGACTTCGTGACGGAGCGGGCGGGCCGGGAGCTGCTGGGGCTGGAGCCGCGCCTGGACAACGCGTTCTACCGGGTGACGATGGTGAGCCGCACGGGCGCGGAGCGGCTGACGATCGACACGGGGCTCACCTTCGTGGCGGGCGACCGGCGGCTGGAGCTGCCGGGCCTCGTGATCGCGGAGGTGAAGCAGCCGGTTGCGAGCCGGGAGTCGGTGTTCGTGAGTGCGATGCGGGCGGCGCACGAGCACGCGACGGCGTTCAGCAAGTACTGCATCGGCGTGGCGCTGCTCTACCCGGGGAACAAGCACAACCGGTTCAAGCCGGAGCTCCGGCGGGTGAGCCGGCTCCAGGAGGGACTTCGCCATGTCTCCTGATTTCAACCAATTCCTGCTGGGGGCGGGGCTGAACCTGGTCTCCGCGCTAATCATTGTGCGGGGCGTCTACTACCCGTGGACGCAGAACCGGAGCTACGTGTTCACGTTCCTGGCGTTCAATACGGCGATCTACTTCGTGATGGACCTGCTGCCGAGCATCGAGCTGAGCGTGGGCGCCGGGTTCGGGTTGTTCGCCATCTTCAGCGTGATCCGGTACCGGACGGAGGAGATGCCGATCCGGGAGATGACGTACCTCTTCGTGATCATCGCGCTTCCGGTGATGAACTCGGTCCTGGGCGACGGTGGCGAAGTCGAGAAGGTGCTGGTCGCGAACGGGACGATCATGGTCCTGCTCTACATCCTCGAGCGGGAGTGGGGGTTCCACTTCGAAGTCCACAAGCGGGTGACGTACGAGAAGATCGACCTGATCAAGCCGGAGCGCCGGGAAGAGCTGCTGGCGGACCTGAAGGCGCGGACGGGGCTGGAGGTGACGCGGGTCGACATCGGGCGGATCGACTTCCTGCGAGATGTGGCGGAGCTGACGGTGTACTACGACCTCCCGCGGGTGCCGAAGGCACAGAAGCGGCGGCAGGGGCTGGCGACGGAGTACAACCCGGTGGTGCCGCAGCACGCGGAGTCGTAAGGGCGCCCTCACCCCTGGCCCCTCTCCCGCACGCGGGAGAGGGGTTTCCTTTTGCCTCTGTCGTGTGGAATCCTGGCCCGGCTGCCTCCGATGGCCCGGTGGATCCTGTCCTGCCGGGCCGCCCTCACCCCTAACCCCTCTCCCGGAGGGAGAGGGGAACCTCATTTCCGCTTCGGTGACTGGCTGGCGGCGGGCGTGGAGGCAGCTAATGCGTGCAAGAGGGTGGCAGCATTCCGGGCGAGCCGGGCGGGGTGCTGCGCTGCCGCCCTCGCGGCCCCGGGCGATGGTGGCCTGTCGATGTGGCATCCGTGGGGCTTCCGCTCAGGGCCCACGAAGGGCCCGGGGTACACCCGAGGCGGAAGCGTCGAGGGCTGCGCGGGGCGGTGTGCCGGGGGCGCGGGCGCTCGCTGACACGCGCGCTACTGATATTGCGTGGGGCGGGGCGAAGGTGTTCCGAGCGAGCCGGGCGGGTGCTGCGCTGCCGCCCTCGCAGCCCCGGGCGATGGTGGCCTGTCGATGTGGCATCCGTGGGCTTCCGCTCAGGGCCGACGAGGGGCCCGGGCTACGCGGGAGGGCGGAAGGGTCGAGGGCTGCGCGGGGCGGTGTGCCGGGGGGCGCGCGGGCGCTCGCTGACACGCGCGCTACTGATGTGCGTGGGGAGGGCGGGGGTGTTCCAGGCGAGCCGGGCGGGTGCTGCGCTGCCGCCCTCGCGGCCCCGGGCGATGGTGGCCTGTCGATGTGGCATCCGTGGGGCTTCCGCTCAGGGCCCCTCGTGGGCCCGGGCTTCGGCGCGGTGGTCGTGGTTGGCGTGTGTGGGGTCAGGCGTCGGCGCGCGATCGATGGGTGTCGCGTGCCACCACCGGGCCGTGGTGCGTTTAGCGGGTGCGGACGGGGAGGACGAGGGGTTCGCCGGTTTCGGGGTGGGGGATGACTTCGACGCGGTGGTGGTAGACGGAGCTGAGGAGCGGCGTTGTGAGGACGTCGCCGGGGGCGCCATCGGCGACGACGGTGCCCTGAGAGAGAAGGATGATCCGGTCGGCGTAGGCGGCGGCGGCTCCGAGGTCATGGAGGACGACGACGACGGCATCGCCGGATTCGGCCCGGGAGCGGGCGAGCTGGAGGACCATCTCCTGGTGATGGATGTCGAGGGCGGCGGTGGGTTCGTCGAGGAGGACGAGCTGGCTGCGCTGGGCGAGCACGCGGGCGAAGGCGGCGCGGGCGCGTTCGCCGCCAGAGAGCGAGGTGAAGTGCCGCATGGCGAGGTGGGCGACATCGGAGGCGTGGAGGGCGCCGGCGACCACATCGTCGTCGCGGTCCTCTTCCGGCGTGCCGGCCCACGGGGCGCAGCCCATGCGGACGACGTCGTGGACGAGGAAGGGGAAGCTGACGCTGACCTGCTGGGGGAGGACGGCGCGGCGCATGGCGAGCTCGACGGCGGTCCAGCTGGTGAGGGGCTCGCCGCAGATGCGGACGGAGCCAGCCTGGGGGTGGAGGTCGCCGGCGATGACGGCGAATAGGGTGGACTTGCCGGCCCCGTTGGGCCCGACGAGCGCGACGAGCTCGCCCGCGCGGGCGGCGAGGTCGACGCCATCGAGGATGAGGTTGCCGCCGAGCTCGACGCGGATGCCGCGGGCTTCGGCGACGATGCCGCCGGGTTCGATGCGGTGTGGTGGCCTGGCGGTGCGGGCGAACCTCACGCCCAGCCTCCCTGGCGGGTGCGGGTCTTGCGGAGCTGCCAGAAGAAGAAGGGGCTGCCGACGAGGGCGGTGAGGACGCCGAGCGGCACCTCGGCGGGTTCGGCGATGGTGCGGGCTGCGAGGTCTGCGATGACGACGACGCTGGCGCCGGCGAGCGCGGAGGCGGGGAGGAGGAGGCGGTGGCCGGGGCCGCCGATCATGCGGACGACGTGGGGGATGACGAGGCCGACGAACTGGAGGATGCCGGAGACGGCGACCGCGGCGGCGGTGAGCAGTGCGACCAGGGCGAGGGTGTGGATACGGAGCTGCTCGACGTTGACGCCGAGGTGCCGGGCGGGCCGTTCGCCGAGGGAGAGGAGGTCCAGGCGGAAGGCGTAGGCGTTCGCGGCGAGGAGGCCGATTGCGGCGATGGGCAGCACGATCGCGACCTTCGACCAGGTGGCCTGGGCCATGCTGCCTAGCGTCCAGAAGGTGATGGAGCGGAGCTCGGCGTCGTCGGAGTAAAAGGTGAGGAGGCCGATGATGGCCCCGGCGAGCGAGTTGATGGCGATGCCGGTGAGGACGAGCGTCACGACTTCGGTGCGGCCGTTGCCGCGGGCGGCAAGGTAGACCGCCATGACGGTCACGAGCCCACCGGCGAAGGCGGCGATGGTGACGCTCCATGTGCCGGCGAAGGAGATGCCGAGGGCGATCTGGGCGGTGGCCCCGAGCATGGCGCCGGAGGAAACGCCGACGATGCCGGGATCGGCGAGCGGGTTGGAAAAGCTGCCCTGCATGAGCGCGCCGGCGGGGCCGAGCGAGGCGCCGACGAGGATGGCGAGAACGACGCGGGGGAAGCGGATCTCCCAGAGGACGTCTTCGCCGAGGGCATCGGGGACGGGGCCGACGTGGAGGCCGGCCTTGTGCGCGACGGAGCCGAGGACCTCGGCGGGGGCGATGTGGTAGGCGCCGACGGCGGCGGCGGCGAGCGCGGCCACGACGAGCACCGCGAGGAGGCCGCCGATGACCAGCGGCGCCGGGAGCCAGCCGCCGCGCAGCGCGACGCGGGCTGCCGCCGGGCGCTCGGCCGGCACGGCAGCGGCCGGCGGCGGGGTGGCTTCGGTCATGGGGTGCGGACCGTGGCCTGGGACGGGTAGAGCAGCTCGATGAGGGTCTCGAGGGCGGCGGGCGTGCGCGGGCCGAAGCTGTAGAGCAGGCCGTCTTCGACCGTGACGATGCGGCGGTCCTTGCCCGCGGGGGTCTGGGCGATGCCAGGGATCTTCACCAGTCCGTCCACTCCCCCGACGGAATCGAGCCCGCTTGAGGTCATGAGGATGATGTCCGGGGCGGCCTTTGCGAGCGCTTCGCTGGTGATCGGCGTGAACGGGTCATTGAGGCCCATGGCGGTGCCCGCGTCGGTGGCACCGGCGGCGCGGATCATAGAGTCGGCGCCGGAACCGGGGCCGCCGATGAGGTAGACGCCGGCCTGGCCGCGCATGTAGAGGAAGGCGACGCGCGGCGAGCCGGCGTTGGCCGGGATGCCGTCGCGGGCGGTGGCGAGCTCGGCTTCGGTGCGCTGGACCAGGGCTTCGCCAGCATCCGGGACGCCGAGCGTCTGCGCGATGGCGCGGATGCGGGGGATGATGTCCTCGACGCTGGCGGGGTCTTCGAAGACGACGACGGGGATGCCGACGCTGCGGATCTGGTCGAGGGCGCTCGATGGGCCGCTGTTGTCGGCGGAGGCGAGCACGAGCGTGGGCTTGAGCGACAGGACGCCCTCGGCCGAGATGTCGTGGCCGCGCGTGACTGTGGGCAGCGCGGCGGCTTCCGGGAAGGTGGCGCTGACGTCGCGGGCGACGACGTGGGAGCCGAGCCCGAGCCCGTAGACGACCTCGGTGATATTGCCCCAGAGCGGGACGATGCGGCTGGTGTCGGTGATGGTGACTTCGCGGCCGTCGGCGGAGGTGACGGTGACGGGGAGGCTGGAGACGACGTTCTCGTCGCCGACGACGATGGGCTCGCTGGGGGCACCGGTGTGGCCGCCGCTGCTATCGGAGCAGCCGGTGAGGATGATGGCGGCGAGGGCGAGGAGCGAGGCGGCCATCGTGCCCCGGCGACGCCCGCGGAGGAGGGCGAAGGCAGCGCCGGCGAGGGCGATGAGCACGACCACCGCGCCGGCGATCAGCCAAGCCGCGGCGGAGCTGCCGCCACCGTCGTCGCTGGTGGTCGCGGTGTCGTCGGTGGCGGTGTCGCCGTTGTCCGGGGTGGCGGCGCCGGCGGCGGCGAAGCTGACGGGCAGCACCATGTCGGAGTTGCGGACCTTCGCGGCGGTGTCGTCGCTGCGGGTGGTGATGGCGCAGGCGACCTGGCGGCAGTCGGTCTTCGCGTCGATGACGGGGTCGAGCTCGAGGGTGACTTCGAAGCTGCCGCCGTCGCCGAAGGGCTTCGCGCGGTCCTTGCCGTAGTCGGGCGGGTTCGAGGAGACCCAGGCAGACGTTGTGGTCGAGCCGCCGGCGCAGGGCGCGGGCGCGTTCACGCGGTCGGTGGGGACCTTGCAGAGCGCGACGAAGATGCCGGTGGAGGTGTCGAAGCCGCGGCCGGTGACGGTGACGGTGTCGCCCGGGGCGATGGACGTGGTCTTCGAGGCGGTGAGGCTCATGGCGCCCGCGCTGACGGTGCGGGCGTCCTGGGAGAGCGTCGAGGGGAGGCGCGTCGAGGTGGCCGTGGTGGTGATTGTCGCGGTGGGGGTGGGGCTCGCCGTGTCCGTCGGCGATGGGGTCGGGGTGGCGGATGGCGATGCGGTTGCCGGCGAGGTGGCGGAGGCGGTGGCGGGCGGGGCGGTCGCGGTGGTGGTGGCCGGGGGCGGCGTCGCGGTCGCGGTTGGGGTGGGGGCCGGGGCGCCGAAGGTGATCGGGACGAACACGTCCTGGGAGCGGTCGGTGCCGCGGGTGTGGTCGTTGCGGGTGACGACGGCGCAGCGGACGGCGCGGCAGTCCGTGGAGTCGTTGAGCATGGCGCGGATGTTGAGGGTCACGGTGAAGGTGCCGCCGGGGCCGTAGGGCTGGGCGAGGCTTGCCGCGTAGTCGGGCGCGTTCGAGGAGATCCAGACGCTCACGCCGCTGGCGCCACTGGCATCGGCGCCGCCGCCGCAGGGCGAGGGGAGCTGGCCGGCGGGGGGGACGACGCAGAAGGCGACGTAGACACCCTTTTCGATGTCGTAGCCGCTGCCGGAGACGGTGACGGTTTCGCCTTCGACGGCGACGCCGCTGGCCTTCGAGACGAAGAGCGAGCGGGTGCCATCGCCGGCGCTGCCGGGTGCCTGGGCGGCCGCCGGCGGGGCGGACACGAGGGCCATCGCCGCGAGAAGCGAGGCGAATAGCAGAATCAACAACTTGTCGCGGGTGCCGGGCAGCGCCATCGAAGTCATGCGAACGGTTCCAATTCTATCACGGTACACCCGGTTCGACCCAGTTTGGCAGATTTTTCCCAATACCTCACTCGCCGCGTGGTGCGACTTACAGTACAACGGTTGGGAGCTACATTCTGCGAGATAGGCATACCTAATGCCAGCGCAGAGGAGGAGCAACAAGTGACCATGGCGACCGAGGAAACGCAGACCTTTTCGGCGAAACTCCGGGCCACATCGTGGGCGGCGCACGGGCGGGCTCAGCACTCGCCGTTCATGGCGGCGTTGTTCGGCGGGACGCTCGCGGGCGGGCGGTTCGCGGAGCTGGTGGCGCAGGAGTACTTCGTGTACGACGTGCTGGAGAAGGCGGCGGCGGAGCTGCGCGGGCACCCGGTGGCGGGTCCCTTCGCGCGGCCGGAGCTGGACCGGCGGGCGGTGCTGGAGGCCGACCTGGCGGAGCTGCTGGGTGCAGCCTGGGCGTCCGGGATCGCGCCGCTGGCGGCGACGCAGGCGTACTGCGACCGACTGCGGGAGGTGTGCTTCACGTGGCCGGGCGGGTTCATCGCGCACCACTACGTGCGGTACATGGGTGACCTTTCGGGCGGGCAGCAAATCAAGAAGATGATCGCGCGGCACTGCGGCCCGGCCGGGACACGGTTCTACGACTTCGCGCAGATCCCGGACCCGGACGCGTTCAAGGAGCAGTACCGGGAGCAGCTCGACCGGCTGACCCTGGACACGGCGGAGCAGCAGCGGGTGATCGACGAGGTGCTGCTGGCGTACGAGTTGACCACCCGGATGCTGGCGGCACTGTAGCGGTGTCCCTCACCCTCCGACCCTCTCGCCCGCAGCGGGGTTAGGGGGTGAGGGTGCTTTTCGGGGCGGGTCGGCGGGATGACCGAACGGGGGGGTGCGGGTAGAATGGGAAGTCCGCGGAGAGGTCGCATAGTGGCCGAGTGCGGGCGCCTGCTAAGCGCTTACCGGCGGTAACGTCGGTCGAGGGTTCGAATCCCTCCCTCTCCGCCAGCTTTGCTGTTGGCTGTTCGCTATTGGCTGTTAGCCGGCCGGCGCAGTGACAGCGCGCACCCCCAAACGCCACGCTGGTTCCCCCTGATGCCAACAGCCGATAGCCAAAAGCCAACAGCTTCCCGGTACTACCTCTGGACGGTGGGCTGCCAGATGAACAAGGCGGACAGCGAGAAGCTGGCCGCGGGGTTCGAGCGGCTCGGGATGAAGGCGGTGGACCGGATCGAGCGCGCGGATGTCGTGGTGTTGAACACGTGCAGCGTTCGGCAGCATGCGGAGGACCGCGCCTATTCGAAGCTGGGCCGGGTGCGTGACCTGAAGAAGCAGAAGCCGGGGCTGAAGGTCGCGCTAATGGGCTGCATGGTGGGCCTGAAGACGGACGAGCTGGAGAAGCGGTTCCCGCAGGTGGACGTGTTCGCGCGGCCGCAGCAGTTCGACGGGATCATGGAGCTGGTCGAAGGGCCGGCGGAGGACCTGGGCGGGGAGTTCTGGCCGACGACCTACGCGGTGCCGGAGGGCCCGGCGACGTACGTGCCGATCGTGCACGGGTGCAACAAGTTCTGTACGTACTGCATCGTGCCTTACCGGCGCGGGCGCGAGAAAAGCCGCACGGTCGACGAGATCGTTCGCGAGGTGGCGTACCTGGCGGTGCACGGGGTGCGCGAGGTGACGCTGCTGGGGCAGACGGTCGAGGCGTATGGGCACGACCTGCCGGAGCAGCCAGACCTTGGCGACCTGATGCGCGCGCTTTCGGAGATCGAGCGGCTGCAGCGGATCCGGTTCCTGACGTCGTATCCGAAGGACATGACGCACCGGATCCTGGAGGCGGTGGCGGACCTGCCGAAGGTGATGGAGTGCTTCTCTCTGCCGGTGCAGGCGGGGAGCGACGCGGTGCTGGATTCGATGCGGCGAGGGTACACGCGAGCGGAGTACCTGGAGAAGATCCGCGAGGTGCGGGCGCTGATGCCCGGTGCCGGGATCACCACGGACATCATCGTTGGGTACCCGGGCGAGACGGAGACGGACTTCGAAGAGACGTGCTCCATCCTCGAAGAGGTGCGGTTCGACAAGGTGCACGTGGCGGCGTATTCGCCGCGGCCCGGGACGATTGCCTGGCGGAAGATGGAAGACGACGTGCCCGCGGCGGTGAAGGCAGAACGGCTGCACCGGGTGGAGGCGATCGAGCTGCGGATTTCGCAGGAGATCAACGACCGGTACGCAGGCACGGTCCAGGAAGTGCTGGTCGAAGGGGTGCGCGGCGAGCAGCCGTTCGGGCGCACGCGGACGGGCAAGCTGGTGCACATCGATTCGCCGGCGCGGGTCGGCTCGATGGTCGCGGTGCGAATCGAGCACGCGGGGCCGTTCTCGCTCCGGGGGGTGCTCGAAGACGCGCTCGTGCTGGCCTGAGCGGTCAGTCGGCCCCGGTGGCCGGTCTTCGACAGGCGGGCTGTCTTCTGACAGGAGGACGCGTCAGACTGGGCCCACATTCGAACCTGGAGGCGCCCCGATGAACCTGATCCTGAACGACCAGGAGCCGCTGCACTGGGCTCTCGCGGGGGCGGGGATCGCGCTGATCACGCTGACGTTGCTCGTGGTGGGGAACCAGCGGCTTGGCGTATCGACGGGCTTCGAGAGCGTGTGTTCGCTGGTGGTGAAGGCGCCGTATTTCCAGCGGTCGAGCCTGCTGGATTCGAACAACTGGCGGCTGCCGCTGCTGGGCGGCCTGCTCATCGGCGGGTTCCTGTCGGCGATCTTTGGCGGGGGCTGGGAACCGACCTGGGACCTCGGGATGTTCGATGCGGAGATCGGGTGGGGCGCCGGCGGCAAGGTGGTGTGGATGTTCGCGGGCGGCGTGTTGATCGGCTTCGGGACGCGGCTGGCCGGCGGCTGCACGAGCGGCCACGGCATCTTCGGGATGTCGAACCTGGAGCTGCCGAGCATCGTCTCGACGGTTGCGTTCATGGCGGCGGGCATCGTGACGACGAACGTGCTCTACCGCATGATCCTCTGAGGGCCGGGGCGATGATAAAGCTGTTCTACCTGGTGCTTGGGACCATTTTCGGGTTCATCCTGAGCCGCTCGGGCGCGGCGGACTACAACTACATCCAGGGCATGTTTCTGCTCGAGGAATTCCAGCTCTACGGGATCATCGGGACGGCGGTGGCGGTGACGGCGCCGGGGCTGTTCCTGCTGAAGCGGTATGGCAAGACGCTCACGGGCAAGCCGCTCGTCATCGAGCGGAAGGCGGGGCACCGCGGCAACCTGTACGGCGGCGTGCTCTTCGGTGTGGGCTGGGCGATCACGGGGATGTGCCCGGGGCCGGTGCTGGTGAACGTGGGCGAGGGGAAGCTGTACGCGGTCGCGGCGCTGGCGGGGGTGCTCGTGGGCGCAGGGTCGTTCGGGACGCTCTACGCGCGGCTGGCGGGGCCGTTCCGGCTGCCTCCGCTGGCGCAGGGTACCGGGGAGGGATAGGCGGCCGGCGTGTTACGACGCCTGCACGCGCGGCGGGTGGGGCGTGATACGCCGGACACCGGCGGGGCCGTAGATTCGAAGCAAGGTCGCCCCGAGTCCGGCCGGTTGCCCTGGCAGCTGGTGCTGGCCCCGATGAGGAACTCGCTTCCGACCGGTGGGATGGCCAGGGGCAAAGAAGAAGGCGGCGCCCGAACGGGCGCCGCCTTTGTGCGTGGTTCGGTTGGTGGAGACGAGGGGATTCGAACCCCTGACCCCAACACTGCCAGTGTTGTGCTCTCCCAGCTGAGCTACGTCCCCACGCGAACCTGACTATCGTAGCATCCGCGGCCCTAGCGGCAACGCTCAGCGGCGGGTGCGGGGGTCCAGTGCGTCGCGCAGGCCGTCGCCCAAGAAGGTGAAACAGAGCATCAGGATGGCGATGGATGCGGCGGGCACGGTGAGCAGCCATTCGTTCGCGCGGAAGTAGATGTAGCCGTCGTAGACGAGGGTGCCGAGGCTGGCGGTGGGGGGTTCGAGGCCAAAGCCGATGATGGCGAGGACGGCCTCGGCATAGATGGCGGTGGGGATGCCGAAGGTCACGGCGACGATGATCGGGCCCATGGTGTTGGGCAGCATGTGGGTGAAGACGATCCGCCGCTGGGAGGCGCCGATGGCGCGGGCGGCGAGCACGTAGTCGGATTCCTTGAGCGAGAGCATCTGGCCGCGGACGAGGCGCGCGACGGTGACCCAGCCGACGAGGGAGATGGCGAGGATGACCTGGAGGACTTCGCCGGAGAGGCCGGGTATCTGCGGGTCGCCGTCGCCGATGATGGGCCAGCCGCGCCCGGAGAGGACGGCCTTGAGGATGATGATGGCGAGCAGGTCGGGGAAGGCGTAGGCGATGTCGACCAGGCGCATGAGGAGCGAGTCGGTCCATTTGCCGCCGAGGGCAGCTGCGGCACCGATGAGAACGCCGATGGTGACGACGATGATCTGTGTGCCGACGCCGATCTGGAGGGAGATGCGGAGGCCCTGCCAGGTGCGCGCCCACGTGTCGCGGCCGAGGTTATCGGTGCCGAGGAAGTGATCGAGGCTGGGGCCCTGGAGGGACTCGCGGGGGGCGGTTTCGCCGGGATCGTAGCGTTCGACGAGGGGCACGGCGGTGGCGAGCAGGGCGATGAGCATGATGACGGCGAGCAGGGCGCCGCCGACGACCGCGAGGCGGTTGCGGACGAGGCGCTGCCAGGCCTGGGCCCAGAGGCCGCGCTGCTTCACGGAGAGGATGGCGTCGTCGCCGGGGAGGGGGATGGCGGGTGCGGTGGTCGCCATATCAGTACCTGATCCGCGGGTCGGCGAAGCCGTAGGCGAGGTCGACGACGAGGTTCACGACGGCGATGGCCATGGCATAGAGCAGGGTGGTGCCCATGATCATGCCGTAATCGCGGAGGGAGACGGCATCGACGAAGGCGGTTCCGACGCCGCCGACGGCGAAAAAGCGTTCGACAACGAAGGAGCCGGTGATGAGGCCGGCGAAGATGGGGCCGGCGACGGTGAGCACGGGGATCAGGGCGTTGCGGATGGCGTGCTGCATGATGACGACGCGCTCGGTGACGCCCTTGGAGCGGGCGGTGCGGATGTAGTCCTGGCGCATGACTTCGAGCATGGATGCGCGGGTGATGCGGGCGATGAAGGCCAGGGGCAGGAGCCCGAGGGCGACCGTGGGCAGGACCATGGTGCGCGGGTTGCCGAACTCCCAGCCGATGACGTCGAACCAGCCGAGCTTGAGCGCGAAGAAGATGATCAGGAAGACGCCGACGACGAAGTTCGGGACGGCGGCGCCGACGGTGGCGATGAAGACGCTGGCGTAGTCGGGCCAGCGGTTGTGGTTCGTAGCGGCGACGATGCCGAGGGTGAGGCCGCCGGCGAGTGCGAAGGCGAAGGCGCAGACGCCGAGCTGGAGGGTCTTCGGCAGCCGTTCGCTGATGATGTCCTTGACGGGGCGGTCCTGGTTGAAGGAGATGCCGAGGTCACCCTTGCTGAGGGTCCTGAGGAAGGCGACGTACTGGTCGAGGAGGCTGCCGTCGAGGTCGTACTTGGCTTCGAGGTTGGCCTTGGCCGCGGGTGGCAGGGGCTTTTCGGTATCGAAGGGGCCACCCGGCACCGTATGCATCAGGAAGAAGGTGATGGTCGCGATGGCCCAGATGAGGGGGATGAAAGAGAGGATGCGGCGAAGGGCGTAGCCGGCCACGCGGGCCTCCGTGTCACAGCCGATGAATTGGAGTGTACGCGCTACGGAGGGGCCTCGGAACCCGGGCCCCTCCGTATGTAGTCGTTTCGCGAGCCGTAGAGGCTAGCTCTTGATGTACCAGTCCTCAGGCGTCCAGTCGCCGGAGATGACGCGGTCCTGGCCGGGGGAAGCGAAGTCTTTCGCGCCGCCGACCTTCGGGTCGATAAGGATGTGGTTGGCGTTGTTGTACATGGCGGGGCTGCCGCAGGCGCGCGTCGAGATGAGCTCGTTGATCTGCTTGTACTGGCTCAGGCGCTCGGTGTTGTTCGAGTTGTACCGCGCCTTCTGGATGAGTGAATCGATCTCGGGGTCGAAGCAGTTGTAGTGGTTCAGCGTGCCGGCTTTGTCGAACAGGCCGATGATCCAGTTCTCTGCATCCGGGTAGTCCTGCTGCCAACCGCCGGGGAAGAGCTCGAAGTCTTCGGTGCTGAAGCGCTTGGAGCGCGTCGGCGCGTCGACGATTTCGATTTTGACGTTGATGTTCAGGTGCTTCTTGAACTCGGCCTGGAGGAACTCTGCCGTGGACTTCGGCGCCTGGTCGTTGCGGATGAGGATGGTCAGCTCGGGGAAGCCCTTGCCGTCGGCGTAGCCGGCGTCGGCGAGGAGTTTCTTGGCCTCGGCAACGTTGAAGCCGATCTTGTCATCGAAGGCCTTCGGGTCGATGCCGATGACGTCGGCCGGGATCCAGGAGGTGGTCGGGATGACAGCGCCCTGGAGGACGTTGTTGGCGAGGGTCTCGCGGTCAATGGCGCGGGCGAGGGCGAGCCGCACCTTTTCATTGTTGAGCGGCTCCTTCTCCATCTGCATCTGGAGGGAGGTGGTGCGGGCCTGGGGATAGCTGTTCAGCTTATCGCCGAATTCGGACTGGACTGCCTTCAGGTTCGCAGTGTCGGCGAGCGCCATCTGGATCTGGCCGGAGCGGAAGGCGTTGTTCGACTGGGCGTTTTCTTCGATGTACTTGAACTCGACCTTGTCGAGGTAGGCCTTGTGGGCGCCGGCGTAGTTGTCGTTGCGGGCGAAGGTGGCGCCGCTCTTGGCGGTGTAACTTTCGAGCGTGAAGGGGCCGTTGAAGGCGAGCTTCGTCGGGTCCGTGGGCCAGGCTTCACCGGAGGTCTTCACGATATGGGAGGGGACCGGGTAGGTCATCCACAGCGAGAGGATCATCGGGGTGGTGGGCTGGGGCTCGACGAGCTTGTACTCGACAGTGGTTTCATCGACCGCGCGGACGCCGATGGCGTTGCGAAGGGCTTCCTTCTCAGCGGCGGACTTGCCGGCGACGGGGGGATTGGCATCGGGGTTGCCGTTGGCGCCGTAGAACGCATCGCAGCCGACGATGTTCGAAAGGAGGTACTGGTACTGGCCGGCGTTATCGGGGTCGCAGGTGCGATGGATGCCGGCGACGAAGTCCTTGGCGGTGAGGGGCTGGCCATCGGACCACTTGAGGTCAGGCTTGAGCTTCACCGTGTAGGTCTTCTGATCGGAGGAGATGGTCGGGTCGCCGGCGGCCATTTCTGCGACGGGATTGTTACTCTTGTCGAGCTTGTAGAGGCCGCGCCAGACGAAACCGTGGTGGCCGATGTCCTGCGAGAAGCTGGAGAAGTGGGGGTCCCAGGACTGGACATCGAGGTACTGGACGGTGAGGGTGCCGCCAGCCTGGGGGGCAGGGGTGGAGGTGGGGGAGGCGCCGGTCGCGGTGCCAGTGGTTGCGGGGGTCTGGTCGCCGGTATCGCCGTTGTCATCGTCATCGCCGCAGGCAACGGCGATGGCCATAACAGCGAAGATGGCGAAGAGGCTCAGCAGCATGCGCCACTTGGGATTGGTCATCGTGGTGGGTTCCCTCCTCTATCGATTACCGATCGGTAAGGTGCGCTCGTGATCGGCTAGCGTCAACCCGTCTTTACGGATCTATCCGGCGTTTTCACACTCGCTTAATGGCAACCTCCTAAGGGAACAAACCGCGAGCACTATGAAGGCCCACTGAAAGCGTGTGGGGTAGTAATAAGGACGGCTGATTAGTCGAGCGGTTGAAGGGCACACTGATTAATCGCCGCTGATCCCGCATCAAATGGGGATGCGCATAGCGAGGGGCGGGGCCGAGGACCGGGCAGGCTCTCATGGAGCTGTCGCCACCCGCCTTTCCTATAGTTGCTTTACGAAGCTGCCGACCGGGCGGATTCCGGCCGCGGTCGACCGTGGTCAAGGGACAGCCTACGCTTGGCCGCGTGTGACCGGGGCTACCGGGAAGAGGACTGCTGCGAAAATGACGCGTGTGCTTGCCATTGTGAGTGTGCTGGGGCGTGACCAGAAGGGCGTGGTCGCCCGGATCAGCACGTATCTCGCCGAGCGGGATGTGAACATCGAGGACATCGAGCAGCGCGTGGTCCGTGGGCAGTTCCTGATGGACATGCTGGTCGACATCACGGATGCGTCGGCGAGCCTGGACGAGCTGATCCCGGGGCTGTTGGCCATCGGCGACGAGATTGGGATGGAGATCCGGGTGGCGCTGCACGGCCAGCGGGAGCGCAAGCGCGTGGCGATCCTGGTGAGCAAGGAAGCGCACTGCCTGGAGCAGATCGTGGCGGACCACCGGGCCGGGGTGCTGAACGGCGAGCTCGTGACGGTGCTGGGCAACCACGAGTCGCTGCGGGAGCTGGCGGAGGGCGCGGGGCTGCCGTTCGACTGGCACGCGAGCACGGACAAGGCGGCGCACGAGGAGTTCCTGGTGGAGCGGCTGGCGGCGGCGAAGGCGGACGTGGTGGTGCTGGCGCGCTACATGCAGATCCTGACGGGTACGGTGGTGCAGCCGTTCGCGGGGCGGATCATCAACATTCATCCGTCGCTGCTGCCGTACTTCCCCGGGGCGAACCCGTACCGGCGGGCGTGGGAGGACGGCGTGCGCGTCTCCGGGTGCACGGCCCACTTCGTGACCGAGGAGCTGGACGCGGGGCCGATCATCCTGCAGGACGTGTTCCAGATCGACGTGGGGGTCGATACGGTCGAGGACGTGCGGACGAAGGGGCGCGCGCTTGAGGGGAAGGTGCTGAGCCGGGCGCTGCAGCTCTACCTGAACAATGAGATCGTGGTGATTAACGGGAAGGTCGTGTTCAAGCCGGGGATGCGGACGCTGCTGCGGGACATGGGTGGGCCTCAGGCGCAGGAGGCGCAGCGCCCGTAGAGCTCGAGGCTGTGGGCGTCGAGCTGGAAGCCGGCGGAACCGGCGTTTTCGTGGATCAGGCGGTCGAGCTCGGGGTCGCTGAAGTCGGTGACGGTGCCGCATTCGCTGCAGATGAGGTGGTGGTGGTGGCCGCCGCGGGAGAGCTGGTAGCGGACGCTGCCGTCTTCGAGGATGACGCGGCAGAGGACTTCGGACTCCTGGAGCAGCTTGACCGTGCGGAAGACGGTGGCGCGGCCGACGGCGGGGACGCGGCTGGTGAGCTCTTCGATCGTGAAGGGGCCGCCGGCGCGGGCGATCGCATCGAGGATCGCGCGGCGGGGGGCGGTCACACGGTGCCCGCCGACGGAGAGCCGTTCGGAGGATGACTCGGCCTGGGTGGTCACGGTTCGATGGTAGAAATGGGTGGATCGCGGTGTCAACGCGCGGGGGTGGTGCGGTCAGTCGCGGCGGGGGGCGAAGGCGGGCTCGGGGAGGCGCCAGGCCATGGCGACGCCATCGACGCGGCCGCGGTAGACCTCGACGACATGCTCGGGGCAGGCGGGGAGCATGACGTGCTCGATGTCGAAGCCTTCGAGGGAGGTTCTGCCGGGGTGGCTATGGAGCTCTTCGATGCGGGTCCGCAAACCGACGACGTTGGTGGTGTACCGGGGTTCCATGCCGAGGAAGCGGCAGATGGCGCACGGGTGCAAAGGGCACTCCTCCCGGGGGCTTGGCCGACGGTACCAGAGTGGCGGCAATAATGTTCGTGCGTAGCTAAAGAACCCGTAAGCGGGGCGATGGGGACGCAGCCGGGGCCCGAGGCTGCCGGCGGCGCACGAGCCGCGGCGAACCGGCAATGTTTGACAGATGGTCAAGTTCGTGTCTAACTCAGGCCCATGAGTCATCCAGAGCCTGCCGTTGACGGCCTCAAGATCGCCCAGGTCGAAAAGCTGACCGGGGTCGGTGTGCACACGCTGCGCGCGTGGGAGCGGCGCTACGGCGTGCCGCGGCCGGCGCGCTCGGAGGGGAAGCAGCGGCTGTACTCGGTCCAGGATGTGGAGCTGGTGCGTCGGATGGCGGCGCTGGCGGAGAGCGGAGTTTCGCTGCAGCGCGCGGCGCGCACGGCGCTCCAGGAGCTCGAAACGCGGCCGGGCGGCGGCGCGACGAACCCGGCGGGGCTGCTCGAACGCTTCCTCGATGCGCTGCTCGACTACGACGAGCGGCGGGCGATCATCCTCTGGAACGACGTGATGGAGTCGAACGACCTGCTGACGGCGCTGGAGCGGATGGTGGTCCCGGCGCTGGTGCAGGTGGGCGAGGCGTGGCACCAGGGGACGGCGGGCGTTGGCCAGGAGCACTTCGCGACGGCGTTCATCCGGGCGCGGCTGGACGGACTGAGCCGGCAGGTGACGCCGATGCTGGACGCGCCGGTGGTGCTGCTCGCGTGCCTGGCGGGGGAGCGCCACGAGCTGGGGCTGCTGATGCTGCACGTGCTGCTGCGGTTCCAGGGCGTCGCGACGGTCTACCTGGGGCAGGACGTGCCGGACGCGTCGCTGATGCGGTCGGCGCAGGAGGTGATGCCGCGGGTGGTGGGCCTGCACGCGGGCAGCACGGATGCGGCGCTGCGGCTGCCGGGCATCGTGAGCGAACTCACGCGGGTGGCGCCCCAGGCGGCGGTAGTGTTCGGGGGACGGGCTGCGGACGAGACCCCGGCACTGCGGTCGCTGGCCGGGGGGATGTACGGCGGGCCCGGGTTGCGGGATGCCCTCGACGTCACGGTGCGCGCGGCGCGCCGGCCACTCATGGGGGTTCGGTGATGAAGGTCCTGGTTGCAGGCGGTACGGGGTTCATCGGTGCGGAGATCGTGCAGGCGGCGCAGGCGGCCGGGCACGACGTGTCCATCCTCTCGCGGTCGGCGGGGCGGGGAGCTGGCGGTGCGGCGGTGGTCCAGGGGGACGTGACGGACCCGGCGAGCCTCGCCGGGAAGCTCGCGGGCTTCGATGTCGTCGTGGATGCGGTCCAATTCCCGAATGCGCCGATGGAGAACCCGAAGAAGGGCTGGACGTTCGAGCGGGTCGACTTCGGCGGGACGAAGAACCTGGTGGAGGCGGCGGCGGCGGACGGGGCCGGCCACTTCATCGACCTGAGCGGCTGCGGGGCGGCGCCGGACGGCGAGTACCACTGGCTGCGGGCGAAGTGGAAGGAAGAGGAGGCGATCAAGGCGGCGGGCATCCGCTACACGATCTTCCGGCCGAGCTGGGTATACGGGCCCGGGGACGTGTCGCTGAACCGGTTCCTGGGGTTCGCGAAGGTGCTGCCGTTCGTGCCGGTGATCGGCAACGGGAAGATCCGGCTGAACCCGGTGTTCGTGCGGGACATCGCGGCGCATGTGGTGGCGGCGATGGGCAACGAGCGGGCATACGGCCGGACGTTCGAGGTGGGCGGGCCCGAGGTCGTGACCATGGACGAGGTGATCCGGACGGCGCTGCGGGTTTCGGGCAAGAAGCGGTTCCTGTTCCACCAGCCGAAGGCGCTGATGAAGGCGGTGGCGGCGGTGGCGCAGCACGTGCCGGGCCGGCCGCTCACGCCCGATGCGATCGACTTTGTGACGATGGACCCGATCGCGGACACGGCCGAGCTGCAGGCGACGTTCGGGTTGCCGCTGACGCGGATGGAGGACGCGCTGGCGAGCTACCTGGGCGGGGGGAAGGGGGCGGCGGAGGTGCCTGCGGCGCCGGCCGCGAGGTAGTCGAATCCATCCGGGCATGGCTCGTGCCTATAACAGAGATAGACCAGTTGCGCACAGGAGGCCGGTTTCGCGTAGAATCCGGCCATTGGCGGGCGAGGCCCGCATCCCGCAAGGATGGTGGTGACGTGCGCGCTGATACGAATGACGTGGCCTTCCGCCTGCTGCTCTCGCTCGGGGAGCTCTGGGAAGGCCTGCAGAACGCGAACATCGACCCGACCTGCAAGGGTCTCCATCTGACCAAGGAATATCTCGGCGGGTACACCCGCTACTCCGCGGGGCCGTCCACACGGCCCCGTCTCGTTGTCGAATGGAACGAGTCGTCGCGGCACCTGCGGGTGCTGCGGTGCGAGGAGTGGGCGGGCGTGGAGGCGACCATCTCGGGGACGGTGGCGTACGTGCGCGCGGAGGCGCGGCTGAAGGGCCTGATCGACGTGGTCGATGCGACGTTCGTGGGGGCATGCGGGGAGCAGCTCCCGGCGCGGCGGACGGTGTGCAAGGCGAGCGTGCCGGTCGGGGCCTCGGCGAGCCGGTAGGCGCGGGGGTCGCGTCAGCGGGAGCGGGCCCATTCCTTCGCGTGGTAGGTGATGACGATATCGGCGCCGGCGCGGCGGATGCTGGTGAGGGTCTCGTCGATGGCGCGGGCTTCGTCGATCCAGCCGTTGGCGGCGGCGGCCTTGAGCATGCTGTATTCGCCGCTGACGTTGTAGGCGGCGACGGGCACGTCCACGAGGTCGCGGACCTGTCGGATGATGTCGAGATAGGGCAGGGCGGGCTTCACCATGACCATGTCGGCGCCTTCGGCGAGGTCGGTCAGCACTTCGTCGAGGGCCATGCGGGCGTTTGCGGGGTCCACCTGGTAGCCGCGGCGGTCGCCGAAGGCGGGTGCGCTCTCGGCTGCTTCACGAAAGGGGCCGTAGAACGCGCTCGCGTACTTCGCGGCGTAGGAGAGGAGCGCGGTGCCGGAGAGTCCCGCGCTGTCGAGCGACTGGCGGATGGCGCGGACGCGGCCGTCCATCATGTCGCTCGGGGCGACGATGTCGCAGCCGGCCTCGGCGAGGGAGACGGCGGTTTCGGCGATGAGCGGGAGCGTGCTGTCGTTGTCGACTTCGCCGGCGGGGGTGAGGAGGCCGCAGTGGCCGTGGTCGGTGTACTCGCAGAGGCAGACGTCGCCGATGACGACGAGCTCCGGCGCGGCGTCCTTGAGAACGCGGGTGGCCTGCTGGACGATGCCGTCGCGGGCGTAGGCGCCGGTGCCGCGGGCGTCCTTGGCGGCGGGGAGCCCGAAGAGGAGGATGCCGGGGATGCCGAGCGCGGTGAGCTCGCGGGCTTCGGCGGCGAGCTGGTCGAGGCCGAGGCGGTCCTGGCCGGGCATGGCGGCGATGGGCGCGCGGCCGGAGAGGCCGGCCTGGACGAAGACGGGGTAGACGAGGTGGCCGGGGGTGAGCTCGGTCTCGCGGACGAGGGACCGGATGCCGGCGGTGCGGCGCAGGCGCCGGTGGCGGCGAAAGTCCGGGTTTTCCATAGGCGGAATTGTACACTCGGCCGTCTCGCCGGCTGCGCAGGGCTTGTTATCCTGAGTCCGTGGAACGGCGATTACCCGCGCAGTACGAAGGCTGGCAGCAGCACGAGGCCGCGTTCCGGCGGATGACGACGCCGGAGCTGGTCGCGGAGGTGCAGGACGGCGCGCCGGACCGGCGGCTGGCGGCGCTTTCGGTGATCGACCTCACGGAGGTGGCGCCAGAGACGATCGAGGACTGGATCCGGACGCTGCCGGACGCGGAGGCGAACGAGCTGGCGGGGGCGATCCCGGCGCAGCAGCCGAGCGCGAGCTGCCGGGAGGACCTGCGCTGGGTGCGAGTGGCGCGGGTGGGGTACGAATACCGGCGGCTGCCCACGTTCCTGGTCATGCTGTTCTCGTCGCTGGAGGCGATGGAGGCGCGTGGCTGCCCGGAATCGCCGCAGGCGTGGGAAGAGATCGGCGACTGGCTGGCGACGGTGTACGGCCAGCTGGAAACGGCGGGCGACATGGACGCGCTGGACGACGTCTCGCTGTTCGTGTTCGAGAACTACCTGGACCGGGACGCGATCTTCATGGCGTTCTGCGACATCGTGAGCCGGAGCGAGCGGCTGGCGGTGCAGGTGAGCGTGAACCCGGCGATGCTGCTCTCGGAGCTGTCGTCTTCGAAGCAGCGGGCGGTGCTGGAAGAGTGCGAGCGTGCGGGCGGGTTGCCGTTCCGGCAGAGCTGGGAAGCGCTGCACGAGTTCTAGCCAGCGGCGGCGAGCACGGGCGCCGGGAAAGGCGCTACGCTTGGGCGATGGGCCGCATCTACCTCGACCACGCCGCCACCACGCCGCCCGACCCCCGCGTCCTCGATGCGATGTGGGAAGTGTACAGCGCGCACTGGGGGAACCCTTCGAGCATCTACCTGGAGGGACAGGACGCGCACCGGGTGCTGGACGAAGCTCGGCGGACGTGCGCGGCGCTGCTGGGGGCGGCGCCGAAGGAGATCGTGTTCACCAGCGGCGGAACCGAGAGCGACAACGCGGCGATCCGGGGGGCGGCGTACGGGCAGCGGGCGCGCGGCCGCGGGGACCACATCGTCACGACGCAGATAGAGCACCACGCGGTGCTGCACACGGTGGAACAGCTCGAACGGGAGGGGTTTCGCGCGACCTACGTGCCGGTTGACGGCGAGGGCGTGGTGGACCTGGGGGCGCTCGAAGCGGCGGTGACGCCGGAGACGGCCGTGGTCAGCATCATGGCGGCGAACAACGAGGTGGGCACGCTGCAGCCGGTGGCGGCAGCGGCGCGGATCGCGCGGGAGCGGAGCCCGAAGGTGGTGGTCCACACGGACGCGGTGCAGGCGGCGGGGGCGGTCGACATCACGCCGGCGCAGCTCGGGGTGGACCTGCTGTCGCTTGCGGGACATAAGCTGCACGGGCCGCGCGGGATCGGGCTGCTGTACATCAAGAACCGGACGCCGTTCCAGGCGAGCATGCTGGGCGGCAGCCAGGAGAAGGAGCGGCGCGCCGGGACGGAGAACGTCGCCGGGGCGGTGGGCCTGGCGCGGGCGATGGAGCTGGCCTGGGGCGAACGCGAGGCGCGCGGCGAGCACGTGCGCCGCCTGCGCGACCGGCTACTCTTCGGCGTGCCGGAGCGGGTGCCCGACACGGTGATCACGGGGCCGCTGGACCCCGCCGGGCGGCTGCCGAACAACTTCAGTTGCTGCTTCCGGAACGTGGAGGGCGAGAGCGTGCTGCTGGCACTGGACCTGGCGGATGTGGCGGCGAGCTCGGGGAGCGCGTGCACGACGGGCGCGCTCGAACCGTCGCATGTATTGACCGCGATGGGGATCGACGCGGACCTGGCGCACGCGTCGCTTCGGCTGACGCTGGGCCACCAGAACACGGACGAGGAGATCGACCGGGTGCTGGAGCTGCTGCCAGCGATCGTCGGGCGGTTGCGGGCGCTGGCGGGCGGATGAAACGTACCGGGCGCGCCGCCGTGGGGGGCGGATTAATCCGTTTGGACTAGGCGGCAGGGATGCGCGGTTATCGTCCGTTCGTCAGATGTTGAGCAGTGGTTGACCGGGGTAGGATCGGGGTAACCGGACGATCTTCCGCCCCGAGGATATGCACCGTGAACCCCGCGACCCTTGAACCGATGACGCTGGTGTACCACGAGCTCCGGTCGCCCCTTGGGCTGCTGGCGACGGCGGCACGCTCGGCGGCCGAAGAGTGCGACGACGAGAACCTGAAGAGCCGCTGCGAGATCATCGTCCGGGCGGCGGAGCGGATGCTGCGGACGGCGCAACAGCTGCTCGACCTGGCCCGCGGCGACGATGGCCGCGAACCGGAAGCGTTCTCGCCGACCGACATCATCCTGGTCATCGCGGCGGACAACACGGCGCTGGGCAGCACGGTCGAGACCGTGATCACGCCGGCTGCGCGGCGGGCGTGGACGCTCGCAGTGCGCGAGGTGTTCGAAGCGCTGATGCAGTCCCTGGTGTCGAACGCGCTGGACCACGGGGACCCGGATGTCGCGCCTGTGGTGCAGGTCGCGGCGGAAGAGGACGCGCTCGTGGTCGAGGTGCGGAACCGGGTGGGGACGGCGAAGCAGCACGAGGGCCTGGGCCTGGGTTCGTACATCGCGCGGGGGCTTGCAGAGCAGCTGGGCGCGCGGATCGAGACGATCGAGGCGCGGCGCGAGCACGTGGTGCGGCTACACCTGCCGGTCGTGTCCTGAGCTACCCGCGGAGGGTGTAGCCGAAGCCGCGGATGGTCGCCAGCAGTTCGGCATCGCCGCCGAGATCCGTGACCTTGCGGCGCAGGCGGAGGACGACGGCCTTGAGTAGCCCCGGGTGGGCGAGGTCGTCGCCGGCGGCGGCCTGTTCGAGCGCGCTGTGGGGCACGGGCCGGCCGCGGGTCGCGAGCAGCGTCGCGAGGACGTCGCGCTCGGAGCGAGAGAGGGCGAGGGCGCGGGCCCCGTTGCGGAGTTGCGGGGGTTCGGCGATGAATTCGAGGTCGGCGAAGACACGCGGTGCACCGCGGGCGGGGACGTACCCGGCGCGGGCGCGGCGGGCGGCGAAGGCCATGCGCGCGATGTTCGCGGTGAGGGCGGCGGGCAGCTCGCCATCGCGGAGGACGGCGCTGGCACCCGCCGCGGTGAACGCGGCGGGATGGGCACCTTCGGGGAGCACGGCGATGACGCCACCCGGCAGCCTGCGGGCCAGCCCGGCGGCGACGGCGGCGTCTTCGGGGCCCGCTGCCACGAGCACGCCGAAGTCCGCTGAAACGCCTGGCAGACTCGCGGTCCCGGGCTGTTCGGTGACGAAGACGCCCAGGTTGGCGAGGGTGGTCAGGAGGGAGGCGCGAGCCGCCGGCCGGAGGTACACCACCAGGGCGCGCAGAGCCGGCGAGGGACCTCCCTGGCTCGCGGCGGGCGCTGGTGCGGGGGCGGGATCGCTGACAATCACGGACGCCACCCTATGCGGGGCACGTTGAGGATCGGTGGCACACGAGTGACAGATTGGGAGGGATGCCGCCGGGCGGGCGCGGGGACGGGGCGGACTGTGCCCATCCTGCCGGGCGGTCGATAACTGAGGTGTGAGCCTGGCGCGTGCAGCGCCGGCTCAGCCGGGGAGTGTCGTGTCGCAATTCGCCGTGTCCGGCCCGGCAGGGCTGTTCGCCATGATGGTCGCCGCGTTCGTGAAAGAGCGGACGGGCTGCGCCGTGGCGGTGGAGCGGCCGGAGTTCCCGGCGCTGGCGGCCGGCGTGCGGCTGAGCGCTTCCGACGGGCGGTGGCTTTACGTGGCGCCCGTGTACGGCGGCGACAGCAGTGCGGTCGAAGCGCTGGCGGAGGGCGCCTCCGCGGTGCTGCACCTGGGGTCGGCGCCGGAGGAGTTCGAGCTCGCCTTGCGGGCACTCCACGCCGGCGACCGCGCGTTCGTGCCGGTGGACGTGGTGCGCTGGATGGCGGGCGAGGCGCTGGCGCAGCGTTCGGGTTCGCGCGAGGCGGTGAAGGTGACGCTGACGCAGCGGGAGCGGGAGATCCTGCAACTCGTGGCGCGCGGGTATACGAACCAGGAGATCGCGGAAGAGCTGACGATTTCGACGAACACGGTTCGCAGCCACCTGCACACGCTGTCGGTGAAGCTGGACGCGACGAACCGGACCAAGATGCTGGCCAACGCCCGGGCCCTGGCGATCCCGGAGGCGCTCGAATTCCGCCAGGGCGGCGCTGCCGCCCCCGAACGTGCATCCGCATAGAGAGGAGTCCCCCCAATGCTCGTGCTGGTTGTCGAAGACGACGAGGATTACGCGGAGATCATCTCCCAGACGCTGAAACGGGAGTCACACGACGTGGTGGTGGCGGGGACCGCGAGCGCGGCCCTGCGGTTCACTTCGAACAAGCAGCCGGCGCTGGCGGTGCTCGATGTGGCGCTGCCGGATGGCAACGGGCTGGAGGTGTGCCGGCGGCTGCGGGAACACCAGCCGGAGCTGCCGGTCATCTTCCTGTCGTCGCTGGACCGGAGCACGGACGTTGTGGCGGGGCTGAACGCGGGTGGGGACGACTACGTGACGAAGCCGTTCCACCCGAGCGAGCTGCTGGCGCGGGTGCGGGCGGTGACGCGCCGTTCGCACCCGGGTGAAGCGCACGACCCTGCGGCGCCGCCGCGGATCCAGGCGATGGGGCTGGAGCTCGACACGGTGAACCAGGCGGCCTACCTCGACGGGATCAACCTGAACCTGACGCGGCTGGAGTTCGATGTGCTCTGCCAGCTGGCGAAGTACCCGGGCCAGGTGCTCTCGCACGCGTTCCTTTCGGAGCAGGTGTGGGGATACAAGAACGTGAACGACGCGACGCTGCTGAAGGGCCACGTGAGCTCGATCCGGTCGAAGATCCGGAACGCGGGTGGCGATGAGGAGATGATCCACACGGTGCACGGGGTGGGGTATAGCTTCACGCCGGTGTAGGCCTCACCCCCCGGGCCCCCTCTCCCGCTGCGGCGGGCGAGGGGGAGCGAGATCCGCACACCGGGGGTGGGGTTACTGGCTTTCCCGCTGCGGCGGGCGAGGGGGAGCCCAGGCCACAGCGTTTCAGGAGGTAGCGATGCGGTTGGCGATTGTGGAGGCGGACCCGGCGGCGGCGGACCTGTTGATGTTCGTGGCGCAGCGGCGGGGGCATCAGCCGGTGTGTGTGCCGCATGTGGAGCGGCTGGCGGAGCGGCTGCCGTTCGAGCCGACGTGCATCCTGCTTTCGCTGCCGGAGCTGGACGCGGGGGCGATCGAGGCGATACAGCTGCTCAAGGAGACGTTTACGGGCATCACGGTGCTGCTGATCGTGGAGCGGGCCGCGCCGATGGCGCCGATCAGCGCGCTGAAGGCGGGCGCGCAGGACGTGGTCACGAGCCCGTACAACCCGTTCGAGGTGGTGTACCGGGCGGAGACGTGGGCGGCGGCGCGGTCGGCGCCGGGGACGGCGTCGTCGGCGATCCGGCTGGCGGACCTGGAGATCGACCTGGACCTGTTCGTGGCGACGAAGGCGGGGAAGTCGCTGCCGCTGACCAAGCTCGAGCGGCGGCTGCTGTACTGCATCGGGCAGCACTACCCGAACGTGGCGCCGATCGAGCGGCTGCTGAGCTTCGGGTGGGAGTCGCTGGATGAGCCGGACGCGGCGCTGCTGAAGACGCACATTTCGCACATCCGGAAGAAGCTGCGGGACGCGGGCGGGGTGCTCTTCGAGATCATTTCGCAGCAGACGGTCGGGTATTCGCTGGCGCTGCCGGAGAGCGAGCGGAAGGCGAGCTAGTCCCGGTATTTCGGTTCGACGACGAAGGCGAGGTAGCGGCCGTCGGGGGAGCACGCGGGGCTTCGCGCGGTGCGGCCGCCGCTGAGGTCCACGAGCGTGTCGAGGTCGGAGCCGTCCTCCGCGAAGGACATGAGCCTGCTGCCCCAGGCGATGGCGATCCGGCCGTTCGCGCCCCAGCAGATGCCCTGCGTCTGCGCGTCGCGGATGTCGTGGGAATCGCCGGTCTCCAGGTCGAAGATGGTGATACGTTCGGCATGGGCGAGCACGAGGTGCTCGCCGCCGGGCGCGAAGTCGAAGGCGATGTTCCCGCCAGTACCGACCGGGAGCTCGCGGGACGCACCGTCTGCGCCGTGTAGAACGAGCGAGTGCGTACCGCCCGGGTGGCGGACGCCCAGTACGACGACCTCCGACCCCACGGGGCTGGCCGCCACGGAGACCTCCGACACTTCCGTAGGCTCCCCGGGTTGCGCCTCGAGCGATGCGGCGTCGAACCAGCGCAGGTCGTTCGAGCTGCCGCCGCCGTGGTGCGACACGACCGCTAGCCGGCCGTCCGAGGTCCATGCGACGCCGGCCGCATAGGGTGTGAAGCCGTCCGTGAGCTGGGTGACCCACTCTTCCGACGAACGGAGCACGCTTCCGTCGGCGGCATCCCGGACTTCGATGAACGCACTGCGCTCACCCTGGCCCATGGTGTCGCGCAGGATCGCCACTTCGGAGCCATCGGGTGATCCGGCTGCCGCCAGGGGCTGGCGGTCGGACATGTCGCCTTCGACCTCCCAGCGAACGTCACCATCGAGCTCGCGCACGGTGATGAAGTAGCCGCCGGGTTGGGCCGGGCCAGCGGCCTCCTGGGGCTCGCCTTCGATGACGAGCAGGGCGGTTGAACCGGGTAGCCATTCGGCGAGGGAGACTGAACGCCCGGGCGGGGAGATGAACGACCACTCGCCGCTCTCGGAGTCCCGAATCGCGAGCCGGTGGTTGCGGTTGTCATCGCCGAAGCAGCAGGCGGCGGAGAGCAACGATAGGAACGCTGACAGCAGGACGAGCAGCCGCATTTCGCCACTATAGCCCCCCGCCGTATCCATCGCCGAACGAGCCGGTCCCATCCAGGGGGCGGCTCGTTTGGCGCTTAAGGTGCGAGTGCGCGGGCGCGCGGCCGGGGCCCCTTATCGCCCGGCGGGGGCGGTTCCGCAGGGGGTGTCCCGGGTTGCCACGTGACCGAAACCGCGTCATCACCGCTGCTCCACCGCGTGTCCACTGTTCTGCGCCAACCTGCCACCGGGTGGTCACCACCGCCCCGGGAGCCAGCGATGCAGAACACGACGATCAGCCCGAATGTCCCGGCCAGCGAGCTGGCAGCGATGCCGCGGATCCCGGTGGGACCGGTGGCCGTGACCGCGGGCGACCTTCGGGGCATCGCGGCGGCGATCCTCCACGACGTGCGCGCCGGGCATGGCGCCCGGGTGGCGACGGCGAACCTGGACTTCGTGGCCCGCGCGCGGCGGGATGCAGTGCTGGCGGCTGACCTCGCGGATTCGGACGTGGTGACCGCGGATGGCGCGCCGGTGGCGTGGCTGGCGCGGCTGGCGAGCGGCAACCGGATCGAGCGGGTGACCGGCGTGGACCTGGTCGCGGAGCTGTGCCGGCAGGGCGCGACGGACGGGCTGCGGGTGGCGTTCTACGGTTCGGAAGAAACGATCGCCCGGAAGGCGGCCGCGCGGCTCGAGGCGGAGTACCCGGGCGTGAAGGTCGTGAGCATCATCTGCCCGCCGTTCCGGCCGCTGACGGAGGGCGAGCTGACGGCGCACATGGTGGAGCTGAACGCGACGGTGCCGGACCTGGTGCTGGTGGCGCTGGGCTGCCCGCGCCAGGAGCGGTTCATCGCCGCCCACCACCACGTCGCCCCAGCGGCCGCGTGGGTCGGCGTTGGCGGCACGTTCGACTTCTACGCGGGAAAGCGCACGCGGGCGCCGCGGCTGGCCCAGCGGGTGGGCGGCGAGTGGCTCGTGCGGCTGGCGCAGGAGCCGCGGCGGCTGTGGCGGCGGTACCTGGTCGACGACATCCCGGCGCTGGTGGCGGTGGGGACGCGAGTGGTGGGCGGGCGGCTGCGGTCGCGGAGCGCACTGAGCTGACACGCAGCGGGCGACGGTGGGCGTCGGTACGCGATGTCCACGAGCTGGTCACCCGCGCGTGTTCGATGACGCCGGGCGGACGTGCGCGTTCGCCGATGGAGTGTGTCGGGCGTGAGGCGTCCGGGGGCGGTAGGCGAAGCTGGTACCGGTGGGTGTTACGGGTGCGGGCGATGTTTCCCGGCTGTCCCCCGGTGGTCCCCCTGGATCGACCCTGCCAGCAACTGGGCAGTCACCCTGCCTCAACGGGCCTTCAACCACGGTGCGGGATGGTTATGGCATCCCCCCAGGAGGCCAGCAATGACCCGGATCGCTGTTATTGGATGTGGCTACGTCGGAGCCGTATCGGCCGCGTGCTTTGCGGAGCTCGGCCACGAAGTCGACTGTGTCGACACGGACCCGGACCGCATCGCGCTGCTGCGCAGCGGGCGGAGCCCGATCCACGAGCCGGGGCTGGAGCCGCTGATCCAAAAGGGCATCCAGGGCCGGCGCCTCCACTTTCTCGACGAGTACCCGGACCAGTTCGAGGCGAAGATCGTGTTCATCGCGGTGAACACGCCCGAGTCCTCGGAGGGCGCGGCGGACATCCGCTGGGTGCGGGACGCGGTGAGCAGCGTGGCGGCACGGCTGGGGCCGGGCTCGATCATCGTGAACAAGAGCACGGTGCCGATCGGCACGGGGGAGCTGGTCGCGGGCATGGCGGGCCGGGCGGGCCGGGGGCCGGTCTCGGTGGTTTCGAACCCCGAGTTCCTGCGGGAAGGCTCGGCGGTGCGGGACTTCATGCAGCCCGACCGGGTGGTCCTGGGCTCGGATGACCCGCAGGCGATCGAGCGCGTGGCGTCGCTCTACGCGCCGCTCGAGCCGGTCATCCAGCGCACGGACATCCGCACGGCGGAGATGATCAAGTACGCATCGAACGCGTTCCTCGCGACGAAGATCAGCTTCATCAACGAGATCGCGTCGATCTGCGAGGCGCTCGGGGCGGACGTCGCGGAAGTGGCGCACGGGATGGGGATGGACGTCCGCATTGGCGGGCAGTTCCTGAAGGCGGGCCTCGGCTGGGGCGGGAGCTGCTTCCCGAAAGACGTGAAGGCGCTGGCGCACATGGCGGCGATCCACGGCGCGCACCCGCAGCTCCTGCGGTCGGTGATGGAGATCAACAGCGACCAGCGGCTGCGGGCGGTGGCGAAGCTGCGGGGGGCGCTGGGCGAGCTGGAAGGCCAGCGGGTCGCGATCCTCGGCGCGGCGTTCAAGGCGAACACGGACGACACGCGGCAGTCGCCGGCGCTGGAGCTGGCGCAGCTGCTCCTCCTCGAAGGGGCGTCGGTCGCGATCTACGACCCGGTCGTGCCGGCGGCGCGGCTCAACCACCTGGTGCCGATGGCCACGGTCGCGGGCTCGGTGGAGGAAGCGGCGAAGGACGCGACGGCGGTCGTGGTGGCGACGGACTGGCCGGAGTTCATCCACATGGACCTCGCCCGGCTGGGCGAAGGCATGGCCCGGCGGGTGCTGGTCGATGGCAGGAACGTGCTCGACCCGCTCGCGGTGCGGGCGGCTGGATTCGACTACCGCTGCGTGGGGCGGCCGGGCGCGGAAGGCCCGGCGCTGGCGCCCGCGCTGGAAGGGGTGCACGCATGACCGCGCGAGCTGCTCTTGCTCCTCGCCCCGCCGTCCTCCAGGTCCCGGCTGTGGAGGCGGAGGGGCTCACCCTGGCCGAGCTCCTTTCGGACGAGCTCGTGCCGATGCCGGCCTGGAAGCGCGGCGCCGATGTCGCCGGTGCGCTCTTCGGGATCCTCTTCCTGGCGCCGCTGTTCGCGCTGGTGAGCCTGGCGGTCATGCTCGATAGCCGGGGCGGGCCGTTCTACCGCCAGACGCGGGTGGGCAAGGGCGGGAAGCTGTTCACCTGCTGGAAGTTCCGTTCGATGCACACGGGTGCGGACCGCCTGGTGGGGCAGCTGATGGAGCAGAACGAGGCGAACGGCCACATCTTCAAGATGAAGGACGACCCGCGGCGGACGCGGGTGGGGGTGTTCCTGCGCAAAACGAGCCTGGACGAGCTGCCGCAGCTCTGGAACGTGCTGCGCGGCGACATGAGCCTGGTGGGCCCGCGGCCGCCGATCCCGGCGGAGGTGATCCGCTACGACCTGCCGCACCTGCAGCGGCTGGTGGTCGTACCGGGCATCACGGGGCTCTGGCAGGTGACGTTGCGGGGGCACCACGACTTCGCCGACATGGTGGCGCTGGACCTGCGGTATGCGCGTGAGCTGAGCCCGCTGCTCGACGTGAAGATCCTGCTGCGGACGGTGACGACCGTGCTGACCGGGAGCGGCTCCTGCTAGGGCACTCCCCACTACTCGACACGCTGCAGAACGCCGATTGTGAGATCAGGCGTTCTGCGCGTTTTGGGGCCTGTCGCTGGTGCAGGTGTCCAGGGGGCGCACGGGCGGTATACGGAGGGTTACAGATGCTCCCGGGAATGCACTCAACCCTCAACCATCGCTCCACCCGCGCTGGTGACGATGCGGTTGAGCGCGGCAGCCGGCCGCCCTGGAGTGATGTGTGATCCCCCGCAAGCTCGTCGAGACCTTCTTCCGGCGATGGCCCGTGCTGCTCGCGCCGGTGCTGATCCTGCCGGTCGTGGGGTCCCTGCTGGTGGACACGCCGGTAGAGTACGAATCGTCCGCCCGCGTGTGGGTTTCGGACCTGCAGACGCAGGAGCAGAGCAATTCGAGCGACCAGACGGCGTCGGAACGCCAGGCGGAGGTGCTGAGCGACCTGCTCGCGACGACCGCCTTCCGGACCGATGTCGCGGTCGCGGCCGGGCTGGTGGCGGTGGATGCGGCGGCGGCGGACCTGGACCACGCGGCATGGCGGGTCGGGAGGGCGGTGCGGGTTTCGCCGCTGGGGCCGAGCCTGCTCGGTGTGACGGCGGTGACTTCGAACGCGACTGAGGCGCAGAAGATGGTCGAGGCGGTGCTGGCGCAGTACCAGCTGCGGCTCGAGGCCGAGACGGACCGGCAGGCGGGCGTGGTCCTGGACTACTTCCAGAAGCAGCTCGCAGCCGCGCAGTCGGACCTTTCGAAGCTGCAGGCGGAGCTGGCGAGCTACGTGAAGACGCACCCGACGGCGACGGACCCGGCGACGGTGGACGCGGACTACCTCGCGCTCAAGAGCAAGGTGGACGCCCAGACGAACGTGGTGGACCGGCTGAATGCCTCGTTGCAGGCGACGCAACTGGAGACGATCTCCGGTTCGACCGAGCTCTCGACGTTCGTGGTGCAGGACGCGCCGGACGTGCCGGCGGCGCCGCTCACGCCGTCGCTCACATCGAAGCTGGCGTACCCGGCGGCGGGGTTGTTCCTCGGGCTGGTGGCGGCGACGGCATATCTGTACATCTGCTACCGGGCCGACCACACGGTGCGCTCGTCCGAGGACCTGCGCGGGCTGGGAGCGCCGGTGCTCGGGTTCGTGCCGGAGCTGCGCCCACGCAAGCGGCTGGTGATGCGCGCGCTGCGGTTGCCGTCGTTCCGGCGGCGCGACGACTACGCCCGGGGCGTGGCGACATCGCTGACACCGATGCCGGAGCGGGCCGGGGGTGAGCTGCGATGAGCGCCGCGATGGTGATGGAACCACGTTCGCGCGCGGCCCTGCAGGAGGCGATGCGGGAGATCCAGGTGATGTCGGGGCTGACGTTGCTGCGCCAGCCGCGAGCCGCGCTCGAAGAGCTCGACATGGCGGTGGGCGCGGAACGGCTGCAGGCCGGGACGCAGGAGGTGCTGCCGGGAGGCGCGCTGCTGCGGATGCGGATGCGGCCGCAGGCGGCGGCCCAGCACGGGCGGCCGTCGGCGCAGGCGGCCACGCGACCGCTGGCGATCGGCGTGACGAGCGCGGGGTTTGGCGACGGCAAGACGACGCTGTCCATCGCGCTGGCGAGCTCGCTGGCGGCCGACCTGGGCGCGCAGGTGACCCTGGTCGACGCGGACTTCAGCACGCAGTCGCTGGCGCGGGAATACGGGCTCGAAGGGAAGAAGGGGCTGACGGACGTACTCGCGGGGAGCGTGCCGCTCCCGGCCGCGGTGCATCGCTTCCTGCGGACGCCGCTCAACGTGGTGGCGGCGGGGACTTCGGACGAGGATGCGGGCCGGATGGCGCGGAGCAACGAGCTCAGCGGCGTCATCGACCACCTGAAGTCGTTGAGCGGGTTCGTGGTTCTGGACCTGCCGGCGGCGCTCGAATCGATGAACGCGCCCGTGCTCGCGCAGCGCTGCGACGGCGTCATCGTCGTCGCGCGGGCGGGGCACACCACGCGGGCGGAGCTGGAGCGCGTGCTCACGCTGCTGCGCGACGCGCACGTGCTGGGCGTGGTGGTGAACCGCGACAAGACGTCCATCCCGCGCTGGGTGGAGCGCGTGCTGGACCTTCGCCACTGAGATGGTCGCGATCGCCGCGCTGTTCGCGCTAGCCACGGTGCTGACCTGGCGCCCGCTGCGGGCCGCCATCCCGGCGGAGTCGCTGCTGGCGGTCGTTGGCGTGGGCGCGATCTTCGCTGTGCTGCTGGCACTGGGGCAGGCCGGATGAGCGTCGCCGCCGCACGGTATCGCGCGCGTGGATGGCCCGGGGGCACCGGACCGGCCATCGGCGTGGCGGCGCTGGTTGGTGTGGTGGCGATCGCGGCGCTGGGGATGGCCGCGGCCGGGCCCGCGGTGGTGGCGCTGCCGGTGGCGGGCGTGGCGGCGTTCGTGCTGGTGCGATGGCCGCGGGCGGCGGCGCTGGGGCTGCTGGCACTCGGGCTCGCGGTCGACACGGCGCAGGTGGACCCGGCGAAGGTGATGCCGCAGGGGCTCTGGCAGCTGCCGGCGGGGATCAGCAACCGGCTGCCGCTGACGACGAGCCCGTTCGAGCTGGCGTTGGGGTTCGCGGCGGTGGTGGTGCTGGTGCACCCGGCGGTGCGGCAGCGGCGCGCGGCGCAGCTGCCGGGCGTGGCGTGGCTCGTGCCGCCCGCGATCGCGATGGGCCTGGCCTACGGGGTTTCGCAGGGCGGCGAGATGAACCTCGCGTACCACGAGGCGCGGGGGCTGTTGTTCGGGATCGCGGCCTTCGTGGTGACGTGGCGCCTTCGGGTGACGGCGCGCGAGGCGCTGGCGACGTTCCTTGCGGCGACGGCGGTGCTCGGCGTGGTTTCGGCGGGGCGGTGGGTGCTGTACCTGAACCCGGGGCGGTCGCCCGTGCAGCCGGAGTTCTGGTTCGGGCACGAGACGGGGCTGTTCCTCGCGCTGGGGTTCGTGGTGGCGGCGGTGCTGCTGCTGCGGGCGAAGAGCGACCGGGAACGCGTGCTGCTGGTCGCGTACGGGCTGTTGATGGCGGGTTCGATGCTGATGACGGGGCGGCGGTCGGCGATCCTGGTGGTGCTGGTGGGGGTGCTGGCAGCGGGGTGGCTGCTGCTGCCGAAGCGGCCGGTGCTACTGGTGACGCTGGCGATGGTGGGTCTGCTGGCGGGTGCCGCGTACCTGAGCGCCTACTGGGACGAGAACACCGGGCCGCTGGCGCAGCCGGCGCGGGCGATCCGCTCGCAGGTGGACCCGGATGCGCGCGACCGGAGCTCGGACGAGTACCGCGAAATCGAGCGGGACAACCTGCAGCGGACGCTCCAGGAGGACCCGGTGATGGGCGTGGGCTTCGGGCGGCCGTTCACGCAGTACCGGGAGCTGCCGGAGCTGTGGTTCTGGGAGCTGCAGTCGTACACGCCGCACCAGAACATCCTCTGGCTCTGGCTGAAGACGGGGATCGCTGGACTGTCGGTCATCATCGGGCTGTGGGTGATCGCGTTCGGGCGGTGCATCCGGGCGTGCCGTTCGGTGCCGCGGTGGCGGGACATCCCGGCGGAACCCGCTATCGTTGGTGCGGGGTTACTGATGTACCTGTGCTATGCGCGGATCGACCTGGCGCTGGTGTCGCCGCGGAGCGCGGTGCCGCTGGCGTGCCTGGTCGCGCTGGCGCTGCTGTTGCCCATGGAGCGCGGGACGGGGGACGGCGATGGTTGACGTAACGGTCGTCATCCCGACGTTCAACCGGCACGCGCGGCTGGCGCGCACGCTGCGTTCGCTGGCGGCGCAGACGGTGCAGGGCTTCGCGGTGATAGTGGTCGACGATGGGTCGACGCCGCCGGTGGAGGGTTCGATCCCGGCGGAGCTGCGCGCGGCGTTGCGGATCACCGTGCTGCGGATGGCGGGGAACGGCGGGCCCGCGCGCGCCCGGAATGCGGCCGTACAGGCGGCGGACACGGAGTTCGTCGCGTTCATCGACGACGATGTCGACGCGTCGGCGGACTGGCTGGCGGCGCTGTTGCGGGCGATGGGCAGCGAGGGCCGGAACGTGGTCTTCGGGCCGCTGCTGGCGCCGCGGGACTGGCGCCCGACGCCGTGGAACCTGTGGGAGGCGCGCACGCTGGCGCGCGAATACACCAACATGCGCGCGGGCGCGTACGAGCCGACGTGGCGACAGTTCTTCACCGGGAACGCGCTCGTGCGCCGGGCGGACATCCTCGCGGCGGGCGGGTTCGACGAGCGGTTCACGCGAGCGGAGGACATCGAGCTCGGGCACCGGCTGTGGCGGCTGGGGTGCCGGTTCGTGTTCGAACCGAAGGCGGTGGGCTGGCACTACGCGCACCGGTCGCTGGAGAGCTGGTTGAACATCCCGCGGCAGTACGCGCGCTTCGATGTGGTCCTGGACCGGTTCTACCCCGAGCTGGGCTGGCTGGCGGTCATCGAGCGGGAGTCGGAGTACCGGGGGCTGCCGGCGAAGCTGGCGCGCCGGGTGGGGGGCGTGCCGGCCGCGCGGACGGCGATCCGGTGGTCCGGCGTGCGGGCAGCGCGGTTGCTCCAGCGGGCCGGGTTCAGCGGGCCGGCCGTGAAGGCGTTGAGCCTGGTCTACGACATCGAGTACCACGCGGCGTTGCGGGCTGCGCGGGAGCGGCCCCCGGCGGACATTGGTCACCCGGTAGGCCCCGTGGGCAACCCCGCATCCACCGGCACTCAACCCGCAGCGGCTACCGTCGTACCCACACCGGACACCTGATCCGGCGCCGCCACCTTTGCTCCACGCCCCCAGGAGTTGTGTACGTGACCGAACCGATCGCCCTCTGCCTCGAACAGACGCTGGGCCACCGCATGCACGGCCAGAACCTCGAAGCGGCGGTCGCGCGGGCGGGGGAACCGGCGACCGTGGTCCACGTGGACTTCCCGGAACGAACGCGGATGCGGGTCCCGTGGGCGGTGCGCGGCAGCGCGCAGGCGCGCTCGCGGCTGAAGGCGCAGGGCCGCCGGTTCGGGGCCGTGCTGTATCACACGCAGACGATCTCGCTGTTCGCGCGGCAGGCCTCGGGCGGTGCGCCATACGTGGTCTCGGTCGATGCGACGCCACGGCAGCTCGACACGCTGGGCTCGTTCTACCGGCACAAGACGGGGCCCGGGCCGGTCGAAGCCGTGAAGGCGGCGTGGTACCGGCACGTGTTTGGCGGCGCCGCGGGCTTCGTGGCGTGGTCCGAGTGGGCGGCGCGGTCGCTGCGGGCGGACTATGGCGTGCGTGCGCCGGTGGTGGTCGCGCACCCGGGCGCGCCGCGACGGTTCTTCGAAATCGAACGGCGGGAACATGGTGGGCGGCCGCGGATCCTCTTTGTTGGCGGTGACTTCGAGCGCAAGGGTGGACCGGAGCTGCTGGAGGCGTTCGCGCCGCTCGCGAACCACGCCGAGCTGCTGCTGGTGACCGAGGCGGCAGTTGAGCCGCGGCCGGGCGTGACCGTGCTGCGCGGCGTGCGGCCCGGTTCGCCGGAGCAACTGGCCGCGTTCGCCGGGGCGGACCTGTTCTGCCTGCCGACGCGGGGCGACTGCACGCCGGTGGCGATCGGCGAAGCGCTCGCGGCCGGGCTGCCAGTCGTCACGACGTCCGTGGGTTCGAACGCGGAGACGCTGGGCGCGGGCGAGGCGGGCCGGATCGTGCCGGTACACGACGCAGCGGCGCTGCGGGACGCCCTGGAGGAGCTCATCGACGACACGGCGCTGCGCCACCGGCTGGCCCGGAACGCGCGCGCGCTGGCAGCCGAGCGGTACGACGCGGCCGCGAACGCCGCGCGGGTGCTGGAGCTGCTGCGGGGGGTAGCGGCGTGACGGTGCTGCTCGCGGTCAGCGCCAGCGAGGCGGAGACGGCGCGCCTGACGGCGGGCGGGCCGCGGCGCGACTTCCTCGAGCTCACGGAGGCGGTCGGGGGCACGGTGGTGTACCGCGAGGGCGTGAAGGCGCGCGGCTGGCGGGCGAAGCTGCTCGGCCCGCACGTGCGGCAGGCGTGGCGGGTGGCGGGGATGGCCCGGCGGGGCGATGTCATCTTCGCGGACGGCGAGCATGTGGGGTTGCCGCTGCTGCTGTTCCTGGCGGTGCGCGGGCGGCGGCCGGCGCGGGTGGTGATGCTCGGGCACCTGCTGAGCAAGCGGTGGAAGCTGGCGTTGCTGTGGCTGGCGACGCGGGCGGGGCCGCGCGGGCAGCTGGTGCTGCACAGCGTGGAGCAGCACGCGATCGCGGCGCCGAGGCTGGGGCGGCGGTGGCGCGCGCGGCTGGTGCCGTACCAGGTCGATACGGCGTTCTGGCACGCGCAGGAGGGGGTCGAACCGCCCGGGCGGAAGCTGGTCGTGGCGGTGGGGTCGGAGAACCGGGACTACGAGACGCTGACGGCGGCGGCGCGCGGGATCGATGCGGACGTGGTGATCGCCGCGGGCAGTCACTGGGCGCGGGAGACGGCGGCGGCGGGCGAGTTGCCCGCGAACGTGCGGTATCTCTCCGAGCCGCTGGGGTTTGCGGAGTTGCGTGAGCTGTACGCGCGGGCGGCGGTGGTCGCGGTGCCGCTGCACGACGTCCCGAACCAGTCGGGCGTGACGACGATCCTCGAGGCGATGAGCATGGGCGTGCCGGTGGTCGTGACGGCCTCGCGCGGGCAGCGCGAGTGCGTGACCGGGCCGCTGGTGACGGGCGACGGCGCGCGCGACGCGCTCGCGACGGCGGACCGCGGGCTACAGGTGCTCGGCGGCGCGGCGGCGCCCGGGGCCACGGGGCTGTACGTCCCGCCCGGGGATGTAGCGGCGCTGCGGGCGGCACTGGCACAGCTCCTCGGCGACGCAGAGGCGCGGGCGGCGCTCGGGGCGGCGGGGCGCGCGAGCGCGGTCCAGTCGTTCGACACGGACCGCTTCACGGCGGCACTGGCGGCGTTGCTCGAGACGCCTGCGGCGCGGGAGGGCCGCGGGGTCGGTGCCGCGGCACCTGCGCCATGAACCCGCTGATCATCGCGGTCGCGTCGGTGCCCCCGGCGGTGGTGCTGGCGCATGGGGCGTGGTGGTCGCTGCTGTCGCTGGTGGCGCTGAAGCGGCCGGCGGCGATCGATGTGCCGGGCGGCGAGGGGCTGCGGCTGGCGGTGGTGGTGCCGGCCCACAACGAAGAACTGCTCATCGGAGCGTGCGTGGATTCGCTGCGGGCGGCGGCGTACGAGCGCGTGCCCGAGGTCATCGTGGTCGCGGACAACTGCACGGACGCGACGGCGGCGATCGCGCGGGAGCACGGCGCGACCGTCCTGGAACGCACGTCGGAGACGGAGCGGGGGAAGAACTACGCGCTCGACTTCGCGCTCGCGGAGCTGCGGGCGCGGGCGGAGCCGCCGGACGCGGTGGTCATCGTGGATGCGGATACGACGGTGTCGCCGGGGCTGTACCGTGCGCTTGGGGGCGCGCTGGCAGGCGGGGCGCAGGCGGTGCAGGCGCACTACGCGGCGGCCGGCGGCGAGGGCGACCTCGTGGCGCTGCGGCGGCTGGCGCTGTCGCTGGTGCACTGGTCGCGGCCGCTGGGCGCGGCGCGACTGGGGCTCGGGTCCGGGCTCAAGGGGAACGGCATGGCGTTCGCGTGGCCGCTGGTCCGCGACGGCTTCGGCGGGTCCGGGATCACGGAGGACGCGGCGTTCACGGTCGAGCTGGCGCGGCGCGGGGTCGCGGTGCGGTTCACGCCGGGCGCAACCGTGTGGGGGCACATGGCGGCGACGTATGACGCGGCGTCGGTCCAGGACCGGCGCTGGGAGGGCGGACGGCTCGCGCTGATGCCGCGGGCGCTGGGCGCGGCCGCTACGGCGCTCGCGCGCGGCAACGTCGCGGCGGCGGCGGGCGCGGTCGAGGTGGCATCGTTGCCGCTGACGCTGCTGGGGGCGCTGGCGGCAGGCGGAGTGATGCTGGCGGTAGCCGGCGCGGCGCCGTGGCCGCTGGCCGCGGGCGCCGCGGGCTCGCTGGCGTTCGCGACCGTGACCGGGCTGGCGGCGGCGCGGCCGGCGAAGAGCGACCTGGCCGCCCTGCGGACGGCGCCGCGGTTCGTCGCGCACAAGCTGGGCGTATACGCGGGGCTGGCGGCGCGGCGGCCGGTGGAGTGGCAGCGCACGGGCCGGGGGTAGGCGTTGTCCGTTCTGCGTTGCCCGTTCGACGTTGTTCGCCGCCCTTCGCGCGGCGGGACGTAGCGAAGCCCCGGGAAACCGGGGCTTCGATGGATGGGTGCGGGTTGGGCGGCGCTACTTCACCTGGAAGTAGGCGGCGTTGTGCTGCCAGTGGAGGAGCGACCAGCCGCCGGTGAAGGTGCCGACGCGGGCGGTCCAGGTGCCGGTCTTCGCGCCCGCCGGGATGGCGTAGGTGATGGTGTAGGTCTTCGTCTGGCCGGCGGTGAATGACTGGCCGCCGAAGTACCGCTGGTGGACCTTTTCGCCGCCGGGGCCGTAGAGCTCGATGTCGACAATGGTGTTCGAGACGGTCACCGGGCTGGTGAACTTGGCCTGGACGGTGACGAGGCTGCCGCGGTTGACCGAGCCGGTCGCGGTTGCGGAGGAGCTCCAACTGGTGACGGCCGGCGTCGCCGCGGGCGGCTGCTGGGCGATGGTCGCGGCGGGCGTGGCGGTGCGGGTCGCGGTGGCCGTGCGAGTCGCGGTAGCCGTGCGCGTGGCTGTGGCGGTGGCGGCCGGCGTGGAGGTGCGCGGCGGCTGGGTGGCGGTGGCGACGGGCGTGGAGGGCGCCTGGGTCACGGTCGGGGCGGGAGCGCTGCCACCGCCGCCGCCGGGGCCGATGACGGAGGCGTACTTCTTGCCGAAGGTGGTGAGGGCGGGCATATCGACGCGCATGCCGTCCTGGTTCTTCTCGGGGAAGATGGTCCAGCCCCAGACGCCGGCATAGCCGCGGGCGTAGAAGTCTTCGAGGCGGCCGAGCGGGTTCGCGTCGGGGCCGAGGTAGATTTCGCCGATGACGAGCGGGGCATCGAGGTTGTAGCGCGCGCGGACGGCGTCGTAGGTGGTGCAGCTGGCACACCAGTTGCCGGAGCTCATGTAGTCGTACCAGTGGGCCTGGTAGAAATCGAGGCCCATGCCCTGCCAGAAGGGGATGCCGTCCATCATGGCGGAGCCGACGGTGACGTAGGTGTTGGAGTTGGCCTTGACGGCGTTGATGATGGCGCGGGTGGTGGCCTGGGTGTTCTCGATGTTCACCTTGCCGTTCCACATGTCCCATTCGGGCTCGTTGAAGGGCTCCCAGGCGAAGACGCGGGGGTTGCCGGCGTAGCGGGCGAACATCGGCGAGAGGACCTCGGCGAGCTTCGCGCGGTGGGTGGTGTTGTTGAGCCAGGACGCGGGGATGTCGCCCGGGAAGTTGAAGATCACGAAGGTAATGTAGAGGTCGTACTGCTGGGCCAGCTGGAGCGCCGCATCCATGTCCTGGTAGACGGCGGGGTTGATACCGGTGGGCATGCCGGAGCCATCGCGCTGGACCTGCCAGGCGTCGCCTTCGAACATCCACCAGCGGACGTGCTTGACGTTTGCGTCCTTGAGCTGGGCGAAGCGCTCGCCGATGGCGGCCTTCGAAGCGGAGCTGGAGACGCCGCCGTTGCCTGCGCAGCCGAAGTCGCAGGCCCAGTTGTACCAGGCGACGTTGACGCCGTGGAGGAAGTACTGGCCGCCACCGTAGGTGACTTTCGTACCGGGAACGGCCGCGGCTTCGGCGGTGCTGCCACCTCCTCCACCAAGGCCGATGAAGCCGAGTGTGATGGCCAGGACGGCGGCCAAACCAAGCGATGACACCAGCAAACGCAGACGACCCACAGCAATCCTCCCGCGCGGTGTGCCCGCGCTCATCTGTTCTTCTGTGGGTTCGGCTTTTCGGGACCTGACTAGCAGTAGGGGAGGCCCGTAAGGAGCGGGCGAGAAGGTTGGCGATTGGGATGAGAACGGGTGCGGCCTTTCCCCTGCGTTACGAAGCAGCCACCGCCGGTCAACCGTGGCTGGGCGGGGCGGCGGTAGGGTGGTGGCATGAAACGTGCGCCCGGGAGACCGGCACAGCCGCGGGCCCTCTTCGTGGGGTCGATGTATGCGGGCTGGCGTACGCGCCAGCTCAACCTGGAAGAGAACGTCGCCCGCGACGGGCGGCTGGACGCGGACTTCCGGCACGTCACCGGGTGGCGCGCGGGCGGGCTCATCGAGCGGCTGCCGGTGATACCGGCGGGCGTGCGGGGACGCGGCCGGGCGATGCTCGAGGCGAGCGCGTTCGCGCGGCTGCCGCGGCCCGACGTGGTGTGGACCTCGGCTTCGGAGCTGCTGTTCCCGTATCTCTGGACGCAGGCGTGGCCGCTTGGGAGGCCGCTCGTGGTCGAGCTCGACTGGACGGTGGAGCAGCGGGAGCTGTTCGCGCCCGCGTACTACGGCCGCGAGCCGCGCACGGGGCTGCGGCGGCGGCTTTCGGAATGGCAGCAGCGGAAGGTGTTCGACGCCGTCTCGCTGTTCGCGCCGATGTCGAACTGGGCGGCGGATGGGCTGCGGCGGGGGGGTGTGCCCGCGGAGCGCATCCGCGTGTTGCACCCCGGGCTCGACCTCGATGCGTGGCGGGTGGAGCGGGCGGAGCGCGCGGCGGATGGGCCGCTTCGGCTGCTGTTCGTGGGGGGGAACTTCGCGCGGAAGGGCGGGCCGCTGCTGGTGGACCTGGTGCGAACGCGGTTTTCGGGGCGGTGCGAGCTCGACATCGTGACGCGCGATGCGGTGGAGCCCGCGCCGGGCGTGCGGGTGCACCGGACGGAGGCGAACAGCCCCGAGCTGCACGCGCTCTACCGCGATGCGGACCTGTTCGTCATGCCGACGACGGCGGAGTGCTTCGGGCTGGTGACGGTCGAGGCGCTGGCGAGCGGGCTGCCGGTCATCGTCACGGACATGGGCGGCGCCCGGGACATCGTGGACGAAGGCGAGACGGGCTGGCTGATCGAACCAGACGCCGCATCGGTGGCGGCGGCGATTGAGCGCGCGCTGGCGGAGCGTCCGCGGCTTCGGGCGATGGGCGCGCGCGGGCGCCAGGTGGCGGAGGCGCGGTTCGACGGGCCGAAGAACGACCGGGTGCTGGTCGACTGGATGCTGGGGCTGGCGGCCGAAGCGCAGGGCCGCGGGGTGCTCGAACCGTTGACGCGCTAGACCTTGCCGGTCCGTTCCATGTCCTGGAAGACTTCGCCGCTGACATAACCGACGTTACCGGGGAGGCGGAGGCCTTCGGCAAAGCCGCGCAGGTGCGCAAGCCAGGGCTTCACGCCGGTCGGGCGGCGGAGGTGAAGGGCTTCCTTGAGCGGCCAGCGGAGGAGGTCCCACTGCTCGACGAGGAAGGTTTCGACGGCACGGAGGTCGCCGCGGCGGGCGAAGCGGCCGTAGCAGACGCCAAGGCCGTGGGAGTAGCCCCTGTAAAGCGGGACGAGGTCCTCTTCGCGGCGGAAGCCGTTCTTGTGGATGACGGCGATCCGCGGGGTGGCGACCCACTTCGCGCCGCTACGCCAGACCTTGTAGCTCATCGAGGAGTCGTTGCTCTTCACGTCGGGGCGGGCGGGGCCGAGGAGCTCGTCGAAGGCGCCAACGCGGCGGAGGAAGGACTTCCGGGTGGCCATGTTCGCGCCGGCGGCGACCATCGCGACCTTGCGGCTGCGGCGGCGCTGGCGCGGGGTGAACTCGGCCGGGAGGAACTCGGGGTAGCCGCCGCCTTCCTCGCGCACATCCGGCGGACGAAGCTCGCCGAAGATGAACTGGAGGTCCGGGTCGCGGGAGAAGGCGCGGTCGATCCGTTCGAGCCAGTCGGGGAGCGGTGTGCAGTCGTCATCGAGGAAGGCGACGAGGTCCGCGCGGGCGAGGGCGGCACCGAGGTTGCGCGCGGGGCAGGCGCCGTTGCGCGGCATCCGGTGCCAGCGCAGGCGCTCGTCGTCGAAGCTTTCGACCACGGCGCGGGTGTCGTCACCGTTGCTCTGGTCCATGACGAGCAGTTCGAACGCGGAGAGGGCGCCGGCGCGCACGGCTTCGAGGGCCTCGCGCAGGTGCTCCGGGCGATTGCGGGTGGGGACGACGACGGAGATGGCGGGCGGTGTGGACGGCATACGGGATCCCCGGGCGCCCGGTCAGGGGGCCCTCAGCGCGACGCCGGGGCGTTGCCCCGTGCACAGGGATCTTCGGCGGCGGGCGGTACTAGACAAGCCCCTTGTCTTCGATAGTCCGGAAGGTGGTGCCATCGATATGGCCGAGGTGTGGCGGGAGGCGGAGGCCGCGGGCGAAGCCGGAGAGATGCGCCCACCAGTTGCGGAGCCCCTGGGGCCGCCGGAGGAGGAGGACGCAGCGGAGCGGCCACCAGGCCATGCGGACCTGCTCGACGAGGAAGGTTTCGAGGGCGCGGAGGTCGCCGCGGCGGGCGAAGCGGGCGTAGGTGATGCCAAGGGCGTGGTAGTAGCCCGCGTAGAGCCGGTGGAGCTGGGCGTGCTCGCGGAAGCCGTTGGTGTGCTCGACGCTGATGTCGGGCGAGGCGACCCACTGCTCGCCGCTGCGCCAGACCTTGTAGCTGATGGAACAATCGTCGCCCTTGGCGTCGGGGACGTCGGGCCCGAGGACCTCGTCGAAGCCGCCAATGCGGCGGAGGAAGTCCTTGCGGGCGGCCATGTTCGCGCCGGCGGCGATCATCGCGACGGTGCGGCTGCGGCGGCGGTGGGGCGGGTAGTCGCCGGGGCGGACTTCCGGGTAGCCGCCGCGCGCGGTGGCCGGCGCGGGGGCGCGGAGCTCGCCGAAGATGAACTGGAGCCTCGGGTTGCGTTCGAAGGTGCCGGCGATGCGGGCGAGCCAGTCATCGCGTGGTTCGCAGTCGTCATCGACGAAGGCGACGAGCGGCGCGCGGGCCATCGCGGCGCCGAGGTTGCGTGCGGGGCAGACGCCCCTGCGGGGGACGGCGATGTAGCGGATGCGCTGGTCCTCCAGCGAGAGGACGGCGCGTTCCGTGGCGTCGCGGTCGCTCTGGTCCATGACGAGGACTTCGTAGGCTTCGAAGGAGCCGCGGCGGAGGGCGGCGAGGGCCGCGGCGACGTAAACCGGGCGGTCTAGCGTTGGGATGACGACTGAGATACGGGGTGCGTCAACCATGCATCCTCTCCTTTCGCGGTGATGGGTGCGCCGAGCTGCGTGTAGAGCGCGCGGTAGGCGGCCCACATGGCCTCGGCGGAGAACGATTCCAGGACGCGCGCGCGGGTGGCCGCTGCGAGCTCTGCGCGCCTGCCGGGGTCGCGTTCGAGGTCGCGCATGCCGCGGGCGAGGCCCTGGATGTCGCGGACCTCGCAGACGATGGCGTCGCCGCCGCGGAGGACCTCGTCGATGCCCTCGACGCGGGTGGTTACCATCGGGAGGCCGGCGGCGAGGGCTTCGAGCATCGCGATCGAGAGGCCCTCGAAGTGGCTGGGCTGGATGAAGATGTCGCAGGCGGGGAGCAGGCGGCGGACATCGGGGCGGTGGCCGGCGAAGTGGACGCGCCCGGCGATGCCGAGAACCCCGGCGAGGGCTTCCGCCTCTGCGCGGAGGGGGCCGTCGCCGAAGACGGCGAAATGCAGCTCCGAGCCGGCATCGACGGCGGCCGCGGCGGCGCGGACGAAGTCGATCGGGCCCTTGCGCTCTTCGAGGTGGCCGACCATGGCGGCGATGGTGGCGCCGGGCGGGGCGCCGAGGATAGCGCGGAGCTCGTCGCGGGTGGCGGGCGGGGCCGGGGCTGCGGGGATGCCGTTCGGGACGATGCTCCAGCGGCGGAGCCAGCCGCGGCCGTTCGCGCGGTGGCGCTCGGCATTGCCTTTCGAGACGAAGACGACATGGTGGGCCGCGAGGTCGGTGATGCGGAGCTTGGCGCGCTGCGCGAGCGGGAGCGGCGCCGTGATGGGGTTGTGTTCGGTGCGGAGGACGACGGGGACGCCGGCGAGGCGCGCGGCGATGACGGCTTCCCAGGCGGAGGGCACCCAGGGGATGTGGAAGTGGACGACGCGGGGGCGCACGGCGCGGAAGAGCTTCCAGAAGGTGGCGAAGCTGCCGGGCAGGCCGCGATCGGCCGCGAAGAGGTCGCCGGTGCGGAAGACGGTGACGCCGGCAGCTTCGAGGCGCCGGGCCATGCCATCGAGCGCGGGGCGCACGGGCACGACGACGCCGGTGGCGATGCCTTCGCCCCGGGAGCGTTCGGCGAGCTCGCAGACGATGCGTTCGGTGCCGGAGAAGCCGCCGGAGACGGAGACGTGGAGGATGGTGACCTGCTGGCTCATGGCGCGCCCCCGGGGGCGCGGGCGGGGAGCCGCCGGGCGGCTGCGCGGCGAAACGCGCGGAACGAATCGAACGCGCGCTTCCCGAGGAGCGTGCGGAAGGCGGCCACCCACATGGGCCGGGTGGTCAGCGTCTCCACGGGGCATTCGCGCAGGGCGGCGAGGATGCGGGTGGCGGCGACGCGGCGGCGGTCGCTGAAGGCGTCGAACATGACGGAGCCGCTGAGGTGGGCGCGGACGCTGGGCCGCTCGAGGCGGCGGGTGCCGAAGCCGCGCTTCTCGCCCTTGCGGCAGGCGCGCCGGAGGATCGTCGCGACTTCGACCGTGTTGCGGCGGACGCCGGCGAGCGATGCGGACATCTGGCCTTCGTGGATGCGGTAGCCGTAGAGCGGGAGCGCCGTGTAGGCGAAGCCGCCTTCCATGGCGAGGTCGACCCAGAGGGCGAGGTCGAGCGGCATGGTGACGTCGCGGCGGTAGCCACCGCAGGCGTGGTAGGCGGCGCGGCGGACCATGGTCCCGGAGTGGGCCGGCCAGGTGCTCTCGACCGTGAGGAGCGCGTGGAGCGCTTCGCGGGGGCCAAGCACGGTATCGGCGGAGAAGGACTCGTGGATCTCGTTCGGGCGGGTGGTCATGAGCCGTTCGACGGAGGAGAAGCAGAACGCGGCGCGCGGGTTGCGGCGCAGCAGGTCGAGCTGGGTGGCGAAAGCGTCGGGGCGCATGACCATGTCGTCGGCGGAGATGACCATGAGGAACTCGCCGCGGGAGTGGACTTCGGTGCCTTCGAGCAGGGATGCGGCGAAGCCGGCGTTCTGTTCGTGGGCGACGAGCCGGACGCGCGGGTCGGCGAGGTAGGGCTGAACCACCTGGAGCGAGTCATCCGTCGAGACGTCGTCGATGACGATGACCTCGAAGTCCGTGAAGGTCTGGGCGAGGATCGCGTCGAGGCAGCCGGGCAGAAAGCGCCCGTAGTTGTAGTTCAGGACGGTGACCGACAGCGTGGGGGCGGCGTCCATCAGGCCCACTCCTCCCAGCGGTCGAAGGCGCCGTGGAGTGCGGCGCGGAAGATGCGGTCGTTGTCGTACTTCGTGACGAAGGTGCGGGCGATGGTGCCCGGCGCGCGGCGCTCTTCGGACTGGGCGTAGACGGCGCGGTAGCCGGCCTGGCAGGCGAGCTGCTGGGCGGCAGGGCTCCAGTCGCGGGAGGTGCCCATGGGGATGGCGAAGGCGGTGGCATCGAGGCCGAGGCGGTCGCGGATGACGGCGCGGGACCCGGCGAGCTCGTATTCGAGCTGGTCCGGGGCGAGGTAGCGCGGGTTTGCGTGTGTCACGGAGTGGCTGCCGATGGCGGCGCCTGCGTCCGCGAGGGCTTCGAGCTGCTTCCAGTCGAGCACGGAGCCATCGGCGAAGCGCGGGTCGCCGTCGGACCAGCCGGTGACGACGAAGACGGTGAACGGGATGCCGTAGTCGCGCAGCATGGGCGCGGCGGTGGTGGCGACGCTGGCGACGCCGTCGTCGAAGGTAACGGCGAGGCGCGGCTCGGTGCTGCCGGTGGTGATGACGCTGGCGGGCACGAAGTGGAAGCCAAGGTCGAGGGCGAGCTCGATGTGGCGCCGGAACTGCGCGGGCGAGACATCGTTGATGCCCCAGCGGGGCGTGCCGACGGAGTGGTAGCAGAGCACCCGGCTGCGCAGTCCTTCGCCGTGCTCGACGAACGGAAGGGCGTTCCGTTCGAGCCAGGCGCGCGTGGCGGCGACCCGGTGGCGCCGGACGCCGCACGTGCGGAGGACTGTCTTCACGGGTGCTGCCACCATCGCGCTTAGCCCAGGGCCTGCCGGAAGGCGTGGACGACGGTGTCCTGCTCGGCGTCGGTCATGGTGGCGTAGAGCGGCAGGAGGAGCGTCTCGGCGGTGGCGCGCTCGGTCTCGGGGAGGGAGACGCCGGGGAAGCGCTCGCGGTACCAGGGCTCCAGGTGGATGGCCATGACGCCGCGGCGGGTGGCGATGCCCTGCGCGGCGAGCTCTTCCATGATCGCGTTGCGGGGGCGCGTGTCGCGCAGGCGGACGCAGTAGGACTGGTAGGTGTGGCGGTAGCCGGCGGGCACGAACGGGGTTTCGAGGCGGTCGTCGCCGGCGAAGAGCTCGCCGTAGCGGGCGGCGAGCCGGCCGCGGGCCGCGAGGACGGTTTCGAGCTTGCTGAGCTGGACGACGCCGATGGCGCCCTGGATATCGGTCATCCGGTAGTTCCAGCCGAGCTCGCGGTACTCCTCGATGGCGGTGGTGCCGGACTGGTGACGGGCGAGGTCGGAGGTGGAGGCGCCGTGCGAGCGGATGACGCGGAGGCGTTCGGCCGCGGCGTCGTCGTCCGTCGTGATCATCCCGCCCTCGCCGGTGGTGATGCTCTTCCGGGGGTGGAAGCTGAAGCAGGTGAAGTCGCTCATGGCGCCGACGCGGCCTTCGCCGGCGATGGCGCCAAGCGAGGGGGCGGCGTCTTCGATGACCTTGAGCCCGTGCCGGTGCGCGATGGCGAGGACCGCTGGGATGTCGGCGGCGAGGCCGATCTGGTCGACCGGCATGATCGCCTTTGTGCGCGGGGTGATGGCGGCTTCGACCTTCGCCGGGTCGATGTTGTAGGTACGGGGGTCGATGTCGGCGAAGACGGGCGTGGCGCCGGCGTGGATGACCGCGTTTGCGGTGGCGATGAAGCTGAAGGACGGGCAGATCACCTCATCGCCGGGGGCGATGCCGGCGGCGACGAGGGCGAGGTGGAGCGCGGTGGTGCAGTTGCTGGTGGCGATGGCGTGCCGGGCGCCGGTGTAGCGGGCGACGCGCTCTTCGAACTCCTGGACGCGCTGGCCCTGGGAGAGCCAGCCGGAGAGGACTGCGTGGGCGGCCGCGTCCGCTTCCTCCTGGCCGACGAAGGGCTTCGTGATCGGGATCATCGCACGGCCGCCAGTTCTTTCTTTTCGAGGGCGGCGTGCCAGCGGACGAGCTCGCGGAGGCCGTCTTCGAGGCGCCAGGAGGCGGCGAAGCCGATGCGATCGCGGGCGTGGCCGACGGCGGCCTTGCGGCGGGTGACGGGGTTCACCTTGCGGGGCGGCTCGAAGGTGGGCTCCATGTGCGGCTTGCCGGCGGCATCGCACATCATCCGGGCGAGCTGGCGCAGGCTGGTCTCTTCGCCGGTGGCGACGTTGAAGACGTCGTCGCTGACGTCGGACTTGAGGGCGAGGACGTTCGCTTCGGCGACGTCTTCGATGTAGACGAAGTCCATGGTCTGCATGCCATCGCCGAAGATGACCGGCGCTTCGTTGCGTTCGAGGCGCTGGAGCCAGCGGATCATAACTTCGGTGTAGACGCCCCAGGCATCCATGCGAGGGCCGTAGATGTTGAAGTAGCGGAGGGCGACGTAGGGCAGGCCGTACATGTCGTTGAAGCTGCGGAGGACCTGTTCATCGGCCACCTTGCATGCGCCATAGAGGGTGCGGTTGTTGAAGGGATGCCCTTCATCCATCGGCAGGTAGGAGGGCTCTCCGTAGACAGACGCACTGGAAGCCGCGACAACTTTGCGCACCCCGGTGTTCACAGCAGCTTCGAGGATGTTGAAGGTGCCGCCGACGAGGCTATCGAGGGCGAGGCGGGGCATCTCGGCGCACTGGGTGATGCGCAGCGCTGCCTGGTGGAAGACGTAGTCGACGCCCTCCATGGCGCGCGCGCAGGTCGCCGGGTCGGTGATGTCACCGTGGATGACGGTGAGGCGGCGGAGGGTGCGCTCCGCCTGTTCGAGGTTCTCCATGCGGCCGCGGACGAAGTTGTCGAGGATGATGACCTCGGCGACGTCTTCGCGGGCGAGGCGGTCGGCGATGTGGGAGCCGACGAGGCCGGCGCCGCCGGTGATGAGGATCCTGCTGTCCCTGAGGTCGTTCATGCCGCCACCTCCTGCCGGTGCTGGGCGTCGAATTCGCGGATGGCTGCGGCCACGGCGGCCACCTCCTCGCGGGTGATGGAGGGATGCATCGGCAGCGAGAGGATCTCGCGCACGGCAGCTTCCGTCCGGGGGAGCGAACCAGGGCCGTGCCGCTCGCTCGCGTAGGCGGGCTGGAGGTGCACGGGGGTCGGGTAGTGGATGGCGCTGGCGATGCCGCGGCTGCCGAGGAACTGCTGGAGCTCGGCGCGGCGGGAGTGGCGGACCACGTACAGGTGGTAGACGTGCCCGCCGGCGGTGCCCTCCACGGGGAGGGCGACGCTCGTGCCGGCGAGCTCTTCGCGGTACCAGGCGGCGGCGCGGATGCGGGCGGCGTTCCACGCTTCGAGGTGGGGCACGAGCACGCGCAGGGCCGCGGCCTGGAGCTCCGGCATGCGGTAGTTGTAGCCGGGCTCTACGTGGACGTGGCGGTCCGCCTGGCCGTGGTTGCGAAGCGAGGCCACGCGAGCAGCGATGGCGTCATCGGCGGTGATGACGAGGCCACCTTCGCCGACGGTGCCGACGTTCTTGGTGGGGTAGAAGCTGAAGCAGCCGGCGTCGCCGAAGGTGCCGGCACGGCGGCCGTCGACGGCCGAGCCGTGGGCCTGGCAGGCGTCTTCGATGACGCGGAGGCCGTGCTCGCGGGCGATGGCGACGATACGGTCCATCTGGGCGACGCGGCCGTAGAGGTGAACCACGATGACGGCGCGGGTTCGCGACGTGATCTTCGCGGCGAAGTCGTCCGGGTCGAGGTTGAAGCCGCCGGGCTCGATGTCGGCGAAGACGGGCGTCGCGCCCACGAGGGAGATGGCCTCGGCGGTGGCGATGAACGTGTTCGCGACGGTGACGACTTCGTCGCCGGGGCCTACGCCACAGGCCTGGAGGGCGAGGTGGAGGGCCGCGGTGCCGCTGTTCACGGCGAGGGCGTGGGGCGTGCCATAGGCGGCGGCGAACTCGTGCTCGAAGGCCTCGACTTCGTGGCCCTGGACGAACGCGCCGGAATCGAGCACTCGTTCGAAGGCGGCGAGGAGCTCGGCCTTCGTGCCGGCGTGAAGCCGGGCCATATCGACGAAGGGGACGTTCACCGCTTCACCTCCACGGGGGCGCCGCCGTTGCGGAGCGACGTCTGGGCGGCTTCGATGACACGGACGACGGCGACGCCAAGGTCCGCGCCGGAGATGGGCTCCTCGAGGCCGCGGACGACGCGGGCGAAGTGCTTCGTCTCGGCGGCGAGCGCCTCGGTCTTGTCGAGCTTGGGGGCGAGGACATCGCCGGTGCGGTATTCGACGAGCTTGCGGTAGATGTCTTCCTTGCTGGCGCAGAGCTGGGCGCCGGAGTCGTAGACCTTGAGCTTGTCGTCCATCTCCATGTCGTCGTAGACGAACATCTTCTTGCTGGCGCCGATGATGGTCCGGCGGACCTTCGCGGGGGCGAGCCAGTTGACGTGGAAGTGGGCGAGGAGCGGGGTGTCGAACTGGAGCGTGAGGTAGGCGATGTTCTCGACGTCGTGGTCGACGTGGCGGGCGCCGAAGGCGGAGACGCTGCGGACCGGCTGGCCAAGGAGGTGGAGCATGATCGCGACGTCGTGGGGCGCAAGGTCCCAGATGACGTTCGCTTCGTGCTGGAAGAGCCCGAGGTTGATGCGGGTGGAGTCGTAGTAGTAGACATCGCCCACTTCGCCGGCATCGAAGTACTGCTTCATGCGCTTGACGGCGCCGGTGAAGAGGAAGGTGTGGTCGACCGCGAGGGTGAGGCCGGTCTCGGCGGCCATGCGGGCGAGGTCCTCGGCGTCGGCCACGTTCGTGGCGAGCGGTTTTTCGACGAGGACGTGCTTCCCGGCCTTGAGCGCACGGCGGACAAGCGCGTGGTGCGTTTCGGGCGGGGTGGCGATGACGACGGCCTCGATCGAGTGGTCGTCGAGGAGCTCGTACACGTCGTCCGTGAGCGCTGCCAGGGGGTGGGAGCGGCGCGCCTGGGAGAGGCGGCCGGAGTTGATGTCGGCGATTGCGACGAGCTCCGTATCCGCCGCCTGGGCGACATTGCGGGCGAGGTTTGGCCCCCAGTACCCATAGCCGATGATCCCAACCCGCACGGGGGCGATTTCCCCGGGCGCCAGGGGCGCGACAGCTGGACGAGTGAGTAGCGATGTCATGGTCAGAATGGTGATCGGGTGCGGTGGAGCGGCGATTGAGGGACGGTTGCAGGTGCGTCCACCCTCGCGTAACCCTCCATCTCCCACTTTCCAATAGTGGTTGGTGGCGGTCCGAATCTGGCGGCGGCGCGCGGGGCGAGGCGCGGCGGGGGCGATGCGGTAACGAGCGGGCCACCCGGATGAAACCTGCGGTTGACCGCTGCTCCACCCCGGCTGCCGACACTGATGGAGATGGCTACACGTGCGGCAGCGCGCCCGATGACCACGACCGCGAACCGGCCGGCGGCGGCGCCACGGCATTCGCTCCGGCAGAACGCCCTGGCGATGGTGCTGGGGCAGGGGACGACGTGGGTGCTGACGGCGGTGACGCTGGCGCTGCTGCCGCGCTACCTGGGGCCGGAGGCGATGGGCCGCTACGCCATCGGCATCTCGTACGCGGACATCGCGGCGACGGTGGCGGGGCTGGGGATGGCAACGCTGGTGACGCGCGAAGTGGCGCGCGACCCCGCGCGGGGCGCGGCGATGCTGGGTACGGCGCTGTGGCTGAACGTGCTGCTCGGGGTGACCGCGGGGGCGGTGTCGGCGGGCGTGGGGCTGGCGCTGGGGTATGAGCGGGCGACGCAGCTCGTGATCGTCGCGATGGCGTTCACGGTGCCGTTCAACCTCGTCTCGCTGCTCGCGTTCGGGGCGCTGCAGGGCGCGGAGGTGATGCGCTACCAGGCCGTGTTCGACGCCGCGGGCAAGCTCGCGCTGCTGGTGGCCACGGCGGTCATCATCGTGTTCGACCTGGGGCTGACGGCGTACATCGGCGTCTGGGTGGTGATGTCGGTGCTGTGGGGGCTGCCGGGCCTGTTCATCGTCCGGAAGTACGTGCCTTACGACCCGTTCGCGGTCTCGCTGCGGATGGCGCGGGAGCTGGTGATTGAGAGCATCCCGTTCTGTTCGGCGAGCGTGTTCCTCGTGTTCTACCTGGCGGTGGACGTGATGCTGCTTTCGGTGCTGGCGGACGAAGGTGCGGTGGGCATCTACGGGCCGGCCAGCCGGATCTTCGGGACGCTACTGTTCGCGCCCACGATCATCATGACGATCATGTTCCCGCGGCTTTCCGCGGTGGCGCACAACGCGCCGGGGCGGTTCGGGGAGCTCGCGGTGACGACGCTGAAGGTGGTGGGCGGGATCACGATCCCGGTGGCGGTGCTGGCGGCGGGGCTGAGCGCGCCGATGCTGCGGATCCTGCTCGGCGGGGAGTTCGACGACACGCACGCCGTGATGGCGGTGCTCGCGTTCGCGCTGGTGCCGACGAGCCTGAACATGATCGCGCACCGGGTGCTGGTGGCGGTCGACCGGCAGCGGGCGTGGACCTACGTGATGGGTGCCGGGTTCGTGGCGAAGGTGGCGCTCGACTTCGCGCTCATCCAGCTGGCGGAGGCGTGGTGGGGGAACGCGGCGCTTGGCGCGGCCATGGGGCTGCTCCTGGTAGAAGGCGGCATGACCGTGGTGGGGATCGCGCTGTTGCCGCAGGGGATCGCCGGGCCGCAGCTGGCGTGGCACGGGGTGCGGCTGGTGGCGGCGGGGGCGGTCGCGTTCCTGGCGATCCTGGTGGCGGAGCCGGCCGGGTTCGTGGTGGCGGGGGCCGCTGGGGTCGCGGCGTATGTGCTCACCGCGTTCGGGCTGGCGGTGTACACGCCGCGCGAGACGGTGGCGGCGGTGGCCTGGCTGCGCGGCCGGGGCGGCGCCGAAGCCGCGGAGGACGCGCTGGAAGTGCCGCCCGCGCCGCTGTTCGCACCGGCGGAGGGGCCGGTACTGCTCTATGCGCCGGGGCGGCTGAAGGCGGTCAGGCCGGCGCGAACATCCCCATCATCCTGAACATCGCCAGGCCGTCGTGGGTTTCCTGCCAGGCGCGGAGGATCGCCTCGCGCGGCTGCTTCGGGTACTTCGCGGCGACCGCATCAATGATCGCGGCGAGCGGGCGGCGCCCGTCGACGAGCTTGAGCAGCGCGCGGCGCACGGGGTCGAGGGTCATCTGGAAGTCGAGGCCTTCGAAGTTGAGGCGGAGCTCGGGGCGGCCTTCGACCTGCGCGCGGGCGAGCGAGGAGTCGTACTGGAGCCAGTCCGGCGTGGCCGTTTCGTCGAGCGGCGAGGGCGCCGGGGCAACCGGGCCGCGGGAGACGTAGAACGAGTGCGTCTGGAGCTTGCCGTTGAGCAGCTCGGCGGCGGCGTGACGCTGGGGCTCCGGGAGGGTGGAGTAGTCGACGCTGCTGCCGTAGAGCTCGGGCCGGTAGAACGTGGGCATGCCGAAGGCGGCGAGCGAGAGGCCCGCGCCCGCGAGCCATTCGTAGACCTGCGGGACGGTGTAGGCGCGGTCGGTGGAGTGGAGGAAGGCGTCGAAGAGGCCAGCGTCGCCGAAGAGCTCGATCTCGCCGGCCCAGGTGGAGCGGCCATAGCTGGCCCAGTGGTCCGGGCGCAGGCCGGCGAGCACCTCGCGCGCGATTCGGACGCGCTCGGCGGTGGGCAGGGAGGGCGGGGCGACGATGCGGAGGAGCTCCTGGAGCTGGTAGATCGCGGTCCGGCCGTAGAGGCCGTAGACCATGAGGCCCATGCCGCCGTCGGGCGTGAGGACATCGCGGATGGCGGCGAGGCCGGCTTCGGGCGAGGCGAGGTGGTGGAGCACGCCGGTGGAGACGGCGTAGTCGAACGTGCCGAGGCCGAGGTGGGGGAGCTCTTCGAGCGGGGCCTGGACGAAGGTGATGTTCTCGATGCCACGTTTCGCGGCGCGCTGCCGGGCGATGTCGAGCGAGGCGGCCGAGAGGTCGACGGCGACGACGTGGCCACCGGCGTGGCGGACCTGCTCGGCGAGGAAGATGGCGTTATCGCCGGTGCCGCAGCCGGCATCGAGTGCGCGGAAGGCCGCATCGACCCGGCGGCGGCCGCCCCAGATCGCGATGTTCGCGACCTTGAGCTGGCTCATGAGGGTGGTGTGGAGCTTCTCGAGCTCGCGCTCGGGGTCACGGGGCGGGTAGGGGAAGGTTTCGTACTGCTCCTGGACAGCCGCGAGCACGGTCATGGGCACACCTCTGTGGCACAGCCTGCGGGCTGCGTGGTGCGGCGGGCATCGGGGAGTTGCCGGACTGGGCCGGTGGCAAACGCTGGATCAGCCCGCCGGGGGCTGGCAGGCGAGCTCCGGGAGGTCGCAGAGGGAATGGGCGGGCGGTTCGACGCCGAGTACTTCGCGCATGCGGGTCACGTCGGCGACGAAGCGCACGACTTCGGCGCCGCGGGCGGGGAGCTGCTCGATCGCCGAGCGGTGCCCGGTGAGCGCGAGGATGCGCTCCGCGAGCTCCGGGAGGGGTGTGCCCTGCCCGGTGCCGACGTTCACGGGGCCGCGGTTGGGGGCGGTGGCGGCGGCGCGGAACGCCTGCACCGCAGTCGTCACAGGCACGAAGTCGAGGACCTGGGCGCCGCCGAAGACCTGGAGGGGCTGGCCGGCGTGCGCGCGTTCGAGCCAGAGCGGGATGACGCGGCCGGTATCGCCGGGGCCGTAGACGTTGGCGAAGCGGAGGACGTAGACATCGACATCGCCGAAGCTCGTCCAGGCGCGGCAGTAGGCTTCGCCGGCGAGCTTGCTGGCGCCGTAGGGGTTCTTCGCGTTCAGGGGCGCGTCTTCGCGCACGGGGAGCGCGGGCGGTTCGCCATAGACCTCGCGGGAGGAGGCGAAGACGACGCGGCGGACGCCGGCCCGGGCGGCTGCCTTGAGCACGTTGAAGGTGCCGACAACGTTCGATTCGAACGAATAGTCGATGTCGCCCATGGCGCCCATGACGTTCGACTGGGCGGCGAGGTGGTAGACGACTTCGGACCCGGCGACGGCGCGTTCGACGGCTGCGGGGTCGCGGATGTCGCCCTCGAGGAAGGTGGCGCCGGCGGGGACGAACTCGCGGCGGCCGCGGTGGAGGTTGTCGAGGACGGTGACCTTGTCCCCGGCAGCGACGAGCGCAGCGGCGAGGTGGCTGCCGATGAACCCGGCGCCGCCAGTGACAGTGACGCGGGTCATGCCGGATGGCCCCCGGGCAGGCCGAGCTCGGCGCGGAAGTAGTCGATCGTGGCGAGCAGGCCTTCGCGCAGGGGCACGACGGGCGCCCAGCCGAGGATGCGCTGCGCCTTGGCGATGTCGGGCTGGCGGCGCTGGGGGTCGTCGCCGACGGCGGGCTCGGTGTGGACGAAGGTCGAGGAGCTGCCGGTGAGCTCGCGGATGATGGTGGCGAACTCGAGGATGGTGTGCTCTTCGGGGTTGCCCAGGTTCACGACCTCGCCGCGGGCTTCGGGCGTGCGCATGGCGCGGAGCAGGCCCTCGACGAGGTCGGACACGTAGCAGAGGGAGCGCGTCTGGAGGCCGTCGGCGTAGATGGTCATGGGCTCGCCGCGGAGGGCCTGGGTGATGAAGTTGGGCACGAGGCGGCCGTCGGTGGGGTCGGAGTGGGGGCCGTAGGTGTTGAAGATGCGGACGATGCGGGCGTGGGTGCCGCGGCTGCGAAGGAAGGCCATTGCGAGCGCCTCGCCGTAGCGCTTGGCCTCGTCGTACATGGAGCGGGGGCCGGTGGAGCTGACGTTGCCGCGGTAGTCCTCGCGCTGGGGGTGTTCGAGCGGGTCGCCGTAGGCTTCGGAGGTGCTGGCGTAGAGATAGCGGGCGCCAAGGCCGGTGGCGAGCTCGAGGAGGGCGAGGCTGCCTTCGGCGTTCACGCGCATCGTCTCGACGGGGTGGCGCTGGTAGCCGGGCGGGCTCGCGGGGCTGGCGAGATGGAAGACCTCGTCGAAGTGGCCGAGTTCGGGGAGCGGCTGGATGATGTCGTGCTCGCAGAGGTCGAAGCCGGGGAGGTCTTCGAGCTCGCGGAGGTTGGCGACGCGGCCGGTGACGAAGTTGTCGACGCAGACGACGTCGTGGCCTTCGCGGAGCAGCCGCGCACAGAGATGCGAACCGATGAATCCCGCGCCACCGGCGACAAGCACGCGCATGGAGCCTCCGTCATTCAGAATGTCGGATCGGTGGAACGTGATCTACAGCACAGATGACCACAGCGCGCGCGGTGTGCAATGCCAGCAGCGTATTGGCAACACGCGTGCGAACGAGTAGAAGGCCAGTTCTCGGGGTTCGTGCATGCAGGCGGGAGAGAGCTATAGCGAACTCGTAGTCGCGGTTGTCGTCGCCGCGCTGACGTACTGGTGCGCGGCGCGAGGGCCGGGGGTGCCGTTCGCGGTCGTGGCCTCGCTGGGCGGGCTGGCGGGGTTCGTGGTGGTCGGGCACCCGGCGTTCCCGCTGATGACGCTGGTACTGAGCTTCGCGTTGTGGCGGACGAGCTGCCGTCGCGCGCCGGGGTGGGACATCGCGCGGCAATTCGGCTACGTGGGGGCGGGGCTCCTGTTTTACACGACGGCGCGGCGGCTCATCGAGGGGTCGTACGCCGATGCGCACGCCAACGCCATGCGCGTGCTCGACTTCGAACGCGGGCTCGGGCTGCACTTCGAACCCGGGTTCCAGGCGTGGCTGACGCAGACCGAAGTGGGGATGCGGGCGATGAACGACGTGTACTCGTTCGCGTACCTGCCGGCGATCGGCGCGGCGCTGCTCTGGCTGTACGCGCGGGACCAGCGGGCCTTTCGGGTGCTGCGCAACGCGCTCGGGCTTTCGACGCTGATCGCGCTGGCGACGATCGCGGCGCTGCCCGTGGCGCCGCCGCGGCTGGTGCCCGAAGCGGAGATGTTCGACACGGTGGTCGTGCTCGGGCGGGAGCACTCGTTCGCGAACGAGTACGCGGCGATCCCGAGCTTCCACGTCGGCTGGACGGCGCTGGCGGGGTACGCGGTGTCGCTCACGCTCACGGGGTGGCAGCGGGTGGCGATGGCGTGGCTGCCGGGGCTGGCGATGCTCGTCATCGTCATCGGCACGGGGAACCATTACTGGATCGACGGCGTGGTGGGGGTGGCGTTCTCGGTGGGGCCGGCGATGCTCATGGTGCACGGGGTGCGGGGCGGCGTGGGCGTGCCCGCGCGGGCGGCGGCGGCGGCGGTGCACCGCGCGGTGCTGGGGATCGGGAGCTGCGTGACCGGGTCGCCCAAGTCGCTGTTCACGTCGGTCACGCTGGGCGCACTGCTTGCGTTCCTGGTGGTGGGCGAGCTGGTGGCGCCGGGGTTCACGGCATTCTGGGGCTACCTGGTGGCGCAGATGGCGGTGACGCTAGTGCTGCTGGTGGGCGCCGAGCGGATCTTCCGGGACCAGGGCGGGATCTCGTGGGCGACGCACATCATCGCGGTGCTCACGGGGTACGCCGACACGTTCGGGACGGCCGGGGACCTGTACGCGAACATCGCCGAGTACGACAAGATCACGCACTTCGCGGGGGTGGCGGCGGTGACGGCGGGGGCATACGACTGCCTGCGCGCGGGGTACCTGCGGGGCCACCGTTCGTGGCTGACCGAGTACCGGCTGGCGGTCGCGATCGTCGCGGGGGTGGCGATGGGCGGGGGCTGGGAGCTGTACGAGCTCTTCGGAGACGAGATCTTCGCGACGAAGCGGGTCCAGGGACGGCTCGACACGGCGTACGACCTGGTGTTCGACACGCTGGGTGCGGTGGTGGCCGGGTTCCTGCTGGCGCGGCTGGAGCGGCGGGCCGGGGACGAGCTGGGCGCGTGGGCGAAGACGCGAGTCGCGCCGGAGAAGCGGTAGCGGTGCGGCGCACGGGGCGTGGCTGCGCTAGGATGCCGCGCAACAAGGAGGTCACGCCATGGGGCACCAGTTCATCCTCACGGAGACGCGGGACCGCGTCGGGATCATCACGTTCAACCGGCCGGAGCGGCTGAACGCGTACACCTGGGAGATGGCGGGGGAGTACCGCAGCCAGGTGGAGGCGTGGAACGCCGACCCGGGGATCGGCGCGATCGTGCTCACGGGAGCGGGGCGGTCGTTCTGCGCGGGGGCGGACATCGGCGGGTTCGCACAGCAGATCCAGCAGCGCGAAGCGGGCGAGGCTACGCGCGAGCGGCCGCGACAGGAGGAATCCTGGACCGAGTTCGTGATGCACTCGAAGCCGGTCATTTGCGCGATCAACGGGCCGGCGATCGGCGTCGGGCTGACGCTGGCGTTGCCGTGCGACGTGCGGATCGCGTCGGAGCAGGCGCGGCTGTCGATGCGGTTCGTGCGGATCGGCGTGATCCCGGAGTTGGGCAGCACGCAGCTGCTCCCGCACATCGTGGGCATGGGGCAGGCGCTGGAGCTGATGCTTTCGGGGCGAATCATCGACGCGGCGGAGGCGGGGCGGATCGGCCTGGTGAACCGGGTGGTGCCGGCGGAGGAACTGATGCCCACGGCACTGAGCATCGCGGCGGAGATCGCGTCGGGGCCGGCGGAGAACCTGGTCGCGATCAAGCGGCTGACGTGGCAGAACTACCTCAACGGGACGATCGCGGAGGCGAGCGCGCGGGAGAACGTGGAGTTCGGGGCGGCCCAGGCGCGGCCGGCGTTCAAGGAGGCCGTGACGGCGTTCCGGGAGAAGCGGCAGCCGAACTTCAACCCGTAGCACCCGTTGCGGCGCGAGGCCGTAGGCTTCGCGGCATGAAGCCGTTCGTCATTGGCCATGCCGCTGCCGCGGGAGAAGCGCCCGCGAACACCCTCGCGGGCGTCCGCGCCGCCCTGGACGCGGGCGCCGAGGCGATGGAGATCGATGTCCTGCTCAGCGCGGACGGCGTGCCGGTGCTGATGCACGACACGCGGGTGGACCGCACGACGAACCTCACCGGGTCGGTGCGGGACTTCACGCTGGCGCAGCTCCGGGCGGCGGACGCGGGGGGCGGGGAGCTCGTGCCCACGCTCGCGGAGGTGCTCGAGCTCGTGGCGGGGCGGCTGACCGTGATGTGCGAGCTGAAGGCGACGCCGGGCGCGCCGGAGTGGGACGAACGTCTCGTCGACGCGGCCCTGGCGGTGGTGAGGGCGTGCGAGGCGCAGGCGTGGTCGGCGGTGCATTCGTTCAACCCGGCGATGGTGGCGCGCGCCCGGGCGGCCGAGCCGCGCGTGTCGGCGGCGATCATCTCGGGGCCGATCTTCGGCGAGGATGTGGAGCGGCTGATCATGGGGACGCTGAAGCGCGGCGGGCAGGCGATCTCGGTCGAGCACCACGTGGTGACGCGCGAGCTGGTGGTCGCGGCGAAGCGGCGGCAGCTCTGCGTGTGGACGTGGACCGCGGACGAGCCGGCGGACTGGGAGCGGCTCATCGCGGCGGGGGTGGACGGGATCATCACGAACATGCCGCACCGGTTGCGGGCGTTCCTGGCGTGAGCGGCGATTGACGTCCTTTGCAACGCGCAATTAGATTGGGCCCGCCACGGGAATGGCCGGTCCGGGTGCGAACCTGGCGCCCGCGCGGCAGTGGAGACGACCGTGATCCTTGACCGGCTGGACATCAGCGCCGCGGAGTTTGCGGCCGGCACCGGGTGGGAGATCAAGCCCGAAGGCGCGTGCAAGGGCGATGTCTGCGTCCCGCTCGGCCGGGGAGAGGGGATCGACCTGCAGGCCACGGCCGACCGGCTGCGCATGGCCCTGGTGCACGACCCGGGCGAGGGGCTGTGGGCGCTTGGCCCGGAGTCGCTCGGCGAGCGGGCGCTGGTCTCCGCGGAGGCTCCCGATTTCACCCTCCCGGCGTTCGACGGCAGCGAGCTGCGGCTCTCCTCGCTCCGCGGAAAGAAGGTGTTGCTCGTCGCCTGGGCGCCCTACTGAGGATGTCGGCATGACCTGCCCGGGTGGCAGGCACTGCGCGAGGAGCTGGCTCCCGCTGGACTCGAAATCGTCACGGTATGCCTGGAGATGAGCGGACCGGAGCTTGGCCGCCCGTTCGTGGAGGCGGCGAACCCTGCGCACCCGTCGCTGATCGACACGGAGCACGCCATGGACGCGCTGTTCGGCGTGGTGAACATCCCGAACGTGGTGTGGATCGACGAGCAGGGCATGATCGTGCGTCCCGCGGAGCCGGGGTGGCCGCCGCCCCCACCGGAGCGGCCCGAAGGCGGCGGTGCGGGCCGCGTGCGGTACCGGTTCCTCGAAGGCGGACAGGACCGCCGGCACTACGCCGACGCGATCCGGGACTGGGCGGCGAAGGGCGGGACGAGCGAATACGCGCTGACGCCGGATGAGGTGATCGCGCGGTCGCAGCCGCGGCCGATCGAGGTATCGCAGGCGGCGGCGGAGTTCGAGCTCGGCGTGCACCTGTGGCGGGCGGGCCGGCGCGCGGCGGCGATCGGGCACTTCAACGCGGCGCACCGGCTGCAGCCGGAGAACTGGACGTACAAGCGCCAGGCGTGGTCGGCGGTGAGCGCGGAGCGTGGCGAGGGGCCGATGGCGTTGTTCGCGCAGGGCCCGGCAGACGGGGACACGGAGCCGTGGCCATTCGACTCGAGCTTCTGGGCGGAAGTGGAGCGGTTGGGGCCGGACGAGTATTACCCGAGGACGGACGTTGTAAGGTTCCCAGTTCCCAGTCCCCAGAGGCGATTTGGGCGGGTGGGCCCTCACCCCCTGCCCCCTCTCCCGCTGCGGCGGGCGAGGGGGTTTGTGCGACACCCAGGGCGGCGAGTCCGGGCTGGGTGAACAGGGTGATTGGCCTCTGGGTACCAGGAACTGGGAACTACCAGGAGCCGCCGCCACCGCCGCCGCCGCCACCACCGGCGCCGCCGCTGGAGCCGGAGCCGCTGGAGCTGGGCGTGCTGGCGATGGTGGAAGAGACGGAGCTGGAGAAGCCGCTCATGTCGCTGGCGAAGCTGGCCGCGCTGAAGGCGCCGATGCCGGTGTACCAGGATGCGGTGCCGGCCTGCGCCGGGTCGTTTTCGAGCCCTTCGAACGCTTTCGCCCACTTGTCGACGACGTCGAAGATCATCGCGTAGGGGAGATAGCGGGCGAAGATGTTCTGCTGCTCGTTGAACTCCTGCATGCGCTTTTCGGCGGTGGCGACGTAGAGCCGGAAGCCGAGGACGCGGCGGAGGGCTTCGCTGCCGGTGGCGGTGCGCCGGGCCATCGAGAACGACATGAAGAACAGGATGATGCCGGCGACGACGAACGGTGCACCGAGCAGGGCGCGGCCGATCCAGACGGCGGCGCCGAAGCCCACGAGGCCGCCGATGGCCACGAGGGCGATGGCGGCGCCGACCCAGATGCCCTTGCTGGTGCCGGGCTTCTGGCTGAACCACTTCCGCTTCATCGCGTCGTCGACGAGCTCTTCCTTCACCTTGCCGAGGCGGGTGGCGAACTTGTCCTTGAGGTCGGAGATCTCCACGGTGTCTCCGGACTGGAAGAGGGACGAGAGGAGCTTGCTTTCGTAGGGCAGGAGCTGGTCTTCGCCCTGGAGCTTCTCGAGCTTCCAGTCCTTGCTGCCGAACCAGCCCTTCTTGGGGATCTCGGTGATGTGGAGGTGGCCGCGCACGGCGAGGTCGACCATGGTGGCGGTGACGTCGAGGGTGTCGGCTTTCTCGTCGAGGATCATGCCCATCTGGGCGGGGCGGAGGCCGTCGGGCGGGAGGTACTCGACGACGATGTCCTGCTTGGCGAAGAGCGGACGGCGGCCTTCGGTGGGGTCGTTCGTGAGGTAGTAGAGCGATTTGTAGGCGCGGTCGCGGCCCTGGCGCCACCAGAGCGCCACGACGCCGGCGACGCCCGCGAGGCTGCCGAGGACGGCGCCGCCGAGCTCGAGCGGGTCGAGCGCGAAGTAGTCGTCGATGGTGGGCTTGTCCTTCAGCATCGGTGGCTGGATTTCGGCGATGCCCTTCGGGAACTCGGCAGCGATGGTGACCTGCTCGCCCGGCGGGATTACGCCGTCGGAGGTGAAGGAGGCGACGGCGCCGTTCGCGCGGGAGGGGCAGTCGACATCGTCGTCGGGGTCGCCCTCGTAGCAAAAGGTGCGGTCGAATTCGCCCGAAGGCAGGGTGACGCGCACGACGAACCGTTCGACCGGCACGGGCCAGGTGCCGCTGGCGTTCCAGAAGAGCTGGTCGAAGTCCTCGTAGGCGTCGAGGACGCCTTCGATGCGATAGCGGATGACGTAGGTCTGGACGCCCGTGACCTCGATGTCGGCGTCGCCGATCTTGAGGCGGACGGCGTCCTCTTCGCGGCTCTGTTCGAAGGGCACGTCGCGGCCGCGCTCGTCTTCGACGCTGATGTCGCTGTACTCCCAGCTCCGCTCGTGGGTGGTCGGGCAGGGGTAGACGCGCTCCTCCGCGCCGGAGGGGCAGTCCTGGGTTGCGATGAGGTCGCGGAAGATGCCGTGCCTGTCCCGGGCGCTGGCGAAGTCCCACTCGATGACCTCGACGACGTCGACCGTGCCGTCTTCGTTGATGGTGTAGTCGGCTTCGAAGGAGCGCATGGACTCGGCGACCTGCGCGGCGGCGAGCGGCGAGAGGCGGGGTGCGGTGAGGGGCAGCGTGCCGGCGTCGAAGCGGGCGGAGACGGTCATCTGCTGGGTGGGGCGGATGGGGCCGTTCGCCGTGTAGGTGGCGGTGTTGCCCGCGGCCGCGGCGGCGCACTTCGTGGTCGTGCCGAGGGGGCCCTGGTAGCAGGCGGGCTCGATGGTGGCGCCGCTGGGGGCGGTAACGGTGACGGTGGCGGCCTGGATCGGCACGGTCCAGGCACCGGTGACGTTCCAGTAGAGCTCGTCCGCTCCGGGCGTGGCATCGAGGGCGCCGTGGATGCGGTAGCGCAGCACGTAGGTCTGGACGCCGGTGACGGTGGCATCGGGGTCGCCGATGCGGATGCGGAGGAGCTCCTGGTTTGGCAGCGGGCTGTTCGACGCGACTTCGTCCGTCTCGAAGGGGAGCTCCTCGCCGGCGGGGCCGGTCACGCTGATGGTGTCGTAGTCCCAGCGGCGGTTGTAGCCGCTTTCGCAGTCCACGAGCCGTGCGCCGGGCGCGCCGCAGAGGCCGGTGAGGGCGAGGTCGCGGAAGATGCCGTGCCGGTCCGGCGCGCTTTCGAAGTCCCAGGTGATGGTCTCGGTGACATCGACGGTGCCGTCGGCGTTAACCTGGTAGTGGGCTTCGAAGGCGGGCATGGACTCGGCGGCGCTGGCATGGAGGGGCAGCAGCGCAACTGCGAGGAGCAGGAGGGCGAACGCGGTGGGGACGGTGACACGCGGGGCGACAAGCGTTTTCACGGCCCGTATGATCGGCCGCATCGCAGACCCGGTACAGGGCGGGTCTCACATTTCGCGGGTAATCCCTAAGGGTCAGGGGGCACATGGAGAACTTCGACTATCTCGCGCCGCGGTCATTGACCGAGGCGTATGCCGCGCTGGGCAGTGGGCGGACGTCGCTCATGCTCGCGGGCGGCACGGACGTCATCGTGCAGCTGCGGGAAGGCCGCAAGCAGTGCGACCAGCTGATCGACCTCAAGCACATCCCGGAGCTCATGTCGTACGGGTTCGCGGCGGATGGCACGCTCGAAATCGGGGCGGCGGTGCCGCTGGCGCAGCTGTACGAGGACCCGGAGGTCCGGCGGCGGCAGCCGGCACTCTGCGACGCGGCGACGATCATCGGCGGGACGGCGATCCAGTCGCGGGCGACGCTGGGCGGCAACCTCTGCAACGCGAGCCCCGCTGCGGATTCGTCGCCGGCGCTGATCGCGCTGGGCGCGCTGCTGGTCATCGGCTCGGACCGGGGGACGGGCGAGGTTCCGGTGGAGGCGTTCTTCGCCGGGCCGGGGCGGAGCTCGCTCCAGCCGGGCGAGATCCTGCTGCAGGTGCGCATCCCGGCGCTGGGCGCGCGAGAAGGAGCGTACTACCACCGCTTCATCCCGCGGAACGAGATGGACATCGCGGTTGCGAGCGCGGGCGTGCGGATCGGGCTCGATGAGAGCGACCGGATCGTGTCGGCGCGGGTGGCGCTGGGGGCGGTGGCGGCGACGCCGCTGTTCGTGCCCTCGGCTGCTGAGGCGCTGATCGGCCAGCCGGCGACGCGGGAGACCTTCGAAAAGGCCGGGGCGGCGGCAGCTGCCGCGGCGACGCCGATCACGGACATGCGCGGGTCGGCCGCGCAACGGAAGCACCTCGTTTCCGTCCTCACCGTCCGCGCCCTGGAACGGGCGCTCGAGCGCATCCGGGAGGCACGCTAACCATGGCCCGTTCACATGTCACGACCACGCTCAATGGCGTGGAGACCGAGTACCTCTGCGAGCCGCGGCAGAGCCTGCTGGAAGTGCTGCGCGACGAGCTCGGGCTGACGGGCACGAAGGAAGGCTGCAGCAACGGCAACTGCGGCGCCTGCGCGGTGCTGCTCGACGGCCGCGTCGTGAACTCGTGCTGCGTCCTCGGTGTCGAAGCCGAAGGAGCGGAAGTCACGACGATCGAGGGCATCGGCAACGCGGACAAGCTGCACCCGCTGCAGCGGGCGTTCCTCGAAGAGGCGGCGCTGCAGTGCGGCGTCTGCACGCCGGGGTTCATCGTCTCGGCGAAGGCGCTGCTGGACGCGGAACCGGACGCGGACGAGCACCGGGTACGCTGGTGGCTGGCCGGCAATCTCTGCCGGTGCACCGGATACGACAAGATCGTGCGGGCCGTCCTCAAGGCGTCCGCCCAAATGCAGGAGGCGTAATCACGTGACGACCATCGATCGCCCCACCTACCGCATCGTTGGCACCCGTCCCATCCGCCCCGACGGCGTCGAAAAGGTGACCGGGAAGGCGCAGTACGGCGCTGACGTCCGGCTGCCGAACCTGATCCAGGGGCGGATCCTGCGCAGCCCCCATGCGCACGCCCGCATCCTCTCGATCGATACGAGCGAGGCCGAGAAGACGCCGGGCGTGTTCGCGGTCCTGACGCACAAGGACTTCCCGGTCGCGGAGGACAAGATCGAGGAGCTCGGCGAGAGCGCGGTGAACCTCAAGGAGCTGAGCGACAACATCCTTGCTTCGGACAAGGTGCTCTACAAGGGCCACGCGGTGGCCGCGGTGGCGGCCATCAACGGGCACGTCGCCGAGGAGGCGCTGAAGAAGATCCGGGTCGAGTACGAGGTGCTGCCGCCGGTGCTCGACGTTCGGGATGCGATGCGCGAGGACGCGCCGCTGCTGAGCGAGACGCGGTTCACGAAGTCGATGAGCGGCCAGGCGAGCGACAAGCCGAGCAATATCGCCGCAATCACGCGGTTCCAGGGCGGCAACGTCGAGGAGGCGTTCGCGGCTGCGGATCACATCGTCGAGCGCGAGTTCACGACGAAGATGGTGCACCAGGGGTACATCGAGCCGCAGAACTCGACGGCGAGCTGGAACAGCGACGGGACGCTGACGATCTGGACGAGCACGCAGGGCGCGTTCGTGGTCCGGGCGCAGGTCGCGGAAGTGCTGCGGCTGCCGGTCTCGAAGATCCGGGTGATCCCGATGGAGATCGGCGGCGGGTTCGGCGGGAAGATCCCGATCTACCTCGACCCGGTGGCGACGCTGCTTTCGAAGAAGGCCGGGCGGCCGGTGAAGCTGGTGATGAACCGGACGGAAGTGTTCATGGCGACCGGGCCGACGAGTGGCAGCTCGATCAAGCTGAAGATGGCCGAGAAGGACGGGATCATCACGGCCGTCCAGGCGGAGATGGCGTACGAAGCGGGGGCCTACCCGGGTTCGCCGGTGGGCGCGGGCGCGATGACGATGCTCTCGCCCTACAACATCGAGAACTTCGTGATCGACGCGTACGACGTCGTCGTGAACAAGCCGAAGGTCTCGGCCTACCGGGCGCCGGGGGCGCCGGTATCGGCGTTCGCGACGGAGACGGCGATCGACGAGCTGGCGAAAGCGGCGGGAATGGACCCGCTCGAGTTCCGGCTGAAGAACAGCGCGCACGAGGGCACGCGGATGGTCACGGGCGTGCCGTTCCCGCGGATTGGCCACGAGGAGTGCGTCAGGGCGGCGCTGGAATCGCCGCACTACCAGTCGCCGATCGAGGGGCCGAACCGCGGCCGTGGTGTCGCGTCGGGGTTCTGGTTCAACGCGGGGCTGCAGTCGTCGGTCTCGGTGGCGGTGAACGTGGACGGCACGGTGAACCTGATCGAGGGTTCGACGGACATCGGTGGGACGCGGGCGTCGCTGGCGATGCAGCTCGCGGAGACGCTGGGGATCCCGTACGACGACGTGAAGCCGATCGTCGCGGACACGGACTCCGTGGGACATAACGACGTGACCGGCGGCAGCCGGACGACGTTCGCCAGCGGCCTGGCGGTGGTCGAAGCGGCGAAGGACATCCAGGCGCAGATGATCAGCCGGGCGTCGAAGCTGCTGAACGCGCCCGAAGGCGAGCTGCGCTACGAGGATGGGGCGGTAGTTTCGAGCGACGGCTCGAAGCGCATCCCTTTCGCGGAGATCGCGGCGGCGCAGGGGCGGACCGGGGGGCCGATCTACGGCAACGCGTCGCTGATGGCGCGGGGCGTGGGCGGCGCCTATGCCACGCACATTGTGGACGTGGAAGTTGACCCGGACACGGGCAAGGTGACGGTCCTGCGCTACACGGCGGTCCAGGACGTGGGGACGGCGATCCACCCGTCGTACGTGGAGGGGCAGATCCAGGGCGGCGTCGCGCAGGGCATCGGCTGGGCGCTGAACGAGGAGTACTACTACAACGAGGACGGGACGCTGGCGAACGCGAGCTTCCTGGACTACCGGATGCCGACGACGCTGGACGTTCCGGCGATCGACACGGTGCTGGTGGAAGTGCCGAACCCGGGACACCCGTACGGCGTCCGGGGCGTGGGCGAGGTGCCGATCGTACCGCCGCTAGCGGCGGTCGCGAACGCGGTGGCGGAGGCGACGGGGCACCGGTTCACGGACCTGCCGATTTCGCCGCGGCGGGTAGTGGAAGAGCTGCACGGGCTGGCATAGCGCGGCACATCGGCCGGCAGATGAACGACGAGGAGGGCCTGTGCCCTCCTCGTTTCGCGCGAGGAGGTGGCTGCCATGGCGAACGTCTACATCCCGGCGCTGCTGCGCGACCTGTGCGCGGGGTCGCCGGAGCTGGACGTGCCGGCGGCGACGCTGGAGGAGTTGCTGCGGGCGCTGGACGCGCGGTGCCCGGGGTTCTACGCGCGGGTGGTGGAGGACGGGCGGCTGCGCCCGGAGCTGGCGGTGGCGATCGACGGGGAGGCGGCGAAGTACCCGCTCTGGGAGCCGCTGCGGCCGGGCGCCGAGGTGACGATCGTGCCGTCGATCGGCGGCGGGTAGGCGGCTGCCTGGCGGAGTTCCGGGGGCGGCGTGACTGCGGGGCCGGGCGTCGCCTGTTCACGCGACGCGATGAATGAAGTCCCGGTTGGGAAGCGGTAGTTGACGCGAATTTGTTGGCGTTCTTTTCCTAATTAGCGCCGATATCCTCGTGATTTTTCAGCCGAGCGAACGCACGGTCTAGTTCCATATTCTGCGTCGATATGACCAATCATAGCCTTTGTGTAGTTGCTGGTTCGAATTTGGCTTCTCTATAGTCCGTGTGCAGGGCGCCGGAGTGGGAAATACCGGCGCAGGAGGGGCTTTTCCTTGGCACAGGACTACTGGAACCGCTACTGGAGCCGCCGGCGCGTGCTCGGCACCGGCATGGCTGCAACGGCCGGCGCCGCCAGCCTCGCGCTCGTGGGATGCGGCGACGACGACGACGAGGGCGATGGCACTGCAACTGCCACCGGGACCTCCACCGCTACGGCGAGCTCGACGGGAGCGGCTTCTGCTACCGCGACTGCGACGGCGGAGGTCACGCGGGGCGGCACCATTCGCTACCCCATGTACGGGTTGTCGACGGGCAACCCGCCGACGCTGTTCCCGTTCGAGAACCTCACTTACCTGGCCCAGGTCCCGGCGTCGTACATGTACAGCCGCCTGGTGCGTGGTATCGGCGGGCCGAACATCGATGTCAACGACAACACCGCGATGGAAGGCGACATCGCCTCCAAGTGGGAGCAGCCGGACGACCTGACCTACGTCTTCACGATGAAGCCGAACGTGAAGTGGCAGGACAAGGCGCCGATGAACGGCGCGCGGCCACGGCGACGGACTTCGTCAAGACCTACGAAGCGTTCCTCAAGACCTCACAGAATGCGGCCGGCTGGAAGGCCGTCGTCGAGAGCGTGACGGCGCCGGACGAGCAGACGATCCGGATCAAGCTGCTGGCGCCGTACGCGCCGTTCCTGATCACACACGCGTCGTCGGCCGAGGCGCTCTGGTTCATCCCCGCGGAGACGATCGACAACAACCAGGTCAAGACCGACCCGGTGGGCACGGGCCCCTATCTCTTCGACAAGTTCGAGTCGGGCGTGGCAATGTTCTTTTCGAAGAACCCGACGTATTACGACGCGCCGCTGCCGAACTTCGACAAGGTGGAGATGGGCCTGCTGGCGGACCCGCAGTGGCTCACCGCGGCGCTGCAGTCGAACGACTACGACCTGAGCGGCCTGAGCGGCAGCATCTACAAGGAGTCGCGGTCGAAGCTGGCTTCGGATGGCACCGAATTCTTCCCGAAGAACATCTCGCTCGGGGCGTTCTACTTCAACTTCGACAACGAGCCCTGGAAGGATGCTCGTGTGCGCCAGGCGCTCTCGATGGCGCTCGACCGCGACGGGTATCTGAAGATCCAGGACGGGACGGGCAAGGGCGACTACCACTCGTTCCTGCCGCCGGGGCTGTCGCCGTTCTACCTTTCGCCGCGCGACCAGAACGCGAAGTACGGAGCTGCCGGGAAGTACTGGAAGCGGAACATCAAGGAAGCGAAGGACCTGCTCAAGGCGGCGACCGGGCAGGATACGCTGAAGTTCAAGCTGCACGCGAACGTCGACCGCTACGGCGCGGAGGCGGCGCAGTCGTGGGAGCTGTTCGTCTCGACGATCAAGGAAGCGGGCTTCGAAGCGGAGCTTGTGCTGGAGGAGTACGGTTCGTACATCCAGTCGACGTACCTCGGGAAGATCGCCGACGGGTGCGCCTGTGGTCCGCTCATCGGGTCGCCTCGTGACCCGGACAACATGTTCAACCAGTACTGGTCCAAGTCGGCGCGGCACAACTTCGGTGGCTCGATCCCGGAGCAGCCGGAGATCGACGCGATGATCGAGAAGCAGCGCACGATCATGGATACGAAGGAGCGGCAGCAGTACATCCAGGACATGCAGGTGAAGATGTCGGACACGTTCGTGGTGATCCCGTATCACGGGGCTGCCGGGTTCGTGTACGCCCAGCCGTGGCTGAAGAACTTCTACTACAAGGCCGGGTACCCGTACATCACCGACAGCGTGATGAAGGCGCACTTCACGCCCGAGCGGATCAAGAAGGGCTAGTCCCTGCGCAGCACCCTCTGACGGGCGCCCGCGTGGGCGCCCGTGACTGATCGTTGGACTGCCGATGCTCCAGTACATCATTCGTCGCATCCTTCTCATGATCCCGACGCTCATCGGAGTGTCGTTGCTCGTCACGGCGCTGCTCCGGTTGCTTCCCTCCGACGCGGTCGACATTTTGGTCGCGGGCGGGGAGGTGCAGGGCGGGCAGGCGGCGTTCAAGGAGCTCGTCGACGCGCGGCTCGCGTCCGACGGCAAGGACCCGGCCACGGCGTCGATCACGGACCGGGCCCGGGCGGAGAACGCCCTCATCTCGGCGCAGCTCCAGAAAGACGGTATCGACTTCGAGAAGGCGACTGACCCGCAGAAGAACGCGGCGAAGAGCACGCTTTCGCTGGAGCAGTACAAGGACAACATCCGGAAGAACCTGGGGCTCGACAAGAACTACTTCGAACAGTGGTTCTCGTGGGCGACGGATGCGGTCCGGGGCGACCTCGGGCACTCGATCCTCGGCTCGCGGCCGGTCTCGGACGAGCTGAAGCGCCGCATCCCGGTGAGCGTGGAGCTGGGCTTGCTGGGGATGCTCGTCTCGGTGGTGATCGCGCTGCCGCTCGGGGTGGCGTCCGCGGTCAAGCAGGATGGCTTCATCGATTACGGGCTGCGCAGCTTCGCGATCGCGATGCTCGCGGTCCCGTCGTTCTTCATCGCGACGATCGTGATCGCGCTCAGCGCGCGGTGGTGGAGCTACTCGTTCCCGGTGCGCTACGAGGAGTTCTGGGAGAACCCAAAGGCGAACCTGGAGCTGGTGTTGGTGCCGGCGCTGATCCTGGGCATCGGGCTTTCCGGGACGCTGTTGCGGCTGACGCGGGCGCAGATGCTGGAGGTGCTCCGCCAGGACTACATCCGGACGGCGCGCTCGAAGGGTCTCGGGGCGCGGTCGGTGATCATCCGGCACGCGCTGCGCAACGCGATGGTGCCGGTGGTCACGGTCATCGGGTTGCAGGTGCCGGTGCTCGTCGGAGGGTCGCTCGTGTTGGAGCAGATCTTCGGCATCCCGGGGATCGCGAACTACCTGTTCGTATCGATCGCGAACCGTGACTTCCCGGCGATCATCGGGGTCAACATGGTGGTTGCCGTGACGATCGTCATGGTCAACCTGCTGGTGGACGTCATGTATGCGGTACTCGACCCACGGGTCCGGCTGGCGTAGGGGGGCCGAGAACATCATGGCTGTAGCAACGTCAGACCGCGTTGGCGACATCTATCTGCGGCCGGAACGGCCGGCCGTGCTGCGGGCGCTGTCGGTGATCCTGCAGTTCGCGCGCCGGAAGCCGCTGGGGGCGTTCGGTGCGTTCATCCTGGTGGCGGTGGTGCTGTGCGGGGCGTTCTCGCCCTGGATCGCGGGCGACCCTGAGCAGGCGACGCTCAGCGACGCGCTCGCCGGGCCGAGCGCGGACCACTGGTTCGGCGCCGACCACAACGGGCGGGACATCTTCGACCGCATCGTCTTCGGTTGCCAGGTGACCGCGCTCGTCGGGCTGGGGACGGTGGTGCTGGTAACGATTCTGTCGTTGCTGGTCGGCGTCACGAGCGGGTACTTCGGCGGCAAGTTCGATTTCCTCGTGCAGCGGCTCGTGGATGTGTGGCTGAGCTTCCCGGCGATCTTCCTGATCCTGACGATGGTCGCTGTGCTGAAGACGACGAGTAGCGGCGGGTTCTTCGGGCTTGGGCGGGGGCCGGACTTCGGGCCGAACCCCGCGAACGGCGAGTGGTTCTGGTATACGTTCCCGCGCACGACGATCGTCATCCTCGCGCTGGGCCTGGTGCTCGCCGGGGGCGCGTCGCGGGTCGTGCGCAGCGCGACGCTGGCGACGCGCGCGAACCCGTATGTGGACGCTGCCGTGGTGGTCGGGGCTTCGAACCTGCGGATCATCACGCACCACATCCTGCCGAACATCATGCCGACCGTGATCGTGCTGGCGACGCTGCAGCTCGGGACGGCGATCCTGGCGGAGGCGACGATCAGCTACCTCGGCGTGGGCATCACGAACTTCCCGACGTGGGGGCAGATGCTCGCCGGGCGGACGCGGGACCTGGCCGAGAACCACATGCACCTGGCGATCTTCCCGGGGCTGGCGATCTTCCTGGCGGTCTTCGGGTTCAACATGCTGGGGGACGCGCTGCGCGACGTGCTCGACCCGCGGATGCGGGGTGCGCGATGACACTGCGAGGCGGGCGCGCCGCCCGTTAACTTTGCTACCGTGGTCGCGGAGGAGGATCCATCTCCGTGGCCGCCAGCTCTCGCATCGCCGCCGTCGTCGACGTCGGGTCGAACTCGATCCGGCTGCTGGTCGCGCGGGAGCTCTCGGACACCGCGTTCGAGGTGATCGACGAGGAGCGGTCGTACGCGCGGCTCGGCGAGGGGCAGGTGGAGGGCGTGCTCACGAGCGAGGGCATGGCCCGGGGGACCGCGGCGATGCGCGTGGTCGCGCAGGTGGCGGCGGCGTATGAACCGTCGTACGTGCTGGCGGCGGGCACGGAGGCGCTCCGGCGGGCCCCGAATGCGGGCGAGTTCGTGGACCGCGTGCGCGACGAGACGGGCATCACGATCCGCGTGCTGAGCGCCGACGAGGAGGCGCACGCGAGCTACCTGGGCACGGTGAACAGCACGATGTTGCGCGACGGGGCGATCGTCGACATCGGCGGGGGGTCGCTGGAGCTGATCCGCGTGCGGGAGCGGGCGATGGTGGACGCGCAGTCCGTGCCGCTGGGCGCAATCTACGCGACCGAGAAGTACTTCGCGCACGACCCGCCGACGGCGAAGGAGGTCCGGGCGCTGCGCAAGGCGGTGCGGCAGCAACTGGAGATCAGCCCCGAGCCGGTGCTGTTCGGGGTGGGGGGCGCGGTCCGGAACCTGGCCCGGATCGTGCGGCTGCGACGGAGGTACCCGTTGCGGCGGCTGCACGGCCTGGTTATCGAACAGCGGGAGCTGGCGCGGCTGGTGCGGGACCTGCTGGCGGTGCCCTCGGAGGGGCGGCGCCGGATCCCGGGGGTGGCGGCGAACCGGGCGGACATCCTGCCCGCGGCGGCGGTGGTGATCCAGGAGGTGATGCTCTCGGCGGGGGCGGAGCGGCTCGAAGTCTCGGGGCAGGGACTGCGCGAGGGGCTCGCCTGGCAGCAGCTGCGCGGCGAGGGCGCGGTGCTACCGGATGTGCGGGCGGCTTCGGTGGGCGGGCTCGCGGCCGCGAACGGCGTCGACGGTTCGGCGGCCGAGCACGTGGCCGAGGTCGCGGGGCAGCTGTTCGATGCGACGCGCGCGGTGCACGAGCTGGATGCGGCGGACCGGGAGCTGCTCATGGCGGCGGCGCGCATCGCCGGCATCGGGATGCACGTGGACTACTACAACCGGGACCGGCACGCGGAGTACCTGGTCCACAGCGGGGACCTGCACGGGTTCACGCACCGGGAGATCGTGCTGCTCGGGGCGCTGGTGCGGTGGGCGGGATCGGGGTCGCCGGACCTGTCGCTCTACAAGGCGGTGGTCACGCCGGACGACGCGCGCCGGGTGACGGTGCTGGCGGCGTTGCTGGGGACGGCCGCGGCGATCCGGCGGCGCGGGCGGGAGCCGGTGGAGTGCGTGGGGGCGAAGGTGAAGGGCGGCACGCTGGTCGTGAAGCTGCGGGGGCCGGCGCCAATCGACGCGGAGCTGGCCGCGCTCGAACGGCAGCAGAAGCGGCTGGAGGGCGCGCTCAAGATGCCTGTGTCATTCACCGCTGGCTGATTCGCCGCAACGGCCGATGGCGCGGAGGGCGGCGGGCTGCATGAGCCAGTAGAGCGCGCCGGCGCCGGGCATGACCGGGCCGTTGAAGCCAACCAGGGCGGCGGCGCCCTTCTTGTACACGGACCGCAGGCCCTCGGGGCTGCCGCAGAGCAGGTAGGAGAGGGTCATGGAGATGTGCGGTTCGTGGCCGACGAGGGCGACGCGCTCGCGGCCGAGGGCGTTGACGAAGTCGATGAGCTCGTCGTCGTCGCCGGTGGCGAGCCCGTTGTGGACCTCCATCTTGCGGAGGCCGAGCACATCGCAGAGGATCTCGGCGGTCTCGATGGCGCGGCGGAGCGGGCTGCTGACGACGACTTCGGGCAGGAAGAGCTGCTGGATGCCGACGGTGGCTTCGCGCATGCGGGCGCGGCCGCGTTCGGTGAGGGGACGCTGCCGGTCATCGGGGAAGCGGGCGCCGCGGTCCTCGGCGATGGCGTGGCGGACGAGGCAGACTTCCAAGGGCTACCCCTGGGCCGCTTCGATGGAGACGACGCGGACGGCGGTGATCTTCCACTGGCCCATCAGCTCTTTCCAGGTGGCGGCGAGGGTGGCGCGGCCCATCGTGGATTCGAAGCAGACCTGGTAGACGTGGCCGCCGGCGTCATCGGGGCCGTGGTCCTCGATGGTGTAGCCGGAGATGAAGGGCATCTGCGCGAGGGACATGCCACCGCCGGCCGGGGCCATCTGCATCATCTGCGCGAGGGCTTCCGGCGTGATGTCGGCCATGAGCTGGCTGAAGTTGCCCTCCATGAGGGCGCGGGCGTTCCGTTCGACTGCTTCGCGCAGCCCCTCGGGGCTCGTCATGCGTTGGTCCGGTCCTCCACGTCGGCGATCTGCCACTTGCCGTTGTTCTCTTCCCAGCGGCTCCAGACGCGGCGGCTCGAGCTCTCGCCGATGTAGGTGATCAGGGCTTCGTTGTTGCCGAGGTCGTTCACTTCGAAGGACTTCGCGGTGATCGGGTTGGCGGCGAGGGCCATGACTTTCGGCATGGCGGCGGGCGTGAAGTCGCCCATGAGGTTGGCGACGTTGCCGGAAACGACGTCGGCGGCGTGGCGGTCCTGGGTCTCCCGCAAGGTGGCCATGTGTGTTCCCTCGGTGCGCAGAGTGGCGCGGGGGAAGTCTACGGAAGTGCGGGTGGGGGTCGCAATCGCCCTCACCGGGTGCCTTCGGCGCGCGGAGCTTCCGGGGGCGCGGGTTTCCCTTCGGGTTACTTGCCGTCGCGCGGGACCATTCGCTGCGAGCCGGGCGGTTGCTGCGCGCCCGCCCTCGCGGCACCGGGCGTTGGCGTGGGCTACCGCGGGGCATGGTACTTGGGGCCGCAGAGCCGGTGCTCTGCGACTTCCATGAGAAGGCCAGCCTGGATCAAGCCGCGCCTTTAGCGGGCGCACCAGCTGGGATGTCGTTTCGAAGCTCCGCTTCCATCCGCACTCTTGGTC
>JADZEI010000003.1 GCA_020850615.1 Dehalococcoidia bacterium | reverse complement strand
GGGGTCTCCTTACTGCCGTTTGGCGATGGTGAGCGAGGTCCGGAACGCGGGGTTCCGCCGCTCGATCAGGTCGTTGGCCCAGAGGCGGAAGTCGTCTTCCACGTAGTCGTCCGGGATGACGTAGAGCTGCTTCTTGCGCACGGCATCGACGACCATCCCGGCCACCCCCTCGGGCGCCATGGCGCCCTGCAACCGCTCGGCGAGCGCATTCCAGCCGGCCATGACATCGGGCTGCTCGCGATTCAGGGCGCGCTCTGTCTCGACGATACCCGTGTTCACGAAGACGGGACAGATGAGCGACACATGCAGCCGGGCCTCCTGGCCGAGGAGCTGGAGGTACAGGCCCTCGGTGAGCGCCACGACGGCGTGCTTGCTGATGCTATAGATCGTGCGGCCCAGGCCGAGCCCGGCGATCGAGGCGATGTTGACGAGCGCCGTCTCTTCGTCCTGGCGCAGCAGGTGCGGCACAAAGCTGCGTATCCCGTGGACGGCGCCCCAGAAGTTGACACCCATGATGCGCTGCCAGTCCTCGAGCGGCGTCTCCCAGAGCGGCCCGAAGGGACCGAGAACCCCCGCGTTGTTGCACACGAGATGCACCCTACCGAAGCGCTCGAGCGTCTGCGCCGCCAGCGCATCCACTGAGTCGGCATCGGTCACGTCACTCTGCACGCCGATCGCCTCCGCGCCGGCGGCACGGAGCGCGGCGGCGGCCTCTTCGACCTTCACCGCGTTGACGTCAGCGAGGACGACCTTCATCCCCTCGCGGGCGAGACGCTCGGAGAGCGCCCTGCCGATACCATTGGCCGCCCCCGTGACGACGGCGACCTTGCCGGTGAACGCCTCCATGGTCCGGCCACCTCCTCGCGACCAGGCAAACCGGCCACCTGGCCGGTATGCCTCACGCCTTCACGATACAACGACGCGGTGTCGCGGCTCCATCGTCGGGCTCCCGCGGGCTAGATGCGATCCCAGTCCACGGCCATCGCGGCCGGGTTGTTGCGGTCGACCTTCATCGGGACGGTCTTGCCGGGGGCGAGGTGCGCGATCCGGTCGGCCGGCACCCCCGCGCGGGCGGGCGCCTGGACGCGGCCGGACCCGGGGATTTCAACCTCGAGCACGAAATCGAACACCGGGTTTCCCGATGTGTCCACCTCGCCGGTTGGTGTGGCCGAGATGACCTTCGCTTCGCCGTCGCGCCCGGTGGCGAGGAGCTGCTCTTTCGAGACGCTGGCGGCGGCAGCGGCCGGCCCGGCGAGCGCGGCGGCATCGGAGGCATAGCGCGGCGCGGCGCCGGCCGGCACCGCCGAGGGCATCGCGGCGGCTGGCTGGAGCGATTGCTCCCAGGCGATCGCGAACTTCGTCGGGTCGGCCTGGTCCACCATCACAGGGAGTGGCCGCCCGCTGGTGAGCGTCCCGAGCAGCATCAGTGGGACGAATTCCTTGACCTTCGCCTGGTAGGTGCCGTGGATGCTGGTGGTGATTTGCAGGCCGAGCTCGATCTGCGGTTGCTCGTTGAGGTACATGCCCGTCTGTCGCATGGAGGTGATCGTGGCCTGCCCCGGCACGCCGCTCTCCTTCAGCCGCGCGACCTGCTTCCCCTTGCGGGTCCACTTCAATCCCCAGAGGCAGAGCAGCACCCCAACGCCGGCCATCAGTGCCGCCGTCAGCGTCATCGAATCCCGCACGACGCTTTGTTGCTGTCCCACGTAGTAGAGGACGCCCGCGACGCCGAACATGATCAGTGCCGTGAACCACAACCAGATGCTGAGCCGGCCTTCGAACACCGCGCACCCCCTCGGAGTCGTTTGCTGCCGCCAGAATGGAGTCGCGGCGGCGCGTTGTCAACGAGCCGGCTCGGGCGGACGCGAGATTGGTCGAACCACCACCACCAGCGCTAGCATTGACCCAGCCTTGCACCAGGGGAACCCCATGCCACTCGTCGATGCCCGTGTCCGCCTTCCGATGGACCTCCGCCCCGAGTCGGAGCACAGCCGGCCCGAAGGCTATACGGCACAGTACGAGGCTGTGTTCCCCGGGCTCAACGAAGCGCATCACCTGACCGTGAAGGACCTCCTCGCCGAGATGGACGCGAACGGTGTGGACTCGGCGTGGGTCCATAACGAATACGAGTCCTCGGAGTACGGCGACCCTTCGGACGCGATGAACGACGCGCTCGGCAGGCTGGTACTCGAACACCCGGGCCGGTTCGAGGGCTTCGGCGCGCTCACGATGTATCCGCTCGAGCCCATGCGGGCGTATCGCCAGGTGTCGGAGATCGCCGAGCTCGGGCTGCTCGGCGTGACGATGGAGCCGGGATTCCACGGCTGGGCGACCGACGACCGGCGGCTCTATCCCGCCTATGCGCGTGCCAGCGAGCTGGGTCTTGCGGTCGCGCTGCACGTCAGCGTGAACTACACGCTCCACCGCCCGATGATTAACAGCCACCCCCTCCAGCTCGACCAGGTCGCCTGCGACTTCCCCGACCTCGTGCTGATCGCCTGCCACGGTGGCTGGCCCTGGACCGCCGAGATGGTCGCCGTCGCTCGCAAGCACCCGAACGTCTACATCGAGTTCGGCGGCATCGCGCCGAAGTACGTGGGGTTGGACGGGACGGGCTGGGAGGTGATGTTCCGCTTCATGAACAGCCTCCTGGCCGAGCGGGTCCTGCACGGGACCGATTGGCCCGTGATCTCGATGGAGCGAGCCATCGGCGAGTGGCGTGCAGCGGGGCTCAAGCCGGCGGTCCTCGACGCGCTCCTCGGCGGCAACGCCGCGCGACTCCGCGATGAGCTGCGGCAGCGGCGCCGGTAGGTCGAACTGCCTCGTACTCCCCCGGCGAATCACCGAACTGGAGCACCCGGATGAGCCTTGAACCAAAGGTCGACATGACCCCCGAGGAGCTTCGCGCCTTCCTCGCCGAGCCGCGGATGGCCGTGCTCGGGACGATCCTTCGCGATGGGATGCCCTCGCTGAACCCGGTCTGGTACCTGTACGAGGACGGCCGGTTCCTGCTCTCGATGGACCGCAACGTCTACTACGCGAAGAACCTCGCTCGCGACCCGCGCGCCAGCCTCTGTGTGCAGGAGGAGAGCTATCCACTGAAGGCCGTCGTCGCACGAGGGTCCGTGGCCATCGCGCCAGACACCGGCCATGCGCTGGTCCGCAGGCTGGCGCCGCGGTACCGGGGCGAGGAGGGCGGCAGGGAATACCTCGAGAAGCTCTTCGCCATCCCCGGGCTTGACCTCGTCGCCGTCACGCTCACCCCCGAGCGCCTCGCCTCGTGGGACTACGGGAAGCGCTGACGGTGGGAAGTGCGGGGCGGCGGTCTAGAGCGCCATCCCGCCGCCCTCGCCACGCATGACGGGGCGGATGCCCTTCCGGTGGCGCTGCCCGAGTTCGATGTAGCCGGCAGGGTTCTCGCGCACCCAGTTCGCGGCTTCGCCATCGAGCGGGCGCTTCACCTGCGCCGGCGCCCCCGCGGCCAGCACGCCCGCCGGTATTTGCGCGCCCGGTCCGACGGTGCTCCCCGCCGCGACCAGCGTCCCCGCCCCGACACTCGCGCCATCGAGCACGACGGTGCCGTTTCCGATGAGCGCCCGCTCGCCAAT
>JADZEI010000002.1 GCA_020850615.1 Dehalococcoidia bacterium | reverse complement strand
GTGCACCCGGCGAGAGCCGACCAAGAGTGCGGATGGAAGCGGAGCTTCGAAACGACATCCCAGCTGGTGCGCCCGCTAAAGGCGCGGCTTGATCCAGGCTGGCCTTCTCATGGAAGTCGCAGAGCATCGGCTCTGCCGCCCCCAGGATCCTGCCGCACGGTAGCCCGCGACCACGTTTCACCGCTCCGAAGGCGGCAGCGCAGTGCCCGCCCGGCCTCCGCAGACCATGCCCAGCCGCGCAGCGGTAGTCCGCCGAGCCCAGCCTCGGCGGCGCGCCAGCCAGATGAATGCCCCGCGGCAGCCCGAGGCGAAGCCGTAGTCGCAGAGCATCGGCTCTGCGGCCCCCAGGACCCTGCTGCACGGTAGTCCGCGACCACGTCCCACCGCTCCGAGGGCGGCAGCGCAGCGCCCGCCCGGCCCGCAGAACCACCGCCACCAACCGCCGCCCACCGGCCGTGGCGATACGCCACCGCGAAGCGCCGCACCAACAGCCAATAGCCACCAGCCAACAGCCGCTAAAACCGGTACGTCGCGAAGTCCTCCGCCACCCGCGTCCGCGCCAGCCCACCCGTGTCCACCCCTGCGTCGATGTGCGTGAGCACCAGCTCTGCCTCCGCGCCCATCGCCGCCCGCACCGCCGGCATGTCGTCCACGAGGTTCATGTGCGTGTCGTGCCGGTCCGCCCGCGAGCTGCACTCGCTCACGAGCACCTCCGCGCCCCGCGCCAGGTCCAGCACCCCCTCGCAGAGCGCCGAATCCCCCGTATACGCGAACCGCCGCCCGCCCAGCTCCGCGTGGTACCCGAAGTTCGCGACCAGCTTCGTGTCGTGCTTCACCTCAACCGGCTCCAGCCGCAGCGCCCCGAGCTGCAGCCCTTCGCCCGCCCGCGCCTCCACCCACTCGATCGCCACCGGCGAATCGAACACCGTCGGGTACGTCCGTTCGCACACCTGCCGCGCGATCGCCTCCGTGTCCCGCGGCCCCACGATCCGCACCGGCCGCGTCCGCCCCAGGTACTTCCACTGCAGCAACAGAAACGGCAGCCCCAGGAAGTGGTCGCCGTGGTGGTGGCTGATCACCACCGTCTCGATGTCGTCCACGCCGATGCCCAGCCGGTTCAGCGCCATCAGCGCCTGCGGCGGCGCTTCGAACAGCACCGACCCGTTCGCCACGAACCCATTCCAGCACAACCCGCCCGGCGCGAACGCGTTCCCCGTCCCGATCAACGAAAGCGCGAGCTCCCCCATCCCCTCAGGCTATCCCCGCCCGCCCAACAAATCGACCCCCTGCGGCGTTCGCAACTCCCCCTCGCCCGCCGCGGACCCCAGCCGCGCAGCGGTAGTCCGCCGAGCCCTGCCTCGGCGGCGCGTCCGCGTCAGCCCTACACCCGAGGGCCGCCGCGAAGCGCCGCACCAACAGCCGACAGCCAACAGCCAACAGCCGCCTAAAACCGGTACGTCTCGAAATCCCGCGCGATCTGCGTGCACGCCAGCCCGTTCGCGTCCACGTCCGGCGAAATGTGGCTCAGGATCAGGTCCGCATCCCGCCGCATCGCCGCCCGTACCCGCGGGATGTCGTCCACCAGGTTCATGTGGATCGGCACCTGGTCCGCCCGCGAGGCGCACTCGCTCACCAGCACCTCCGCGTCCTTCGCGATGTCGTACACCGCCTGGCAGAGCCGTGTATCGCCCGTGTACCCCAGCCGGCGCCCGTCCACCCGGCTCGCGTACCCCAGGGTCGCTGCCAGCTTGTCGTCGTGTTCGACGTCGTACGCCTCGAGCTCGAGCCCGCCCTGCCGGTACGGCGTGCCCGGCGTCATCTCCACCCACTCGATCTCATAGCCCGTGTCCGCGAGCACCCCCGGGAACACCTTCTCGGCGATGTCCTTGCCCAGGAGCTCCGTCGCCTTCGGCCCGATGATCAGCACCGGCGTCGTCCGCCCCTGCCACTTCCAGTGCAGCAGCAGGAACGGCAACCCCAGGAAGTGGTCGCCATGGTGGTGGCTCAACACCACCGCCTCGATCGTGTTCGGGTCGATCTTCAGCGTGTTCAGCGAGCTCAGCGCCTGCGGAGGCGCCTCGAACAGGTAGCGATCGTTCACGAGGAACCCGTTGCAACAGAGGCCGGCCGGGGAAAACGCGTTCCCGCTGCCGATGAAGGTCAGCCGAAGTTCATGCATGTATCAGAGGATCGTACGGCCGCAACCTTTTGCCCAGTGTGAACTACCTCTCACACGGGCTCTTGCATTCCTCGACGCGGCCACGACCCGACAGCCTCGCTATGCCGATCCACGCTTGTCGATCCCACCGCACGCGTTGGCTTGCTGCACCCGCTCGCCCCACAATGCACGGGTGAGTTACCGCGTCGGAATCATCAACGTCACCGGCTTCGCGGGCATGGAAGCCGCCCGCCTTCTCTGGAAGCATCCAGCTGCCCGTATCACCTCGATCACGGGCCGTTCCCTCGCCGGTCAGCGTCTCGGCGACGCCTTCCCTCACCTCGCCGTCTACGGCGACATGAAGATCGACGCCGAGATCGCCGGCGATGTCGACATCGTCATGTCGGCGCTCCCGACGGCCGCCAGCGCCGAAGCCTGCGCCCCGTTCGTCGATGCCGGCATCCCCGTCATCGACATCGCCGCCGATTTCCGCCTCACCGACCCGGCCGAGTTCGAAGCCTGGATGGGCAAGCCCCATCCCGCCCCCGAGCTCCTCCCCCGCGCGGTCTACGGCCTCCCCGAGCTCAAGCGCGACGCCATCCAGGCCGCGAAGCTCGTCGCGAACCCCGGCTGCTACCCCGCGACCTCGATCCTCGCGCTCGCGCCGGCCGTCGCCGCCGGTCTCGTCGATGGCCCGATCGTCGTCGACGCGAAGTCCGGCATCTCCGGCGCCGGCCGCGGCAGTGGCGGCGGCTTCGGCTACAGCGAAGTCAACGAAGACGTCTCCGCCTACAAGATCGCCAACCACAACCACCAGCCCGAGATCGCCCAGGAGCTCGGCGCCCTGCGCGACGGCGTCCGCCCGCCGGTTACCTTCGTCCCCCACCTCGTCCCGATGACCCGCGGCATCCACGCCACCTGCTACGCGCCCCTTGCCCGCCCCGTCTCTACCGCCGAGGTCCGCGAGATCTACCGCGACTTCTACAACGACGCGCCCTTCACGGAGGTCGTCGCAACGCCGCCCCACACCAAGCACACCCTCGGCAACAACATGTGCCTGGTCCATCCCGTCGTCGATGAGCGCAACGGCATGCTCGTCGCCGTCGGTGTGCTCGACAATCTCGTGAAGGGTGCCGCCGGCCAGGCCATCGAAAACATGAACCTCATGCTCGGCCTGCCCCAGGCGGCCGGGCTGGATCTCCCGGCGGTGTACCCATGACCCTCGAAGTCGACCCCACCGGCAGCGTCACCTCCGCCCTCGGCTTCGTCGCCGGCGCGGTCTACGCCGGCATCAAGACCTACGGCGATGGCAAGCTCGATGTCGCGATCCTCGCCAGCGACCGCCCCGCCGCCGTCGCCGCCACCTTCACGAAGACCCGCCTCCACTCCGCCTCCGTCGATGTGAACCGCGCGAAGCTCGGCACCCGCGGCCGGGGCCAGGCCGTGGTCGTGAACGCCGGCTGCGCGAACTCCAGCACCGGCCAGCGCGGTCTCGATGACGCCCGCACGGTCACCGAATGGACCGCCCGCAAACTCGGCGTCGCCGCCGATGATGTGTTCATCTGCAGCACCGGCGTGATCGGCCACTTCCTCCCGATGGAGAAGTTCGAAGCGGGCGTCAATGCGGTCGAGCCCACCCCCCTCGGCGGCCTCGACTTCGCCCGCGCCATCATGACCACCGACACGCGCCCGAAGCACGGCGCCGTCCGCTTCGGCCCCTACACCCTTGGAGGCGCCGCCAAGGGCAGCGGCATGATCCACCCGAACATGGCCACCATGCTCGCCTTCCTCGGCACCGACGCACCTGTCCAGCCCGCCTACCTCCAGCGCTGCCTCTCCGACGCCGTTGAGAAGTCGTTCAACCTCGTCAGCGTCGATGGCGACACGAGCCCCAGCGACACCGCGCTCCTGTTCGCGAACGGCGCCGCCGGCGGCGAAGAGATCCGCGAAGGCACGCCCTACGCCATCGAGTTCGCCGCCGCCGTCGAAGCCCTCTGCGTCCACCTCGCGAAGGAGATGGCCCGCGACGGCGAGGGCGCGACCCGGCTCCTCGAAGCAACCGTCACCGGCGCCGCAACCACCGCCGACGCCCGCGAGCTCGTCCGCCTCCTCACCACCTCTTACCTGCTCAAGAGCGCGGTCCACGGCGCCGACCCTAACTGGGGCCGCGTCGTCGCGGTCATCGGCCGCTCCAGCGCCGCCTACGACGAGGACGCCGTCACCGTCTCCATCTGCGGCATCCGTGTCTTCGAACACAGCCGCCCCACCGAGTTCCCCCTCGAAACCCTCGCCGAAGCCATGAAAGGCACCGACATCGCCATCGAAGTCAGCCTCGGCACCGGCCCCGGCCACGCCACCGGCTGGGGCTGCGATCTCACCGCCGAATACGTCCACATCAACGCCGACTACCACACATAACGGTCGAACTGGGCCCATCCGGCGCCGCAGGCGTAGCCGCGGAGCACTGCTCCGCGGGATTGTCCGAACCACGCTGAGGGCTCACTCCGTTCCACCCACCCCAATCGGCCCATGCCCCTGGGCGCTCGGCGTGGTCGCCCGCGCCGCTTCCACGTCAGCAAAGCCATCTCCGAGGTCCGCATCCAGCAGCGCGAGCTGCTCCTCGAGAGCCCCTCTGCGTCCCGGTGGTGCCACGGTCAGCAAGTCCACCAGCATCGCCCGCATTCGACGCTGGATCTGCATTTGCCCCCGCCCCGCGCGGCGGATCTCGTCGCAGGACAACGCCACGTAGTCGTCCCACCCCGGGCGTGGGAGGATCGCGACCACGCTACCGTCGACTTCGCGTGTAGCTCCCGGGATCGACCGTGACACGAGGTGGCCAAGTATCTCGTGGATGTGGTCAATCACCTGGACGGCAGTCGTTGGGTCGTTCACCCCCGGCGAGAGCGCCCGGTCGGCGATGTCAACGAGCTGCCGTATCCCGAATGCGGCGTCCTGCTCCATCGTCCGCTCCGGACCGAAGCTGACCGACTCCTGGAGACTCGCCTCCCCGGTCCCATCCCACTCGCCCCGAATTTCGAACAGCGCAGCTCCCTCCCTCACGAAGTCGCCCACGCACGCCCGCAATCCCACGACACAACCCGTCTCGCGGGCCGCTGCGATGATCCGGTCTTCGTCGACACCGGTGACCACGCCGGAACGCATCGAAAGGACGACCGCGCTCACCGGTACGGAAAGCACCGGCCGCGGCTCTTCGACACTCTCCCCGATCGAGTCCGGGTACAGGCGTCTGATAGCGTCGGTGGTTTCGGATGTCACGCGCTGCATGACCGCCACGGGTTTGATGGACTGCGCCACATGATCGATGTAGTAGATGAAGGTAGCGAGACTCAGAAGCACGAGGAGCAACGCAAGCCATACCGATAGCGCGGGCACAAACGGCTCCGCTTCCGGTTCATTGGTGACTCTTCGTAGCACGAGTAACGAATACAGGAACGTCGCAACGAACACGCCGAGGACCAGCTGGTTTGCTCGATCCCTTAAGAACGTGCGCATCACCCGGGGCGATAGCTGGTTGCTCGCCAGTTGCAGCACCAGCATCGTCACCGAAAACACCAGCCCGGTGAACGTCAGCATCGACGTCGCGATGGTGCTCACCACCGCGCGCGCACTCTCCACTCCGCCGCCGAAGAGAAACCAGTTGCTGCGGTCGCCGTCCAGCGTCCGGTCGATACGGACCGCCGACTCGGCAAGGATGAACGCACCCGCCGCGCAGGCCGCAGGCAGGAACCAGAGGCTCGACCGCAATCGCTCTCTGAGCGCCGTGAGCTTCAGGTTCATGCAGCCTCCTCGCCCCAGGCGGGACGCCCTCAGCATAAAGGGGCGGCAATGGTCGAAGCTGCCTTCCCTGCACTCACATCCACCCAACGCACGGCGCGCAGCTCCCCTCGCCCGCCGCAGCGGGAGAGGGGCGGGGGGTGAGGGGCCACGTGAGGACAAGCCACGCTCCCCCTACACTGATGCTCCGCCCCACGCACGGCAGTTCTCCCCTCGCCCGCCGCAGCGGGAGAGGGGCAGGGGGTGAGGGCCCCCCCGTACCGCCACGCACCGACTCACAGGGGGTGAGGGCCCGGAGGTGAGCATGTCCGCACCACTCGTCATCAAGATCGGCGGCAGCACCCTCGGGTCCGCCGACACCACCTTCGCCGATGTCGCTACCCTCGCGAAGTCCGGCGACGTCCCCATCGTCGTCCACGGCGGCGGCGCCGAGGCCAGCCGCTGGCTCGAAGCCATGAACATCCCCTCCCGCTTCGAACGCGGCCTCCGTGTCACCGATGCCCAGGCCCTCCCCGTCGTCGTCGCCGTCTTCTCCGGGCTCGTAAACAAGCGCATCGTCGCCGCAATCAACGCCGCCGGCGCCAGCGCGGTCGGCCTCTCCGGCGCCGATGGCCGCCTCCTCGAGTGCCGCCTCGCCGACCCCGCGCTCGGTTTCGTCGGCGAGCCCATCGCCGCCCACCCCGCCGCCGTCCTCGCCCTCCGCGAAGCCGGCATCATCCCGGTCATCAGCTCCATCGGCTGGGTCCCCGGCGACACCGCCGACCAGCTCGTCAACGTCAACGCCGACACGATCGCCGGCTACGTCGCCCGCTCCGTCGGCGCCCGCCAGCTCGTCTTCCTCACCGACGTTGAAGGCGTCCGTGGGCCCGCCGGCACCGTCCTCCCCACCCTCACCGAATCCGAGTCCCGCGCCCTCATTGCCGATGGCACCATCGCCGGCGGGATGATCCCCAAGGTCGAGGCCTGCCTCGGCGCTGTCGCCATGGGCGTCGCCGTCCAGGTCGTCGACGGCCGCCAGCCGCACATGCTCCTCGACCTCGCCGGCAACGGCACGCTCTTCCAGCCCGCCTGAGATGCCGCTGTCCCGCCCCGCATGACGCGTTAACGCCGTTCGCTCCCGGATCTGGGAGACTGTGCCCTCAACAGCGCCGGCCGCCTCGGCCTGGCTGCATCGCATCCCACCCGGAGCCACCCGTTGGACCTCGAAGAGCTCGCCCCGCCGGCCACGCCCGCACCCACCTTCGACCTCGACGACCCGAAGCTCTACCTCAACCGCGAGCTCTCCTGGCTCGAGTTCAACCAGCGCGTCCTCGAAGAAGCCCACGACCCCCGCAACCGCCTCCTCGAGCGGGTCAAGTTCCTCGCCATCACCGGCAGCAACCTCGACGAGTTCTACGCCAAGCGCATCGGCTGGATGCGCCGCGTCCAGCAGACCGACCCCAACACCTGGACCGTCGACGGCCTCACCATCGCCGAGCAGCTCGCCCTCGTGAACGCCCGCTGCTTCGCCATGCAGCGCGAGATGGAGCGCTGCTGGGAACAGGAGCTCGCCCCCGCCCTCGCCGAGCGCGGCATCCGCATCGTCCCCTTCCAGGCCCTCGACCAGCCCGCCCGCGCCCAGATCACCGCCTACTTCGAGCGCGCCATCTTCCCCGTCCTCACGCCGCTCGTCGTCGACCCCGCGCATCCCTTCCCGTTCATCTCCAGCGGCAGCCTCTCGCTCGCCCTCAACGTCCGCCACCCCGTGAGCGGCCAGGACCGCTTCGCCCGGATCAAGGTCCCGCAGAACCGCCCCCGCTTCGTCGATGCCGGCGAAAACCGCTTCGTCCTCCTCGAAGAAGTCATCGCCGCCCACGTCCACATGCTCTTCCCCGGCATGGATATCACCGACAGGCAGGTCCTCCGCGTCATCCGCAGCGCCGAGATCGGCAGCCCCGGCGAAGAATCCGACGACCTCCTCGAGCTGATCGAGAGCGAGCTCCGCCGCCGCCGAATGGCCGGCGCCGTCACCTGCGCCATCGCCGGCGACCTCCCCGAGGCCCGCCTCGAGCTCCTCCTCGAAGAGCTCGAGCTCGGCGAGCAGGACGTCTACCACACCGAATGCCTGCTCGGCATGGCCGACCTCATGCAGATCGCCGCCATCCCCCTGCCCGACATCGCCGACGGGCCCTTCACCCCGGCCGTCCCGTCCGTCTTCGCCGCCGGCAACGACGCCCACGCCCTCTTCACCGCCATCCGCGAACGCGACGTCCTCGTCCACCACCCCTACGAGTCGTTCGACCAGACCGTCGCCCGCTTCATCGACGAGGCTGCCGACGACCCCTCCGTGCTCGCCATCAAGATGACGATGTACCGCACCTCACCCGACTCGCCGATCCTCGCGTCCCTCATCGACGCCGCCGGCCGCGGGAAGCAGGTCGCCGTCCTCGTCGAGCTCACCGCCCGCTTCGACGAAGCCAACAACATCGAATGGGCCCGCCGCCTTGAAAACGCCGGCGTCCACGTCGCCTACGGCAACCCCAACCTCAAAATCCACAGCAAGATCGCCCTCATCGTCCGTGAAGAGGCCATGGGCGTGACCATGTACGCCCACATCGGCACCGGCAACTACAACAGCCGCACCGCCCGCATCTACACCGACCTCGGCCTCTTCACCTCCGACGCCGGCATCTGCGCCGACCTCGTCCACGTCTTCAACCTGCTCACTGGCTACGCCGACCGGCTCGACAGCACCCACCTCCTCGTCGCACCGACGAACCTCCGCTCCGAGCTCGAACGCCGCGTCCGCCGCGAAATCGCCAACGCCCGCGAAGGCCGCTTTGCCCGCGTCGCCTTCAAGATTAACGCCCTCGAAGACCGCGACTTCACCCGGCTCCTCTACGAAGCCTCGCAGGAAGGCGTCCAGGTCGACCTCGTCGTGCGCGGCATCTGCCGCCTCCGCCCCGGCATCCCCGGCCTCTCCGAAACCGTCCGCGTCGTCAGCGTCATCGGCCGCTTCCTCGAACACTCCCGCATCTACTACTTCGAAAACCGCGGCGAACCCGAGTACTTCATCGGCAGCGCCGACATCATGAAGCGAAACCTCGACGGCCGCATCGAAGTCCTCGCACCGGTCCGCAGCCCCGAGCTCCAGGCCCAGCTCCGCGACCTCCTCGAGCTCCTCCTGAACGACGAACGCCAGGGCTGGCGCCTCCACGACAGCACCTGGGCCCGCAGCCCCGCCGCCACCACCCCCGGCACCCACCTCGAGCTCCTGGCCCGCGCCCCCTTCAGCTAATCCGCCAGCCAGAGGGCGCGGTGGATCCCACCGGCGGCGTGGCCCACGCGGCCCGCGGCCCCCAGTGCCATGCCTCGCGGCAGCCCGCCACCAGTGCCCACCGCGGCGCCAGCGCAGCGGGGTAGTCCGCCGAGCGCAGCCTCGGCGGAGCGCCTAAGAGTTTCGGGGCTGGGCGCTCGCGAAACGGCCGTCAGGACCCGTCGTCGTCCTCCGCGGCGTCCGTGCGCTGTAGGAAGTCCCTGTCCGAACGCGGGCCAAAGATGATGGGAAAGCCGACGTCCGCCATCCCGCACCAGGTCAGGTTGTGGCGACGCTGGGCTGCCCGAAGGTGGACCGCGATGGTCCCGAGTGCCGTAAAGAGCGCGTCGATGCCATCAACCCCCGACACCAGGTGCACGTCTCCGTCTCCGATGCCGACGATCTGGAAGGGGCACAACCAAAGCCCTGGATTAACGCTATCCTCTCGGGCCACCCCCAGGCGTACCAAAACCTTCGCTGGTTCGTTCCCGTGCAGCTCCAGCGTACGTTCGTAGACGAAGTCCTGGGGCTCCTTTGTGACCACCATGGTGCTTCCTCCGTGTAGCTAGCGCGCGGCTGACTGGCTAACGGCCTTAGAGGCCCCCGTCATCAGTGCGATTGGCGCCGTTAGCTCGCCCCGTAATGTGGGACTTCGTTCTCTGCGCCAGGCGCGGTGTGGATAACCGCCGCATAACGCGACGTGAGGCCGCGGACCGAACTGCGAGTTCGCCCGAGCACACTTGCTCTTCACTTCTCAGACCCCGTCGTCGTCGCCCGGGGCGTCCGTGCGCTGTAGGAAGTCCCCGTCCGAACGCGGGCCAAAGATGATGGGAAAGCCGAGGTCCGAGGTGCCCAGCCAACTGAGCTCGGCGCTTGGTGCGGTTCGAAGATGGACCGCGATCGTTCCCAGGGCCGCGAAGAGCGCGGCAAATCCATCCACGCCAGAGACCAGATGCACGGCCTGGCGGCCAATCCCCGTGATTTGGAAAGCACACAGCCACTCTTCAGGATCGCCCGGGTTCGGCCGTGGCAGCCCCAGGCGCACCGTCACCGTTCGTTCACCATTCTGCAGGACCCGTTCAATATGAAACGTCTGGGGTTCCGTTGTTACGACCACGCTGATGCCACCTATCCGTCCTTACAGGCAGCCCCCGCCCGAGGGCGCCAGCATCGCAGCACCCGCCCGCGCCCGTCTACCCGCGCAGCGGGGTGGTCCGCCGAGCCCAGCCTCGGCGGCGCGTCAGCCCAACCCATGCCCCACGGCAGCCCCTGGCCGAGGGCGGCAGCGCAGCACCCGCCCGGCCCCCCAGGATCCCGTCCCAACCACTACGCCGTGATCTCCCCCTCGCCCGCCGCAGCGGGAGAGGGGGCCGGGGGGTGAGGGCCGGGGGGTGAGGGCTAACTCACCCCCGCCAGCAGCTCCGCCATCTCCGCCCGCGTCGGACCTTCCACCGCCGGCGGCCGCTCGCCCCGCCGCGCGTGCGAGGCCAGCACCCGCACTGCCAGGTCCGGCCGCGTCATCAGGTCCTGCGGCGCCTCCAGCATGTGCGCCACCCGCATCGACGCCCGCATCAGGTGGATGTCCTCCCGCGTCCCCGCGAGCAGCCCCTCCCGCACCACGCTCCGCGTATAGGCCACCGGGTCCGTGGTCCCGTCCGGCCGCTCGAACGCGTACGGGTCTTCACCACGCCGGATCGCCTGGTTCACCAGCAGCGCGTCCTCGTCCTGCGCGATCTGCGCCCGTACCCACGGCCCGCACTGCTGCTCCACCGACGCCTCCAGCTCGAGTGCCATCGCCCGCAGGTCATCCGGGTGTTTCGCGAGCGCATCTGCCAGCGCGTAGGCCTCGATCCACGCCAGCGAGCAGCCCCGCCCCGTGATCGGGTTCGCATGCGCCAGCGCATCGCCAATCGCCACCAGGCCCAGCGCGACCGGCTCGCCATCCTCCACCAGGAACCGCCGCACGTCGTTCAGGTCCGCCATCCCGGCGACGTCCGAAATCGGCGTCGCCACGTCCGGGCGAATCCAGTCCGCCGCGATCGGCAGCGCCTTCGCCGCCGCATCGAATCCCGGCGTCTTCAGGATGACCCGCATCTTCTCGTCGTCCGGCGCCGCTGCCAGCGTGATCGAGAACGTGCCATTGTCGCCCGGGAAGATCCCGCACTTCACGTAACCGTAGTCCGCGCCGATGACCGCGTCCGGGCTGGGCCGCCCCTGGCCCGGGAGGAAGCGATAGAAGCGCGAGCTGTAGTAGATCCCACACGGCTGCCGCAGCTGACGTGGCCGCGGCGCGCCGATCGCCTGCAGCCAGTCGTCCAGGTGCGTCCGCCGCCCGTTCGCGACCACCACCAGGTCCGCCGGCACAGATCCTTCGTCGCCATCCGGCCCGCGCGTGCACACGCCGGTCACCTTCGGCGGCCAGCTCGCGTCCGAAAGGAACCCGGTAACCTCGTTCCCGTCGCGGTATTCGACCAGCCCCGTCTCCAGCACGTGCTGCCGCAACGCCCACTCGAACGTCACCCGCCGGCACGCCAGCAGCGTCAGGTCCTCGTCGCCCTGCTCGAACTCCGCGTCCGGGAAGTACCGCAGCGCCTGCGCCTTGAACGTGATCTCTTCAGCGCCCGCGTCCAGCAGCCGCTGGCGCAGCCCTGGCTCCCGGTCCCGGATCAGGTTGCGCATCCGCGCCAGGAACGCGTGCGAATGCCGCACCTGCGGCGACCCCCGCCGCGTCCACGCATCGAACGCGTCGTCCGGCGTCGCCGGCAGGGGCATCGGGTCCTTTTCCAGGATCGTGACCTGCTGGCCGCTCCGGGCCAGGGCGAGTGCGCTCACCAGGCCCGCAATCGAGCCCCCGACCACCACAACACGAGTCATCCGTCAGCCTCCACACCGTTGGAGTCCCCACCCGCCGCGTTGCCTGTCGTCCGGGCGCAGCTCCCCACCGGGACACGAGTGCAATTCGGTTTTTCGTGCCCCGGAGTGGTGAACTTCGGCGCCGCCATCTCCTTCCGCAAGGGCCGGCCGGGGTGCCGTTGCTTCCCCATTCGCACGCCGCTATCCCGCCCGTTTGGTCGCCGCGACTGACACATCGCCCGCAGCCGCGTACCATCGCCACTCATTCCGTGGCCAGGGAGCTCCGCATGACCGACTGGATCGCCGACGAACGACGCTACCTCGTGCAGAACTACGGGCGTCAGCCGGTGGTCCTCGAACGTGGCGAAGGCACCCGCGTCTGGGACGCCGATGGCAACGAATACCTCGATTTCGTTGGCGGACTCGCGGTCAACGTCCTCGGCCACGCCCACCCCGTCGTCGCCGAAGCTCTCGCGAAGCAGGCCCGCACCCTCATCCACACCTCGAACCTCTACTACACCGAGCCCATGATCGAGCTCGCGAAGCTCCTCGTGGAGAACAGCGCCCTCGACCGCGTCTTCTTCTGCAACTCCGGCGCCGAAGCCATCGAAGCCGCCATCAAGCTCGCCCGCCGCTGGGGCCACGATACGAAGAACGGCGCCCATGAGGTCATCGCCACCCTCGACGGCTTCCACGGCCGCACCATGGGCGCGCTTGGCGCCACCGGCACCGCCCGCTACCGCGAACCTTTCGAACCGCTCGCGCCCGGCTACGTCCATGTCCCCTGGAACGACATCGACGCCATCAAGGCCGCCACCAACCCGAAGACGGTCGCCGTCCTCCTCGAACCCATCCAGGGCGAAGGCGGCGTGAACATGCCCACCCCCGGCTACCTCCAGGCCATCCGCGCCTGGTGCGACGAACAGGGCATCCTCCTCATCCTCGACGAAGTCCAGACCGGTGTTGGCCGCACCGGCACCCTCTGGGCCTACGAGCAGGAGGGCATCGAACCCGACATCATGGCGCTCGCCAAGGGCCTCGCCGGCGGGGTGCCCATCGGCGCCATGCTCGCGAAGGAAGCCATCGCCGCGCATCTCGTCCCCGGCGACCACGGCACCACCTTTGGCGCGAACCCGCTCGCCACCGCCACCGGCCTGGCCACCCTCAACTACGTCATCGAACAGCAGCTCCCCGCCCGCGCCGCGAAGGCCAGCGACCACCTCCAGTCCCGCCTCCGCTCGCTCGAAGACCGCTTCGAAGAGGTCACCGAGGTCCGTGGCCGCGGCCTCCTCCTCGCCCTCGCCTTCTCGAAGGACATCGCCGTCGAAGTCGTCACCCAGTGCCGCCAGCGCGGGCTCCTCGTGAACAACGTGCGCCCCAACGCCATCCGCCTCATGCCTCCGCTCAACGTCACGGACGACGAGATCGACCGCGCCTGCGACATCATCGAAGCCGCGCTCACCGCCGTCCTCGCGCCCGCGAAGTAGCGCCGTGCGCCTGGTGCTATCCTCCGCATCTCCGGAGGCGTAGCCATGGCCGACGAATTCGCCGATTTCACCCTCGCAGCCGTCCAGGCGGCGCCGGTCTTCCTCGACCGCGACGCCAGCGTCGATAAGGCCTGCGCGCTCATCGCCGAGGCCGGCGCGAAGGGCTCGGACCTCGCCGTCTTCGGCGAGACCTGGGTCCCGGGCTACGCCGGCTGGGCCGAGCGCCCCGGTAACGAGCGGATCGGCCCGCTCCTCCGCCGCTTCATCGCCAACGGCGTCGAAGTGCCCTCGCCCGCGACCGATGCCCTCTGTCGCGCCGCCCGCCTCGCCGGCACCGACGTCGTCATCGGCGTCGCCGAGCGCGACAGCACTACCCACGGCACGATCTACTGCACGCTGCTGTTCATCGGCCGCGAAGGCGTCCTCCTCGGCAAGCATCGCAAGCTCAAGCCCACCTTCTACGAGCGCACCGTCTGGGGCGAAGGCGACGGCAGCTCCCTCCGGCTCTACGACCGTCCCTACGGCCGCCTCGGCGGGCTGAATTGCTGGGAGCACCAGATGGTTCTCCCCGGCTACGCCCTCATCGCCCAGGGCCTCCAGGTCCACGCCGGCGCCTGGCCCGGCGGCACCTCCACCCGCCAGGAGGTCCTCTCTCGCGCCTTCGCCATGCAGGCCGCCGCCTACGTCGTCATGACCGGCGGCCTCGTCCGCAAGTCCGACATGCCCGCCGACGTGCAGCCCCTCATGCACGAACAGAACGGCCACTCCGCCATCATCGGCCCCGACGGCGAGATCCTCGCCGGGCCACTCATCGGCGAAGAGGGCATCCTCACCGCCACGGCGAATCTCGGTACCGTCATGCTCCAGAAGATGATCGCCGACCACGCCGGTCACTACACCCGCCCCGACGTCTTCGACTTCCGCGTGAACCGCCGCCCGAAGCTGGTCGCCCGCTTCGACGACGGCGAGCTCGATGCCGCCGCCCGCCAGCTCCGCAACGGCATCCACGCCGGCGACATCCGCAGCCCGCAGGACCTGGCCGGCGCCTTCGAAGACCTCGCGCCCCGCACCTGACCCCACCGCGCGACGCGGATCGTGGGCTTACAGCCTGTCCCGCCCTGGTGGCGCGTATTGCCGCGGTCTCCAAACTTCACCGCAGGGCCGCCCACCAGCGGCCCCTCCCGCTGAGTGAGGCCGCCCATGGCGCTTGTCCTGCTTATTACCACCCTCGGCTCGATCCTCGTCACCGTCATCGGCTTCCTCGCCCTCCTCGAGAAGCTCCCGCCGAACGGCTGGGCCGGTATCCGCACGCCCTACACCATGCGCAGCCCGGAGAACTGGTACCGGACCCACCGCGCCGGCGCGCCTCTCATGATCTTCACCGGCATCGCCGCCAGCATGGCGGGCCTCGCCTTCCTCCCCTTCGCCATCGCCGGCGAAGTCGGCCCCACCCTCGCCGGCATCGTCGCCATCGTCCAGGCCGGCCTCCTGTTCACCGGCGCCATCGGCAGCCTCCTCGTCGGTACCGCCGCCGCCAAACGCCACGCCACAACTGACAACGGCTAAAGACCGACCGCGTCATTCATCCGCCGCTGCACCACAATCCCGGCCGACAGCCGACAGCCGACAGCCGACAGCCGACAGCCAACAGACAACGGTCAACGGTCAACGGACAACGGCCAACCCGCCTTCGACCCATCGCCCCCCATGCCCCATACTCACCTGCTGGAACACTGAACCCGGAAGAGCTGCTCGTGCCCAAGCTGGTCCTCGCGTACTCCGGTGGTCTCGATACCACCACCGCCATCAAATGGCTCACCATCGAACGCGGCTACGAAGTCGTCGCCCTCAACATCGACCTCGGCAAGAGTCGCGAGCAGCCCGTCGTCGAATCCCGCGGCATCGCCGCAGGCGCCTCGAAGGTCCGCGTCATCGACGCCCGCGAGGACTTCATCCGCTACTTCGCCTTCCCCGCGCTCGCCGCCGGCGCCGTCTACCAGGACGCCTATCCCCTCGCGACCGCGCTCGCCCGCCCGCTCATGGCCAAGCTCCTCGTCGATGTCGCCCACGATGAAGGCGCCACCGCCGTCGCCCACGGCTGCACCGGCAAGGGCAACGACCAGGTCCGCTTCGATGTCGGCATCCAGACGCTCGACCCCGCGCTCCAGATCGTCGCCCCCACCCGCGAAAACGCCATGGCCCGCGACTTCCAGATCGAGTACCTCAAGCAGCACGGCGTCGACATCCCCTGGGCCGCCAAGGGCCCCTTCAGCATCGACGAGAACGTCTGGGGCCGCAGCGCCGAAGCCGGCGTGCTCGAAGACCCCTGGCAGGAACCACCCGCCGAAGCCTACGAGTGGACCCGCTCGCCCGAAGACGCGCCTTCCGAGCCTGCCTACCTCGAGATCGGTTACCAGCACGGCCTCCCGGTCACCCTCGATGGCGCAGAAATCGCCCCGCTCGCCCTCGTCGACCGCCTCAACGAGCTCGGCGGCATCCACGGCGTCGGCCGCATCGACCACATCGAAGACCGCCTCGTCGGCATCAAGAGCCGCGAGATCTACGAAGCCCCCGCAGCCGTCATCCTCCACACCGCCCACCGCGCGCTCGAAGGGATGACCCTCACCAAGCAGCAGATCAAGCTCAAGAAGCACGTCGCCCAGGAATACGCCGAGCTCATCTACAACGGGCTCTGGTTCAGCGCGCACCACCAGGACATCGCCGCCTACGTCGCGAGCACTCAGCGCCACGTCAGCGGCACGATCCGCGTGCGCCTCCACCGCGGCCACGCCGCCGTCGTCGGCCGCCAGGCACCCGAGTCCCTCTACGACCGCGCCCTCGCGACCTACGATCGCGGTGACACGTACGACCAGTCGGCCGCCGTCGGGTTCATCAACATCTGGGGCCTCCAGACGCGCGTCCAGGCGCGTAAGCAGCTCCTCGGCGAGCTCCCCGAAGCCCTCAAGATCGCGATGCCCCGCGAAGACGCGTGACCGAAGCGACCCTCGACCCGCGCCCCGCAGCCCCGGCGGCCCTTCACACCGGCGGCGCACCAGGGATGATGAAGGGGCAACGTTCCCCCCAGGAGGATGGCATGGAAGGCATCGTGCGCTACGAAGGAGTCGGCTCCGCCGGCATGGAGATCATGGGCAGCGTGATGGGCTACTTCAGCGTCACCCTCCCCGGTCAGCACGCCAAAGAGATCGCTGTCTTCGTCAACGAACCCGCCCTCGAAATGCTCGCGGCCGACCGCGAAGAAGCCAGCCTCCCCGGCTTCAACGACGCCGTCGTCCGCGCCGTCGGCCTCGCCTGCATCGAACAGTTCCTTGCCGCGGAAAAGCACATCCCCACCTCGATCGTCATCTCCCGCGCCACCCTCCAGGCCCACCCCGATCTCATCACCCGCGCCCACCGCGAACTCGCCCTCGTCCCCGCCTGACCCCCGAGGCGCACGACACGCACACGCCGTTCTCCCCTCTCCCTCCGGGAGAGGGGCCGGGGGTGAGGGCACGCACCCCGCCCGCGCAGCGGGGTAGTCCGCCGAGCCCAGCCTCGGCGGCGGGTCAGCCCAACGCATGCCCCGCGCTGGCCCCCGCCTCGCCCCTTTACCACCGCGCCACCCACCACTTGCCCCCCCGTCTCTGGTATCCTCACCCCGGCGGGAAGGAGCGGTCCGATGACCCCGGCAAACTCACCCAACGCCCGCGCGCGACGACTCCGCGCGTCCCTCGCTGCCCTCCTGATCGCGGTAGCCCTTGCCGCGGTCGCATCATCCTGCGCGGACGCCGCCACGCCAGGCAGCTCCGGCGGTAGCCCGGCCGCGGATGACCCGGGCCCCCGCTTCGGCCCGACTCCCACCGTCGCCCCTCAGCTCCCCCTGGACGATGCCCTCGCACGGCTCCAGCAGGAACACCCCCGCATCGCTGAAACCACCGCCGCCTTCGCCGCCGGCGACCTGGACACCGTCATGGCCGGGCTCACATGGGACCAATTGGTGTGCTTCCCCGACGGTCTGCGGCGCGCGCCGCGCTCCCTTCTCTGCTCCATCCTCGGCGTCCCCGAAGGCACCCTCGTCGAGGCGTTCTCCGAGGACATGGGCGTCGAGCTCCTGCGAGAGCGCTCAAACGTCCTCGCCCTGTTCCGCACCTACATCGAGCAGGGGAAGGCTCGCCTCGAGCTCATCGCCAAACGCGACGATGGCCGCGTCGCCGTGAGCTTCGCCCTCGATGAGGTACCCAGCGACGTCACCACCACAACCATCACCAGCGTCTACTTCACCTTCCTGCCCGAAGACGACGGCCTGGCGTCGTACTTCAAGTCGCTCGTCCCCGGCAGCACCTCCATCGACCAGCTCCGCAACGACGAGCTCTTCGTGCCCGAGTCCGATTCGCACAAGTGGGACATCTGGGGCATGTCCGATGAGCTCCGCGCCCGCGAAGAAGCGAAGCACGACGAACGCTACGAAGGCCCCGAGGCGCGGGCCACCCCCCGGACGCCGTAGACTGGCGGGCATCCCCAGCAGGATGCCCGCCCCGTGACCACTCCCTCCGCCGACCCCCACTGGTGGCGCCGCGCCGTCGTCTACCAGGTCTATCCCCGCAGCTTCCAGGACACCAACGGCGACGGCATCGGCGACCTCCAGGGCATCATCGATCGCCTCGACTACCTCAACGACGGCACCCACCGTTCCCTCGGCATCGACGCCATCTGGCTTTCCCCCACCTTCCCCTCGCCGATGAAGGATTTCGGCTACGACGTCTCCGACCACCGCGGCGTCCACCCCGACTTCGGCGACATGGCCGCCATGGACCGCCTCATCGCCGAATGCCACCACCGCGGCGTCCGCGTCCTCCTCGACTTCGTGCCGAACCACACCAGCGACCAGCACCCCTGGTTCCGCGAATCCCGCAGCTCCTGCGACAACCCGAAGCGCGACTGGTACATCTGGCGCCCGCCCGGCCCCGGCGGCGCCCTCCCGAACAACTGGCTCTCCGCCTTCGGCGGCCCCGCCTGGACCTTCGACGACGCCACCGGCGAGTACTACCTCCACTCCTTCCTCACGGAGCAGCCCGACCTCAACTGGCGCAATCCCGAGGTCGAGCGCGCCATGCACGACGTCCTCCGCTTCTGGATGGACCGCGGCATCGACGGCTACCGCATCGACGTCGTCGGCATGATCGTCAAGCACCCCGAGCTCGCTGATAACCCCGTCGACACGCTCTACCGGGACCCCGCCGGCCAGGCGATCGGCTTCTCCCGCAAGAACAACCAGAACTACCACGACGTCTACGATGCCGTCCGCCGCATCCGCTGTGTGATCGACGAATACCCCGGCCGCGTCGCCGTCGGCGAAGTCTTCGGCACCCACGACGAGATCGCCCGCTACTACGGCGGCGACGCCCTCGACGGCCTCCACCTCGCCTTCAACTTCAAGTTCATCCACGACACCGACCGCCGCGACGGCTACACCCCCTGGGATGCCGCCACCATCCGCGGCATTCTCCTCGGCGCCGAACAGGCCGTGCCCCCCGGCGGCCTCCCCTGCTACGCCCTCGCCAACCACGACCGCCCGCGCTTCATCTCACGTCATAACGAAGATGGCCGCGGTCTCGAACGCGCACGCGCCGCCGTCCTCCTGCTCCTCGGCGCCCGCAACGTACCCTTCCTCTACTACGGCGAAGAGATCGGCATGACCGACGTGGACATCCCCGAGGACCGCCTCCAGGACCCCGCCCGCTTCCGCTCCATCGGTCGCGACCCCGCCCGCACCCCCATGCAGTGGGACGCCACCCCCGGCCGCGGCTTCAGCACCGCCGAGCCCTGGCTCCCCTACGGCCCCCCGTCCATCAACGTCGCCGCCCAGGTCGACGATCCCGCCTCCATCCTCGCCCTCCACCGCGACGCCATCCGCATCCGCAAGCAGGAGCCCGCCCTCCACTCCGGCACCATGGAGCTGCTCGAATCCCCGCCCGGCACCGTCCTCTTCGTCCGCCGCGCCGAAGGCCACCGCCCCATCCTCGTCGCCCTCAGCACCGCCACCGAACCCCTCGCCCTCCCCATCCCACCCGCCTTCAGCACCATCCTCCTCGCCTCCGACCCCCCCCTCCCCGCCCCCCCCCCCCGCGGCCGCCTCAACCTCCCCCCCCTCACCGCCGCCTGGCTCGCCTGATCCCCAATGAACTCCCCTCTCCCCCGGGGGGAGAGGGGCAGGGGGTGAGGGCCCGCGCGTGCCACGAAGCTCAGGCGTTTCCCCGCCGCACGCCCCTGTGGGCACCGGGCACCGGGCACCGGGGCGTGGCGGTGGCCGGGCGGCCTGCTATCCTCCTCCCGTGACCGAACGCCGCCGAGTCAAAGTCACCGACCAGGGCGCCACCATCCAGCCCACCATCGAGCCGGACATAACGCCCGAGCCCGAGGCCTGCGGCTGCCCCCACCTCGATCCCGACGACTGGGACGACGTCGAGTCCGACTGGTCCGACATCACCTTCCTCAAGACCATGACCAACGCCGTCATGGGCGTCCCCGTCGGCTACGCCTCCGCCCGCGAGGACCTCGCCGCGAAGGCCCGCGCCCTCGGCGCCACCGTCCCCGACGACGCCATGCTCCTTATGGGCGACGGCCGCTTCCGCCGCCCCCTCCTCCTCGAAGTCGAAGACGTCCCGCCCGGCACGAAGGGCATCGAACGCCCCGGCGGCATCGCCTACACCCGCATCGTCCCCGCTTCCTACGGCGAGCTCGCCCGCGTCGCCGAAGAGACCGCGCTCAAGGCCACCCGCCGCTACGGCAGGAAGCCCGACGACACCTACGTCTGGTATCTCACCTGCCGCGTCTGCTCCACCGAGCGCAACTTCGAGACCCTCATCGCCGCCCACTACCGGAGGCGCCCCGAATGAGCGAAGCCGAGCAACTCGACCTTTTCTGGCGCCTGCTGCTCGCCGCTGCCCTCGGCTCCCTCGTCGGCCTCGAACGCGAGTTCCGCGGCCACGAAGCCGGCATCCGCACCAGCTCCCTCGTCTGCCTCGGCGCCGCCGCCTTCGGCGAAGTCAGCTCGCTCTTCGGCGATAGCCGCATCGCCGCCGGCGTCGTCCAGGGCATCGGCTTCCTCGGCGCCGGCCTCATCTTCAAACGCGAAGACGCCATCAGCGGCGTGACCACCGCCGCCACCACCTGGGTGCTCGCCGGCCTCGGCCTCATGGTCGCCGCCGAGCTCTGGCTCACCGCCCTCCTCCTGACCTTCATGGTCGTCCTCATGCTCGAGCTCTCGCCCCTCTCCGACTGGGTCTATCGCAACGGCCGCCGCCACGCCGGCGAGCCCGACGCGCCCAAGGACCAGCAACCCGAGCCCAAGGGCCACGTCCGCCACCCCTGAGATGACGCACCCCGCCGCGATTGACTACCATTCCCCTACGACTTCGCGCGCCACCCCGCGCGCGCCAACAGGGAGGGCAGAGCTCGTGACCAGGAGCTCCACCGCACGAAGCAGCCACCGCCATCCCGCGCGGGCGCTTCGGCTCGCCCTTACCCCGCCCCGCGGCGCATAGCCGGCGGGGCTTCCCGTTTCCCGCGCGGCCCTTCGCCGCATCCCCCAATACTTGTCCCGAATCGAGGTGACCGCCGTGGCCGACCGCTACGAACCCCGTGCGATCGAAAAGAAGTGGCAGGCCCGCTGGAAAGCGGAGGACATCTACCACGCCCCCGACGACGACCCCCGCCCCAAGTGGTACGCCCTCACCATGTTCCCGTACCCCTCCGGCGACCTCCACACCGGCCACTGGTACGCCATGGCCCCCAGCGACGCCGCCGCCCGCTACCGCCGCATGCAGGGCTACAACGTCATGTTCCCCATGGGCTTCGATGCCTTCGGCCTCCCCGCCGAAAACGCCGCCATCAAGCGCGGCATCGACCCCGCCGAGTGGACCTTCGCCAACGTCGAGCGCATGCGTGAGCAGCTCCGCCTGATGGGCGCCGGCTTCGACTGGGACCGCGAGGTCGTCACCGCCGACCCCTCGTATTACAAGTGGACCCAGTGGTGGTTCCTGCAGCTTTACAAGGAGGGCCTCGCCTACCGCGCCGGCGCCGCCGCCAACTGGTGCCCCGGCTGCCAGACCGTCCTCGCCAACGAACAGGTCATTGATGGCAAATGCGAACGCTCCGACGACATTGTCGAGCGCCGCTTCCTGACCCAGTGGTTCTTCAAGATCACCGCCTACGCCGACGAGCTCCTCAGGTTCGAAGGCATCGAGTGGCCCGAGCGCGTCCGCAACATGCAGACCAACTGGATCGGCCGCAGCGAAGGCGCGCGCCTCCACTTCGCCGTCGATGTCCCCGGCGTCGAAGAGAAGCTCACCGTCTTCACCACCCGCCCCGACACCGTCTACGGCGCCACCTTCATGGTCCTCGCGCCCGAACACCCGCTCGTCGAGCGCATCACCACCACGGACCAGCGCGCCGCCGTCGAGGATTACCGCGCCGCCACTGCCCGCCAGTCCGAGATCGAGCGCCTCTCGACCGAGAAGGAGAAGACGGGCGTCTTCACCGGCGCCTATGCCGTGAACCCCTTCACCGGCTCGCGCATCCCGATCTGGATCGCCGACTACGTCCTGGTCACCTACGGCACCGGCGCCGTCATGGCCGTCCCCGCACACGACCAGCGCGACTTCGAGTTCGCGCTAAAGTTTGGCCTCGAAATCGTCCCCGTCTACGACGTCGTCGACACCACGAAGCCCATGGAACGCGCCGTCACGTACGGCGGCAGCATGATCAACTCCGGCCCCTTCGACGGCACGCCCTACGACCAGGCGATCGCCCGCGTCACCGCCTATGCCGCCGAACACGGCATTGGCGAGGCCGCCGTCACCTACCGCCTGCGCGACTGGCTCATCTCCCGCCAGCGCTACTGGGGTGCGCCCATCCCCATGGTCCACTGCGAGACCCATGGCATCGTCCCCGTGCCCGAAGACCAGCTCCCGGTGCTCCTGCCCGAAAAGGTCACCTTCCTCCCCACCGGCCAGTCGCCGCTCACCCAGATCGAGAGCTGGGTGAACACCACCTGCCCCGTGGACGGCGGCCCTGCGCGCCGCGAAACCGACACCATGGACACCTTCATGTGCTCCAGCTGGTACCAGATGCGCTACGCCGACCCCCACAACCCCGAGCGCCCCTTCTCCAGCGAAGCTGCCCGCAAGTGGCTCCCCGTCGACCAGTACACCGGCGGCGCCGAGCACGCCGTCATGCACCTGCTCTACACCCGCTTCTTCTGGAAGGCCGCGCGCGACATGGGCCTGGTCGAAGGCAACGAACCGATGCTCCGCTTGTTCAACCAGGGCGTCATCCTCGGCCCCGATGGCAACCGCATGTCCAAGAGCCGCGGCAACGTCGTTGCCCCCGATGAGCAGGTCGAGAAGTATGGCGCCGATGCCTTCCGCTGCCAGCTCATGTTCGTCGGCCCCTGGGACCAGGGCGGTCCCTACAACCCCACCGGCATGGCCGGCATCGAACGCTGGCTCAACCGCCTCTGGTCGCTCGGCACCGAGCCCCCAACCCTCGTGGATGCCTCCGCCTCCGCGGCCACCCGCGCCCTCCGCCGCGCCACCCACAAGACCATCCGCCAGGTCACGAAGGACATCGAGGAGTTCTCCTTCAACACCATGATCGCCCGCCTGATGGAGCACAGCTCCGCCATGGGCCGCGCCCGCGAAGCCGGCAACGTCGACCGCGGTGCCTGGCAGGAGGCCCTCGAGACCGCCCTCCTCCTCACCGCCCCCCTTGCCCCGCACATCACCGAGGAGCTCTGGGAGCGCCACGGTCATCCCTACAGCATCCATCTCGCCGCATGGCCCACTGCCGACGACGAGCTCGCCCGCGACGACGAGCTCGAGATCGTCGTCCAGGTCAACGGCAAGGTCCGCGACCGCATCACCCTCCCGGCCGATGCCAGCGAAGCCGACGCCCTCGCCGCCGCCCGCGCCCTCCCCAAGGTCGCCGAGCTCATCGATGGCAGGGATCCGAAACGCGTGATTTACGTCCCGGGCCGCTTGTTGAACGTGGTTGTTTAACGAACTTCGCGCTCAAGTTTGCTTTCGTGGGGCCGCGCCAGCCTTTACCCTTCGCTGGACACCCGCTTAACAGCGGGACTAAGGTGCGAACAAGGCTGGTCCGCCCCCCGGTTGCCACCAGCCGGCCACCATCCAGGAGGGCACTATGCTGAAGAAGACGCAGCGCGACGACCGCTACGCCGACCTCACCGGCGTCTATGCGGAACAGATGGATGCCGCGCCCGAGTACGACCAGGCGCCGCCCGCCCCGCGCCCCAACCGGAGGGATTTCGACACGGACACTGAACCTACTACCGTAACCCGCGCGCAGCCCGTCGCCGCCGCCGAAAGCGTTGTCGATGCCGGCTCTTCCTTCGATGGTCGCTACGAAACCGGGCAGGACCTGCGGATCCTCGGCAGCGTCAGCGGCGAGATCATCTGCCGCGGCCTTCTCACCATCGAGCGGGACGCCTCCGCCCACGCGAAGATCCAGGCCCAGGACCTCGCCGTCCGCGGCCGCATCGAAGGCGATGTGGTCTGCAGCGGCCGCCTCACCATCACCTCCACCGGCGTCGTCAGCGGCACCATCAAGGCCGCCACTCTCGTCGTCGAAGAAGGTGCCACCCTCCGTGGCAGCGTCGAGACCGATGCCTCGGCCTCCCTCGACACTCCCGCCGCACCGCCCGCGTCCATCACCAGCCGGAAGGAACGCGCAACGGAGAAGGAAGCCCCGGCCGCGTCCGACGACGAGCCGTCCCGTGGCTCTGGCCGCTGGAACCGCACCACCCGCGAGGTCCCGTCGTTCGCACTCGTGTCCGCCGAAGAGCGCGCCGGCGCACCACTCGAACGCAACTAACCACCACTTGAACGGGCCAACAAACGAAAGAGCCGGCGTACTCGCCGGCTCTTTCGTCGTTTCTGCCCCGTAACCTCAGTCCAGCAGGCTGAAGTACACGGCCTTCTCGGTCGAACGAACGTCAAGCTTCTTACCGAGGCGCTTGCCCGCGCGGCTGATCCGCAATGCCAGGCCGCGCACCGACTCCTCGTCGTCTCCCGGTTCCAGCATTCCCGCTTCATCCGGCTTCAAACTCAGGATGTACTCGTCATATTCGCGCATCCGCGCAGCAAGACGGCCGCCCTGCCGCCGAACCTTCGGCATGTCACCCTTCTTCACCTTCGAGAACTTCGCCATCGAATAACCCTCCTGATGGAGACAAATCAGGCCGTACGGTACACACCCCCGCCCAAATGTGCCAGAGGGTTTGTATTACCGCTTTTCCTCGAGGCTGCCAATGCTCATCCGGATCGATTCCAGGAACGCCTGCAGCTGGTGATCGAGCCGCCGCAATACTTCTAGTGCGTACTGGTCCGCGTCGTCCAACTGTTTCGCCGCCGCTTCCGCTGCTTCGCTCAGGTGTGCCGCTGCCGTGTTGTCCGCTTCCGCGATCGTTTCCCGCGCTCGCGCTTCCGCGTCCATCAACATGTGCTGGCTCCGCTCCTGCGCTTCCCGCACCAGTGAGTTCTCGTCCAGCCGCCGCGCCCGCTCGGCTTCCGCCCGCCGCTTTGTCTCCTGCGCGCTTGCGTGCGCTTCTTCCAGCAACTGCTCCCGCGACTCGATGATCTGCGTTGCCTGTCGTACATCCGCCGGGATCGCCAGCCGCATCTGGTCGATCACGTCCAGCATCCGCTTTCGGTCGACCACCAGGTTTCCGCCCACCGGCAGCCGCCGCGCCTGGACGACCAGTTCCTCCAGACTGTCGATGAGCTCGAGTATTTCCACGGTCCCTCGGGCCTACTGCCCTGTTGCCTGGCTCAGCTTTTCGCGGATCGCCGTCCGGACATGCGGCGGCACGAGGTCCGCCACGTCGTATCCCAAACGGGAAACTTCACGGATCCGGCTCGCACTGATGTACAGGAACTCCTGGTTCGCCATCAGGTACACCGACTCGAGGTGCGGCGCCATCTTCCGGTTCATCAGCGCCATGTCGAATTCCGCTTCGAAGTCGCTCACCGCGCGGATCCCACGGACGATCGCCACCGCCCCTTTTCGCCGCGCGAATTCCACCGTCATCTCGTCGAACCCTTCCACCTCTACCGTTGGAAGGTCCGCCACAGCCTTGCGGAACAGCTCCTGCCGCTCTTCCCACGTGAACATCCCGACCTTATCCCGTCCACGCACCACTGCCACGATCACCCGGTCGAACAGGTGCGTCATCCGCCGCACCAGGTCCAGGTGCCCGTTCGTTACCGGGTCGAATCCCCCCGGGAATACTGCGATCCTCATTCACCCTCCCGCGGGCCGTAGAGTGCTATTGCGCTGTCACCGTACGTTCGACGCTCCTGCATCTCCAGGCCCTCAGGGCGTCCGGGCGGATTGTAGCGGCTCCCGTGCTCATAGACGATCACTCCGCCCTCCGCCACCAGCTCCCCAACTCCGTTCAGTGTTTCGATCGCGGTCTCTTCGTTATACGGCGGGTCCATCAACACGATTTCGAACGGCCCTTTCACCGACTTCAATGCCGAAGGCAACCGTCCCCGGATCACCGTCGCCTGCGCGGTGAACCCCGCACGCCCCAGGCTCTGCAGTATCGCATCGCACGCCGCCCGCTCGCCCTCCACCAGCGTCGCGTGCGCAGCTCCGCGGGAAAGCGCCTCGATCCCCAGCGCACCGGTCCCCGCGTACAGGTCCAGCACACGCGCGCCCTCCACCCGGTCGCCCAGGATGTTGAAGATCGCCTCGCGCACGAGCCCCGAGGTCGGCCGCAGCCGCATCCCCTTCGGCTCCGTCAGCGGGAGCCCCCGCGCCGAACCGCCGCTGATGCGCAGTCGTGTGTTCGCCACTTCAGCCGGTCCCCGGCGTCGCCGTCGCCGTTGCGGCAGGCCGCGCCTGCACGTCCACGGGGATCTGGTTCTCGAACAGCGCCACGCCGTCCGAAAGCGTCAGCGTCACCGTGTAGGTGCCCGGCTGCGCCGGCGTCGCCCAGTCCATCGAACCGTCGGCCCCGCCTTCCGCCGTCCCCGCGCTCACCGCCCACTGCGGCTCCAGGTCCTGCGGGTTCGGCTGCATCAGCACCGGCTGCCCGCTCGTGATGAACGGGTCCAGCGCCGTCCAGATGTTCCCCAGCGTCTCGTTCCCGCTCGCATCTTCGACACCGACACCGCCCAGTCCGTACCGCGAGATGAACTCCAGCTTGAACCCGATGCTATAGAAGTTCTCGATCCACACCGTCCGCCCGGTCTGCAGCTTGTACGTGAAGAATACGCTCGCCGTCTCCGGCGACCACTTCACCCCGCTCAGGTTCTCGTCCCGGTCGATATTCGTCGCCACGATCGTGATGTTCGAGCTCGTCATCACTTTGCCGTCCGCCCCGGCCCGCAGTCCCAGGCTCGTCGCGATCACCATCGCCTCGGTCAGCGACATCGTCCGGATGCCGTCGACCGCCTTCTCCGTCGCATATGGCGACACCGTCAGCACCAGCTTCGTCGGTTCGACAACGCTGCGCAGGTACTCCAGCACTTCCGGCATCACCTGCCGGTACGTGCTCTGGTCGCGATACGGGTTGATCTTCACCACGTCCGCGGCCTTGCCCAGCTGCGCCCAGTCGTACGCCCCTTCGTCGATCCGGTCCTGCGCCTTCACCGGCGCGGGCAGCGTCAGCGTCAGGATCTTCCCCTGCGCGTGCAGTGCGTTCGCCAGGTCGATCGCGAACAGCGTGAACCCCGTGCGGTCGCCCGGTTGCAGGTCCAGGTACGCGATGTCGATCCCCGCGAACTGGTTCTCCGTCACCAGCTTCATGATCTGCTGCACATGGTTCGAACGGCTCCCCGCCGAGCTCAGGATCCCGTTCACGATCGGGATCGCGCTCTGGTCCCGCGCATCCGCCGAGATCACCGGGTACCACGCCACGCTCTTGTCGACCTGCACCTGCGACCGCGTCCCCTCGATCGCTCCGTCCGCCGCCGGTTTAAAGTCCCGCGTGTGCAGGATGGTGATCTTCCCCATGGCCGACGGGTGCAGCGTCCCCCCGTTCGGCAGGTACGCCACCACGTGCCCCGCCTGCGAAAGCCGCCGCAGCACCGCGATCTGCAACGGGCTCGACGCCAGGCTCCCGACCGCGTGCTCGCCTTCCAGCGTCGCCGGCGCGAGTGGCTCCCACACCTCCGTCTCCGGCAGGTACTGGTAGAAGCTCAGATTCCGCGAATCTTCCAGTTCTTTCGTCAGCTCCAGCGAAATCGTGAAGCTGTTGCCCGCCGGGATCGGCTCGTCCCGCTGGTATTCGTACACCTTCGTGACCAGCTCGTACCCCTCGGGCGGCGCCACCGCCGTGCCCGAAGCGCAGTACTCCTCCGTGCAGCTCTCGCCGCCGCACATCCGCATGAACAGGAATACCAGCAGCGCCACCACGCCCAGCACGATCAGCCCGAGCGCGACCGGCCGCCCGATACCGGAATGGCGCGGGCCGCCGTACAGGTTGCCCGTGCTCCGCCCGCTCCACGGGAGCTGGCTGCTCCGACGCGTCATCCCCTCTCCCCTGTCCCGCCCTCGCGACTCCTAGGAACGTGCGCCAAGTCGCACCTGCGCCTCGATTATCCGGCCGTTCCGGTTGAGGACAACCTTCACCGTGTCCCCCGGCACGTGCGGCAGCAGCCCGTTCAGCAGTGGGCGCGACTCGTCGATGTCCAGTTCGCCCACCGCCATGATGATGTCGCCGGGCACGATCCCCGCTGCCTCCGCCGCGCCCCCCGCGGTCACCTGCGTCACAAGCGCGCCCTGCGTCACCGCCAGCCGCGCCCGCCCCGGCGTGCTCTCGCTGATGTCGATGTGGTCCAGCCCTAGCGTCGGCCGCGGGTAGTTCCCGCCCGCCTCGATGATCCCTCGCGCGATCTCCAGCACCCGCCCGCTCGGCAGTGCGAACGCGATCCCCTCGACGCTCGCACCGCCGTTCGATTCCCGCAGCACCGCCGTCGGCATTCCAATGAACTGCCCCTGCAGGTTGATCAGCGCCCCGCCGCTGTTCCCGCTGTTCACCGCCGCGTCCGTCTGGATCAGGTCCTCCTGGTTCACGCCGTCGAAGTGGCGCAGCCGGTTCAGCCCGCTCACCACGCCCACCGTCACCGTCCCTTCGAAGTCCGAGAGCGGGTTCCCGATCGCGATCACCGTCTCGCCCAGCTGCAGCGCCCCGGAGTCCCCCACCTCGAGCGGCGAGATGCCCACCGGGCCCACCTGCAGCACCGCCAGGTCCGTGAACGGGAAGTCGTGCCCCACAAGGATGGCCGGCCGCTCCGTCCCGTCCGCGAGGAACACCTTCAGCGTCTCCGTGCCCAGCACCACGTGCGCGTTCGTCAGGATGTGGCCTTCGCGGTCCAGCACCACGCCGCTGCCCACCTCCTGCTCCACCACGTTCCCGGTCTGCCGCGTGCTCTGGATCTTGATCACGCTCGGCCGCGCCTTCGATGCCGCATCCGCGATCGCTGTGGTCTGCTCGACCGTCACGCTCCCGCCCGCGGCTGGCGTCGCCCCGGAGCTCACCGCCGTCTCGCCATCGTCGTCGCCGCCCACCAGCAGCGCCACCGCGCCACCCGAGACCGCCCCGCCAACCACCGCCGCCACCAGCGCAACGCCCGCGATGAGCCCCAGCCCCGGCCGCGCCGAAGCTCCCGGTCCCGGGCCCGGCGCCGCGGGCGGCGTCTCGCCAGCTGGCGAAGGCTCACCGGGAGGCGCCGCCCGCCGCCAATCGAGCCCATCGGTCGCCCGCCGTTCGCGCCCCCCGTCGTCTGGGTAGCCCATCCGTACTCCTGACACCGCGAATTGCGGCTCTCACAACACGCAACGTATACTGCGGCTCGACTGAGGAGGCCTGTGCCCTCTCGGTCGTTTTCTTTTTTCGCCGCGAACAGGCACTAGGGTACGACATGACCGACAAGCAGGTTCCCATCACGCGTGAAGGGAAGGCAAAGCTCGAAGAGGAGCTCGAAGAGCTCCGCAACGAGCGCCGCATCGTTGCCGAGCGCATCCACAACGCCCAGGAACAGGGCACCAGCCAGAACGACGCCGAATACGACGACGCCAAGCAGGAGCAGGGCATGGTCGAAGGCCGCATCCTCGAAATCGAGGACATCCTTCGCCGCGCCACCATCATCGAGGGCGCCCCGAAGACCGGCCGCGTCGGTCTCGGCTCCGCCGTCGACGTCGAACAGGACGGCAAGCAGCACCACTACAAGATCGTCGGTGCTCCCGAAGCAGACCCCACCCACGGCAAGATCTCCAACGAAAGCCCCGTCGGCGCCGCCCTCATCGGCCGCGCTGTCGGCGACATCGTCGATGTCAACGTCCCCAAGGGCGTCATCAAGGTGAAGGTGCTCAAGGTCGACTGACCGCTCGCCCTCCCGCCGCCGCTGCAGGCCGCCGGGAGGGCGGCCTTTGCATTTCCCGGAGGTATCGCCCATGGACGAACTCATGGCCCAGCGCGTGGCCAAGCTGGACCAGCTCCGCGCTCTCGGCATGGACCCCTATCCCACCCGCGCTACGCGCACCCACACCGCTGCCGAGGCCAACGCCCTCGTCGACGCCCTCCCCGAAGGCGTCTCCGAGGCCGAAGGCGTCGTCGCCCAGGTTGCCGGCCGTGTCGTCGCCCGCCGGGACATGGGCAAGGCCACCTTCATCGACCTCCTCGACGGCACCGGCCGCATCCAGGTGCTCCTCCGCCAGAATACCCTCGCCGAAGGCCTCTACGACGCCCTCAAGCTTATCGACCTCGGCGATTTCATCTCAGCCACGGGCATGCCCATGCGCACCCGCACCGGCCAGCCCACCGTCGGCGCCACCACCTGGGCCATGCTCTCGAAGGCGCTCCATGCCCCGCCCGAGAAGTACCACGGCCTCGCCGACCCCGAGATCCGCCAGCGCCGCCGCTACCTCGACCTCCTCGGCAACGAAGAGAGCCGCGAGCGGTTCAAGCTCCGCAGCAAGGTCGTCTCCGGCATCCGACGCTTCCTCGATGCCCGCGGGTTCATCGAAGTCGAGACGCCCGTCCTCCAGGAGGCCGCCGGAGGCGCCGCAGCCCGCCCCTTCGTCACCCACTACAACGCCCTCGACGAAGACCGCTTCCTCCGCATCAGCCTCGAACTCCACCTCAAGCGCCTCGTCGTCGGCGGCTTCGAAAAGGTTTACGAGCTCGGCCGCATCTTCCGCAACGAGGGCTTCGGCCTGAAGTACAACCCCGAGTTCACCATGCTCGAAACCTACGAGGCCTACGGCGATTACCTCCAGGTCGCCGACATGGTCGAAGAGATGGTCAGCACCGTCGCTTCCGAGGCCATCGGCCGCGACACCTTCGTCTTCCGCGGCCACGAGATCAGCCTCGCCCGCCCCTGGCGCCGCATCACCTTCCACGACGCCCTCCGCCAGTACGCCGACCTCGACCTCGAAGCCTTCCCCACCGCGGAGACGCTCCGCGCCGAGCTCGAACGCCGCGGCCTCGATGTCCCCCCAACCGCCGGCTACGGCAAGCTCGCCGACGAAGCCATGAGCTTCTACGTCGAGCCCCACCTCCAAAACCCAACCTTCCTCCTCGACTACCCCATCGAGCTCTCCCCGCTCGCCAAGCGCAAGCCCGGCAACCCCCGCCTCGTCGAGCGCTTCGAGGTGTTCATCGGCGGCTTCGAAGCCGGCAACGCCTACACCGAGCTCAACGACCCCATCGACCAGCGCGAGCGCTTCGAAGAGCAGCTCCGCCTCCGCGCCGCCGGCGACGACGAAGCCGAGCTCATGGACGAAGACTTCCTCTTCGCCCTCGAACACGGCATGCCCCCCTGCGGCGGCTTCGGCATGGGCATCGACCGCCTGATCATGATCCTCACCGAACAACCCACCATCCGCGAAGTCATCCTCTTCCCCCAGCTCAAATCCCTCAAACCCGACACCCAACCTACCCCCAGCGACACCGCCATCACCTCCTCGCCCGCCGAGACAGCCGGACCCACCACCCCCTCGCCCGCCGCAGCGGGAGAGGGGGCCGGGGGGTGAGGGCCACCCCGCGCCATCAGTAGCCCGACCCATCAGGGAGGGCAGGCCCCCTCCCCCACCACCCCGCCCCACGGCAGCCTCCACCACCGTCACCCCACCGAAAATCGAAAATCGAAAATCGGCAATCGCAAATGTCCCTCCGCCCCTTCGACCGCCACCACACCGCCACCGCCTACGTCTCCACCCGCGGCCGCACCCTCCTGCTCTGGCACCACAAGCTCCGCATGTGGCTCCCCCCCGGCGGCCACCTCGAACCCAACGAGGACCCCGTCGAGGGCGCCGAGCGCGAAGCCCTCGAGGAGTTCGGCCACGACGTCCGCGTGATCCCCCCGCCCGGCCTGCTCGCGTGCGAAGGCCCCCGCGTCCTCCCCCCGCCCGCCGTCATCCTCGTCGAGGACATCGTCCGCGCCGACCAGCCCTTCCATCAGCACATCGACCACGTCTACTTCACGCGCCCCGTCCGCCCCGCCTCCTTCGAGGCCCCCATCCCCCACGGCGCCCACTACTGGGCCACCGAAGCCGAGCTCGCCGCTGCGTTCTCCCTCCCCGCCCCCGATGGTACCCTCGTCGCGGTCGCCGAAGACGTTCGCCTTCTCGGCATCCGCGCCATCCAGGCCGAACAGGAGTAACCATGCTCAGCATCCAGTTCATCCGCGAGAACACCGAACGTGTGAAACGGGATGTCGTGCTGCGCAACTCCTCCGCCCCCATCGACCGCATCATCCAGCTCGACGACGAGCGCCGCCTCCTCCTCGGCCAGGTCGAACAGCTCCGCGCCAAGCGCAACACCGTCAGCAAGGCGATCGGCGCCTCGAAGGACCCCCAGGAGCGCGAAGTCCGCATCACCGAGATGCGCCTCGTCGGCGATGAGATCGACCGCCTCGACGGCCGCCTCAAGGCCGTCCAGTCCGAGCTCAACGACAAGCTCCTCGAAGTTCCCAACATCGTCGACCCCTCGGTGCCGAAGGGCCCCGACGACAGCTCGAACGTCGTTGTCCACACCGTCGGCCAGCCGCGCACCTTCGACTTCGAACCGAAGCCCCACTGGGAGCTCGGCGAAGCCCTCGGCGGCATCGACCTCCCCCGTGGCGCCAAGATGTCCGGTTCCCGCTTCTACGTCCTCGAAGGCGGCATCTCCCGCCTCTACCGCTCGCTCATCCAGTGGTGCCTGGATCAGCACGCCGAAGCCGGCTTCACCGAGTGCTACCTGCCCTACATGCTCTCCGAGGCCTCGCTCTACGCCTCCGGCCAGCTCCCTAAGTTCCGCGACAACCTCTACCGCGACGCCGAAGAGGACTACTACTTCATTCCTACGGCCGAAGTCGCGTTCGTCAACCTCTACAAAGACGAGATCATGCCGCCCGGCTCACTGCCCCAGCGGCTCGTCGCGCACACCCCCTGCTTCCGCCGCGAAAAGATGAGCGCCGGCCGCGACGTCCGCGGCATGAAGCGCGGCCACCAGTTCGAAAAGGTCGAGATGTTCGTCTACTGCGCGCCGGAAGAGAGCGAGGCGATGCTGGACTTCATGGTGAAGCACGCCCGCACCCTCCCGGAGAAGCTCGGCATCCCCCATCGCGTCCTCCAGCTCTGCACCGGCGACCTCGGCTTCAACTCCACGAAGACCTTCGACATCGAGATGTGGTCGCCCGGCGTCAACGAGTGGCTCGAAGTCAGTTCCATCTCCAACTGCCTCGACTTCCAGGCCCGCCGCGCGAACATCCGCTACCGCGAAAAGGCCGACGGCCCGCCCCGCTATCCGCACATGCTCAACGGCTCCGGCCTCGGCATGGTCCGTGCCCTCATCGCCGTCATCGAGAACTATCAGGAGGCCGACGGCACCATCACCGTCCCCGAAGTCCTCCGCCCCTACATGCGCACCGACCGCATCACCCCGCGCGCGTAGCCCCGCCGGGTTGCGCGCGCGCCCGCCCTCGGGCAACGTTCCCTCCGTGACGATGACCGAAGACGAACTGAAGGCGATTTACACCGGCCGCTTCTGGGCCCACATGGGCATCGAAGTCGTGGAGGTCGCGGAAGGCCGCTGCCACACCCGCATCCGCCTCCAGGAACACCACTTCAACTACAACGACGTCGTCCACGGCGGCGTCATCTCCGGCCTCGTCGATTCCGTCGCCGGCCTCGCCGTCCGCTCGCTGCGTCCCGCGTCCGAAATCCGCGAACGCCCGCACGCGACGAGCAACCTCCACATCCAGTACCTCTCGCCCGCCCGCGGCACAGAGCTCGTCGGCCGCTCCCACGTCATCAAGGCCGGCCGCACCGCCTTCTTCGTCGATGTCGAGATCAGCGACGACCGCGGCCAGCCGGTCGCCCGCGGCAACGTCACCTTCGTCATCGGCACGAGCCACTCCCGGCGCCGCCTCGACTGATGCTCCCCGAGGTGCGGCTCGCGGTCCACACCGCCCTTGCCCCGCAGCCCCTCCTGCCCTGCCGCTACGAGTTCCCCCACCCCCGCCGCGGCGACGACCGCGGGCTCGTCGGTGCCGGCGGCGACTTCGAACCCTCGACCATCATCGGTGCCTACACCGCCGGCGCGTTCCCCTGGCCCACTGCCGGCGAACAGTTCCTCTGGTTCTCCCCCGACCCCCGCTGCATCATCGAGCTCGACGGCCTCCACGTCTCCCGCCGGCTCGCCCGCACCATCCGCTCCGGCCGCTTCTACGCCACCGTCGACCTCGCCTTCCCGAAGGTCATGTCGCTCTGCGCCGTCCGCCCCGGCGAGGGCACCTGGATCACCCCGGACCTCTTCCGTGCCTACGTCCGACTTCACCAGCTCGGCTGGGCCCACAGCATCGAAGTCTGGACCGGCGACGGCGTCCTGGCTGGCGGCCTCTACGGCGTCGGCGTCGGCGCCATGTTCGGTGCCGAATCCATGTTCCACCGCGTTACCGACGCCTCGAAGGTCGCGATGGTCGCCCTCATGCAGCACGCCCGCGCCATCGGCATCGAGCTCGTCGACATCCAGGTCGCCACCCCCCACACCCTCAGCATGGGCGCCACCGAGATCCCCCGGACCACCTACTACCGCCGCCTCGCCCACGCCCTCGCCGCCCCACCCGCCCGCTGGTACGAACCAGAGGCGAAGCCGTAGTCGCAGAGCATCGGCTCTGCGGCTCCCAGGATCATGCCGCGCGGTAGCCCGTACGATTCCCGCGCCGCCAACGTGGCCGCCGAGCACCGCTCCGCGGGATTGTCCGAACCACGCCCCGCGCCAGCCCGCGACTCCCGCATCTCTGCAACGCTCTTGTACGCACATCCACGCGTAGCAGATCGCCCACTCGCGTATAATCATCCTTCGCACCCACCACAAGGGTCGGCCCCCCGGCCGCCATCACCTGAGAAGGAGTCCCCACCATGTTCCTCGCTCGTCTTCTGCGCCCCGCCAACGTCGCGCATGCCCACTGCGATGGCCCCTGCGGCGTCTACGACCCCGCGTCCGCCCGCATCGCCGCCGAGGCCGTCCTCTCCATGGCCAAGAAGGCCCTCGCCCTCGGCGACGCCATGGACCCCGCCACCGTCAACACCCGCACCCGCTTCATCCAGATCAAGGAGCAGCAGGCCGACGTCGTGAAGCACGAGCTCGACGTCCTCTGGCACGACTACTTCAAGCCCGAGCACCTCGAGAAGTACCCCGACCTCCACGACAAGTTCTGGAAGGCCACCAAGCTCGCCTCCAAGAACAAGCACGAGATCGACCCCGCCAACGGCCAGGCCCTCCTCGACGCCGTGAAGGACGTGCACGACATCTTCTGGGCCACCAAGGGCCGCGAAGTCCCCTTCTACCTCGCCAACCCCGCTTGATCCCGGCGCCATGACATCGAAGCGGGGCCAATCGCACGTGCGGCTGGCCCCGCTTCTTGCTGTCCTCGCCATAACGATCGAGCTCGCCGCCTTCCTCGTCTGGGCGAAGTACCGCTTCATCCGCTACGAAGTCTCCGGCCAGAGCATGTATCCCGCCTACCGCCACGGCGACTGGCTCATCGCCGACCGCCACGCCTACCGCCGGCGCCTCCCCGCACCCAGCCACGCCGTTATCGCCCCCGACCCCACCGACCCCACGCGGACGCTGCTCAAGCGTGTCGTCCGCATCGACCTCCACCGTCAGGCCTGGCTCGAAGGCGACAACGCCGCCCACAGCCGCGACAGCCGCCACTTCGGCCCCATCCCCGTCGAATCCATCATCGCCCGCGCCCGCTGGCGCTACTGGCCTGTTGGCGGGCACCGAAGACATCGGTGAGTCCATTGTCGGACGAGGGCCCAATCACTACTATGCGCCGGTGGAGCACCATGCCCGACCAATCGACATCGTCATCCTCACATCACTGGCGGACGGGAGGAGCATCGATGAGATCCTGGCTGACTATCGGGTAACCCACGACGACGTGAGACGAGCAGCGCGCGTAGCCGCAATCGCTCTTGCCTCGGATTCCTCCCCCGCCGTGCGGCCTGGCGTCCCGTGGGCGACGGTCCCGGGATACATCGAGGAAGCCCGGCGCCTGTACCCTCGTGCCTACGAGCCATGGACGCCGGCCGATGAAGAGCGAATCGTCGGCCTGTTTAATGCTGGCACGCCCATCGTTGAGATCGCCGGCCACCTTGGACGCAACCCCGGAGCGATCGAGAGCAGGCTCAAGCGGATCGGTCGCCGCGCGCAGGGACCCTCGTAGCCCGCTCGCTGAGCACCCCGCAGCCTCTACCCCTCTACGCCTCTACGCCTCTACGCCTGGCAACTCGCTTATCACCCGCGCATCCGTCGGGAACGCCAGCTCCGGTGGCGCCGCCGGGTCGAACCAATCCAGCGCCTCCAGCTCCCCATCGAGCGGCGCCAGCTCCCCGCCCAGCACCTCCCCCTCGAACCAGTTCCCGACCGTGTGCTGCTTCGGGTTGTGGAAGTTCGAATACACCGCCAGCGGCCGCCCCGCACGCACCCGCAGGCCCGTCTCCTCCGCGAACTCCCGCTCCGCCGCCGCCCGCACGTCCTCGTCCCACTCGACGTAACCGCAGGGGATGCACCACAGCCCTGCATACTCGCCCTTCGCCCGCCGCCCCAGCAGCACCCGCCCCGCCGCGTCCCGCACCACCACCGCCACCCCCACGATCGGGTTCCGATACCGCACGAACCCGCACGCCGCACACCACGGATACCGGTGCCCCACCTCCAGCTCGAACCGCAGCTCCGCCCCACAATCCGGGCAAAACCGCCGCCGCCCATCATCCATCACGCCTACTCCCCCGCCTCACGGCTCGCACTGAGGGGGCAGGGAGAAGGCTGCGCGTCCGCACTGCGAGGCGCAGCCGGCCGGGGGCGAAGCCGTAGTCGCAGAGCACCGGCTCTGCGGCACCAGGTACCATGCCTCGCGGCAGCCCGCCACCAACCCCCACGGCCGCCAGGGCGCCAGCGCAGCGCCCGCCCGGCTCGCTCGGAACACCTTCGCCCCTCTCTCCATCCAGTCCCTCTCGTCCCCGTGCCGCGCGACAATCCCGCAGGCTCCCCCTCGCCCGCCGCAGCGGGAGAGGCGGCCGGGGGGTGAGGGCCGCCCCACCTCAAAAGATCGGCCCCGTGTCCTTCTCCTCCTCTACCTCGCCCAGCGCCAGCTCCGCCGTCAGCAGCCCCTTCGTCGAGAACAACCGCCGCCGGATGCCCGTGAGCATCGCGTCCTCCGCGCCGCCCAGCGCCCGCTGCACCAGCGTGAACAGCGTCTCGCCCGTCACCAGGCAGTACCCGTAGTTCTCGCACGCAATCCGCAGCGTGTCCGCGAATTCCCGCTCCCGGTACGCCGGCTCCGAGAACCGCTTGCCGTTCGCCACCACGATCCCGCGGTACTGCTTCCCGAACTTCAGGAGCTGGTCCTCCAGCCGCCGCTGCAGCCGCACGTACGGCCATTCCACAACCTCCTCGCGGCTGCCTTCCGTCTCGACCAGCGCCGCCAGGTCCTCCGCTTCCGCCACCATCGCCTCGCCCGGCTTGCTTGTCACCGCGATCCCGAACAGCCCCAGCGCATCGCGCACCGCCTCCGCCAGCGTCCCGCCTTCGTCCGTCACCAGCCGCCGGTGCCCCGCGAGCTCGTCCTGCCGCGCACGCGCCGTCTCCACCCGCTCCGACGACTCCCGCGCGGCCGCCTCCGCCTCCTCGATCTCCGCTTCGACCTGCTCCAGGCCCGGCACCGCCAGCGACCGCGCCCAGTACGGCGCGCTCTCCGATACCGACGTCCCCAGCATCTGCGAGATCCCGTCGACCAGCTGGTCGGCCAGCTCGCTCCGGAAGCTTCCAGAGTCGTCGCCGAACGCCGGCACGAACACCACCCGGCCGCCCGCGACCGCGAACTCCACGCCGATCGGCACGTCCGCCCCCGTCGTCGCGATGATCTTCGCCTGCCGCACGGCTGCCTGCCGGTCGTCAAACGCCGCCCGGTAGCGGATGTTCGCCCGCTGCTCCCGCAACACCCGCGCAAACGGGTGCAGCTCGTCCGCGATTCGCACGGTCTTGCCCTCGGCCTGTCGCAGGAGGGGCACGCCCCACGCCGCCCCCGCCGGCGCCGGCAGCCAGCTGTACCGGTCGCAGCCCTCGAACCCGACCAGCCCCGCCTGCACCGCGTTCGGCCTCGCCATCACCACGATCACGCCACCGCGTTCGAGCAGCCGCTGCGCCTCCTCGCCCCGCCGCCGCACCTGGTCCGCCGCCGAGATCGCCGCCGCGCTCGTCGGCCCATTGATCACCGGCCGCCCGTCGAACGCTTCGAATTCGTGCTCGTTCTCCAGCAGCTCCCGCACGACCCGCGTGACGCTCGCCGGGTCGATGAACAGCGCGTCGTAGTCGAAGTAGCTCGGCGCCGTCAGCACGTTGTAGTTGTCGATGTTCACATTGGGCAGCGGATATCCGATCGCCAGCAGCCGCATCTCAGATCCCCTCCCCGAGCACCGCCGCGAGCCGTTCCCGCGCCGGGCGTGCCATGTCCGGCCGCGCCATCGCCGCCGCCACCTGCGCCACCAGGTAGCCCAGCGGCCGCCCCGTGTCGTACCGCTGCCCCTCGTACCGCAGCCCCGACACCACCTCGCCCGCCGCGATCTGGCTCATCAGCGCGTCCGTGATCTGCAGCTCGCCGTTCTTGCCCGGCGGGATCCGGTCGATGTGTTCGAAGATCGTCTCGCTCAGGATGTACCGCCCCACGATACCCAGCTGCGACGGCGCATCCTCGATCCGCGGCTTCTCCACCACCCCGCGCAACCGCGCCGGGTTCCCGCCGTCCGCCGGGTCCACGATGCCGTATTGCGGGATGTCCTCCCGCGGCACCTCGTGCACCGCGATCACGCTCCCTCGCGTCTCGTTGTAGGCATCCACCATCTGCGCCACGCACGACCGGTGCGAAAGGATCAGGTCGTCCGGGAAGATCAGCGCGAACGGCTCCCCCTCCAGGTACTGCCGCGCGCACGCCACCGCATGGGCGATGCCCTTCGGCTGGTCCTGGAATGCCCAGTCGAACCGCGCCAGCCCCGCCGGCCGCCGCACGATCTCCAGCAGCTCCGAGTCGCCCTTCTCCGCCACGTGCGCATCGGCCCGCGTGTTGCTTCCGAAGTGCTCCCGTATCGCCTCTTTTCCCTCCGCGATCACGAAGATCACGTGCCCGATCCCCGCCGCCACCGCCTCCTCCACCGCATACTGGATGAGCGGACGGTCGACGATGGGGAGCATCTCCTTGGGGACGGCCTTGGTGGCCGGGAGCATGCGGGTGCCAAGCCCGGCCGCGAGGATGAGCGCCTTCGAAACGGTTGCCATCGCCACATCCTACGGTGCCACCCCGACATGTACACGGCGCCCATCCCCGTGCTAACATGCAGCCTTGTCCGATTTCACCTGGGAAGTAGTTTGAGGAAGCGACCTAAGCCACCACCAAAGCCAGTAGCGCCCGAACCGCGCATCAACGAACGCATTCGCGTTCCCGAAGTGCGGCTGATCGACGAAGAAGGACGCCAGGTTGGCGTTGTCCGGACCGCCGAGGCTATCGGCATGGCCCGCGAACGCAACGTCGACCTCGTGGAAGTGGCCGCCCAGGCCAGTCCCCCCGTCGCCCGCCTGATGGACTTTGGCCGGTACAAATACGAGCAGTCCAAGAAGGAGCGCGAGGCCAAGAAGCACCAGGTCAACGTCCAGCTGCGCGAAGTCCGCATGAAGCCGAAAATCGATGAACACGATATCGACTTCAAGACCCGCACAGCTCGCAAGCTGCTCAAGCAGGGCGACAAGGTCAAGGTCACCGTCATGTTCCGCGGCCGCGAGATCACCCACCCGCAGATCGGCAAGAATCTGCTCGAACGGGTCCTCAAGAGCCTCGATGACATCGCGTTGCTCGAAAAGGATGCCCTCCTCGAAGGCCGCCACATGACCATGATCCTCTCGCCCGACAAGAAGAAGATCGCGGCCGCTGCCAAGGCCGCCGCTGCCGCCCAGGCAGCCGGCGCCGCACCACCGGTCGAAGAAGAAGAGGACGAAGCCGTCCTCGCCGCCGCTGCTGCCGCCCGCGTGGTCGGCGAAGACGACGACGAGGAACACGACGACGAGGAGAACGAGGACGACGCTGACGATACGGCCGATGCCGCTCAGCCCGTCCGCGCAGGAGACTAACGTGCCCAAGCTCAAGACACACAAAGGGACCGCCTCGCGCTTCCGCGTAACCGGCGGAGGAAAGATCATGCGCATGCGTGGCAGCCGCAACAACTTCCGCCGGAAGAAGCGCGGCCCCGTCAATGTGCTCTTCGCCCGCACCGTCGCCGTCGCCGCTCCCAATGTGAAGCGCGTCCGCACCATGCTGGCTGGCAGCAGTGGAGACCAGGTATGAGCCGTGTCAAGCGGGGCGTTACCGCCCATCGCCGTCATAAGAAGGTCCTTTCCCTCACCGAGGGTCATCGCGGGCAACGCCACAGCGTCTTCCGCCGCGCCAACGAGTCCATGCTCCACGCGCTGCGCTACAACTACGTCGACCGCCGCGACCGCAAGAGCGACTTCCGCGAGCTCTGGATCATGCGAATCAACGCCGCAGCCCGCCTCAACGGGCTCAGCTATAGCCGCCTGATCCATGGCCTCAAGCTCGCCGGCATCGACCTCGACCGCAAGGCCCTCGCCGACCTCGCCGTCACCCGCCCCGACGCCTTCACGAAGGTCGCCGACCAGGCCAAAGCCGCCCTCGCCTGACCCCTCGCGTCACTGGCACCCCACACAAAACGCGCCCACCAGGGCGCGTTTTCGCATCCCCGAACACCGGCGGACGCTGCAGGCTCGCACAACTCATCCCCATCTCGCCCGAACAGAACTCCCCTCTCCCTCCGGGAGAGGGGCCGTGGGTGAGGGTGCGCCCCTCCCGTAATCGCTCGCACGCGGGATTCAGGACACGGCTCACCCCGCCACTGGGAACTGGGCACCGGGAACCCGCCCCGGGCACTGGGCACGGGGCACGGCGCACTGGGCACTCCGCTCCGCCCCGACCGAAAAACTCCAACCCGAACACGATTCCCCCGAGACCATCCGCCACCCACCTGTATAGTGAGCCCTCGCGACAACCGGCGTGCCAGGCTGCGGCGCGCCCGAATCTTCGAAGCCCCGAAAGGGCCGCGCGTGCTCGCGCAAGGAGGCATGTTCATGGGTTGGGAATTCATGACGGACCCCACGTTCCAGGAGGAAGTCGACTGGATCGATCAGTTCGTCCGCGACGAGATCGAACCCCTCGATTACGTCCTCGGCAGTCCCGTCAACCTCACGCAACCCCACTACGAAGAGCTCGTCCGCCCGCTCCAGCGCAAGGTCAAGGATCGCGGCCTCTGGGCCTGCCACCTCGGCCCCGAGCTCGGCGGCAAGGGCTACGGCCAGGTCAAGCTCGCCCTTATGAACGAGCAGTTCGGCCGCTCCCGCTTCGGCCCCGTCGTCTTCGGCGCCCAGGCGCCCGACACCGGCAACTCCGAGATCCTCGCCCACTACGGCACCCCCGAGCAGAAGGAGCGCTACCTCCAGCCCCTGCTCGACAACCAGATCGTCTCCTGCTTCTCGATGACGGAGCCCCAGGGCGGCGCCGACCCCACCCAGTTCCGCACCAAGGCCATCGAAGACGGCGACGAATGGGTCATCACCGGCGATAAGTGGTTCTCCTCCAACGCCAAGTACGCCTCCTTCTACATCACCATGGCCGTCACGGACCCCGAAGCGCCCCCACACCAGCGCATGTCCATGTTCATCGTCTCCGCCGAGACGCCCGGCATCGAGATCATCCACAACCTCGGCTTCTCCGGTGAAAAGGACCCCGTCCACGCCTACATGCGCTACAACGATGTCCGCATCCCCCGCCAGAACATGCTCGGTGGCCGCGGTCAGGCTTTCGTCGTCGCCCAGACCCGCCTCGGCGGCGGCCGCATGCACCACGCCATGCGCACCGTCGCCCAGGCCCAGCGCTGCTTCGACCTCCTTTGCGAGCGCGCCCTCTCCCGCACCACCAAGGGCGAGCAGCTCGCCAAGAAGCAGCTCGTCCAGGCCATGATCGCCGACGCATGGATCCAGCTTCGCCAGTTCCGGCTCCTCGTCCTCGAAACCGCCTGGCTCATCGACCACCACAACGACTACCTCAAGGTCCGCAAGAACATCTCCGCCGTGAAGGCCATCATGCCGAAGGTCCTCCACGACGTTGCGTCCTCCGCCCTCCAGGTGCACGGCTCCCTCGGCATCTCCACCGACATGCCCTTCACCGACCTCATCATCAACTCCTACCACGTCGGCCTCGCCGATGGCCCCACCGAGGTGCACAAGGTCACCGTCGCGCGCCAGGTCCTCCGCGACTACCAGGCCGGCGACGAGATCTTCCCCTCGGCCTACCGCCCCACCAAGCGCGAAGAAGCCCGCGCCCGCTACGGCTTCCTCTACAACGAGTAACCTCGTTCCATCTCGCGGCTCCCGCTGCCTTGCGCAGCGGGGGCCGTCACCCCGGACAACGGACAACCGCCAACGGACAACGAACCACGGAGCTCGCCATGGACCTCGAAGAGATGCGCACCCGCCTCGTCCCCTTCGTCCGCGCAAAGCTGGGCGACCCCGCGGCCGAGCTCGCCGGCCTCGAACCCGGCCCCGGCCACGCCGGCTTCTCCTACCTCTTCGATGTCACCACCGGCGGCCAGCTCCGCCGCTACTTCATGCGCCTCCCTCCGCCCGGCGTGAAGTGGGAAGGCACCGCCGACGTCCTCCGCCAGGTCTGCGCCCTCAACGCGCTCGAAGGCACAGACGTCCCCCACGCGCCCGTCATCTGGTCCGGCGACGACCTCGAGTGGTTCGATTGCCCCTACTTCGTCGTCCCGCGCATCGAAGGCGACGTCCTCCGCGGCGACTGGTTCCTCAAGCTCTCAGACGACACCCGCCGCGACATGGCGAAGCAGGGCATGACCGCCCTCGCCGGCATCCACCGCGTCGATTGGAAGCCCAAGTGCGCCTACCTCGGCGACTTCTGGGGCTTCGAATTCGACGTCACCCGCTGGGACCGATTCTACGAGCGCGGCGCCGAACAGGAACGGCTCGCTCTCCAGCCCCGCGTCAAGGAGCTCCTCCTCCAGAAGATCCCCCAGGACACCCGCATCGGCCTCTACCACGGCGACTTCCAGTGGCAGAACGTCATGTACTCGCCCCAGGGCAAGCTCCTCGCCGTCATCGACTGGGAGCTCTGCGGCATTGGCGCAACCCTCAACGACGTCGGCTGGATCTGCGCGTTCAACGATCCGATCGCCTGGGCCTCGAACCGCCCCATCGGCGAAGGCGGCATGCCCCTCGGCGACGAGCTCGAGCAGATGTACATCGAAGCCTGGGGCTCCAACCCCGGCGACATCTCCTGGTTCAAAGCCCTGGCCGTCTACAAGTTCGCCATCATCTCCGGCTTCAACCTCATGCTCCACCGCCGCGGCAAGCGCCACGACCCCCAGTGGGAAGACACCGCCCTCAGCATGACCCCCAACATGGAATATGCCCTCCGCATGCTCGGCGGCTAACCCCGCCCCCCGCACGCCCGAGAGCCTCGCCACCACCATCAGTCGCCCGACCCGTCAGGGAGGGCAGGCGCCACCCCCGCACCCACGTTCCCCGCAGCGCGATCCAGCGAGCCACACCACGCCGCGCCAGCCCCGCGCTCATGTCGCGCCCTCGTGCCGCGCCATCAGTAGCCCGACCCGTCAGGGAGGCTAGGCGCGCCCCCAAGTACTCCACGTCCCGGGCCCAGCCCCTACCGACGACCGACAACCAAACGGGCCGCCGCATCACTGCGACGGCCCGCTTCGGACAACGGACAACGGGCGACGGACAACCCGCCTACACGCCCAGTTCCGACCCCACGATCGAGATGAAGCTCACGCAGTTGCCCGGCGAACCGCCCAGGTTGTGCGTCAGCGCCAGCTTCTTGCCGTTCGTGATCTGCCGCGGGCCCGCCTCGCCGCGCAGCTGCAGCCACGCCTCGTACAGCATCCGCAGCCCCGAAGCGCCGATCGGGTGCCCGAACGACTTCAGGCCACCGTCCGGGTTCACGGGCAGGTCGCCATTCAGGTCGAACTTGCCGTCCTGGACGTCCTTCCACGCCTCGCCCCGCTCCGAGAACCCGAGGTCCTCCATGAGCACGAGCTCGGTCGGCGTGAAGCAGTCGTGCACTTCCGCCATCGCCAGCTGCTCGCGCGGGTTCGTGATCCCGCACTGCTGGTACGCGTCCTCCGCCACCGCGACGCACTCTTCGAACGTCGTGTAGTCGTAGTCCGGGTCCAGCGGCCCCCGGCTCGGGCCCGCCACGAACGACAGCGCCTTCACGTACAGCGGCTTGTCCGTGTACTTGTGCGCGTCCTCCGCCCGCACCACGATCGCCGCCGCCGAGCCGTCGCTCACGCCCGAGCAGTCGAAGATGCCCAGCGGCCCCGCGATCAGCGGCGAGTTCTTGATCGTCTCGATCGGAACTTCCTTCTTGAACTGTGCCCGCGGGTTCAGCGCGCCGTTCTTGTGGTTCTTCCACGCGATCCGGCTCATCACGTCCTTCAGCTCGCCCATCTCGACGCCGTACTTGTGGGCGTACGCCGGCGCCAGCAGGCTGAAGCTCGCCGGCGCCGTCACCGCCGCCGCCGTGCCGTCGTTCGGCACTTCGCCCGTCACCAGGCCCGAGAAACCCGAGTCCTTCAGCTTCTCCACGCCGATCGCCATCGCGATGTCATAGGCGCCCGAAGCCACCGCGTAGCACGCGTTCCGGAACGACTCCGAACCCGTCGCGCACATGTTCTCGTTCCGGCTCACCGGCTTGTAGTCGATCTTCAGCGGCCGCGAGAGCGTCAGCCCGCTGATCCCCGAACCCATCGTGCCCAGCCAGAAGGCATCGATGTCTTCCATCTTGATCCCGGCGGACTTCACCGCCTCGTTCGCCGCATCGACGAGCAGGTCGTCGACGCTCTTGTCCCAGTGCTCGCCGAACGGCGTGCAGCCCATGCCAACGATGGCGACGCGGTCGCAAATGCCCTTGGATCCCATGTGCTAGTTGCCTCCCCTGACCGGACGTGCTTTCCAGAAGTAGTTGTGGACGTCTTGTGCAGTGTAAAGCCGGCGGAACGTCATCTCTACCCTATCACCAATGGCAACAGCATTCGGGTCAACGTCCGTCATCTCGCAGGGCAACCGCCCGCCGCCATCGAAGTCCAGCACTGCCGCAACCAGCGGCGGGCTCGGCGAGAACGCCAGCCGGTCGATCGTGAACGTTGCGATCGTCGCCTTCACGTCCGCCAGCCGCTCGCGCTCCATCTCGTCGACCGCGTGGCACTTCAGGCACACCCGCGCCGGCGGCAGGTGCCGCGTCCCGCAGTTCTTGCACCGGCTGCATTCGAAACCGAACTTCCACTGGTCCGAACGGAACGACGGCGGCGCCGCCGGCCGCGCCGGGTCCGGCCGCCGCGGAGGTTCGCGGTTCAGCAGCCCACGCCACGTCAGGTAGCTCTGGTACGAAACGGCCCGCCCGTCGGCACGCTGCGCCGCCACCGTCGTTGCGCGCTGGTACGACGCGATCGCCGCCGTCGTCCGGAAGTGCATGACCGTCACGCCGTCCGCGACGAACACCACCGTGATCAGCTGGTCCGGCTGTGCACGGTCCAGCACGTCGGCGAGCATGATCCCCGCCTGCGCCGTGCCGCTGTTGCCGATGACGGTCACCGCATCGTCGGTCACGGCTTCCTTGCGCACGCCCGAAGAGCCCACGAACGCCTTGTTCGCGCGCCCGTGCATGCCCGCCACCACGAAGTGATCGATGTGCTCGAGCGTCACGTTCGCCGCGCTCAGCGAATCCTTGAACGCCTTCTGCGCCAGCGGCACGTAGACGAACTCGCCGAACCGCTCTTCCCATACCTGCGAGACCTGCTCGCCCGGCGCCCGGTACCGGTCCAGGAACTCCGCCGAGACCGATGCCCCGCCGACGTACTCGGCGATCACGCCGTCCGATTCACCGCAGAGGAACGCCGCGGCCCCGTCGCCGCCGTTCCCCTCGTCCGCGCTGCTCGGCAGGCCGATCCGGATGTCCGAGACAACCGCCATCGCCGGCACGCGCGCATCGAGGGCCGCGCGAAGTGCCCCCGCGCCCGACCGCACCGAGCCGAGCATGTCGGCGACGAAGCAGCCCGGCTCCAGGTCCAGCGCCGCGTGGATCGCCGTCGCGTTCGTCTTGTCCAGGTATCCCGGTTCCGCCGTGGCGAAGTAGAGCGCCTGCGGCGAGTTGGCTTCCTGGCCGTGAAGGGCGATCCGGCCCGCCTCCACGCCCATCGTCGTCGTGTCCTCGTCGTAAGAGGCGACGGCCCGGGTGCCCTTGCCGCCCCCGGCGCCGAGTGCGTCCCCGATCGCCTTGCGGTCCAGCCGGTGGCTGGGGATGTAGGCTCCGTACGCGATGATTCCTCGCATTGCTGTCCTTTCCGATGCACTGCCGCGCGGGAGCACTGTTGCACTCCGCACGCCGCCGCACAGGATTCTACGCCCCGATTCCCCCCGCGCCACCCGTACCCCAGCTCGCCTCCCCGCCGGGGGTGAGACCAACGCGCCCTCGCGGTAGCATGGCCCCGGCCGCCTCTTCGCGCCGGGAGAACCCGATGACCGAACCGCGTACCCTCGCCTCGCTCCTCCAGGACATCCCTGGCGCTCGCCTCGTCCGGGGCGACACCACCGCCGTCATCACGGACGTCCAGCCCGACAGCCGCCGTGTCGCCAATGGGGCGCTCTTCGTCGCCGTCCCGGGTTTTGTCACCGATGGACATAACTTCCTGCCACAGGTCGCGAACCATGGCGCCGCCGCCGTCCTCGTCCAGCAGGACCGCGAGCGCCTCTGGCGGTCGATCCCTCATGGCCCCGCCGTCATCGTCGTCGATGATTCCCGCGCCGCCCTCGCCTCGGCCGCCGCCTGGTTCTATGGTCACCCCGGCCGCGAGCTCGGCGTGATCGGCATCACCGGCACCGACGGCAAGACCACGACGTCGCACATGCTCACGTCCGTCCTCGAAGCCGCGGGCGCCCGCGCTGGCCGCCTCGGGACCGTCGATGTGTACTACCCGGGACAGTCCGGGACCGTCGGCAACCGGATGACCACCCCCGAGGCGACCGAAGTCCAGCGCCACCTCCGCGCCATGGTCGACGCGGGCTGCACGTGGGCCATCGTCGAATCCACGAGCCACGGCCTCGCGCTCCACCGCCTGGACCATGTCGAATACGACATCTCCCTGTTCACCAATGTCACCGGCGACCACCTCGACTTCCACGAGACCTTCGAGGCCTATCGCGAAGCCAAAGGCGAACTCTTCGCCGCGCTCGAAACCGCCGCCGCCAAGGGCATCCGAAAGACCGCCGTCGTCAATGCCGACGACCCGTCCGCCAACTTCATGCTCGGTCGTGCCCCCGGCGCGTCCCAGCTCCGCTTTGGCCTCGAAGCCCGCGAGGGCGACGCCGAGATCCTCGGCCGCAACGTCAACCTCCGGCCCGACGGCAGCGACTTCCGCATCGTAACCCCGTCGGGCATGGCCGAGGCCTCGATCAACCTGCCCGCCATCTTCAACGTCTCGAACGCGCTCGCGGCGGCCGCGGCCGGGTACGCCGCCGGCGCCGCCCTGCCCGATATCGCCCGCGGCCTTGCCGCCTGCCCCGGCGTCCCCGGCCGCATGGAGCGCATCCGCGCCGGCCAGCCCTTCGAGGTCATCGTCGACTACGCCCACACCGGTGATGCCGTCCGCAAGGTGCTCGCCGTCCTCCGCGAGGTCTGCAAGGGCAAGCTCATCATCGTCGTGGGCGCCGCCGGCGAGCGGGACCCGGGCCGGCGCTTCGGTGTCGCCCGTGCCTCCGCCGAAGGCGCCGACTTCGCCATCTTCACGAACGAGGACCCCCGCACCGAAGACCCCGCCGAGATCGTCCGCGAGATCGGCCGCCACGCCGAGGGAGCTGGCCGTGTCCGCGGCCAGGACTTCATCGAGGTCGAAGACCGCGGCGAGGCGATCAACGAAGCCATGCGCCGCGCCGGCCCGGGCGACATCGTCGTTGTCGCCGGAAAAGGCCACGAGCAGTCGATGGTCTTCGGCACCGTCGCCCACCCCTGGGACGACCGTGACGTCGCGCGCCGCGCACTGGCTTCCCTTGGGTTCGGCCAGGGATAAGGCACGGTAGAGGTCCCGTTTTTCCGGACGATCCCCCGTTCGTATACTGCTGGTACTCCATCGCCCATCTCCGGGCGACCCACCCACATCGAGGTTTCCCCGTGCCCAAGCGCAAACAACGACGGGAGCAGCAGCACCTGCGCCAGGAAAGCACACGCCGCCGCGCCTACCAGGTCGGTGGCAGCACCCCGCAGGAGATCTACAAGCCCGGCTTCCCGATGAGTATCTTCACGAACGCGCGCGCGTTCTGGATCATCGGTGGCGTCGTCGCGGTCATCATGGTCGTTTCCGCCGTCATCGCCGGCCAGGGCACCAACAACGATGCCAACGCCGACGACATCGCTACGCCGAGCCCCACGCCGACCGTCGACCCCAACGCGACCCCCACGCCCACCCCCACTCCCGACCCGAAGCGCTTCACTGCAGCTGAGCAGGTCATCGACGCCGCGACGAAGGACTACCGCGCCGTCGTGAAGACCTCGATGGGTGACTTCACCATCGCGCTCAACGCGGCGGTCGCCCCGAACACGGTGAACAACTTCGTCTTCCTCGCCCAGAAGGACTATTTCGACGGCATCACCTTCCACCGCGTCGTCGACAACTACATCGTCCAGGCCGGCGACCCTGCCGGCACCGGCGCCAGCACCTACCCGGGCTACACCACCGCCGACGAGCCAAACGAAGTCCGCAACACGCGCGGCACCATCTCGATGGCGAAGCGCTCCGGCGCGAGCAATTTCGGCAGCCAGTTCTTCATCAACCTGAAGGACAACACGTCGCTCGACTTCGACAACCCCACGTCCGACCAGTTCTTCCCGTTCGGCACGGTGACGTCCGGAATGGAAGTCCTCGACGCCATCGCGAAGGTGCCCGTCGATGCGAACCGCAAGCCCACGACCCCGGTGACCATCACCGACATCGTGATCGAGTTCAGCGACAAGTAACTACGGCCGGAGCTCCGCGCCCCGCGCGTGGACCCGCTCGACGAGGGCCGCCAGGTCATCCAGGCCTGCGCGGCCCTCTTTGTCGCCCACGAATACCGCCTGCACGAACCGGCCATTCGTCACGTACGCCGCGAAGAGGTGGACTTCGGCGCCATCTTCCTGTGCCGACACCCGGAAGAACCGACCCGGTGGCGAGCCCTCGCCCCCTTGGACCTCCGTGAACTGGCGACCCTCGTCCGGGAGCCACACCAGGCTCGGCAACGTCATCTCGACGCCCGGCTGCAGTCCGCGCACGAAGGCGCTCGCCAGCTCCGCTGTGTCGAACTGCAGCGCCTCACACAGGATCGCGATCGGTGGGTCGAATGGCGGCTGCGACACGATCTCGCGCCAGTAGCTGAACGTCCCGCCTTCGAGACCGTCCGGCGCACGCGCCCCCTCGTCCGCCACGAGCTCCTCAATGTCGTCGCCGGTGAACGTCCCGGTCACCTGCAGCAGGTACCCGTCCGGCACGTCGGCGTCGAGGCAGACGAGCTGTTCGGCGATGGGGTCCAGCTCCGGCGAGCTCCCGGTGCAGCCGCCCGCACACAGCGCGCCGGCCACCGCCGCTCCGAGGATCGCCCTATTCGTCGCCCTCATCCTCGGTGACGGGCAACTCCGGCCCGATCATCCCGTGGGCCGCCTGGTACCGCTCCACGAGCACGATCAGCCCCAGGAACGGGAAGAACGCCGCGGCAGCCACCAGGGCCCACCACGACGGGATGATGGCGAGCAGGATCGCCGAGGCCGCGAAGAACCCCATCCCGATGATCGACAGGATGCGCCCCGCGAGGACGTACGGTGTGACAGGTGTGTTCATAGGGGGTGACCGTTCGATCTTGCGGCCAACCCCCCGTGCCGTCTACTCAGCCCGGCTACTGCGCTGGAACCGCCGCCGGCTCCGCATCGAACATGTACCCGATGCCCTGCAGCGTCTTGATGATCTGCGGGTTCCCCGGCTCCGGCTCCAGCTTGTGCCGCAGCCGCGATACCCACACCCGCAGGTACTGCAGGTCGTCCCGGTACTCCGGCCCCCACACCTTGCTCAGCAGCTCCGCGTTCAGTATCACCTTGCCCGCGTTCGCCGCCAGGTGTTGCAACAGCAGCCACTCCGTCCGCGTCACCGAGACCAGCTCGCCGTCCCGCTTCACCAGCCGCCGCGTCAGGTCGATCTCGATGTTCTTCGCCCGCACGATCCGTTCGGTGTCCGCGCCCGTCGTCCGCCGCAACACCGCCCGGATCCGCGCACCCAGCTCGTCGAGGCTGAACGGCTTCACGATGTAGTCGTCCGCGCCCATCTCCAGGCCCCGGACCTTGTCCGCGTCCTTGTCCTTCGCCGTCACGAGGATGATGGGCGTGTTCGACCGTTCCCGGATCCGCCGCATCACCTCCAGCCCCGTGATCTCCGGCATCACCACGTCGAGGAGCACACAATCCGGCCGCCGTTCTTCCACGATCCGGAGCGCCTCCTCGCCGTTCGAAGCCGTCATAACGCGGAAGCCCTGCGCCGTGAGCTCCAGCTTGATCAATCGAAGTATCCCGGCCTCGTCGTCGACGGCCAGGAGCAGGGGTTGCGTGGTCATGCGATTGCCTCCTCGTACAAGGGCAAAGTGAACGCGACCTCCAGGCCGCCATCGTCGCGGGGGCTCGCCCACATCCTCCCCGACATCGCTGTGACTAGCCGCCGGCACAACGCCAGCCCAACTCCGGACCCGCCCGCCAGCTTCGACGTCCTCGCCGACCGGTAGAACCGCTCGAAGATCCGCTCCACCTCCTCCGGCTCCACACCAACGCCCCGGTCGCGCACGCGGATCGTCGCCTCCTGCTCGCCCGAGCGTTCGACGCGGACCTCCACCTCTTCGCCCGGGGGGCTGTACTTGTCCGCGTTGCTCAGCAGGTTCCGGACCACCTGCTCGACATACGTCGGTTCCGCCCCGAGCGCGGGCATGCCCGGCTCCACCGCGAGCACGACCTTCCGGTCGGGCCGCCGCTGCCGGAACGACTCCACAACCCGGTCGAGCAAACGCTGCGCCAGCACCGGTTCGATCGTGACTTCCTCCGTGAACTCAATGTGCGCCATTGCGAGGAGGTTCTCAACCATCCGGAACAGCCGGTCCGACTCGAGCTCGATGTCGTTGATGATCGAGGCCTGCGTCTTCTCATCGAGCTGGCCCCCGCGCGAGCGCAGGATCCGCGCCCCGCCGTTGATCACCGTCAGCGGCGTCCGCAGCTCGTGCGACATCATGCTCAGGAATTCGTCCTTCGCCTCGTTCGCCCGCCGCAGGTCGCTCTCTGTGCGCTGCGAACGCGTGTACAGCCGCGCGTTGTCGATGAACAGCGCCCCCCGGTTCGCGATGTCCGATGCCAGCGCCATGTCCGCCGTCGTGTACCGCCGCGCACCGTCGCCCAGCGCGAACGTGATTGCACCGAACACTCGCCCGCGCGCCTTCAACGGCAGCCGCATCGCCGACCGCACGCCCATCGCCCGCAGCGCCGCCAGGTGGTCCGGCGATTCCGTGGAAGCCGCGATGTCCGCTTCCGTCACGTTCGCGAAGAGCCGCGCTTCGCCGGTCTGGATAACCCGCAGCGTCCCCACGGCAGGTTCCCGACCGAACCGCGACGATTGCACCGCCCGCATGTCCGTCCCCGGGCGGAACTGGATCGCCGCCCGCCGCACCCGCCCGTCCTCCTCGAGGATGTCCACCCAGCACGCGTCCGAAAACGCCGGCACCGCCAGCCGCGCCAGGCTCGCGACCGCCTCGTCGTATTCCAATGAGCTTCCGAGTTGCACACCCACATCTGCGAGCAGGCGCAACGCCTCGTTCGCCTTCAGCAGTTGCGTTTCGATCCGTTGAGCCTCCGTATAGAGCCGCGCGTTGTCGACGAACAACGCCGTCCGCCGGCCCAGCTGCTGTGCCACCGCGAAGTCCGCCTCGTCGTATTCCTGTCCCGGCGTGCTCCGCGCCAATGAAATCGTCCCGAACGTCCGCCCGTGTGCCGTCAACGGCACAACCATCGCCGAGCGCACCTCCAGCTTCCGCAGAAGCACCAGGTGCTCCGCGTCCTGCGCCGAATCCGCCAGCCACTCGTCCGAAACGACGGGCATGAAGATCGGCCGTCCCTCGCGCAGTCGCTTGATCATCTCCGGGTCAGGCGCCGAAACCGGTTCGTACCGGTCCCGCACCTCCGTCGCCAGGCGCACCATCGTCGGGTCTTCGTGATGCATCGCCACATGCCGGACGTTCCCGTCCGGGTCGAGGATGTCGATGCTGAACCAGTCCGCGAACCGCGGGACCACCAGCCGCGCCAGCCGCTCCAGCGTGTCATCCCGCGAAAGCGACGACGCCAGCTGCTCACCGGCGTCCGCCAGCAGCCGTAGCGCCGCGTTCGCGCGCTCCTCGTCGCGGTAGAGCCGCCCGTTGTCCATTGCCAGCGCGGCCCGCCGCCCCAGCTCCTGCGCAATCGTGAGGTCCGCCAGGTCGAACCCGGTGCTGCCGTCCGTCCGGATGCACGCCATCGCCCCGATCGTCCGCCCGCGCGCCAGCAACGGGACCACAGCCACCGAAGCGGGCCGCCCACTCTCGGCACTGTCGGTTCTGTCTGGGCGCTGATCATGCGTGCTCAGTTCTGCCTCGCCTGAGCGGATCACCCGCGCCACCGCGTGGTCGTCCTCGATCTCGCCCGGTTCGAACTCGCTGAGCCATTCGGGCACCGGCGATCCCCCGCCGCCGCGGTGCGCGCTCGCCACCTGCCGCAGCGAGCTATCCGCTTCCAGGACGGTCACCGTGCAGGCGTCCGCGAAGCGCTCTACGATCAGCCGCGCTACCCGCGCCGGCGTCTCGTCCGGGTTCAGTGACGCCGTTCCATACGCTCCCGCGTCCGAAAGTAGCCGCAGCGCTTCTTCCGCACGCTTCCGCTCGCTCATGTCGATGCACGATCCGATGAACCCGGCGAAGTCCCCGTCCTTCAGGACGATCGGTGCCACCCGGTCGAACACCCAGCACCACTCCCCGCCCGCGCTCCGCAGCCGGTACTCCACATCGAAGGCCTGGCGCTTCTCGAAGTGCTCGCGGGACACCGCAGCCACTCGCGACCGGTCGTCCGGGTGAACGCCCCAAAGCCAACCGTCGCCGGTCTCGTCGTTCAGTGTCCGCCCCGTGAAGGTCAGCCAGTTCCGGTTGAGCCAGGTGCACCGCCCCGCTTCGTCCGTCACCCGGATCATCACCGGGGCCGCCTCTGCCATCGCACGGAACATCGTCTCCGGGCCCCCTGCCGGTTCCCGCAGCACAGCGCTCGTCGCAGGCATCGCTTCACTCATCGAGCCTCTTGCATCCTGGTTCGGAATTCGTTGGGAATGCGCACGCGCCGCACCGGCTCCCGCCACGGCCGTCCCCGCGTCGATGGGTCGCCTTCGCAGCGCCGGGTCTGCCCGTCTTCATCGCAGAGGCCCGGGCCGGAGCAATGCCACCGTGTCCCCAAGGCGGACTCCTGTGCCTGGTGTCGCCGGCGCGTGCTCCCACCGCGGGCTGCTTCACAACCCTACGCTGACCCGCTTTAGCCCCGATAATGACCGTCACCTGCGGGGTTTCGAATCCGTATCAATACTGCCCGGATGCGTTACGACTCAGCCCTGCGTCGCTTTCGCCGCCGCTGCGTCCATCCGCCGCACGTACTCCTCGAACCCCCACGACTCCTGGCGCAGGTACCGCGCGACATCGTCGCCGATGGGCACGTGCACCGGGCTCGCCGGGTCCTCCACGCAGGCCACCAGCCCCGCCGCTGCCACCGACGGCGGCGCCGACGTGTCGACTGCCGCGTCGAATATCGCCCGCATCTGCAGCTCCACCGCTGCGTACTCCGACCCTTCGTCGATCGGCGCCCGTTGCGCGTACCCCTTGCCCACCACGCCCGTGGCGAACCCGCCCAGGTCGACGTAATGCACGCGCACTCCGAACGGTCGCAGCTCGAAGTAGAGCGACTCCGTCACCGCCCTTAGCGCGATCTTGCTCCCGTTGTACCAGGCCATGCACGCGAGCGACGGCGGACGCGTCACCGCCGAACCCACGTTCACGATCACTCCGCTCCGGCGCTCCCGCATAGACGCGACGACCGCCTTCACCGTCCGCGCCGGGCCGAACACGTTGGTTTCGAACGAAGCCCGCGCGTCGTCCATGCTCAGCTGCTCCACCGCACCCTGGATCATCACGCCTGCGTTGTTGATCAGCACATCGACCGGGCCGAACTCTGCCACAATGCCCGCCATCGCCGCCGCCACCGAGCTGTCGCTCGTCACGTTCATCTCCCGCGCGTGCACAGTCAGCCCTCCCGCCTTCGCCCGTGCCTGGAGTTCCCCGCCGCGGCCAAGGTCGCGCATCGTCGCCACCACCGTGTCGCCCCGGCGCGCGAAGGCGAGCGCCGCCTCCAATCCAACCCCGCTGCTGCAACCCGTGATCACCACCAACGACATTGCGTGCTCCTTTTCCTCGCCACCTGCCAGGCGCCGCCGTACTCTCACCCGTCCGCGTCTTCGCACGCAAGCGCACCACGGAGGCGCCCCGCTCGAACGTACACCTCCCCGCGTCGTCGGGATCACTCCCCGCCGCGCGGCGCCGCCAGATGCAGCACACCGTACCGGCACTCCGCGGCGGTCCGGCCATTCCATGTAGCCGCGGTTTGCGTCACCATACTCGGGTGTGGCCCGCGCCATGGAGTCCCTCCATCGGCCAGTCACCCGGCAGTGTCGGGGCGTAGCGCAGCCTGGTAGCGCACTTGAATGGGGTTCAAGAGGTCCCGCGTTCGAATCGCGGCGCCCCGACCATCACACCGCCTTTGAATCTGAACTCAGCACTGGAACCATCGGATGCAGCCGCTCCGGGCGGTGCCTGTGCCACCGATTCCGCAAACTCAGCACAGTCCCCGTCCAACTGTGCTCTCGCGGCCGCTACACCGCCGTTCCCGGCTCCCACGCGTAGGACTCCGCACGCAGGCCAACCGGCCGCAGCGCCCCACGCAGCTCCCGTTCGAACGTCTCCCCGATGGCCTCCGCCGTCCATCGCTCCCGCTCCACCGCCGGCCCGGCCGGGACAGGGTGCTCGATGAGCGACAGCGTGCGTCCCTGCAGCCGCACCACCTGGCCGGTCACGTCCGCCGCCCGGTCCGAGAGCAGGTACACGATCAGCGGCGCCACGTTCGCCGGGCTCAGCTCCGCCGGCCCGCTGCTCGCGACGTCGGCGACCTCGTCCGAAACGGTCCCATCCTGCGCCCTGCCCATACGCGTCATCGCTACCGGCGAGACCGCGTTCACCCGCACCCCGAACGGCATCGCGTCCAGCGCCGCGTTGTAGGTATACGACGCCACCGCCCCCTTGCTCGCCCCGTAGACCGGCATCGACGGCAGCCCGGCGTGCGCGCCGGGCGTCACGTTGACGACCGAACCGCTGCCCTGGGCAACCATCCGCCGCAACGCCGCTGCCCCGCAGTACAGCGTCCCCAGCACGTTCACCTCGATGAGGCGCCGGACGCGTGCCGGGTCGTCCTCCCACGCCGGGCTCACGTAGTACAGGCCCGCGTTGTTCACCAGCCCGTCGATCCGCCCGTACGCCGCCACAGTGCGCTCCACGAGCTGCTCGCAGTACTCCCAGTCCGCCACCGAGCCCGCGTCCGCTCGCGCCTTCCCACCGGCGGCCCGGATTGCCTCCGCCGTCCCCTCGGCCACATCCGCATTGATGTCGTTCACGACCACCGCCGCGCCAGCTGCCGCGCACTGGAGCGAATACGCCAGCCCCAGCCCGCGCCCGCCGCCCGTGACCACCACGACTTTGCTTTCGAGCATGCCCACGCCGATCCCTCCGATCGCGGCGATCACGCCACGGGTCCAGCCGCGCGTCAATGCCCGCGCCACCGCGGCGCCCGCGGCGGGCACGAGCACCACCAGCTCGGCTATCGGAATCCAGGGAGGAAGGAGTGGGGTTGGTGGAGACGAGGGGACTCGAACCCCTGACCTCAGCGATGCGAACGCTGCGCTCTCCCAGTTGAGCTACGTCCCCACAGGAAGCGCCCGCCACACACGGGCGACCCCGATCGTACGGACGAACCCGCCCCAAGGTCAAATCTGCCCGGTCGATTACGCGCTAAAGTTAGGTTAGCCAGAAGTCAAGACATCGTTCCTGTGGGCGCGCCGGCCAGTCCGCCCGGTGCGCGGTGCATCGCCCCATCGCCCGCGCTGCAACGACGACGTGTCCGTCCTTCGCGAGGCGGCCCGAGCGGCTCGTCCTTGCGAGAAGCCAGTGCCGCCACATCATGCGGTGAAGTAAGGGAACTCGGAGAGTTCCATGGCAGTGAATCCCGTAAGACTCCTGGCTCCCCGGAGCAGCTCCAGCGCCCGCGCAGACAGAAAGATATGCGCCGATACCCGGGTCGTCGTGAAGATGTCCGAGCCGTCCCACCGCTCGGCTGGTGTGTCGTGGAAGGTCACGTTGCGTAGCCGCGGTTCACGGGACGACGGATCTTGCATCCGAACGGTCCGTATGGGCGCCAGGTCGCCTCCCCGGCCACTGATAATCAGCCCTGAGTACTGGCGATCGCCGAACTGTGGCAGTTGCTCCACCGGGTACGTCGCCCATCCGGTGACCTCGTTTTCAGCCAGGAATTGCGCCAGTCGCCCTGAGATCAGGATCAAAGTGACGTGCGAGCCCGGTACAACATCGTACGCCCGGTGACCCATGTGCCGGGCGAGCTGCGCTGGATACCGGTCGGACTCGCCGCGCAGCACCGCCCACGGATCGCACGGCTCCGAAGCAGCCCACCTCACGATCAGCATGCCGCGAACATACCGGGGCATTAGGATTCCGAATTCACTCATGGGCCAGAACACTCCGCCGTCATCGCATACCCTGTCGCGGATCTTCTGCCCCTTCGTCTCATAGCGTGCCTCCCGTCGCCACTTCCATCGCGTACTCGCGGACGGCCTCGGCCGGATGCAATTCGCTCAGCGACTCCGCCTCGCGGCGCAGGGAAGCATCCCCGGAATGGCCGACGCCGTGGAGTGCGCAGAGCACTGCTTGCGGCGACTCGGCGTGCAGCAGGAGCTGGATCACCCGGACCATCTCACTGGAAACAGGGTCCGGGTCATGGGGCCGCTCCGGGCTGACGAGTAGCGCGTGCCAGAATTGGAACAGTCCCGGGAGCTCTCGCTCGCGTCCCCCGAGTGTGGTGAGGATGGGTTCGGTGGCTCGCACCGCCCTCACCCGTAGGTCGGCGTCGATGCGGCTGTCCCAGGCGGCGAAATGGAGACCCTGCTGCAGCCGCCAGAGAAACCTGTCGGCGAGCTCATCGGACAGGTGCTGCAGCACCTCGCTATTGGTCGCCAGGTCCGCCACCCGGCTGAGGAAGCGGCCTCGCTCCGCCGCACCAAAGCCCAGGCTGTACGGCTCGCTCTCGACCAGGTCCCGAACCCAACCGCGCATGCTCACGGGAACACCCGGCCGCAGTGCAGCGGGCGCAACTGAACCATTCCACTGCCGGCCATGTCCCAGCTCAGGGCCGCCACAGTCATTCCACTCGAGGGAGGTTCAGCTGTTCTCATCCACAACGCACTCGCTGTTTAAAGTCCTCGTGTGACATGAAGCCGTGTGGCGTCAGCGTCTGGTCCACGCGCAAGTCGTCATAATGGAAGTCTAGCGACTCCCCGTTCGTCAGTGAGCTTGTGCGATACGTGAGTCGAAGGAGTTTCCCTGCCAGGTCGCTTCCGTCGAACTGCGTCATGACCTCAAGCCCATCGACCGTCGCCTCCTCATCGATCAGCAGTTCGGTCGTCGCTGCCGTTTCGCCTTCCACCTCCCAGAGGACGATATCGTCCGAAGCGTCCCGGGCCGTTGCCTGGAGATCTTTGAGTCGAGCGTAGGTGAGTACGGTGTCCGTCTTGCATGAGCGGAACTTCGCAATCAGTTCCCCTTCCTGGTCCACGCCGACACCCATTCGGGCGGGGTGATCCTCGCATCCACTCAGCACCAACGCCGCCAGGATCAGTGTCACGAGGTGTGTCTTCATCATACTCTCCGTCGCCGGGCCATCAGCACCCGGAGCAGCGGATACCGGCGAAGGATCCCGGAATCCCGTGCCTCCCGGGCAAACCGCGATCCGTAGAGCCGCTGGAGAACCAGTTGTCGCACGACCAGGCTGGCGGATAACAGAACGAACAATCCAGCGGAAAACACAACTCCTACGAGCAGTTCGTCTGCGCTGGCTATCGCAATGAGGATGGCGACGCATGCTAGTAGCACGAGTACGAAGGCCATCGCCTCACCACTTCCACACGAACATATCGGTACTCCGACCGTCGCGAATCACAACATAAAACGCGCGGACGTCGAATCTGAACCAGTCATTGTATCCGATTCTGTAGACCCAGACCTCACAGCCTGAAGATTGAGGCAATGGCCGTCCTGTCCGGACTCTCGGCGATCGGGGGCACCCAACTGCTGCTCGATCTCTTCCGCATCGCGTTCCGCGAATCGCCTGGTGATGTCGTCCACCATCGCGACCCGCCGGCCATCATAGTCATCCGACCAACCGGCCCACACCTCGCGATCGAACGAGCTGTCGGACGCCCCACAAGCGAAGGATGAGGTGATTGCCAGGGCTATGCACAGCGAGAGCGCGGTACGAACCTTCCTGCGCGCTCCACCTGTCCCGCCTCCACCGATGTGTTCGTCGGTCATCCGGATCATCGCAGTCTCAGGCCGGCTTTCGCCACCATGCCCGCCAGTCGAACGCTGTCGCCACAGCCGCTCGCCGGGACCACGCCAGTCCCACCGGGAAGCACCGTGTTCATGACCCGGTCCAACCGCAGCGGTGTCTCATCGGCATCCTCGCGACTCGCAGCCATCGCGCCGGTCGAACTGCTCCTGCGACTCGAAACCTCGGCGGGGAACAAGCACCCGTCCCTGCTCTATGTCGGACCAGGCAATGACTTCGGAATCGGACTTGAGTTCGGAGGTGGTGAACACCATCCTGAGATTCCCTTCCAACGAGGACTGGAGTGGGACGACCACGTTGAATCCTGGAGGGGCATCTCCCAGTACGAAAGCTCGGTGCTGCGATCCCTGGGACTCGATCTCCCAGATCACCTCGGCATCCCGCTGAATGGCAAAGCGGTAGATCAGCGCATCTGTGTCGCACGGCTTGTAGACAACCTCAGCGCGTCCATCGGCGTTCAGAAAGACCCCGAAGTTCGGCGTTGGATCGTCGCATCCTACCGTGAATAGACCCACGATGACGGCGATGGCAGGTAACTTGAGACGCGGCTTTAACGACACGCGTGGTGACTCTCTCGGAGCCTGGCATCGTGGCCCCGTTGGTCACGCATGTAAGCTACGCCGCCGCCACACGGAAGTGCCACGTTTGCCATCCTCATCCGCGCACCCCGCGATGTCGAGGTCCCACTCGGTGACAACCTTCCCCCCGGCCGGGGCAAGCAAAAGGGCCAACCCTGCGGTTGGCCCAGCGCGTTCTTCGTTGTTGGTGCAGTTAGGCCCGGTGGGACGACCCGCGGCCGATGCGGTAGCTCGTTTCGCCCGTAAACTCCCGCTCTTTGCCGCACTTCTTGCACCGTCCCGGAGTGAGCTCCCCACGCGGGGGTTCGAGGACCCAGTGGTGGACACAATCCCCGACGAGCTGAAGTGCTTCGGCCTTGGACATCGGCAAGTTCTCCCTGGACGATTCTCAAGAGTGCAGGCCCGATGCAATCCCCTCGCGCCCGGGCAGCCCGTGGGGTAGTGTAGTCCTTTCTCATAGACGGTTTCAATGGGTTATTTCGGTTCGTCCACCATACCGGGCAAAGGTGTAATAGCCATGACGCCCTCCCCCACATCGATGCGATCGATGACCGGGCCCACCGCCGGGATCAGGTACTCCCGCCCCCCATCGTCCCGCACCACGTAGACGTCGTTCCCGCCCGGCTGCAGCACCTCCGCCACGCGCCCGAGCTCCCGCCCGTCCTCGCTCAGCACCACCCGCAGCCCGAGTAGCTCGTGGATGAAGTACGACTCATCGTCGTCCCGGCGCAGGTCCTTGTCGCGCACCTCGAGCAGCGCGCCGCGGAACCCTTCGACCGCCGTCCGGTCGGCCAGGCCCTGCAGCTTGAGGATCCACGCCTCCCGGTCGGACCTTGCCCGGAGGATGCGCCGCCGTTCGCCGGCGAGGTACACGTGCCCGCCCACCTGCAGGTTCACCCCGCTCGCCGCGAACGACTGCACCCGCAGCTCGCCCTTCAGGCTGTGCGGGCGGAGCACGCGGCCCACCGCGGTGTACCCCTCGCGCGGCTCCTGGGGCCACTGCGGCGCGGGCGGGCCCGTCCGGGCCGGCCGCCGCCGCGACGGCGCGACCGGGGCATCGCCGGGCGCCGCCGTGCCCTCCCCCGGTGTCCCGGGGAGCTCGACCGTGATGTCGCCGTCTGTTGGGGGCGCGGCCGCCGCCGGGGCGTCCTCGCCCGGCGGGGTTCTATCGCTGTCGTCCGTCGGTCCGGGCATTGCGCCCTCGTTGTCCGTCAGTCGCCGATCTCCAGGCTCACGCGGACGTCTTCCTTGACCGCCGCCACCTTCACCAGCGACCGCATCGCCGACGCGATCCGGCCGCCCTTGCCGATGACCTTGCCCCAGTCGCCCTCGGCCACGTCGAGCCGGATCACGACCCGGTCACCGTCCTGGCGCTCCTCCACCCGAACTTCGTCCGGGTTGTCCACGAGCGCCTTGGCGAGGTACTCCACGAGGTCGGCCATCATGCTGGCCATGGCTATGCTTCGTCCGCGGTCGCGGCTTCCTCTGCCGCTGCTGCCGGCTCATCCGCGGGAGCCTCCGCGACCACCTCGGCCGCCGGCGCAGCTGCCTCGGCCGGCTTCGCCTCGGCCTTCGGCGCCGGCGCAGCGCTTGCCGCCGACGACGGCGCGCCACTCAGCACGCCCGCGCGCCGCAGCACCTTCTCGGCCGCTTCGGAAGGCTGCGCGCCCTTCGCCATCCACTCCCGCGTCTTCGCTTCGTCCAGCTGGACAGACGGCGGGTTGGCGTGCGGGTCGTACGACCCCAGCGTCTCCAGGAACGCGCCGTCGCGCTTCTTCTCGTTCTGCGCCACCACCACGCGGTAGTACGGCTTCTTCGTCTTGCCCGTGCGGCGAAGGCGGATCTTCAGCATCAACTACTCCTCGGCTCGCCCATACGAGCCGTCCCAATTGGCAAACTTCCGTTCATCCTACGACGTCCCACGCTTAGCGCCCAATGTGTCACCGGCCGTGCTCCTGCCCGGTGCGCTCCCGTTCGTACACCGCCAGGATCCGCTCGCGTCCCCGGATGAGCACGACGGGGAGCCGCAGAACCAGCTTCACCAGTTCGAACGTCGCGCGCATCGCGTCCATCTGCATCGCACCGTGGGCCGCGAACTGGTCGCGCGACTTCGCCGCCTGGGCGAAGTACAGCTCGCCCGGCTCATCGCCGTCGCCTGCGCCGAGCTCCCGCCACCCCGCGAGCGACCAGCCGTCGCGCGCCATCGCAGCCGCCCCGCGGTTCATCGCCGCCTCACTTCGATACCGCCGCGTGCTGACTTCGCGCTCCATCGGCCATCCCTCACCGCATGCCCGGCAGGACCGGGAACTTGCCTGTCGACAGCGTCTTCGCGATCTTTCGCGCTTCGAAGAACTGCTTGAGCAGCTGGTTCACCGACTGCACGTCCGTCCCCGAGCCGCGGGCGATGCGCTTCCGCCGCTTCCCGTCGATCTTCTCCGGGTGGCGCCGCTCCCACGGTGTCATCGAAAGCACGATCGCCTCCGCGTGGTTGAAGAAGCCGTCGTCCATGCTGTCGACGTCGAGCTGCGCCTTGATCTTGTTGAACCCGGGGAGCATGCCGACGAGTTGGCCCAGCGGGCCCATCTTCCGCACCTTGCGCAGCTGCTCGACGAAGTCCTGCAGGTCGAACGTGCCCTTCTTGAGCTTGTCCTTGAACTTGTCGGTGTCCTCGTCGCCCATCTGCTCTTTCGCCCGCTCGATGAGCGAGAGCATGTCGCCCATGCCGAGGATGCGGCCCGCGAGCCGGTCCGGGTAGAACGGCTCCAGCGCGTCCGCCTTCTCGCCGACGCCGATGAACTTGACCGGGACGCCGGTCACGCTGCGGATGCTCAGGGCGGCGCCGCCGCGCGCATCGCCGTCCATCTTCGTGAGCACCAGGCCTGTCGTCCCGACCTTGTCGTGGAACTCCTTGGCTGCCGTGACCGCGTCCTGGCCGGCCATCGCGTCGGCGACGAAGAGGACCTCGGCGGGGTTGAGCTGCCGGCGCAGGTCCGCGACTTCGCGCATCATCTCTTCGTCGATGTGCAGGCGGCCGGCGGTGTCGACGAGGACGTGGGTCATGCCCATCCGCTTCGCCTTCTCCAGGCCGTTCGCGGCGATGACCGCGGGCTTCGCGGCCGTCCCCTCTTCGTGGTAGGGCACGTCGAGCTGCTTCGCGAGCGTGACCAGCTGGTCGACCGCGGCCGGGCGGTAGATGTCGCAGGCCACGACCAGCGGGCGGAGGCGCTGCTTCTTGAGCAGGTTCGCCAGCTTGGCGATGCTCGTTGTCTTGCCCGACCCCTGGAGGCCGACCACCATCACGACGGTCGGCGGTGTGTTCGCGGTGTTGAGCTTCGGCGCGGCGCCACCGAGCAGTTCGACCAGCTCCCCGTGGACGATGTCGATGACCTGCTGGGCGGGGGTCAGGCTGCGGAGCACCTCCGCACCGAGCGCCTTCTCCTTGACGCGCGAGGTGAACTCGCGGACGACCTTGAAGTTGACGTCGGCCTCGAGCATGGCCATGCGGACTTCGCGCAGCGCCTGGTCGAGGTCCTCCTCGGTGACCACGCCCCGCGACCCGAACTTCTTGAAGGCGCCCTGCAGTTTGTCGGTGAGTGATTCGAACACGGGACCAGTGTACGGGATCGCGGGGTTGGGACGGGGCGGGGCCGGGTTCCCAGTTCCCGGTTCCCAGAGGCGGGTGGGGCCGGAGTGCTGGGTGCTGAGTGCCGCGGTTGATTTTGGGTGTGGTGGGGACTGGTTGGAGGTGTGTGGTGTGGTTTGTGGGCATGTGAGGGGCTAGCGGTCCAGCATGCGGACGAGGTGGGTGATGGCCTGGTTGCGGCGGTATTCGTAGATGTTGAGGTGGGGGACGATTTGCGTGTGGGTGGCGCCGAAGTTGCGGACGGCGATGGAGAGGAGGCGGATGACCTGGCTGGCGCGGGCTTCGGTCATCTCGCCGGCGATGACGAGCCGGAGGACGGCGTCGACGAGGGCCTGGACGGAGGAGCGGTTGGAGAGGTCGAAGTCGTCGATGCGGATGGGGAGCCTGGCGCGGTTTTCGGCGGCGATGCGGGTGCCGCGCTGGCGGTTCTGGAGCTGGCGTTCGGCGTAGGCGGGGTCGTGGTTGATGCAGAGGCCGGTCTCTTTGCGGGCGGAGAAGCGGCAGGAGTTGCCGGCGCGGGTGGTGGCGGAGCAGGGGGTGGGGGCGTTCATGGGGGCCTCGCACATTGACGATTGACGATTGTCGATTGCCGATTGGGCGGGGGTGGCGGGGGGTGTGGTTGCCCCGATATGGCGGACACGTTTCTTCCGCGAATTCACGCGGCCGGTAGAGATGCGACGGCGTCGCTGACACGGCCCTCTTCGTACTCGACAGGGGTCCGGTAACCCAGCGATGAGTGC
>JADZEI010000001.1 GCA_020850615.1 Dehalococcoidia bacterium | reverse complement strand
TCCTTCAGTCGAGCACCCAGGGCAGTCTCCCGCACGGGCTCAAAGCACCAGAAAGGGAACGCCCTTCAGCCACCACCGAGGCAGCCATTTTCATCCGCCATCCTGGCCCTTTGCCATCGTGTCTCCCTCTGGGAGAGGGGCAGGGGGGTGAGGGCGCGCCGCGCAGCTCTGTCCCGTTCGAGCGTTGTGTGGCGCGCTCCGGGCTCGCCGCCCCCCTTGCTACTGCCCCCGGTCCGAGGCCGCAGCCCCGCGCTGGTACACGTTCGCCACGTCCGGCGGCATCTCCTTGCCCGCGTCGCTGAACGCTTTGCGCATGGCCTTGCCCTGGCCGCGGAAGACCGCCGCTTCGTTGTCTTCGATCCAGTCGCGGTTCTCGATGATCGTCTGCGTTTGGCCCTGGAACACCGGCATCACGTACCGCGCCAGCAGCTCGTAGCTCCGGTGGATCTTCTCCGTGCTCGTCAGCTCGTTCGCCAGGACCATCAGCCCGCCGAGCCCGCCCGCGCGCTCCTGGATCGCCGCGATCTGGGCGATCGCGTCGTCCGGCGTGCCCACGATCATCGCGCCCGTCTCGGCCGCTTCCTCCAGCGACCCGCCGGATGTGCCCGCCGCCCCCGCGAGCAGCCCGCCGCCGGTGACGCCTTCGATCGGCGTCTTCCGGTCGCCCACGTACGCCCGCCGCTTGAACCCCTCGCGGATGTCGTCCAGGGCCTCGCGCTTCGAATCGGCCAGGTGCACCGGGATCACCACCCGCCACTCGCCCCGGTCGACGGTCTTCCCGGCTTCCGCGGCCGCCTCCTCCACCCAGCCCCACGTCCGCCCGAAGGTCTCGTGGCTCGCCCCGGCCACCGATAGGAGCCCCACGCCGTGCTTGCCCGCGAGTATCGGCCCCGAGGGGGTGACACTCGCCGCCACCGCCACGGGCAGGTGCGGCGAGCTGTAGCTCGCCATCTGCAGGCGGGCTTCGCGAAGCGTGAACCAGTCGGTCTCCATCGAAACTGGCGCCTTCGCCTCGAACAGTCGCATGATCGCGTCGAGCGATTCGGCCATCCGGCCACGCAGCTCCGTCGGGTCGATGCCCATCTGGTACGCGTCCGAAGTCAGCGCCCCCGGCCCCACGCCGAGCATCGCTCGCCCCTCGGTCATGTGGTCCAGCTGCAGCATCTTGTCGGCGACCATGAGCGGGTGGTGGTAGCCGAGCGAGGTGACGCCCGTGCCGAGCCGGATCTTGCGCGTCACCATCGCCGCCGCGCCGATGAACACCGCCGGGTCCGCGATGATCTCCCGCCCGAGCGAATGGTGCTCACCGATCCACGCCTCGTCGTATCCGAGCCGGTCCAGCACCTCGATCAGTTCGATGTCGCGCTTCAGCGCAAGCGTCGGGTTCTCGCCGACGCGGTGGAATGGCGCCATGAAGATCCCGAACTTCATGCGCTTCGGTCGGTAGGCCATCGTGCGTCTCCGGGTGGGGGTGTCCCTGCGGCGCACCCTACGGACGAGCTCCTCGCCGGTCAACGCAACCGCGCACCGCCCCCGCCGCACATGCGAAAGGGCGAAGAAAAGCAGTTGATTGCACTCGCAACTACCGCGTACGATGGTCCCCAACAGGAGGCACACCCATGTCCGAGAGTATTCCCGATACCGCCCGCGACCTCTTCGAGAAGCCGAACTTCGCCCACATCGTCACCCTCATGCGAGACGGCATGCCGCAGGTCACACCGGTCTGGATCGACATCGAGCCCGGCTCCAACGTCATCATCTTCAACACCGCCGACGGCCGCCTGAAGCAGAAGAACCTCGACCGCGATTCCCGCGTGGCCCTCTCCGTCGCCGACAACGAGAACCCCTACCGCTACGTCCAGGTGCGCGGCCGCGTCATCGAAAAGACGTACGAGGGCGCCGACGCCCACATCGACCAGCTCGCGAAAAAGTACATGGGCCTCGATTCCTATCCCTACCGCACCGAGACCGAGAAGCGGGTCATCTATCGCATCGAACCCGAGGCCGTGCAGACCTACGGCTAGGCCCGCGCGTTATACTGCGCCCATGACCAGCCAGCTCCCGCGCGACTTCGACCAGGTGTTCGGGATGCGCCCCCGCCGCCCGGCGGCCCCCGCTCCCGCCACAGAGACCGGCCGCGGCCGCAAGCTCGGCCAGGCGGACCACGGCACCACCGCCCTCGCCATCAGCACGATGTCGATGTACTGGCTGATGCCGATGCTCATGGCGAAGAAGCGCCGCCGGCGGCCAGCAGCACCGCCGCCCCCGGAACAGTCCTGACACAGCAAGAGGCCCCGCATCGCGGGGCCTCTCTGTCTGTGCGTGTCGTGCCCGCTCGCGAGCTACTTGACCGTGACGGTCGCCTTCATCTGCGGGTGGAAGTCGCAGGTGAGCTTGTAGGACCCGGCCGCATTCGGCGTCCAGACGTAGATGTCGTCCTTCCGCATGTTCCCGGTGATGTTCTTCCCGTCGACGGTGACCGTGTGGATCGCCGTCTCGCTGTTCTTGAAGTACACCTTCGTCCCCACCGCCACTTCGAGCGACGTGGGGATGAACTTCAGGTTGTCCTGGTCGATGAGCGGCGCGCCCTCGGGCACCTCGGTGATCTCGTCGGAGTTCCCCGACGTTGCCGTCCCGGTTGCCTGCGTGGTCGAGGTGGAGTCCGTGGTGTCGTCGTCGTCACCGCCACAGGCGGCGAAGACGAGGGTAGCGGCAAGCGCGGGCGCCAGTCCGAGCGCGAGCCAGGTCGTCCGTTTCGGCAAGTCGTTCCTCCTCCGGTCTGGTGTACCGATGGATCCAGTGTGGCCTGCCCGCGCGAAGTAGGCACGGCCGATCGGGTTCATCTTGCCCCAACTCTTATCCGTTCATTCATAGCGTGTATTCGCGCGAACGTGGCGGCCTGCGAATTGCTAACGTGGACAAGCCTTTGCGCGGATCGTTGACATCCCACGCCGCCTGTGGCATCAATGTCCCGCTCGTGTCTCCGTTGCCCGTCCAGAAGTGCCCCCGCTGTGGCGAGATGCTTCCCGATATCAAGGGGTCGCGATTGGCCGTGTGCCGCCGCTGTGGCTACAAGGACGACTGCTGCTGAGACACAACGAACGAGGGGAGCCACCTGGCTCCCCTCGTTGCTCCTTCTTCGTCAGGCCGCTCGAGCCACTTCCGCCGGAGCACCTTCCATCGCCTCCAGCTGTGCCCGCATCCGCCGGACCCGGGCCACGCGCGAGGCCGACATCACCACGTCAGGTTCGTCCAGGAATACCGGCCCATGGCAGCGCCCGCAACGGACGAGCGCTTCGGGGTCGCCCGCGCCCTGCACCGGCATCATGCCCCGCGCCCTGATTGGCGCCCCGCCGATGCCCAGCCATTGCCCGCTGATGAACCCGCAATGCAGGCACTTCACGTCGCCTTTGACCAACATCCCGACACCTCCTGGTGGCAGGAGTATGGCTCCTCGCTCGGTTCACGCGGGATAAGGGGAACCCCCGACACCGTAACGCGAGGATCCCCACGATCGCGTTCTTCGCCTTCGCTTAACCGCTCACTACCGCCGCGCGATGGATTCGACCCGGAAGCGCGTGGACCCACGCGGCGTGGTCACCACCACTTCCTCGCCGGGGCGCCGCCCGAGGAGCTCTTTGCCCACCGGGGATTCCACCGAGATGCGCTGCTCCGCCGCGTTCGCTTCCCGCGCGCCCACCAGCATCCACTCGTGCGTCGTCTCGGTGTCGATGTTCACCACCCGCACCGTCGAACCGACCGTCGAGCGCTCGTCCGAGGCTTCGACGACGACAGCGCGGCCCAGCGCCGTCTCGATCTCCTTGATCTTCTGCTCGTGGAAGCCGAGCGCCTCGCGCGCGGCGTGGTACGGCGCGTTCTCGCGCAGGTCGCCATCAGAACGGGCGACTTCGACCGCCTTCACCAGTTCGCCGCGCGCAGAGACGAGCTCGTCCAGCTGCGACTTCAGCGAGTGAATCCCGTCCGCCGTCATTTCGATCGGCGCCTGCTCCACCCGGGTGCCCGACATCGCCGCCCGGCCGGCCGCCCGCCGGACGCGGATGTGCACGCCGTAGTTCACCGGCGCGTATTCCTTCTTCTTCAGGTACTGGAACCACGCCTTGAGGGCCGCCACCCGGTCCCCCGCGGCGGGGTCCGAAGCCACGATCTTCCGTTCCGCGAACGACTCGACAAGACTCCCCGTGAGGTCGGTGACGCGTTTGCCGTTGAACTCGTTCACGAAGCCCTGGAGGTAGTTGGCGCAGCCTGCCCGGACATCGGGCTTGAGGGTCTGCAGGTATTCGGCGAGCGCCTCGGTGAGCGTCACCGGGCGGGCCGGGGTCGAATCGTCTGCCATAATCGAAGCGTATCATCGATCCGGTGAACACTCACCCTGTCGCGACGGTAAACTTCGGCTGGCCCGACCTGCCGTCGCAATTCCCCTCCTTTCCCCGCCCCGAACGCTGGCTCCCGCTCCTCCAGCACCACGCCGAGCTCGTCGAGGCCGCGGCCGGCCGGGTGCGTGTCAGCGCGGTACTCCCGGAGGACGCGGTCCGCCGCCAGTACGCCGAGTCGCTCGAGCTGCTCCGCATCGTCCGCGAGCACACCGCCGGCGGGCCGCTCGCCGATGTCGGCAGTGGCGGCGGCTTCCCGGGGCTCGTCATCGCGGCCGTCGAACCGGACCTCGAGGTCCACCTGGTCGAGCCGCTCCAGAAGCGCGCCCGCCTGCTCGAAGAGCTCGCCGCCGCGATGGACCTGCCCAACGTCCGCGTCCACGCCGTCCGGGCCGAAGAGGCGGGCCGCCGGGAGCTCCGGGATCGCTGTGCCGTCGTCACCGCGCGCGCCGTGGCCGCCCTGCGCGAGCTCCTCGAGTACACCGCGCCACTCGCCGCGCCCGGCGGGCAGCTCGCGTTCCCCAAGGGCAGCGCGCTCGACGAGGAGCTCGCCGAGGCCGGCGGCGCCCTGGCCGCGCTCGGCTGCGAAGTCGTCGTGCGCGCCGCCATGCGCCCCGAGGTGAGCGACACGCCCTCGGTGCTCCTCGTACGCAAGCTGGGCGAAACGCCGGCAGCCTACCCGCGCCGCCCGGGGATGCCGGCGAAACGGCCGCTCTGACCCGCCCGAGTTTGGGATAAAACGTTAACCCGCCTACTCCCTTACCGGATGTTGCTCGTACGTGCTATAGTCGCCGCGGCTTTACTTTGGTGCGGCCGCCGCGGACCGCCCCGCGAGGCCCTGGGAGGCAGATATGGACCCGAACGTCATCCTCAACCGCATCGGCCGTCTCGCTCGGCTCGACACCACGGTCTTCGACGAAGTCCGCGATGACCAGAACGAGACGATCCCCGCGATCATCGTCCTCGCCGTCAGCGCCATCCTCGCCGGGTTCGGCGCCTTCCTCTGGTGGAAGGTCGTCCCCGATGACCGCCTGGGCGAACCGGACAGCCTCGTCATCAATACCCTGGTCCTCGGGCCCATCTTCATGATTGCCATGTATGGCGTCGCCGCGATGGTCGCCTACGTCGTCCTCGCCCAGATGTACAAGATCCAGGTCGACCTGATGTCCCTGGTCCGGACGATGGGCTACGGCGCGCTCCCGCTCGCCATCTCCGTCGTCATGTTCGTCCCGATCATCTGGCCGCTGTTCGCGATCCTTCCCCTCGCGCTCCTGCTCGTCATGATGATCTACGCGATCCAGTCGGCCAGCGGTGCGGATTCCACCCAGGTCGTCATGGCCGCGATCATCGGGCTCGCCGTTTTCATCGTCGTCCTGGGGCTCATTTCGCTCTCCGGAGACGATGCCCCGATGGGTGCCGGCCACTTCGGCGTGCTGTACGACTTCAACTAGCGCTCGCCTCGGGGCCAGGGCCTGCGCGGCAACCGGGCGTCATGCCCGGTTGCCGCAGCTGCTTGCGGCCTGCCCCGCGCTCCGGTAGATAAAGCCCACCAGCCGGAATCCCGTTCGGAAGCCGGACTCCACCCCAGGGCTGCCTCATTGTCCCAACCCCGTAAGCCGCTCCCTTCGCCCACCCCGGAAACCCAGCACTTCTGGGACGGCACGAAGGCCGGAGAGCTGCGCCTCCAGCGCTGCGCCGAGCCCGCCTGCAACCGCGCCCCGTACTTCCCGCCCCGCCCCTTCTGCCCCGCCTGCGGCTCCCGCAAGGTCGAGGTCTTCGCCGCCACCGGTCGCGGCACCCTCCATAGCTACGTCATCAACCACCGGCCGGCCCCCGGCTTCGAAGCCCCCTACGCCATCGCCGTGGTCAAGCTCGACGAAGGCCCCCGTCTCATGACCAACATCGTCGACATCGAACAGACGCCCGAGGCGCTCGTCATCGACATGCCCCTCGAGGTCACCTTCCACGACGCCGGCGAGGTCACCCTGCCCTACTTCCGCCCCGCTGGAGGTGCCGCGTGAAGCCCGGGAGCGTTGCCATCGTCGGCGCCGCCGAGACCACCGAGATGGGGCTCATCCCCGACCTCTCGGTCATCGGCCTCCACGCCGATGCCGCCCTCAACGCCCTCGCCGACTGCGGGCTCAAGCCGTCCGACATCGACGGCGTCGCCACCGCCGGCGCCTCCCCGACCGAGACCGCGCACTATCTCGGCATCACGCCCACGTGGGTCGATGGCACGGCTGTCGGCGGCTGCTCGTTCATGCTCCACGTGCGACACGCCGCGGCCGCCATCAACGAGGGCCTCTGTTCGACCGTCCTCATCACGCACGGCGAGAGCGGCCGCTCGCGTGTTGGGGCCGGGCGCTGGGGTCCCGCCCCGGCCAGCCTCCAGGGCCAGTTCGAAACCCCGTTCGGCCCCTCCGGCCCGCCGAGCACGTTCACCGTCCCCGTCCTGCGCTACATGCAGGACTTCGGCCTCACCCACGAGCAGCTCGCCATGGTCGCCGTCGTCCAGCGCGAATGGGCCGGGATGAACCCCCGCGCCAGCTTCCGCGACCCGATCACCGTCGACGACGTTCTTAATTCGCGGATGATCGCCTACCCGTTCCATCTCCTCGAGTGCTGCCTGGTCACCGATGGCGGCGGCGCGCTCATCATGACCTCCGCCGACCGCGCGAAGGACTTCCCCACGAAGCCGGTCTACATCATCGGCACCGGCGAAAGCGTCGAGACGCCGATGATCAGCCAGATGGAGGACCTCACGACCTCGAAGGCCTTCCGCGTCTCCGGCAAGAAGGCGTTCGCCGAAGCGGGCATTTCCCACGCGGACGTCGACCACCTGATGATCTACGACGCCTTCGCCCACCTGCCGATCTACGGCCTCGAAGACCTCGGGTTCGTCGGCCGCGGCGAAGCCGGCGCGTTCATCTGGGAGGGCAACAGCCGCCCGGGCGGCAAGCTCCCGCTGAACACGAACGGCGGCGGCCTGAGCTACATGCACTCCGGCATGTACGGCATGTATGCCCTCCAGGAGAGCGTCCGCCAGGTGCGCGGCATCGCCCCCGCGCAGGTCCCCGGCGCGAAGATCAGCGTCTGTCACGGCGTCGGCGGCATGTTCGGCGCCGCCGGCACGATCATCATGAGCAACGAACGCCCCTGACGGTCCCGCCGCCAGCCTCCGAAGCGCGCGCGTGCAAACGCGCGCGTTTTCGCGTCCGGACCAGGAGCTGCCCCGCGGCGTATGACGCCGCCCGTCCGCTCCTGTAGGCTTCCCGAACCCCATTCGAGCGAAAGGCCGCACCATGACCACCACCACCCGCGAGATCACCGTAAACGGGATGACGTTCCGCTGCCGCGAGGCCGGCGAAAGCGGCGAGCCCGTCATCCTCCTCCACGGCTTCCCCGAGACCTCCCACATGTGGACGCAGCTCCTGCCGGAGCTCGTCGCCGCCGACTACCGCTGCCTCGCCCCGGACCAGCGCGGCTACAGCCCGAAGGCCCGCCCCGAAGGCAAGGAGAACTACCAGACGGACCTCCTCGCGAAGGACGTGATCGACCTCGCCGACGCCTGGGGCGTGGACAAGTTCCACCTCATCGCCCACGACTGGGGCGCGGGAGTCGGCTGGCGCGTCGTGATGACCTACCCGGAGCGCGTCCAGTCCTGGACGGCCCTCTCCATCCCCCACCCCGCCTCCTACGGCCGCGCCTTCCGCGATGACCCGGACCAGCAGGAGAAGAGCCAGTACATCTTCTTCTTCCAGGAGCCCGGTGTGGCCGAAGCCGCCTTCGCCGCCAACGACTGGGAGATGCTGAGGAACATCTGGGCCGCCAGCGACGACGAGGAGAAGCGCGAGTACGTCGCCCAGTTCACCGAGCCCGGCGCCATGACGGCCGCCCTCAACTGGTACCGCGGCTCCTTCGGCATGCGCGAAGACCCCGGCAACATGGCCGACGCCGAGCGCAAAGTCGCCACCCCCACGCTGACCATCTGGGGCAACGGCGACCAGGCGGTCGGCCGCGCGACCACCCTCGCCCAGACCGACTACATGACCGGCTACAACAAGTTCGTCGAGCTCGACGCCGGCCACTGGCTCATCCAGGAGCGGTTCGACGACGTGAAGGGCGAGATCCTCGCCCACCTGCGCCAGTTCCCGCTCGCGTAAGCCCGCTTTCGTCCAAGGTTCCCCGGCGGCACGGTCCGGCGCTACGCTGGAGTCGTGCCCACCGGCTTCGCCCACGTCAACGGTTACCGCCTGCGCTACCGCATCGAAGGCGACGGCCCGCTCGCCGTCTTCGGCCACGGGCTCATGGGCTCGATCGAGCAGATCGACGACAACCACAGCGGCCTCGACGCCCTCCACGAGCGCGTCCGCCTGCTCGTCTACGACGCCCGCGGGCACGGCCAGTCCGACGGCCCCGCGGACCCGGCAGGCTACACCTGGGAGACGCTTGGCCAGGACATGGCGGCGCTGGCCGCGCCCCACCACGACGGCGCGGCCGTCTTCGGTGGCGGTTCCATGGGCGCAGCCACGGCGCTTTGGGTCGCGCTCGAACGGCCCGAGCTCGTGCGCGGCCTCGTCCTCGTGATGCCGCCGCCCCTTGGCCACGGCCCCATGCGCGGCGAAGGCGAACAGCGCGCGATCATGGTCCTCGACATGCTCGCCGCCGCCGTCGAGAACTACGGCCTCGCGAAGACGGTCGAGCTGGCGCGCACCTTCCCCGGCTTCGCGGCTACGCCCGAGGAAGCGGATGAACGCGCGCGCTGGATGCTCACGCAGAACCCGCTCGCGCTCGCCCACGGCATTCGCGGGCTGCTCCAGGCGCCGTTCCACGACCCGGACTGCTACCGCGCGATCCGCGTGCCCACGCTCGTCATCGCCTACGAAGGTGACGGGCTTCACCCGGTCCGCGCGGCCCAGCTCCTCGGCGCCAACATCCCCGATTGCCGCGTCGAAATCGCCGACCAGCCCGGCTACTGGCGCGAACACCCGGACGAGTTCCTCGCCCTCGTCACCGGCTTCCTCGACCGCGTGCAGGACTGAGCGGTCGATGGTGGAAGGTGGAGGGTCGAACGTGGGACGCACTCGCCGCCGTTGATTCTCGATCTCCGACCTCCGCCGGGGGCCGGTCAGTCGTCGTGGAACCCTTCCGGGCATTTCATGAATTCAAGTCCCCCATCAGCGATTGGTTGACCAGCCTTGCCTCTCCAGAGGGTCTTCTTGTTGGGAAGCTCGATGATCTGCCACGTGGTGGCATACGACTCATCCGCTATGGCTTCCGCTTCGTCGAAACGTTCAGGAACGAGCTCCAGGATTTCGCCATCGTGCGTTATGACCCCGGTGATGTGCTGCACCTCTCGGATGGGCATGTCGTAGGAAACCTGGCGCGTGCCCCGACAGCGGAGGATGCGCCACGGACCTTGGCTGCTGATCGGAGCGTCCAGTGCGATGTCGAAGCCGGTCCCGATTTCCCGGTCCTGTCCGCTCTCTTCCAGCCGCATGGCCGCTCCTCGAAGCGTGACCGAATAGGTCGTGTCGCCGGTCACTGCGCGCACGTGCGCGTTGCTGCGTAGCGCCACCTCCGCTGCCGATTGGGCCGTTGGTGTTGCTGCCGGCGATGTCGGCGTTGCGCTGGATGCGCTCGAGGTGCCTGTGGGTGCGGCTTGCGGCGTGGTGGGCGTCTCGCTGGTCGCGCTGGTGGTATCTGTCGCGCGGACGGACGTGCCGGCGTTTCTGGCCTCGTCACTGTCGTCGGCGAAGACGACGGCAAGCGTGGCGGCCAGCGCCGCGACAAGCACGACGAGGATGAGTACGGCACGGACCCGGCTGCTGCGTGGCACTGGTGCCCCCATATCCCGAATGGGAATCTCGGAGTCTTTAAACCTCGATAGTTACGTGAGTATGGCAGGCGTCCGGCCCTCGCGATACCTTGCACCCGCTACGCTCCGCCACCGTCCGGCCGTCCTTCCGCCGCCTCACCGCAGCCCCTCGCCCGAGCACAGCGCGTCGACGTCCGCGGTGAGCGTCGCGAACGCCGCCACGCTCGCGGCCAGCGCAGCTGGCGTCCGCCCGGGTGCCGCCAGCACGCGCTCCACCGTCCGCCGGAACCCGCGGGGCTTCCGGGCGAACCCGTCGACCCGCGCGAGCGCGCCCTTCTCCGAGAGGAAGTACGTCTCGTTCAGTGCGAACAGCACCTGCACCAGGCAGGCCGCAGACCGGAACAGGTCCCCGCTCACGACGAGGATGTCGCCACGCGCGGCCGGCTTCGCCGCGTGCGCCAGCGTGAACCGCGCGTCGAACAGGTAGCGCTGCATGATCGCCGCCCGCAGCGCCGCCGGGTACGGCGTCACCAGCGCCTTGAGCGCCGCGACCACGTTCCCGGGGTCGAAGAGCGGCACCGCAGCTGCCGTTTCCGCGAGGTAGATGTGGTTGTGGAAGGCGTGCGCGTAGCCGGGGTAGTAGTCCGCCGTCACCCGCCCGGCACGGCACTCCGCGATCACGTCGGACACGCGTTCGATGTCCCGGTACAGCCAGTCAACGTGCACTCTGTCGACCCGCAGCCAGGCGCCGCCGTTCATCCACGGCCCCCACTCGCCGGGCACGGTCACGACGCCCTCGGGGCCGCGGTCCGAGACGGTGCCGGCCGGCCGGTCGTCGAGCTCGGTCGCGAGCGCCCGCAACGCGCCGAGGTCGAGCGGCTGCGCCGGGTGGTAGTAGATGCCGAGGTCGATGTCGGAGCCGGGTTCCGCGTTGCCGGTTGCCTGCGATCCGCCGAGCACGACCGCCGCAACGCCGGGCACCTCCGCCAATCGCGCGGAGACGCGCCGCGCGATCGCGTGCGCCTGTGAGTCGTCCGGACGGGTTTCGGGCATGCGCGCGCTCCGTACGGCGGGCCGTCGGGCGCGGCGTGTCAGCGTGGAGCGGGCGAAGGGAATCGAACCCTCGTCTCAACCTTGGGAAGGTCGCGTTCTGCCATTGAACCACACCCGCGTGCGACGAAAGGCATCGTATCATCTCGCCACTTACGAAACGAGAGGGCCACCACATGCCGATCCCGAAGGAACTGTCGCTCACCCCCGAGCAGCTCGACGAGATGATGGAGACCAGCTGGAACATGCGCGTCGCCAGCGTCGGCCCCGGCACCCGCATCAACCTCACGCCGCTCTGGTTCGGCTGGGCCGATGGCAACATCTACTTCTACTGCCGCGGTCAGAAGGTCGTGAACTTCCGCCGCAATCCCGCCGGCACCGTCCTCATCGACCGCAACGAGCGATTCCCCGAGCTCCAGGGCGCCATGTTCCAGGGTCGCGCTGTCGTCCTCGAAGACGCCGAAGCCGAAGCCGCCGACGCCGGGCTCGAGAAGGCCCGCTGGCAGATGGGCAAGAAATACGCCGGCGGCCACGGCGAGCCCGCCGAAGCGAAGCGCAACGACTCCAGCGCGCGCGGCAGCAACTGGCGCTGGGTCCGCTTCGAACCCACCCACATCGTCACCTGGGACAACTTCAAGATCCCCGCGTTCCGCGCCTCGCGCGGCGGGTAGCAGCTCGCTCGTTCCGGTGGCCTGAGACACGCTCTCAGGCCGTCCGCGCCCGTCCTGTTAGCATCGATCCATGGCCCACGGGCACCCCGCGCATACCGAATCGCCGCAGCGCGTCCTGTTGCTCGGGCTCGTGCTCTCCCTCGCCTTCGTGGTCATCGAGGCCGTCACCGGCGTGCTCACCGGCTCGCTGGCGCTGCTTTCGGATGCGGGACACGCCCTCGCCGATTCGGCCGGGCTACTGCTCGCGCTGGCCGCGGCCACGCTCGCCCGGCGCCCCGCCGGCGGCCGCCGCACCTATGGCTACGCGCGCTTCGAAGTGCTGGCCGTGCCGGTGCACGTTGCCCTCCTCCTCGGCATCGCCGGGTACATCATCTTCGAAGCGATCTCCCGCGCCGGCGACAGCCACGATGTCGATGCGGTCCCGGTCATCGGCGTCGGTCTCGCCGGCCTGGCCGTGAACCTCGTCGTCGTGCGTATGCTGCACACCCACGCCCACGACAACCTGAACGCGCGCGCGGCCCGCCTCGAAGCCGGCGCCGACGCCCTGAGCTCGGTCGCCGTCGTGGCCAGCGCCGCAGCCATCGCCCTCGGCGCCTGGGACGGGCTCGATGTCGTGGTCGCGCTCGCCATCGCAGCGTTCGTCGTGCCCCGGTCGCTCCTCCTCCTGCGCCACGCCGCCGATATCCTGCTCGAAAGCGCGCCGCCCGGGCTCGACCCCGCCGAGATCATGGCCGCCGGCAGCACCGTCGACGGCGTCGTCGCCCTCCACGATGTCCACGTCTGGTCGATCGCGCCGAGCTTCCCCGCGCTCAGCGCGCACGTCGAGCTCACCGACGTCCGCGCCACCGAACGCATCCTCACCGAGCTCACCGTGCTCCTGCGCGACCGCTTCGGCATCGGCCACGTGACGCTCCAGCCGGAGACGCCGGCCCTGCACGAGGCGATCGCCTGCTGCCTCAGCCCCGATGCCGCCCGGATGACCGGCGCGGACCACGAGCATCCCGTTGCCCGCTGAGCTGCACCCCGCCGGTTCGCCGCCGCGTGGCATGCTGCCCGCATGACCGCTCGTTGGACGCGCCGTCGCTTCCTGGCCGGCGGTTCGATCGCGCTGGTCGCCGCCGGTGGCGCCGCGGCCGGTGTCGTCGCCGCCACGCGGGACGGCGGCGGCGCGCCCCGGGCCTCCGCGAGCCCCACGCCCACCCCCTCGCCGCCCACCACGTCTACGCCGATCCCAGCCACGCCCACCGCGACTCCCGAGCCGGCGCCCTCCGGTGTGCTACGCGTCCCGGCCGCGGTCGGGTTCAACTTCGATACCTTCGATGCCCAGCGCGCGGGCGAGCCAACTGTCGCGGAGGTGCTCGGCCGCACGCACTCCCGCCTCGTCCAGTGGCGCGAATTCGGCGTGGAACTCGAGCCCGACCTCGCGGCGCGCTGGGAGCAGGCGGACGAGCTCACGCTCGTCCTGCACCTGGCGCCGGGAGCGCGCTGGCACGACCGCGCGCCTCTGCATGGCCGCGCGGTCACCGCCGAGGACGTCGCCGCCCACCTCCGCCGCGCCGTCGAGCTCGCCCGCACCCTGACCCTGCCCGCCACCCAGCGCGCCACCGACTATCTCGGCATCGCCCGCGTCGCGGCGATCGATGCGACCACGGTCCGCATCGAGACGCAGGCGCCGGACCCGTTCCTCCCCGGCGCGCTCGCCGGGCGCTTCGCCCTGGTCCAGGCCCCCGAAGCCGTGGACGCGTTCGCCGCCACGTGGGCTGACCTCGCGCCGGCGGCGGTCATCGGCAGCGGGCCGTTCCTCTTCGAAGGCACGGGCGACGATGGTTCGCTCCGGTTCGTCGCGAACCCGGCCGGGCACCGCCGCGCCCGGGTGGCCGCGCTCGACGTAACGCCGCCGGCCGGCGACCCCGCAGCCTTCCTCGCGCGCGAAGTCGACGAGTTCATCGCCCGCGACCGCCGCGCCGCGCAGGAGCTCCGGGCGGCCGGGGCGGGCTTCCACGAAGAGCGCCGCGAAGAGGACTTCAACGTCATCTCGACGCTCTCCGTGGGCGGCCCGCCGTGGGACCATCCCGGGCTCCGCCTGGCGCTGCTCGGGGCGCTCCACCGGGGCGAGCTCGCGGCCCGGCTCTTCGGGGGACGGGCGCTGCCCGCGCTACCGGTGCCCGGCGGCGCGGCCGGGCTCTCGGAGCAGGACATCGTCACGCTGCCCGGCTACGGCCCCGACTTCGCGGCCGCCGCGAAGGACGCCCGTGCGCGCTGGGAGGCCGCCGGCGGGCCGGCCCTGGGCGTCATAACGATCGACTTTCCGTCGATCTTCGACCCGCTCTACAGCGCCAGCTCGGTCGTCACGGGCATGTTGAACGAAGTCCTCGGGCCGCAGTTCCGCGCCGCCGTCGAGACCTACACCGCGATCTCCCGGAAGTCGATCGAAGGCCAGTACGGCAACGGGCGCGCGGCCGCGTGGTTTGGCTGGGCCCCGGCGTTCACCACCCCCGAGCCTGCGCAGCTCCTTTTCGAGCGCTACCACTCGTCGTCGGCCGGGGCGCAGCTCGCCGGGTTCGCCGACGCGAGCATCGACACCGCCCTCGAGGCCGCCGCGGCCACGTTCGACCCGCTGCGCCGCCGGGAGCTCACGCGCACCGCGCTCCTCGCGCTCCTGCGCGGTGGTGGCGGTGGCACGCTCGACTGGCTGGTCCAGTACGCCGAGGTCTTCCGCCACGACTACGTCCGCGGGCGGACGGCGAGCTCGTTCTGGCCGCAGCACCGGGATGCCGCGGCGAGCGTTGACACCCGGGCGCCAGGCTACCCGGATCGATAGCGCGGGCCCCGCGCGACGCTGATTGTCGGCATCGGTTCTTGTGCTGATATCTCACCGGCCAGGTCGCCCGTTGCGGTGAATCCAGCCGGTGAGCGTTTCCGTGTACTGGCATTTTACCAGCCGATTGCAACGATAGACCTATTCAATGCACTCGTGGGCTTAGTACAGCGCGCGACCGAGTGGGCTCCGACCAATCGAGAGTTCGTTCGGTTGAAGATAAAGGTCGGCCTCGCCGGGGACCACAAGTCGAAAAAGGGTGCTTATGATAGCGGCTGCAATCCGTCCGCTTTCATGCGGCGTATACGTGGCTGTGCGGCTTATTGACCGGATAGAGGCCGCTCGTATACTTCGCCGAATCCGGCTCGGCCTGTACGCGCTTCATCGCGCGTAACCGATACCTGCAATTCATGGGGGGAAAACCATCGTGAGGGATGACAACTACTGGATGCGCCGCCTGCGGGCCGGCGCAGTCTCTCGCCGCCGTTTCGTCGGCGGCGCCGCCGGCGCCGGCCTCGGCGCAGCTGCGCTCGGCCTCGTCGGCTGTGGAGACGACGATGACAGCGGCGACACCGACGGGGACGCCACCAGCGCGCCGGCCACCGCACCGGCCACCCAGGGCGTCGCTTCGGCGACCGCCACGGCCACCGAAGCGGTCAAGAAGGGCGGCACATACCGCACCGGCACGTTCCTGAACGTGCTCGGCATCGACCCGCACATCGAAGTCTCCGTGGGCCTCACCCAGATGGCCCGCGTCTACACCTTCCTCGGCGGGTTCTCGATCAAGGACCAGACCTTCAAGCCGCTCCTCGCGGAGACGGTGGAGATTCCCGGGACGGCCGGCACCGAGTTCATCTTCAAGCTCCGCAAGGACGCGAAGTGGCAGAACACCGCGCCCGTCAATGGCCGCCCGGTGACCGCCGAGGACGTGAAGTACAGCTACGAGCGCTTCCGTGATCTGCCCCAGGCGCAGAACAACGACTTCTTCAAGGCCGTTGTCGACAAGATGGAAGTCATCGACGCCAATACCTTCAGGCTGACGACGAAGTTCCCCTACGCGGAATCGCTGTCCGAAATCGGCGACACCCAGAAGGCGATCGTCGCGAAGGAAGACGTCGAAGCGAAGAAGGACCTCAGCACCGGTGGCGTTGGTGCTGGCCCCTACATGATCGAGTCCTACGCCAAGGGCGAATCGATCGTCCTCAAGAAGAACCCGGACTACTTCGACAAGTCCGTCGCTCACGTCGACAAGATGCAGTGGCAGACGATCCTCGATATGTCGACGCTGCTCCAGGCCTACCAGTCGGACCAGCACGATGTCTGCGGCGCGCTGCTCACCAAGCTCGACTACGAAGAGCTGAAGAAGAACAGCAACCTGGTCAACAGCAAGATGCCGGCGCTGCACTACGGCTCGTTCGGCATGAACGCATCCGTGAAGCCGTTCGATAACCCGATGGTCCGCCAGGCGATCTACGTCGGTGTCGACCGCAAGCAGTTCGTCGACAAGGTCTTCCAGGGCGAAGCGACGCCGATGGGCCCGATCAGCGTGGGCCTCGATTACTGGGCGCTGCCGCAGAGCGAGCTCGCGACGTACATCGGCCCCGATGTCAAGAAGGCGAAGGAGCTCCTGAGCGCGGCCGGCTACCCGGACGGCTTCGAGTTCGACATCGAGACCTCCGGCGGCGTCCAGCTCTACATCGACCACGCCGAGGTGCTCGTGCCGGAGCTCAAGAAGCTCGGGATCACCGCGAACCTGAAGCTCAGCGACCTTTCGACCTACCTCAGCGCGAAGCTGTTCAAGGGCGACTTCAACGCCACCATCTTCACGCACAACCCGTACGAGTCGCCGAAGATCCCGCTGGCGATGTACCACAACAACGGTCTTGGCGGCGGCAGCTGGTGGCACTACAAGAACGACACCATCACCGCGGCCATCGACAAGCAGTCCATGGAGCTGGATGTCGCCAAGCGGAAGGAGCAGATGCTGGAGATCCAGCGCCAGCTCCTGAAGGACGGCGCGCCGATGATGAACTTCGCTTCGCCGCAGCTCTTCTCCTCCTACCACAAGCGCGTGGGCGGGTTCGACCCGACGCTGCGCACGTACCAGGTGTTCGCCTACACCGAGAACATCAAGGGCTAAACCGGCCCGCTCGTCGTTTCGTAGCGTGGCCCGGGAAGGATGGGATTCCCGGGCCACGCCGTTTCCCCCTTACCAGGAGCTGTCCCATGAGGACCTATGCACTCCGGCGCCTCCTGCTCATGGTGCCGGTCATCATCTTCGTCACGATCGCCGTCGCCAGCCTCATGCGGCTGGTCCCCGGCGACCCCGCGACCCTTGCCCTCGGCCAGCAGGCCACCGACGAGGACCGCGAGCGCTTCAACGAGGAATACCACCTCAACGACTCGCTCCCGGTGCAGTACGTCCGCTGGTGGAGCGACGTCTTCCGCGGCAACCTCGGCTCGTCCGTCGTCCAGCGCACCGACGTCACGGATGAGCTCGCCAACCGGCTGCCGAGCACGATGGAGCTGCTCGTCCTGAGCATGATCCTCACGATCATCATCGGCATCCCGCTCGGCGTGATCTCCGCGGTCAAGCAGAACTCGATCCTGGACTACTCGATCCGGTTCACGAGCATCGCGGGCATCTCCATCCCGAGCTTCTGGCTGGGCACCCTGCTGCTCATCCTGCCGTCGATCTGGTGGGGCTACCTGCCGCCGCTCACAAAGGTGAGCATCTTCGACGACCCGCTCCGGAACCTCCAGCAATACATCACTCCCGCGTTCACGCTGGCGGTCGGCGGTTCCGCCGGCATCATGCGCCTGACGCGGTCGTCGGTGCTCGAAATCATGCGGAACGATTACATCCGCACAGCCCGCGCGAAGGGCCTGAAGGACCGGCTCGTGATCATGCGCCACGTCCTCCAGAACGCCCTCATCCCGGTGGTCACGGTCCTCGGTCTCCAGCTCGCGGGCCTCGTCGGCGGCGCGGTCATCATCGAGACCATCTTCAACCTCCAGGGCGTCGGCCTCTTCTTCATCAACTCGATCTTCGCGCGTGACTACCCGGTCATCCAGGGGCTCGTCCTCTTCCTGACCGTCGTCTTCCTCTTCATCAACCTCGCGGTCGACCTCTCCTACGGGTTCCTCGACCCAAGGATTCGCTACTCATGACTTCCGCAGCCGGCACCACGTCGCTCAGCCTCGAAAGCCAGGTGGCCTACACGCCGCCGTCCCGCATGCGGAAGTACCTGCGGATCGCCCGCCAGCAGCCGCTCGGCGTGTTCGGTCTCCTCGTCGTCATCGTCCTCGTGCTCATGTCTGCCTCCGCGAGCGTGGTGGCCCCGCACGACCCCTCGAGCATCGACTTCGAATCGCTCACGTCGCCGAACGCAGCTCACCCATTCGGCACCGACGACAAGGGCCGAGATATCCTCAGCCGCGTCATCTACGGCAGCCAAACGTCGCTCAAGGTCGGCCTCATCGCAACCTTCATCGGGACGGTCGGCGGCGCCCTCATCGGGCTCACCTCCGGCTACTTCGGCGGGATCATGGACTCGCTCCTCCAGCGCCTGATGGACTCGCTGATGGCGTTCCCGACGATCATCCTCGCCCTGATCATGGTCGCCGTTTTCGGCAACAGCGTGAGCAAGCTGATGCTCGTGGTAGGGATAGCCATCATCCCGGGCGTGGGCCGCGTCATGCGCGGCGTCGTCCTCGCCGAGAAACACAGCCTCTACATCGAAGCAGCTCGCTCGATCGGTGCCGGCTCCAGCCGGATCATGTTCCGGCACATCCTGCCGAACGTGCTCGCGCCGATCATTGTCATCGCGACCTCGCTGCTCGGCGCCGCCATCCTTGTCGAAGCCTCCCTGAGCTTCCTCGGCCTCGGCACGCCGCCGCCCACGCCCTCCTGGGGTGCGGACCTCAGCGGCAACGCGCGCAAGTTCTTCCCCTACGCGCCGTGGATGGCCATCTTCCCCGGCCTCGCGCTCTCGATGGTCGTCCTCGGGTTCAACCTGCTCGGCGATGCCCTTCGCGACGTGCTCGACCCGCGCCTTCGCAACCGCTGAGGCGCACAACCAGCTCCTTCGGACGGGCCCTGCGAACGCGGGGCCCGTTTCGTTTGTCCGGCCGCGCGAAACCCTGCCGGTGTAGACTTGGATACGAATGAGCTGCGAAGACGAAGCCGCGGAGATGCTGCGCCGCGCCGGCCACAAGATCACCCCCCAGCGCGTCCTCATCCTCCGGGCGCTGCGCCACGCCGGCGGCCACATCAGCGCCAGCCAGATCGCCGAGCAGGTCCGCGCTGCGTACCCCGTTGTCGACGTCAGCACCGTGTACCGGACGCTGGACGTGCTCAAGCGCATGCGCCTGGTCACCGCCACCGACATGGGCCAGGGCGACGTCGTCTTCGAATGGGCCCCCGCGACCCCGCACCACCACCTGATTTGCTCCAGCTGCGGCCACGTCGCCGAGCTCGAACACCACTACTTCGACCGCCTCGCCGACCAGCTCGCCGCCGACTTCAGCTTCGCCGCCGACCTCCACCACTTCGCCATCTTCGGCCTCTGCCGCGGCTGCCAGATCGAGGCGGACGCGTGACCACCCGCCGCGAGCTCCTCGCGCGGCTCCGCGCCGCCGTCGGCGACCGGAACGTCGCCTGGCGCCCCGAGGACCTCCTCCTCTACGAGTACGACGGCACCATCGAGAAGAAGCTGCCCTACGCCGTCGCCTTCCCGGACGGCGCGGACGAAACCGCCGCCGTCGTCCGCGCCTGTAACGAGCTCGGCGTCCCGGTCACGCCCCGCGGTGCGGGCACGGGCCTGAGCGGCGGCGCCGTCCCCGCGCGCCGGGGCGTCGTCATCGCCACCACGCGCATGCGCCGCATCCTCGAGATCGACCCGGTGAACCGCCTCGCCGTCGTCGAGCCGGGCCTGCCGAACATCCAGCTCTCGGAGGCCGCGGCCGTCCACGGCCTCTTCTACGCGCCCGACCCGAGCAGCCAGAAAGCGTGCACGATTGGCGGCAACGTCGCCGAGAACGCCGGCGGGCCGCACTGCCTCTCCTTGGGGGTCACGACAAACCACGTCCTGGGCATCGAAGTCGTCACCGCCGCGGGCGAGATCACCTGGCTCGGCGGCCGCGTCCCCGATGCCCACGGGTACGACCTGCGCGGCGCCTTCATCGGCTCCGAAGGCACCCTCGGCATCGTGACGAAGGTGGTCGTCCGGCTTGTGCCCGTGCCGGCCTCGGTCGTCACCCTGCTGGCCGTCTTCGACACGGTCGAACAGGCGAGCGAGACCGTCTCCGCCATCATCTCCGCCGGGCTCATCCCCGCCGCCATGGAGATGATGGACCGGACCACGCTCCAGGCCGCCGAGGCCGGGCTCCAGTGCGGCTATCCCCCCGACGCCGGGGCCGTGCTCCTCGTCGAGCTCGATGGGCTCGCCGAGATGGTCGATTCGCAGGCCGCCAGCGTCCGTGGCGAGTGCCTCGAACGTGGCGCCACGGACGTCCGCACCGCCCGCGACGCCGCCGAACGCGAGCTTCTCTGGAAGGGCCGCAAGGGCGCCATCGGCTCGCTCGGCCGCATCGCCCCGAACTACTACATCCTCGACGGCGTCGTCCCCCGCTCCCGCCTGGTCGATGTCATGGCAACGGTGGCCGACGTGAGCGCGCGCTACGACCTGCCCATCGCCAACGTCTTCCACGCCGGCGACGGCAACCTCCACCCCTGTGTGATGTTCGACGAACGCGAACCCGGAGCCACCGAGCGCGTGCTCTCCGCGGGCGCCGAGATCATGCGTGCCTGCGTCGAAGCCGGCGGCTCGCTCAGCGGCGAACACGGCATCGGCTTCGAAAAGCAGAAGTTCATGCCCTGGCTCTACAACGAGGCCGACCTCGAGAACATGGCGCGCCTGCGGCCCGTCTTCGGCAACGAGGGCGCCTTCAACCCGTGCAAGCTCCTCCCGGGCGGCACCGGCTGCGGCGAAATGGCCCACCAGGAGGCGGCCCTCCGCGCGGCCGGCCCCGATGCCTATGTCTGACACGCTCCTCGGCGCGCTCCCGCAGGTGGCCGGCCGCGCGCCCGCGACCCTCTACGTCCCCGAGACCCTCGACGAGCTCCGCACCATCGTCGCCGGGCGAGATGGCGCCACGCTCCTGCCGGTCGCAGGGCGGACGCGCCTCGACCTCGGCTGCGCGCCCGCCGGTACGTTCGCGCTGCTCGACGTAACGCACGCCCTCCGCGGCGAGATCCAGCACCAGGCCGACGACATGACCGTCGTCGTGCCCGCCGCGGCGACCATCGCCGAAGTCCAGGCCCAGCTCGCTGCCGCCGGCCAGGTACTGCCGCTCGACCCGCCCCACCCCGGGCGCGCGACCATCGGCGGCACGCTCGCCGTGGGCGACGGCGGGCCCGTGCGCACGCGCTACGGCCTCCCGCGCGATCTCGTCCTCGGGATGACGGTCGTGCGCGCCGATGGCGAGCTCGTCCGCGCCGGGGGCCGCGTGGTCAAGAACGTGACCGGCTACGACCTGATGCGGCTCTGGTGCGGCTCGCTCGGCACGCTCGGTGTCATTACGGAGGTCGCCCTCCGCGTCTACCCGCGTGTCGCCCCGGTGGACCTCGAGCTCGACCTCGCCTCGATCGCCGAGGGCTGCGAGGTCGCCGCCCGGCTCGCGCTCGCCGACATCCGCCCCGAGGCAGTCGCCATCCGCCAGCAAGGCGACCGGGCCGCGCTCTTCGTGCGCGTGGCTGAGCCCGCCGCCGGCGCCGCGCGCTGGGTGCTCGGCACCGCCCACCGCGCCGCGGAAGAGACGGCCTATACCACCATCCGCGACAGCGGCTTCGCACCCGGCGACGTCCTGGCGCTCCGCGTCGCGACCGTGCCCGGCGACGTGCCGCGCATCGCCGAGCTGCTCGCGCCGCTCCGCCCCGCGAGCCTCGTGATCCACCCGCTGGTGGGCCAGCTCCGCGCCAGCTGGGACGCCGCCAGCCTGCCGCCGCTCCGATCCTTTGCACCGCTCGTCGAGCCGGTCCGCCGCGCCGTCGCCCCGCTCGGCGGCTCCCTCATCGTCGACCGCATGCCCGCGTCGTTCCGCACCGGCCTCGACCCCTGGGGCGAGCCGCCCGCATCGTTTCCGCTCATGCAGCGCACGAAGGCCGCCTACGACCCGGACGGCCGCCTCAACCGCGGGAGGTTCATCGGTGGCATCTGATACGCCCTGGCCGCTGCCGCTCGACGCGCCCGCCGCGGACGACCTGAGCCGCTGCGTCCACTGCGGGCTCTGCCTGAACTCCTGCCCCACCTTCTCCGTGACCGGCCTCGAGGCGGAGTCACCGCGAGGGCGCATCTACCTCGCCCGCGCCGTGGACGAAGGCCGCCTCGAGATGACGCCAGCCGTCCAGGCCCACTGGGACCTCTGCCTCCAGTGCCGCGCCTGCGAGGCAGTCTGCCCCAGCGGCGTCGCCTACGGCCGGATCATGGAGCACGTCCGCGCCCAGGTCGCCGCCGCGCCGAAGAAGGACCGCCTCCAGCGCCGCCTCCGCAGCTTCGCCCTCCGCAACGTCGTTGCCCGCCCGCGCGTGCTGGCAGCGATGGTCGCGCCGGCGCGCTGGTATGCCGGGTCACCGCTGCGCGGCCTGGTCCGCCGGACGCGCCTGCTCCGCAGCTTCGGGCGTCTCGCGGTCATGGAGGCGCAGCTCCCGCGCCGCCCCGGGAAGCCCGTCCGGCCCGGCGACACGCTCGCGGCGCCGCTCGGCGCGGCCGCCCGCGTCACGCTCTTCACCGGCTGCGTCATGAGCGAGCTCTTCGGCGGCGTCCATCGCGCCACCGCACGCGTCCTCGCGCGCTCGCACGTCGCGGCGGTCGCCACGCCGGGCCAGGTCTGCTGCGGCGCGCTCCACGCCCACGACGGCGACCTCGCGTTCGCCCGCGACCTCGCGCGCAAGAATATCGACGCGCTGGAAGGCGGCGACATCATCGTCGTGAACTCCGCCGGGTGCGGCGCTGCGATGAAGGAGTACGGCCAGCTCCTCGCCCACGATCCGGACTACGCCGCCCGCGCCGCCGCCTTCGCCGCCCGCGTCCGCGACTTCTCCGAATACGTCGTCACCCTGCCCGGCCGGCCCGCAGGCCAGCTCGACGCGCGCGTCGCCTATCAGGATGCCTGCCACCTCGCGCACGCCCAGCGCATCCGCGAGCAGCCCCGCGCGCTCCTCCGGGAGGTGCAGGGTTGCACGCCCGTCGCCACCGCCGGCGCGGACATGTGCTGCGGGGCGGCCGGGATCTATAGCCTCGTCGAACCCGGGATGTCAGCCGAGCTCCGCGCCCGCAAGGCCGCCCAGTTCCGCGAGCACGCCCCCGACGTCGTCGTCACCGCGAACCCCGGCTGCCAGATGCAGTACGAAGCCGCGGTCCGCGAGGCGGGCCTCGACGCCCGCGTCATGCACCTCGCCGAGCTGCTCGACGAAGCCCAGCGCAACGCCCGCCGCCGGTAGCGGGCGTCACTCGGCTACTAGTGCCGGTTCCCGCGGAAGGCGAACCCGCCGGTCACAATCGCGAACAGGGCCGCGACGAGCAGGGCAACGAAGAACACCTTCGCCACGAACAGTCCGAGCCCACCGAAGAGCAGGACGAGGAGGATCAGGACGAGCAGGGCCCAGAGCATGCGGGCACCTCCGTGGAGTGATACCTCCACCGTGCCCGATGGCCCGAGACACCCGCCCGCACTGCCGTACCGAAACCCTCGCGAATCCCTCGCAGCCCGCTCAGGCCACCCCTTCGCGCAGCCGGGTGAGCTCGCCGTCGTGCATTTCGAGCACGCGGTCCGCCAGCTCCGCCATCGCCAGGTCGTGCGTGACCATGATCCCGAGCTTCCCGCGGCCCTTGACCTCTTCGATCAGCGACTTCACGACCTGCTTGCCGCGCGCCGAGTCCAGGCTCGCTGTCGGCTCGTCGACCAGCACCAGGTCCGGGTCGTTCATCAGCGCCCGGGCAATGGCCACGCGCTGGCGTTCGCCGCCGGAGAGCTCGGTCGCCAGCGCGTTCCGCCGCTTCGTCAGCCCGAGCTCTTCGAGCAGCTGGTCTGCCCGTTGCCCTGCCGCGCCCCGCCCCTTCGCCCCGATCGCGCGCACTACCATCAGGTTCTCGCGCGCGGTCAGGTAGGGCAGTAGGTTGTTCGACTGGAACACGTACCCGATGCGGTCGCGCCGGTAGGCCGCCTGCTGCCGCCCGCTGAGCTGCCCGATCTCGAGCCCGTTGACGTCGATCGAACCCGACGTCGGTGTGAGCAGCCCGCCGATCATCGCCAGCAGCGTCGTCTTCCCCGAGCCGCTCGGCCCCACGAGCCCGAGGAACTCGCCCGGCGCGGATTCGAACGACACGCCGCGCACCGCGTGCACCGCGTCCTCGCCGCTGCCATACGTCTTCGAAAGGTCGCGCACCCGGAGCGTCGTCACTGCTGCTGCCCCAGGGCGATGATCGGGTCCGTCTTGATGACCTGCCTCCCGCTGAACAACGCACCGATGACCGCGGTGACCATCAGCGCCACGCACGTGGTCACGTACGTGCCTGTGGTGAACGCGATCGGCACGGCGTCCGGCAGCTGCAGCAACGCACGGTAGGTCGCCCACGCCAGCGGCACCGAGACCGCGATCCCGATCGCCGCGAGCACGACCACCTGCCCCAGCACCTGCCGGAACACGTAGAAGTTGCTCGCGCCGATCGCCTTCAGCACCCCGATCTGCGGCACCTTCTGCAGCGTGAGCACGTAGAAGAACACGCCCACCACCAGCGCCCCGATGACGTAGCCGAACACCCGCAGCGACGTCACCGTCGACTGCTGCCCGGACACGCCTTCGATGTTCGCGAAGGCGGTGCTCTTGCTCACGGCTTCGAACCCCTCGCCCCGCTTGCCCGGCAGGTCGTCGCCCTTCAGCAGCACCACGCTCGCGAACGGAACGTCCGCGCCCGATGCCCCGTACTTCAGCTCCTGCCACGCCGTCCGCGTGATGTACACCGCCGGCTGGAAGAAGAACTGCCCTTCATCGATCTCGCCCACGATCGTGAACTCCCGCCGCACCAGCCGGACCGACACCTCGACCCGGTCGCCGACATCCAGGCCCGAGGCGCGGAGGAACGTCTTGTCCGCGAGGATCCCGTCGTCTTCGCCCGGTTCGAGCGCGCGGCCGCCGGTCACTTTCGGCTCGGCGATGGTCCCCGGTTCGAACCCGAGGAACGCCGCCGAATCGACCACGCCATCGCTATCGCGGTAATTCGCCGCCACGTACCCCAGCGGCGCGGACTCCTCGGCGCCCGCGGCCTCGCCGATCCCGCCGGCCACCTCCGCGGAGAGCTCCGAGCGGATCACGCTCAGGCCCGCCTGGTCCGAATAGGCGATGGCGTCGGCATCGAAGCTGCGCAGCGCGCTGCCCGCCGCCTCGTTCAACCCCACACCGAGCCCGTTGATCATCAGGACGAGGTACGAAATAAGCGTCACGACGAGCGTGATCAGCGCGAACTGCACCTTCCGCCGCCGGATCTCCAGGAGACCGATCACGAACACCTCCGCCGCCACATCCGGGCGCCCCGCACCGACGACGGCAGGGCGCGACCAGATGGCCGCCCCATAGTACGTGCGCAGGTGCCTGCGGCGCCCGCGCCCCAAACACCAGCGCCTCGCGTCAGCGCTCCACGCCGTCCCAGTCCAGCGAAAATCGAAATCGAAAATCGAAAATCCGAACCCGCTGAGACGACTCGCGGCAGCGATCCCTGCGTTCTCCGTTACCCCGCCGCCGCCTCGGCCGCCTTCTTCAGCTCGCGCAACTCGCGCCGCATCTCCCGGTCCTTCTGGAATCGCTCCGTGATGTCGCGCGCCGTTGCCATCGCCCCGATGACCGTCCCGTCGGCCGTCTTCACGATGGCGAAGCTCAGCTCGACGTAGATCTCGCTGCCGCTGGCGTGCGCCGCCCGCGTCGGGAGCGACTGGCCGCGGTACTTCGTGTCGCCCGCCGCCAGCGCGCGGTCATACCCGGTCCAGTGCGCCTCGCGGAAGCCCTGCGGGATGATGATGTCGAGGCTCTGCCCGATGGCGGCCGCGGCTTCGAAGCCGAAGACGCGCGTTGCTGCCTCGTTCCACACCTGGATGATGCCGTCGGTCCCGGCGTAGATGACTGCGTCGGGATCCTGGTCGACGAGCAGTTCCGCGCCAATGCTGTGTTCCGAGTCACCCATAGCTGCCCTCCTGCGACGGATACTACGGGAAATCGCTGCCGGGTACCGAGTCCGGGTCCCGCACCAGCTCTTCCCATCGCCGCGCGATCGCTTCCATCGGCGGTGGCGGCGGCGTCCAGGGGATGCCCCGCACCACCACGCCGCGGTTCGCCGCGTGCTCGACGAGCCCTTCCGATTCCAGCCGCCGGAACGCCTCGCGTACGGGCGTCTGGGAGACGCCCCACTTCGCGGCGACCTCTTCCTGCCGGAGGTGCTCCCCGGGCGCGATGTTCCCCGACAGGATCGCGTTCTGGAGCGCCTCGTGGACGACGTCTGCCTTCGTGCGCGCGGGGGTCTTCCGGATGGCCATACCGCAAGGATACGCCACCCGGAGCCCCTGTGACCGTTCCCATCGCACCAATCGTTCGTTCGTTCGATATGATTTCGGCGAAACGTCTGCGGCGCCATCGCGACGGGCCCAGCGGGGTCATCTCGCCGCGCGTTACGCCACGCCTGCCGCCGCGAACGCCTCGTCCACGAACCGGTGGACCTCCTCGTCCGCGAGCGAGGTCACCCGCCCGTCGTCATATTCGCGCATGACCAGCTCCAGTACGCGCGCCAGCCGCGGGTCGCGCTTCTCCATGCCCTGGGCCTCGGTCGGGCGGTGCTTCTGCATCCACATCAGCAGGCCGGCCGCGCCGCTCTTGTCCGTGATCGCCACGCCCGGCGGCCGGTTCAACAGCCGCGTCGTGTCGAACGGGTTGTAGATCTCCTCGTCCTTGATCATGCCGTCGGCGTGGATCCCCGCCCGGGTGACGTTGAAGTTGTCGCCCACGAACGGCAGCCGCTGGTCGATGGGCTCGCCGATCTCGCGGTAGTAGTCCGCGATCTCGCTGATCACCGTCGTGTCCATGCCGTGCGTCTCACCGGTGAGCCCAATCAGCCAGAACACCAGCGCCTCGATCGGCGTGTTCCCGCTGCGCTCGCCGATACCGAGCAGCGTGCCGTTGTTCGAGCTCGCCCCGTATAGCCAGGCCGCGACCGCGTTCGGGATGATCGCGGTCAGGTCGTTCTGCCCGTGGAACTCCAGCGCCTCCGAGGGCACGCCGCCCTCCCGGTGGAGCGCCGCCGTGAGCCGCGGGATCCCGCGCGGCAGCGCCGCATGCGGGTCCGGGACGCCCACGCCCATCGTGTCCGGGTAGCGCACTTTCACCTGGATGCCGGCCTGGCGCCCGCGCTCCATGAGCGCCTGCACGAACGGCAGCACCACGTTGTGGAAGTCCGCCCGCGTGCTGTCCTCGATGTGGACCCGCGGCACGCGGCCATCGGCCAGCGCCATGTCCACAACTTCGAGGTACGACGCGACCGTCGCCGCGCGGGTCGAGCTCAGCTTCTTGAAGATGTGGTAGTCCGAGAGCGAGCAGAGGATGCCGGTCTCGGCCAGGCCGGCCGCGCGCACCAGCTCGTAGTCCGCCTTCGTCGCGCGGATCCACCCGGTGACCTGCGGGAAGGCGTAGCCGAGCTCCTGGCAGCGCTCCACCGCCTCGCGGTCCTTCTTCGTATAGAGGAAGAACTCGGACTGCCGGATCATCCCCCGCGGGCCGCCCAGCCGGTGGAGCAACTCATAGAGGTGCACGATCTGCTCCACGCTGTAGGGCGCCCGGCTCTGCTGCCCGTCCCGGAACGTCGTGTCCGTGATCCAGATGGCGTCGGCCGGGTCCAGCGCCACCGGTTCGCGCTCGAACTGCACGAGTGGCGGCAGCGCGTAGGGGAAGGCGTCGCGGAAGTAGTCGGGGCCATCGGCGGAGCGGTGGGCGGCGGGGTCGGCGTAGGTGAGCCAGCCAACTGCCATGGGTGGGGGCCTCCTGCAGTGATGATTGTATACAATCACACCTTCGAACAGGCCGTGCCACGTTCAACGCGCTATCCGGGAGCAGTCGAGCTATAGACTTCGCGAATGATTCGATAGCGGGACAAGCCCGGAACTTCGGGCATAGCCGACCACGGCCGCCAACCCATCAGCCAGCTCGATGCCGTCCGCCGGTCCGCCGCCCGCGCGGCTAACTCCGCGGCAGCCCCAGCCCGCGCGTCGCGATGACGCTCCGGTTCACCTCGCTCGTCCCCGCCGCGATCGTCGAGGCCAGGGTCGCCAGGTACGACAGCGTGATCCGCCCGCCGTTCGCCGCGTGCTTGGAGCCCTCCACCAGCCCGCCGTACATTCCGAGCAGCTTCACGCCGGTCGCCGCAACCCGCTGCCCCGCCTCCGAGCCGAACAGCTTGTTCATCGACGCCTCGTAGTTCGGGATCCCGCCCCGCCGCTGGATGTCGATCACCCGATACGACACCAGCCGCGCCACCGACGCCTCGACCAGCCGCTCGACTACCTGGTTCCGGACCTGTTCGCGGTCGTGCCGCGGCACCGCGCCCGGCTTGAGCCCCCGCGCGATGGTCACGAGGTCCATCACGCTGTGCTTCAGGCCGATCGCTGTGGCGATGTTGCTCCGTTCGAAGTCGAGCAGTGCCGCGCCGATGTACCAGCCGCGGTTCTCCTCGCCGATCCGGTTCTTCACCGGCACCCGCACGTCCGTGAAGAACTCCTGGTTGAAGACGTGCTCGCCGCTCATCGTGATCAGCGGCTGCACGTCCAGTCCCTCGGACTTCATGTCCACCAGCAGCATCGAGATGCCGCGATGCTTCGGCGCGTCCGGGTCGGTCCGTGCGAGCATGAACATCCAGTTCGCCCTGTGCGCGCCCGTCGTCCAGATCTTCTGGCCGTTCACCACGTACTCGTCGCCGTCGCGCACCGCCCGCGCCTGCAGGCTCGCGAGGTCCGAGCCGGAGCCCGGTTCGCTGTAGCCCTGGCACCAGGTCACCTCGCCGCTGGTGATCTTCGGCAAGTGCTCCGCCTTCTGCTCGTCGTTCCCGAAGCGGATAATGATCGGCCCGATCATCTGCACGCCCATGCCGCCAACCTGCGGCGCCCGCGCCTCCGCCATCTCCTCGTTGAAGACGAAGTGTTCGACGACGCTCATCCCGGCGCCGCCGTACTCCTTCGGCCAGTGCGGTGCGAACCATCCCCGCTGGGAAAGCGCCCCCTTCCAGCTCTCGAACGCCGTCTGCTGCTCCGGGTCCATCACCCGATTCTGGTTGATGGCGACGATGTTGCCCGGCAGGTTGCCCTGGATGAACGACCGCACCTCGCTGCGGAACGCCGATTCCTCGCCCGTATCGCGGAACTGCACGCTGCCCTCCTCGAATGCCCTTCGCTTCTGCGCGGGCAGCATGGCCGAAACGCCCCACCCCCGCAACCGCACGGCCGGCCCAATCGACAATCGACAATCGGCAATCGGCAATAACGAGGGCAGCCACGTCACCCACCCGCCCGCTCCCCTACCCCACCCACCCCCGCACCGCCTCCACCAGGTCGCGCGCCGAGAACGCATCCAGCCAGCGCGCCGAGTGCAGCACGTACTCCTGCGTGACCTTCACCGCCGTCAGCATCGCGAGCGCCACGGCCACGTCCCGCCGTCCGAAGGCGAACCCCGGCCGCCAGTGCGGCAGGCTGGCCACGAACAGGAACCACACCTCGAACACGTTCGGGAACGCCAGCAGCAGCCATCGCTCACCCGTGACTTCGAACGCGACGAACCCGGCGAGCCGAAACCCGAACAGCGCCACCGCCACCGTCTTCGGCACCGCCGCCCATCGCAACGCCACCGCCAGGAACGCGAGCAGGTAGACCTGGTCCAGCCACTTGTCGAACGACTGGTAGTCGCTCACGCCGCCGAGCTGCAGGTAGCTGCGCAAGAACAGGTCCGAGAGGTCCGTGAGCACGGCCACGATCCCGCCCACGAGCGCCCAGCGCAGCACGAGCAGGCTGCCCGCCACCCGCACGCCCGCGATCACCCACTCCTCGGTGCTCATCGCGGCGGATCATGGCGGTGCAGCCCGCCTCCCGCCAGCCGCCCGCTTCCATGATGGACGTTCATTCGGTAGCGTCCCCCGCCGGGCCGCACCCACCACGCGGCCGCAGGAGGCACACCATGGCACAGCGCTGGGGCGTCACCATCCCCCTCAACGACCGCCCGCTCCGCGACCAGCTCGAACTCTTCCGCGAGGCCGAGCAACTCGGCTACACCGACTTCTGGTCGTCCGAAGTGAACCGCGTCGATGGCTTCACGCCGCTCGTCCTCGCGGCCGGCGTCACTACCAACGTGCGCCTCGGCACCGCCATCGTGAGCACCTACACCCGCGGCCCGCTGACGCTCGCCCAGCAGGCCGTCGCCCTCAACGAAGTCGCGCCCGGCCGCTGCATCCTCGGGCTGGGCTCCGCCTCGCGGCCGATCGTCGAGTGGTGGAACGGCATCCCCTTCGAGCAGCCCCTGAGCCACGTCCGCGACGCCACCCACGTCATCCGGCGCATCCTCTCCGGCGAGAACACCAGCGCCGAGACGCCGACCCTCACTGTCCGCCGCGCCAAGCTCGACCGGCCGGTCGAGCCGCCCATTCCCATCTACCTCGCCGCCCTCCGCCCGAACATGCTCCGGCTCGCGGGCCAGGTCGCCGATGGCGTCATCATCAACCTGCTCGCTGCATCCGATGTCCCCAAGGTGGTCAAGGTCGTCCGCGATGCCGCTGCCGAGGCCGGCCGCGACCCCAACTCCATCGAGATTGTCGCCCGCATCTTCACGTGCGCCTCCGAAGACCGGGACGCCGCCCTCGATGTAGCCCGCCGCTTCCTCGCGGGCTACCTCACGGTCCCCACCTACACGAAGTTCCAGCAGTGGCTCGGCCACGGCGACCGCATCGCCGGCACCGTCGACGCCTGGAACGCCGGCGACCGCAAGAAGGCGCTCGAGCTGCTCCCGCCCGACCTCGTCGACGAGCTCGTCCCGAACGGCCACCCGGACAGGGTCCGCGAAAAGGTGCTCGAATACGTCGAGGCGGGCGTGCAGTGCCCGATGCTCCAGCTCTTCCGCACGCCCGGCCAGCCCGACGACAACTCCTACGCCCTCCGCGCCATGGCGCCCCGGTAGCGCCGCACCCTCGTCGCAATCCCCCATCGGGCGCGTTACACCACCGTAACGCGCCTGACACCGCTCCCGGCGGCCATCCCGGGCCGTGCTCGGACTCGCCGGGCGCGCCCGTGCCTTCCCGGTCGCGGCGACTGGAAACACCAGCGTCATTCACCCGTCATTCAACGTTCATGGCCACGAAACCCCCGGTTCGCGCACTGGCGATAGCTTCGTCTGCAGATCACCGGGGGTACCGATGAACAAGTTCGAGACCATGAAAGCCGAGAAGGACGGCCTCGATGTCTGGCCCGACCTCCTCGAGTATGCGGCCACCAATACGCCGCCGAGCGAGATCCCCGAAGACGAGCTGAACCGCATGAAGTGGTACGGCGTCTTCCACCGTCCGCAGAAGCCCGGCACGTTCATGATGCGCCTGCGCCTCACCGGCGGCGCCCTCACCGCCGGCCAGCTCCGCGTCATCGCCGCCATCGCCCGCGACCACGGCGGCTTCGCCGACATCACCACCCGCCAGAACATCCAGCTCCGCGACCTCCTCCTCCCGGAGATCCCGGGCATCCTCCAGTCCCTCTCGGACGCCGGCATCCACACGCTCCAGACCGGCATGGACAATGTCCGCAACTTCATGGGCTGTCCGCTCGCCGGGCTCGACGGCATGGAGCTCTTCGACTCCACGCCGCTGCTCCACGCCGTCGCCGAGGCCCATCTCGTCGCCCGAAAGGAGTTCTCGAACCTCCCGCGCAAGGTCAACGTCTCCATCGCCGGCTGCCGCGACGATTGCGGCCACGCCCAGACCCAGGACCTTGGCTTCGTCCCCGCCACCCGCGACGTGGACGGCCGCCGGGTCGCCGGGTTCAACGTGCTTGTCGGCGGCGCGCTGGGCGGCACCAGCCCGCGCCTCGCATCCCCGCTCGATGTCTTCGTCCGGCCGGAGGAAGTGGTCGCGTTCTTCCTTGCCCTCCTCCGCGTCTACCGCGACAACGGCCCCCGCGAGGTCCGCACGCGCGCCCGGCTCAAGTGGCTCATCGCCGAGTGGGGCGAGGAGACGCTCCGCGAGGCCGTCGAGAAGGAGATCGGCACGCCGCTCGCCCGGGCCGGCGTCGACGAGCGACTCCAGGTCGCGGGCGACCACCTCGGCATCCATCCCCAGCGCCAGGTCGGCATGAACTACGTCGGCCTGCACGTCCCTGTCGGGCGCATCACCGCGGACCAGCTCGACGGCCTCGCGGACGTCGCCGAGCAGTACGGCCGCGGCGAGCTCCGCCTCACCGTGGACCAGAACGTCGTCATCACCCACGTCCCGGATGCGAACCTCTCTGGCCTGCTGGCCGAACCGCTGCTCCAGCAGCTCACGCCGCACCCGTCGGCGGTCTGGCGCAACCTCGTGGCCTGCACCGGGAACGACTACTGCCACTTCTCGCTGATTGACACGAAGGGCCGCGCCCTCGCCCTCGGCTCCGAGCTCGAACGGCGCGGCGTGCAGGTGCCCCGCGGCACGCGCATCCACATCTCCGGGTGCGTCCACGCCTGCGGGAAGCACCACGTCGGCGACATCGGCCTCCAGGGCGCGAACATCCGCCTCGGCAACCGCGTCGAGGAGTCGGCCGATGTCTACGTCGGCGGCAGGCTCGGCCACGAGCCGCGGCTCGCCTCGAAGGTGCTCGAAAACGTGCACGTGGGGGACCTGCCCGTCCTCATCGAGGCGCTCGTGCGCCAGCGATTCCAGCAGACCGTGCCCCTCTCGGTGATGCGGCTGCTCAATGCCGAAGCAAAGGCGGTGCCAGCATGACCGGTGATGCCGTGACCATAGCCGCGGGCGCCGCCGCGAAGAAGGCCGCTTACCTCCGCGCCAACCCACTCGGCTACCTCATCCACTCCGCCCTCGCCGGCGCCTACGTTGGCTTCGGGATCGTCCTCATCTTCGCCATCGGCGCGCCCCTTTCGGCCGCTGGCTCGCCCTTCGTGAAGCTCGCGATGGGCGTCTCCTTCGGGGTCGCCCTCTCGCTCGTCATCTTCGCCGGCTCGGAGCTCTTCACCGGCAACAACATGGTCATGGCCATCGGCGTGCTGAAGCGCCAGGCGTCGCTCCGCAGCGCCGGCGGCATCTGGCTGCTCAGCTTCGTGGGCAATCTCGCCGGCTCGCTCGGCCTCGCCTGGCTCGTCGCCGAAAGCGGCGTCCTCGGCGCTGCCCCGCAGCTCGACTTCGTCGCGAAGACCGCCACGACCAAGATGAACCTCGCCGCGACCGACCTCTTCCTCCGCGGCGTGCTCTGCAACTGGCTGGTCTGCCTCGCCGTCTGGTCCACCTTCCGCGTCCAGGGCGACACCGCGAAGCTCGTCATGATCTTCTGGTGCCTGTTCGCCTTCATCGGCGCCGGGTTCGAACACAGCGTCGCGAACATGACCCTGCTCGGCGTCGCCCTCCTCCAGGAGCACCCGGACACCGTGACCTGGGGCGGGTTCGTCCACAACCTCGTGCCCGTGACGCTGGGCAACATCGTCGGCGGCGCAGGGTTCGTCGGTATCGCCTACTGGCTCGCGAACGCCGACCTCGCTGTGCTCCGGCGCCCGCAGTCCGAGTCCGAGACCGGCCTCGCCGCGCCCGCTGAGGCCAGCTGACCGCCTCGCTGCGATGCCGCGGCTGCGCCGGGTTCCCCCTCCGGCCGGCCGCGGCCATCGCGCGCCACCCGGCGGCCCAGTCCTGCTACACTCCCGCGCCATGACTGACCCCACCACCATCGTCACCAACTTCGTCCGCGAATTCGACGCCGAAGCCCCCGACGGCGACCGGATCGCCGCCTACTTCACCGACGACGCGGTCTACAAGAACATCCCGGTCGAGCCCTCGGTCACCGGCGCCGCCGCCATCGGCAAGGCGATGGGCGCGATGGCCGCCCAGGGCATGAAGTCAAAGGGCTGGGAGATCCTGAACCAGGTCGCCAGCGGCAACGTCGTCATGAACGAGCGCGTCGACCGCTTCCTCCTCGGCGAAAAGAGCGTCGCCGTCCGCGTCTGCGGCGTGTTCGAAATCCGCGACGGCAAGATCGCCGCCTGGCGCGACTACTTCGACCTCTTCGAGTTCCAAAACCAGATGAAGTAACGTCCCAATCGGGACGCGTGATATCGAAAGCGTAACCTCAGCGGTATACCATCCCGGCGCGCCGCCCCGCGCAATCCCCCACGCCGGGAGGGCTGCCATGAGCAACGCCGTCCGTATCCTCGCCACGCCGCGCCCCGGGCGCGTCGCCGACGTGCCGCGGGCGCTGGCCAACGGCGCCTACCCGTCGCCCGCCGACTGGCGCAACGAGGTCCTCTACTTCCTCCTCCCCGACCGGTTCAGCGACGGCCAGGAGCACACCCGCGAGCTGCTCGACCGCGACGACCGCGCCGCCGCCCGGCCCGCCGCCCCCTCCGGCGAGCCCTGGCGCTGGGACCGCTGGGCCCGGTCCGGCGCGGACCGCTGGCAGGGCGGGACCATCGCCGGCATCACCGGGCGGCTGGACTACCTGCGCGACCTCGGCGTGACCGCGATCTGGGTCGGGCCCGTGTTCAAGCAGCGCGGCCACCTCGACACCTACCACGGCTACGGCATCCAGGACTTCCTCGAAGTCGACCCCCGCTTCGGCACCCGCGAGGAGCTCGTCGCGATGGTCGCCGCCGCCCACGCCCGCGAGATGCGCGTCATCCTCGACGTGATCTTCAACCACTCCGGCGCCAACTTCGACTACGCGGTGGGCGGGAACCGCGTCCGGACGCCCGCGTACCGCCCCTGGCCCGGCTTCTACGCCGACATCGCCTGGCGCGGCGGCGACGACACGTTGGCGGCCACGCCCGGCCCCGACGATGCCGCCTGGCCGGCCGAGCTCCAGGATTCCGCCATCTACACCCGCGCCGGCATGGGCGACCTCGGCGGCGGCTCCATTGAGGACGAGCACGCCGAGCACAAGCGCTCCGACTTCTTCGACCTCCGCGATTTCAACCTCGAACGCGGCGCCGGGACCGACGCCCTCCGCGTCCTCGTCGAGTGCTACAAGTACTGGATCGCCCTCACGGACTGCGACGGCTTCCGCATCGACACGCTGAAGCACGTCTCCTTCGAGCAGGGCCGCAACTTCTGCGGCGCCATCAAGGAGTTCGCCAACCGCCTCGGCAAGAGCGACTTCTTCCTTGTCGGCGAAGTCGCGGGCGGCGACACCAACCAGGACCGCTACCTGGACGTGCTCGGCATGAACCTCAACGCTGCGCTCGACATCGGCGAAATGCGGCTCGCGCTCACCGGCGTGGCCAGGGGCCTCGTCCACCCCGCCGCCTACTTCGACGGCTTCGACCCCGGCAAGGCGGTCATGGGGTCGCACCGCAACCTCGGCGCGCACCACGTTTCCGTCCTCGATGATCACGACCACGTCTTCGGCGCGAAGCTGCGGTTCGCAACCAGTGCGCCATCGCCGCTCCAGGCCGGCGCCGCCATCGCCCTCCAGCTCTTCACGCTCGGCATCCCCTGCGTCTACTACGGCACCGAGCAGGCGCTCGCCGGCCCCGAGCCCGCCGCCCACCACTACCTCCCCGGCTGGGGCGGCTCGGACCGCTACCTCCGCGAGGCCATGTTCGGGCCGCGCCACCCGCGCGCTTCCGGCCGCGCGGGCCTGCCCGCGAACGGCGGCGCCCTGGACGAATCGCTCCCCGGATTCGGACCGTTCGGCACCGCCGGGCGCCACTGCTTCGACCCGGAGTTCCCGCTCTTCCGGCTCATCGCCGCGATGAACGAGACGCGCCGCCGCTACGTGCCGCTCCGGCTCGGTCGCCAGTACCTCCGCCCGACGAGCTTCCTCGGCCGGCCCTTCGCCCAGCACGGCGCCGGCGAGCTCCTCGCCTGGTCCCGCATCCTCGACGACGAAGAGCTGGTCTGCGCCGTGAACACCCACGGCCTCGCAGCGCGCGGCGCAGCCGTCCTCGTCGATGGCGGGCTCAACCCACCGGGCTCGGAGATGACCGTGGCGCGCAGCTCCTCCGCCGCCATTGGCCAGCCGGGCCACGCCCCCGGAACCCGCCTCCCGGTCCAGCGGGACGCTGCCGGGCGCGCCTTCGTCCACGTCGCGGACGTCCCGCCGTCCGGCGTGGTCGTGCTCGCCAACCACCCGTAGCCGCGCGCGATCGGCCATACTGCCGCCATACCCCCCGCGGAGGCGCACATGCCCATCCACGTCCTCAAGGCCGGCGACGGCGACACAGCCGAGCGCGGCGGCGCACTCTTCGAAGGCGGCCGCGTCTGGACGCGCGGCCTGGCCGCCGGCGACGAGCCCCAGGTCAGCGCCACCGTCGTCCACTTCGAGCCCGGCGCCCGCGCCGGCTGGCACCGCCACAGCACCGACCAGCTCCTCTACGTCGTGTCCGGCATTGGCAAGGTCGGCGGCCGCGACGGCGAAACGGTCATCGCCGCCGGCGACTCCGTCCTCATCCCGGCGAACACGGACCATTGGCACGGCGCCCACGACACCGGCTCGCCGATGTCGCACCTCTCGATCACCCCGGCCGGCTCGCAGTTCACCGTGCTCGACGGCTAATCCTGGCGGTACCCCGCGACCTGCTCGTCGAGCGCGGCGTACTCGGCGTACCGCACGAGGTCGTACAGCTCGTCGCGCGTCTGCATGCGGTCGATGAAGCCGCGCTGCGTGCCCGCGGCCGACAGCTCGGCGAACGCGCCCTCGACCGCCTTCATCGCCACCCGGAACGCCGTCATCGGGAACAGCACCAGCCGGTAGCCGAGCTCCGCGAACCCGGCCGCGTCGATCAAGTCGGTCTTGCCGAACTCGGTCATGTTCGCGAGCAGCGGCGCGTGCACCGCCTCCGCGAAGCGCGCGAACTCCTCCGCGGTCGCGAGCCCCTCCGGGAAGATGACGTCCGCGCCCGCCGCCACATACGCCTGCCCCCGCGCGATCGCCGCGTGTAGCCCCTCCACGCCGCGCGCGTCCGTCCGGGCGATGACCACGAACGACGGGTCCTCGCGCGCGGCGACGGCTGCACGCACTTTCCGCACCATCTCCGCCGCCGGCACCACCTGCTTGCCATCGAGGTGGCCGCAGCGCTTCGGGTTCACCTGGTCTTCAATATGGATTCCCGCGATGCCCGCGCGTTCGAACGCGCGCACCGTGCGCATCACGTTCAGCGGCTCGCCGAACCCGGTGTCCGCATCGGCGATGACCGGCACGCGCACCGCGCCGGCGATGTAGCGCGCCTGCCGCACGACCTCGTCCATCGTCATCAGCCCGATGTCCGGCACGCCCGCCACGCCGTTCGCGGTCGCCGCGCCCGACACGTACACGGCTGGGAAGCCTGCCCGCTCGGCGAGCAGCGCCACCGCGGCATTGAACACGCCCGGGACCATGTGTGTCCCGCCCGCCAGCAGCTCCCGCAGCGCCTCGCCCGGCCGTCCCGTCACGCCCACCTCCGATGGCCGCGAGTATAGCGAACGGGCGGCCGTACGCGTTCCGCCCCACCTCCGTATGATTCGCCGCCATCACCACACCGAGGAGAGGACCCGTGGCCGAGTACGAAAACCTGCTCGTCGATATCGACGGCGGCGTCGCCACCATCACGCTCAACCGCCCCGAGAAGATGAACGCCATCAGCGACGGCCTGCGCGACGACCTCGAAGCCGCCCTGCGCGAGCTCAACCCCGGCGACGCCGTCCGCGTCATCCGCCTGAAGGCGAACGGGCGCGCGTTCTGCGCCGGCTACGACCTCTCCCCGGGTGGCCCGAACCTCGCGTACGATGCCGGCTCCGCATCCGAAGGCGAGGGACGCCGCGCCTGGGAGCTCGGCGAATCCCGCGTCGCCGTCGACCGCGAGCGCCTGCGCGAGAGCGTGCACCGCTGGCTCTGGATGTGGGCCTACCGCAAGCCGATCGTCGCCCAGGTGCACGGCTACTGCCTCGCCGGCGGCGGCGAGCTCATCGGCGCCTGCGACATCGTCTTCGCCGCGAGCGATGCGCGCTTCGGCCACCCGGCCGGCCGCGCGATCGGCATCCCGATCACCCTCGGCATGTGGCCCGCGAAGATCGGCATGCTCCACACCAAGGACCTGCTCTTCACCGGTGACATGATCGACGGCAGCGAAGCCGCGCGGATCGGCATGGTCAACCGCGCCGTCGACCCGGCCGAACTCGACGACTACGTGATGGCCTACTGCCGCCGCATCGCCCAGGTCCCGCTCGATGCGCTGAGCATCCACAAGCACGTCACGAACCGCTGGTTCGAGCTCCAGGGCCTGCGCACGGCCGCCGCTGAGGGCGCCGAGTTCGACGCCATCTACCACGAGACGCCGTCCTATCGGGAATTCGCGCTGATCACGCGCCAGAAGGGACTCAAGAGCGCGCTCGAATGGCGCGATGGACCCTTCAAGGCGGACGAGCGCCGCTAAACCGCCCTACCGGCGTTGACGATTCGTCTTCGCGCAGCCGTAACTGTCCCTGCGGCCGCGCGTCATTAACAACAGGCGCACCTCTCCTCGCGCCCGGTTGTTCACGCCCCCGGCCGGTTGCAGCCCGCCGGGGGTGGCCCCTGTCCGGTCAGCTCGCTTCCTTGCGCGCCCGCTTCGAGCGCGGCTTCTCCAGCGCCTGCTCGGCGATTGCCTGCCACGCCTGGTCGCTGATCTTCGCCAGCTGCGTGCGGCTCACATGCGTGTAGATCTGCGTGGTGTTCGGCGACGAGTGGCCGAGCAGGTCCTGCACGATCCGCAGGTCCGCCCCGCCGTCCAGCAGGTGCGTCGCGAAGCTGTGGCGCAGCAGGTGGGGGTGCACATCCTCGGCGATCCCGGCGGCCAGCGCGCACCGCTTGATCATCGTCTGCACGCTGCGAGCGGTGAGCCGCCCGCCGGAGCGATTCAGGAACAGCGCCGGCTCGGGCCCCTGCGAGAGCTTGCCACGCCCGTCCCGGAGGTAGGCTTCGAGCGCCTCCATTGCCGGCGAGCCGAACAGCACGACGCGCTCCTTCGCACCCTTGCCCCGCACGATCGCCGCCCAGTTGTCGCGGTCCACGTGGGTCACATCGAGTGCCACCAGCTCCGAGATGCGCAGCCCACCGCCGTACAGCAGTTCGAGGATCGCCGCATCGCGCAGCCCGGCCGGGGTGCCCCGGTCCGGCGCCGCCAGGAGCTGGGCGATGACGCCGCCGTCGAGCACCTTCGGCAGCCGCTTCGGCTTCTTCGGCAGCGCCGTGCCGTAGAGCAGATCCTTCTCCGTCGCGCCTTCCCGCAGCAGGTAGCGGTAGAACCCGTGCACCGTGCTCGTCCGCCGCGTGATCGACGCCGCCACGATGCCCTGCTCGCGCAGCCCGGCCAGGTACGAGCGGAACGTGTGCCGGTCCATCCGTAGCGGCTCCACCTCGCGCTCGCCGCACCACGCCAGGAATTGGCCGATGTCGTTCCGGTAGTTGCGGATCGTGTGCTGCGAGCGGTTCCCCATCGCCGCCAGCTCACGCAGGTAGGCGTCGAGGTACGCCTCGGCGGTCTTGTGGGCGGGCACCGCGCTCGTCATAAACGCGAGCATAGGGTCAAGGCGCGAAAGCGCAATGGCCCCGGCCCGCCCACTACGGTGCCACGCACCGCCACGGGCGCGACCGGTGGGCGCAGCGGCCGCCGCTGGCGATCCGCACCTACACCAGCCGCACGCGCACCCCGCCAAGCATGATCACGCCGTCGTCCCCGAGCACCCCCGCCTTCGCGGCGGCTGCGCGCACGGCCGCGGCGTCCGTCGCCGCCAGGTCGATCCCGCCGAGCCCGGACGGCCGCCCGTCGCTGCAGGGCACGAACCGGAGCGTGGCATTGTCGATGCGGATGGTCGCGTTGCCGGCGTCGTCCTTCGCCACCGGCTCCTGGATGATGGCGCTCCAGCGCGCGGCCAGCTGCTCCGGCTCCGGGTCCTGGATCTCGGCCGCGACGATCGCGCGCACGCGGTCCGTGTGCACCTTCGTCCACCAGTCGCCCTCGATCGCGTGCGTCCAGAGCGGCGGGTCCGCGTCCGGCCCCGCGTGCCAGTCCATCTCCAGGAACGAGCCGCCGGTGTCCTGCGGGTGGAGCTGCATCAGGCAGTACGTGTCCGTGTCGCGCGCGGCCACCACGCGGATGCCCAGCTCCTGCACGCGGGCCTTGCGCGGCGGGTGGTCGTCCACCTGGCAGATGACCATGTAGCCGCCGTCGCCGCCGCGCCGGTCGAGGTAGCGCCCGCCCGCCGTGTTCTCCCGCACCGGCGCGCACAGCTCGAGGAACTGCGTCCCGACCGGCAGCAGCCGGTTCTGCAGCCCGAAGGCGGCCGGCAGGTGCGGGTCTTCGAACGCAACTTCCAGCCCGAACACGTCCGAGGCGAGCTTCGCGACGGCATCCGCGTCGTTCACAATCAGCGCGATCTGGCGCAGGCGAATCCACATGGTCGATGTCCCTCCTGTCGGCGGCCCGGGGGCACGTGCCGCGGCCCGCGCAGTCTACCCGCCGGGCGCGCCTCTGGGCACCCGCGCTCGGCAGCACTGGTAATCGCGTCTCGCGTGGCGCTAGAGTGATCCACTTCAGTTTGAGGTGTCCGTCATGCTCTCCCGTTTCGCACTCCTCATCCCGGCGCTCGGCCTCCTGGTCGCGGCCTGTGGCGATGATGACGACGACGACGACACAGCGACTGCGACCACCGGCGGGGCAAGTTCCTCCCCCGCCGACGAGGACGCGGTGGTGCGGGTGTCCGACAACCAGTTCGCCCCCGACGACGTGACAGTGTCCTCGAACCACGAGGTCACGTGGCAGTGGGGCGGCGCGAACCCGCACAGCGTCGCCGGCACCTGGGACGGCGAGGAGGTGACGTCGCCGCGCCTCACCGGCACCGGCACGTTCACGTTCTCGTTCGATAAGCCGGGCACCTTCGAATACGAGTGCGGCGTCCACGGCAGTGCCATGTCCGGCACGGTCACGGTCCGGTGACCAAGAATAGCGTCGCTATCTCGCGCTGGGTATGGGTGGTTCCTGTCGTCGGGGGGCGTAGGGACAGTCGTACGTCACTGCAGTGCCATCGAGTATTCGGAGGTCCGGCAGCGCCCGCAGCTCCACAGTGAACACATGGCGGGCCCCACCGCAGTCCTCGGTCGGTGGCGCGTCCTGTACCGGGACGACCAGGGCGGTTGCTGAAGCAGGGACATCGTACGCGAACGTTTCCCCGGATTCCGGATAGCTCAGTACGACGCGGAATCCGCTGCCGGTCGTGAGGTTATCGCCCCAGAGGATGCAGAGCGGCGTCGGTTCGAATGCCATCGGCGGGATCCTGCGCGGCAAGTCCGGGTCCGAAGGAGGGCAATCGGCCCGGGTATTGCCGGGCAGCGCCCGTGGCGTGGAGGTTGGTTCCACGGATCCCGCAGGCGCTGTCGGCGACCTGCTTGCATCCGGGGCCTGCGCGGCGGCCGTCGGCGAACCGTCCAACTCGTTTCGACCTGGATCACTCTCGGCGCACGCCACGGCGGCCAAGAGGCATGCGGCACTCATTAGTGAGTTCCCGAGGATCCTGGACAACCGCCGGTTCGCTTCTATCACCCTCGCGTCATTCTCCGCCCGCGAATGGGCGCCGAATAGCGTCATTGTGGGGCGCGTTTCCACGGGGAACCCAGAGGCTCCGGGCATTCTCGTCGTCAGACGCCGGCCCCGCGAAACGCGTCCACGGTAGTGCCATGTCCGGCACGGTCACGGTCCGCTAGGCACGGTTGGCGGCGCGGCGCCCGCGCGGCCATACTACCGAACGCACATTCGGTACGGATGGGCGCCACGCCAGGGGGAGCACGCCATGAGCCAGCCGATCGCCGCCACCACCACCGACGCCGAGATCCGCGAGGCGCTCCAGCAGGCCGACCTGCTCGCCCTCCGCGCCGTCCTCTACCAGTTCAGCGGCGACGAGTCGCTGCGCGCCATGAAGATCACCACGGCGCCGCGCGGCATGGCCGAGGTCGCCGTCCTCGCCGACCCGGAGGACGAGGCCGCGCTCCGCGAACGCGCGCTCGATCTGCTCTGCGCCATCCGCGATGGCCGCCAGGCGGTGCCGCCGCCCCCGGGCCGCGAAGAGCTCCTCCGCATCATGGACCTCGCCACCTGCGCCACCATTGCCGGGGACCGCGCGGGGTTCTACCTCGAAGAGCTCGCCATGGAGCCCATGCCGCGCCGCCTCGACTGGAGCGACGGCCCGCCCCCGGAGGTCCGCAAGGACTTCCACGTCCTCGTCATCGGCGCGGGCTTCGGCGGGCTCAACGCAGCCATCCAGCTCAAGGACGCGGGCATCCCCTACACCATCGTCGACAAGAACCCGGGCGTCGGCGGCACCTGGTGGCAGAACACCTACCCGGGCTTCCGCGTCGATGTCGCCAGCCGCATCTATTCGTACACCTTCGAAGCAGGGTACGACTGGGGCCACACCTTCGCCCCGCGCGCCGAGATCCACGCCTATATCGAGCACATCGCCCGGAAGTACGGCGTCCGCGACACCATCCGCTTCAACACGGAGGTGCTTTCTGCCACCTGGGACGACGACACCGCCACCTGGGACGTGCGCGTGCGCACGCCTTTCGCCACGGTCGAAAGCATCCGCGCCAATGCGATCATCAGCGGCGTCGGCCTCCTCGACCGCCCCGTGCTCCCTGACATCGAGGGGCTGGATACGTTCCAGGGCAAGATGTTCCACACCGCCCGCTGGGACCACAGCTACGACTACCGCGGCAAGCGCATCGGCGTCATCGGCACCGGCGCCTCGGCCATGCAGCTCGTCCCCGATGTCGCGCCCGATGCGGGCAACCTGGTGATCTTCCAGCGGTCGGCCGGCTGGGTGGTGCCCGTGCCCGGCTACCGCGACCCGGTCACGCCGCAAACGCGCTGGCTCTACCAGCACGTGCCCTACTACGTGAACTGGTTCCGCCTCCGCATGATCTACAACGGCGGCGACGAGATGCTCCTCGACGCCTACGACATCGACCCGGAGTGGCCCGACGATGGCTCGGTGAACCGCAAGAATCACGCCCTCCGCGAACGCCTCATCGAGTACCTCATGAGCAAGGTCGGCGACGACCCGGAGCTCGCTGCGAAGTGCATCCCGAACTACCCGCCGATGGCCAAGCGCATCATCCTCGACAACGGCTGGTTCGATGCGCTCAAGCGGCCCAACGTCGAGCTGACCACCGAGCGCATCGCCCGGATCACGCCCAAGGGCGTGCTCATGGAGTCGGGCCAGGAGTACGAGTTCGACCTGCTCGTGGTCGCCAGCGGCTTCCGCCCGAACGACTTCCTCTGGCCGATGGACATCCGCGGCCGCGGCGGCGTCGCGATCAACGACCTCTGGGCCGCCGACGGCTCGCGCGCCTACCTCGGGATGATGATGCCCGGCTTCCCGAACCTCTGGTGCCTTTATGGCCCGAACACGAACCAGAAGACGGGCGGCCCGGTCATGTGGGGCGAAATGCAGACGCGCTACGCCCTCTCCTGCATGAAGGAGCTCCTCGCCCACGGCTGGAAGTCGGTCGACGTGAAGCGCGAGGTCTACGACGAGCACCAGCGCAGAATGGACGACGTCCTCGCCCATTCGATCTGGATGCACCCAAGCCAGCGCTCCTACTACCGCAACGACTTCGGCCGCGTCGCCACGAACACCGCCTGGGGTTGCACCGACTACTGGAAGTGGACCCGCCAGCCGGACATGGACGACTTCATCGTCAGGTGACAGTGACACCGCGTCTTCGGAATCGCGGATCTGGATGATGTACACTCCGCGGCGCGGCCCGGGAACCCCGGCCGCCCGGAGGACGCCATGCTTGGCCGGCTCCGTTCCCGCCAGGAGTACCTCTTCTTCCGGGCCCTGCCCCGCGCGGGCCGCGGGCTCGCAGCGGCCTGGTGGGTCGTGGTCATCCTCCGCGCCGTGCTCCCCGCCGCGCTGGCAATCACGCTCGGCCTCGTCGTCGGCGCCGTGCAGGACGACGAATCGCTCGCGGTGCCACTGACCGCGCTCGGCGTGGTATTCATCCTGCTCCAGGTCCTAACGCCCATCCACCAGGCCATCAGCGCGAACCTGGGCGACCGCCTCGCCGCGCACCTCTACGACCGGCTCACCATCGCGGCCGTCGAGCCGCCAGGCATGGGCCACCTCGAAGACCCGTCACTCACCGCCGACCTTACCGTCGCCCGCGACTTCGACCTCGGCATGACCGGCCCGCCGCTCAGCATCTCGATGGACTTCATCGCAGTCGGGCTCATCCAGCTGCTCAGCGGCGGCGTCTCCGCGCTGATCCTGTTCGGCTACGCGTGGTGGGCGCCGCCACTCCTCGCCGGCGCCTGGCTGGCGACCCACTGGCTCCTGCGCGAGAGCTCCGTCTGGCAGGACCGCAACACCGACGAAGTCCGCTTCGCCCAGCGCGACTCCGACTACGCCTACCGCCTCGCCGTCGACCCGCCCGCGGCCAAGGAGCTCCGCCTCTTCGGCCTCGAAGGCTGGACCCTCGACCGATTCATCGACCGGCGCAAGCGGCTCCACAGCCTCCAGTACCAGGCCACCCGCCTGCGGGAGAAGCCGGTCCTCTGGAGCCTGCTCCTCATCGTCGCCGCGAACACCCTCGTGTTCTGGTCGCTCGCGGACGCGGCGGCCGGCGGCCGGATCGCCCTCGACGAACTCGTCGTCTACGCCCAGCTCGCCGTCGCGACGAGCATGATCGCCTTCGGTGGGCTGAACTGGGCGCTCGATGGCGCCGCCGCGCCGGTCGCTGCCAGCCTCCGCCTGGGACCGAAGATGGCCGCGCGCGGCAGCCTCCCGGCCGGCTCCCGCGCCGCCGCCGGCGTCCCCGCCACCGCGCTCCGCTTCCGCGATGTCCACTTCGCCTATCCCGGCGGCCCTCCCGTCCTCGAAGGCGTGGACCTGGTCATCCCCGCCGGCACGTCCATCGCGATCGTCGGGCAGAACGGCGCCGGCAAGACCACGCTCGCCAAGCTCCTTTGCCGTCTCTACGACCCGACCTCCGGCGCCATCGAGGCGGACGGCGCGGACATCCGCGACTTCGACATCGCCGCCTGGCGCGCCCGCATCGCCGCCGTCTTCCAGGACTACATCCGCTACGAGCTTCCCCTCCGCGAGAACGTCGCCCCCACCGGCGCGCCGGACGACGTCGTCCAGTCCGCGCTTGCCGCGGCGGGCGGCAGCGGCCTTGCCGGGCTCGATACCGTGCTCTCCCGCGCCTACGCCGGCGGCACCGACCTCTCGGGCGGCCAGTGGCAGCGCGTCGCCCTCGCCCGCGCGCTCGCCCGCGTCCGCATGGGCGCCGGCGTGGTCATCCTCGACGAGCCCACGGCCCAGCTCGACGTCCGCGGTGAGGCCGAGATCTTCGAGCGCCTCCTCGCCGAGACCCGCGACTGCATCACGGTCCTCATCTCGCACCGCTTCTCGACCGTCCGCCACGCGGACCTGATCTGCGTGCTCGAACACGGCCGCGTGCAGGAGCTCGGAACCCACGACCAGCTCATGGCCCTCGGCGGGCGCTATCGCACGATGTTCGACCTCCAGGCGCAGCGCTTCACCAGCGAGGAAGAGGAGGGCATCGTCTATGACGTCCTCGTTTAACCGGGACGGCCACGCCCCGGAGGAGCTCCCCGCCGCCATCCCCTCGATGTGGCGGCTGGTCCGGCTCGGCTACCGCTACGAGCCCCGCCTCCTGCTCGCGGCGTTCCTGCTGTCCCTCCTCGCCGCCCTGCCCGACGCGCTCTTCGCCGTCTGGCTCAAGCTCCTCGGCGACGGCGCCGTCGATCGGGACCGGACGCTGCTCATCGTCGCCGCCGTGGGCCTGGGCGTCTCCGCCACCGGCACCTGGTTCCTCCAGACGCTCAGCGCCCGCATCCAGCGTCGCTTCCGCGACCGCGTCACCATCGCGCTCGAGTCGCACGTCGCCCGGCTCCAGGCCTCGGTCGCGACCATCGCCCACCAGGAACGGCCCGAGTACCTGGACCGGCTGAGCGTCCTTCGCAACCAGGTATTCGTGCTGGACCACCTCTACATGTCGCTCTTCTCGACGGCCGGCTGGGTCCTCCGCCTGGTCGTGACGGTCGCGCTCCTGGTGTCGATCCACCCCGCCCTGGCGCTCCTCGCCGTGTTCGCGCTCCCCACCGTGCTCACCTCCGGCTGGCGCCCCGCGGTCGAGCGCACCGCCGAAGAGGCCGGCGCCGCAAGCCGCCGCCTCGCCGGCCACCTCTTCAATCTCGCCACGACGGCGCCGCCGGGCAAGGAAGTCCGTGTCGCCGGCATCGGCCCGCGCCTCGTCCGTCAGCGCCGCGAGGAGTGGGAGCGCTGGTACCAGCTCGTCTCCGCGGCGCGATGGGGGTCGGCGGCCTGGCACACCGCCGCCTGGGCTATCTTCGGCGCGGCCTTCGTCGGTGCCGTCGTCTTCGTCGCCGCCGGGATGGATGGCTCGACCGGGCAGGTCCTCCTCGTGCTCGCCACCGGCTCGCGCCTCTCGTCCTACATCGGCGCCACGGTCGGCGAGATCGGCTTCCTCCGCGGCATCTGGATGGACGGCTCCCGCCGCCTCGCCTGGCTCGAAGACTACGCCGCCTCCGTCGTCGCGAATGAGGACCTGGAGGCGCCCGCATCCCTCCGCGAAGGGGTTCTCTTCGACCACGTCTCCTTCGCCTATCCTGGCACGGACCGCCTCGTCCTCGACGACGTGAACCTCGTCCTCCCCGCGGGCGCCGTCGTTGCGGTCGTCGGCGAGAACGGCGCGGGCAAGTCCACGCTGGTCAAGCTCCTCGCGAAGCTGTACGAACCCGCGAGCGGCCGCATCCTCGTCGATGGCGTGCCCCTCGCCCGCATCCCCGCGGCACGCTGGCGCGAGCGCCTCGCCGGCGCCTTCCAGGATTTCTTCCGCTTCGAGTTCCGCGCGCTCCAGTCCGTCGGCCTGGGCGACGTTCCCCGCGTCGAGGACGAGCTCGCCGTGGCCGGCGCCATCTCCCGCGCCGGCGCCACCGACGTCGTGGACCGCCTGCCCGCCGGGCTCGCCACGCAGCTCGGCCCCGCCTGGCCCGCCGGCGTCGAGGTCTCCTTCGGCCAGTGGCAGAAGCTCGCGCTCGCCCGCGGCTTCATGCGCGACCACCCCCTCCTCCTCGTGCTCGACGAGCCCACCGCCGCGCTCGACGCCGAGACCGAGCACGCGCTCTTCGAGCAGTACGCCGCTGCGGCCCGCGGCGGCCAGTCCGACGGCCGCATCACCGTCCTCGTCTCCCACCGCTTCTCTACTGTCCGCATGGCCGACCTGATCGTCGTCCTCGACGGCGCGCGCGTTGCCGAGGTGGGCACCCACGAGGAGCTGATCGCCCGCGCCGGGCCCTACGCCGACCTCTACGGCATCCAGGCGAACGCCTATCGCTGACGCACCATGCGCAGGAGGGCCCGCCGCTCCCGAACCAACGGCCATCGCCGTGCACGCTTCGCCGGCGCAACCTTGTGCGTGGCCGGCCGTCCCGCGCCGGGCAGGAGACGCACATGCGACCCGATGACTTCGTCCCGGACGGTTCCCGCGACATCGAGACGGCCGTCCGCCTCCTCGCGGGGCACCTCGCACCCGGCCTCGAACCGCTCGCCCGGCTCGCGTACAACTACCGCTGGAGCTGGGACCCCGCCGCCGAGGCCCTCTTCCGCCGCATCGACCCCGAGCACTGGCTCCGCTGCGGCGAAAACCCCGTGCGCCTCCTCCAGGAGGTCGACCCCGCGCTTACCTCCGCCCTCGCGGCGGACCCGGGCTTCCTCTTCGATATGCACGCGCGCGCGCTCGACCTCGACGCCATGCTCCGGGACGCGCCCACCGCGCCGCCGGTCGCCTACCTCTGCGCCGAATTCGGCATCCACCAGTCCCTGCCGTTCTACGCCGGCGGCCTCGGCATCCTCGCCGGCGACATGCTGAAGCAGGCGTCGGACGACCGCGTGCCTGTCGTTGGAGTCGGGCTGTTCTACTCCCAGGGCTCGTTCCACCAGCGCCTGGACCTCTCCGGCTACCAGCACGAGTACTGGCTGCGCACCGAGAGCGACCGCCTGCCGGCTGTGCCCGTCACCGGCCCCGGCGGCCAGCTCCGCATCACGGTCGACCTTCGCGGCCAGCCGGTCGCCGCGCGCATCTGGCGGGTCGATGCCGGCGTCTCGCGGCTCTATCTCCTCGACACCAACCTACCCGAGAACCGCATCACCGACCGCTGGATCACCTCTCGTCTCTACGTCGGCGACCGCGGGATGCGGCTCGCGCAGTACGCGGTGCTGGGCATCGGCGGCATACGTGCGCTCCGGGCGATGGGAATCCCCTTCCGCGCCGTTCACCTCAACGAAGGCCATGCCGCCCTCGCCATCCTCGAGCGCCTGCGCGAGGAGCTCCCGCACCACGCCTCCGCGGCCAGCCGTATCGGGGCCGTGCGCGCCTCCACCGCCTTCACGACCCACACCCCGGTGCTCGCCGGCAACGAGACCTTCGACCCGGCGACGGTGCGCGAGCTCTTGCCCCGCCTCGCCGAGGACGCCGGCCTCTCGTGGGACGAGCTCCTTGCCCTCGCCCGCGTCGACCCCGTGGATACCGGCGCCGGGTTCGGACTGACGCCGCTCGCCCTGCACGGCAGCGGCGCTGCCAACGGCGTCAGCCGCCTCCACGGCGAAGTTGCCCGGCGCATGTGGCACGGCATCTGGCCCGACCGGCCCGAAGCCGCCGTCCCGATCGCGCACGTCACCAACGGCGTGCATCAGCCCACCTGGATGGCCCCGCGGTGGGCGGAGCTGCTCGACCGCTACGTTCCCGGCTGGCGCACGGCCCCGCCCGGCGACCCCACTTGGTCTTGCGTCGACGCCATCCCCGACGCCGAGATCTGGGCACTTCGCTGCGAGTTGCGCGCCGGGCTTGCCGCCCTCGTCCGCACTCGCAGCGTCATCGAGCGCCTCGGGCGGGGCGAGTCCGTCGAGTACGCCAACTCCGCCGTCGACAGCTGGCGCGACGACGCCCTCACGATCGGGTTCGCGCGCCGGATCGCCACCTACAAGCGCCTCTACCTCGTCACCAGCCGCCCCGACCTGGCGCTCGAAATCCTGCGCGGCGACCGGCCGGTCCAGATCGCCATCGCCGGCCGCGCCCACCCGAACGACGAGGAGGCCAAGCACACGCTCCAGAGCCTCTTCGCCCTGAACGATGCCCCGGGTGTCGGCGGCCGGGCGGTCGTCTTCGAAGAGTACGACATGAGCCTCGCCCGCCAGCTCGTCCAGGGCTGCGACCTCTGGCTCAACCTACCGCGGCGGCCCTACGAGGCGAGCGGCACGAGCGGCATGAAGTCGGCCGCGAACGGCGGGCTCCAGCTCAGCGTCCTCGATGGCTGGTGGGCCGAGGGCTACGCCCCCGCGTACGGCTGGGCCATCCCCTCCGACAGCAGCCTCCCCGAGCCCGAACAGGACGCCCGGGACGGCCTCGCGCTGTTCACCTTGCTCCGCGACCAGGTCATCCCGCTGTTCTACGACCGCTACGCCGCGGACATCCCCCGCGAGTGGGTGCGGCGGATCAAGCGGTCGCTCGCCGCGCTGCTCCCGCAGTACTCCGCTCGCCGCATGCTGCGCGACTACCAGGAGCGCGCCTGGCCCCCACAGCGCGATATGTGATGTCGAACATAGGGTAGAGGCAGCCGCGACGCCACGGAGTACGGTGTATCCATGCCACGGGCGGGATCCCATGCCGTCGAACGCCAGCTCGACCTCACGCCGCGCCAGCGCGAGGTCATCGCGCTCATGTCCGCGGGCCGCACGAACTTCGACATCGCCCGGGAGCTCGGCCTTTCGCTCGAAGGCGCCAAGTACCACGTCAGCGAGATCCTCGCCCGGCTCCAGGTCTCGAGCCGCGAAGAAGCCGTCGCCGCCTGGCGCGACCACCAGCGGCCTGCGGCGCGGCTCGCCCGCGGCCTCGCGGCCATTGGCATCGGGCGGCTCGCGCTGGGCGGTGGCATCGCCATCGCAGCCGTCGGCGCCGCCACAGTCGCAGCCATCGTGATCGCCTCCAGCAGCGGCGACGACACGCCCGCGTCCGATGTCGCACCCACGTCCACGCCACAAACCTCGGCCACCCCGTCGCCCGACGCCACGCCAAGCCCCCCGCCCCCCGCCACGCCCACGAAAGGCCCCGATGTCCGCTGGCGCTGGGACTCCGGCGAGCTCCAGGCGCAGGTCTGGCTCGCGGGCACCCGCGGCGTCCTTGTCGCCTCGGTCGCACGCCAATCGTTCGATGGCTTCGTGCTCCAGCCGGGCTACGTCGCCGTCATCGACGACGCCACCGGCGCCGAGCGATGGCGCTTCTCCACGCCATCGCAGCCCTACCCGGCCGCCACGACCGCGGATGCCGTCGTCTTCGGGACCGCCGACGGCACCGTCTACGGGCTCGACCCGGCCACCGGCGCCGAGCTCTGGCGCACCAGCTTCCCGGGCGTCCCCTACGCCGTCGCCGACGAGGGAGCCGTTGTGATCGTCGCCGACGCCGACCCCGCCATCTGGCACCCGACGGACTGGGGCGTCGGCCTGTTCGCCGACACCTCGCGGCTCGCCGGCCGCGCCTGGGGCCTGGACGCCGCGACCGGCGAGGTGCGCTGGCAGGTCCAGCTCGGCACCTCGACCGTCTTTTCGTCACCCTTCACGCTCGCCTCGCCGGATGGGCAGGTCGCCCGCTTCAACGCCGTAACGGGAGAGCTCGCATGGCAGCGGGACATGGGGTCGATCTCCTCGCCGCCCACGTTCTTAGACAACCAGGTTGTCGTGCCGGGCGAAGAGCTCGTCGCACTGGACCTCGATTCCGGGAAGATGGACTGGGCCGCCGGGCCGCTCGATGGGCGGGTGCCCTACACCTTCCCCGCGAACACCAAAGCGCACCTGGTCGTTTCCGCTGGCCAGTGGATCGAGGCGCGCGACGCGGACGGCAAGCTGGCCTGGCAGGTGAACGCTCTCCCCTGCGCGGTCAGCTCGCCGAGATCGCAATTCCTGCCCGCGAGCGGCCGTCGGACGCTCGGCTGGCTCTGCGGCTCCGGCCTCTGGCTCATCGATCCTGCCAGCTCCTCCGCGCCCGTCGCCCCCTGGTTCATCCCCCAGGGCGCCGTCGACTCCGTCGTCGTCACCCCCGGCGGCATCGCCATGAGCAGCGGCATCGGCACCGCCCCCGCACAGGTCCTCGGCCTCGCCGCGCCGTAGCGCCCTCCGCTACGCAGCCAGCTCAGGACTGGGAGTTCCCCGCCTCCAACCACTGAACGAACGCCTCGATGTCCTCGAAGACATGCGGCGCTTCGGCGCTCGCGCCAGCCTCGTCGGTTCGGATCCGCCACTCTTCGCGGTCCGCCTCCGAATCCCGGAGCCGCTCCCGATCGCTCAAATCGGGCTCCGGGCAGGCCGCAGGCTCGTGCACGCGCTTCATCGGCCCAGTCTACACCAGCTCCAGGAGCTCCCCTTCGTACGACTTCGCCCCCCGGCGGAGCTCCTTCAGCTTGCCCAGCTTCACCTGGCAGTCCGCCACGCCCTGCTCTCCCTCGCCGCGCAGCGTGTCGAAGCTCTGCATCCCGCAGACGTTGCACGCGCCGTGGTGGCAGTCCGCGACCGTCTTGCCGTTCAGCGTGCTCTGCCACTGGCCGCGGAGGTAGCTCTTCGTCACGCCCGTGTCGATGTGGTCCCACGGCAGCGGGTCCCGCGTGTCCCATTCGCGATGTGCGTACCAGCCGGGATCCACGCCGATCTCCTCGAACGCCGCGTCCCACAGGTCGCCGCGGAAGTATTCGCCCCAGGCGTCGAACTTCGCCCCGCGCCGCCAGGCAGCATGGATCGCGTCCGCCACCTTGCGGTCGCCGCGGCTCAGCACCGCTTCGAGGAAGCTATCGGCCGGGTCGTTCCAGCTGAACTCGATGCCCGCCGCCCGGCACTCCTCCCGCAGCATCCGATGCTTCGGGTCGAGCTCCTCGGCCGTCTCCTGGCGCGCCCACTGGAAGGGCGTGTGTGCCTTCGGCACCAGGTTGCTCGTGCTCACCCGCACCCGCGCCCGGCCGCCCACGTGCTTCTTCCCGATCGCCTTCACCTTCTTGCCCATCTCGACGATGCCGGCCACGTCTTCGTGCGTCTCCGTGGGCAGCCCGACCATGAAGTACATCTTGATCCCGGTCCACCCGCGCTCGAACGCGTTCTCGGCTGCCCCGAGCAGGTCGTCGTCGGTCACGAGCTTGTTGATCGCGAGCCGCAGCCGCTGGCTCCCGGCCTCCGGCGCGAGCGTGAGCGTGTGCTTCTTGCCTGCGGCCACAGCGTTCGCCACCTCCACCGAGAAGCTGTCCACACGCGTGCTCGGGATCGAGACCTTCAGGTCCGGGTAGGTGCCCGTGAGCTTCTGGACCATCGGCACGATCTCGCTGTGGTCCGTCGTGCTCAGCGATAGCAGCGAAAGCTCGTCGTACCCCGTGTTCGCCATCAGCTGGCGTGCCGCCTCGGCCACCTCGTCCGGCGTCCGTTCGCGCGTCGGCCGGTAGATCATCCCGGCCTGGCAGAACCGGCACCCCTGCGTGCAGCCGCGCTGGATCTCCACCGCGGCCCGGTCATGGACCGTCTGGAGGAACGGCACGATCGGCTTCACGAGCGGCGGCGGGAGCTGCTCCACGATCCGCCGGTGGATCACCCGCGGCGCTTCGGGCACCAGCGGTTCGAGCCCGGCGAAGTGCCCGGCAGCGTCCCACCGCGCCTCGTAGAACGATGGCACGTACACGCCCGGCATCGAAAGCAGGCTGCGCAGCCGCTCCGCCCGCGGCGTGCCGGCGCGCTTCCATTCGCGAACGCGGTCGGCCAGCTCGCTGATTGCGTCCTCGCCCTCGCCGATGAAGAACGCGTCGATGAACGGCGACATCGGCTCCGGGTTGAACGCGCCGCTGCCGCCCGCGATGACCAGCGGGTCGCTCTCACCGCGCTCGCGCGACCATGCCGGGATACCCCCGAGGTCGAGCATGTTGAGCACGTTCGTGTAGGTCAGTTCGTACTGGAACGTGAACCCGACGACATCGAAGTCGCGCAGGGGCCGCCGGTTCTCGAGGCTCCAGAGCGCGACGCCCTCGCGCCGCAGCTCCGCCTCCATGTCCTCCCACGGCGCGAACGCCCGCTCGCAGAGCACGTCGTCGCGGCGATTCAGCAGGTCATAGAGGATGCCCAGCCCCATGTTCGACATGCCGATGTCGTAGGCATCCGGGTAGGCGAGCACCATCCGCACCGCCGCGGAGTCCCACGGCTTGGTCACGGTGTTCCACTCGCCGCCCGTGTACCGGGCCGGCTTCGAAACACGCGAAAGCAGTTCGTCGATCGTTGCGGGCATCGGGGGTTGCCCTCCTTCCGGTGGCGCCACAGCGCCCGGGATGAACCTCCATGGTAGCCCACGCGCTCACCCGGCCCAACCGGCGGCGCTTTCCGTTGTCCGTTCTCCGTTGTCCGGTTCGCTCCCGGAGCCGGGCACAGCGGACGCCCGGCTTTCACCCTTCACCCTTCGCCTTTCGCCCGGGGGCGGGGCGGACGGCGGGGCGGACCTACACCGGCCGACCCGTCAGGAACATCAGCCCCTTGCCCAGCACTTCGCCCGCGAACACCGCGCCCATGCAGATGTAGAGCAGGCCCGTCGCGCTCTGCATCGCCTGGATCTGCGTCGTCTTCAGCGAAAGGATCGCTAGGATCACCGGGAACACGATCCCGACCCCGATCCGCAGGTAGAACGCCGGGTTGGCGAACAGCCCCGCGTCGACCGGGTTCGCCGGCGCCGGCGTCTCGCGCACGGGCACCACGAGGTTGACCGCGAGCACCAGCACCTGGAACGCCAGCGCGCCGATCAGGATCCAGTCGAGGTCGCGGAGCGGCCACGCGGGCAGCGCGCCTTCGGTCAGGTACCAGTGGCCCCACACCATCGCGACGCTCACAGCTCCCATCGCCAGCGTCCCCGCGAGCAGCCCGAGCAGGATCGCCGGGTACCCCCACGTCGGCGGTGCCAGCACCGCCGCCAGCAGCCCCACCACCAGGATCCCCGCGGCGCTCCCCGCCAGTCCGGCCAGCCGCCCCACCGGGTCCCAGCCCATGAACACCGCGAACATGTAGATGGTCGACGCGACGATGACCACCATCAGCGCCCGCCGCATCGGCCCGAACCAGTCGCCGTCGATCGCGTAGCCGTCGACATCCGCCGCAACGTCGAGCCCCGTCGCCGTCCAGTAGGTCAGGCCCGCCGTAACGGCGACGCAGAGGGCCATGGTCATGACGAACCCGCGCGTCACGCCCCCGCGGAGGTCGCTGGCAACGGTGATCCAGAGGCTGCCGATGGCGAGCTCGGCGAGGATGAGGAGGAGCGTGTAGGGGAGCGCAGCGGCGTTCACTATCCGAGTGTAGGCCGCCCCCGCGATAGGGACAGCGCAGACCCCGGTTTGCCCTTTCCCACGCTTTTGGCGTAGCGCGCGTTTACGCGTAGATTACATCCATGCCGTACCAGGGAAGCTGGGTGGAGCACTGGCTCGAGCGCTACTGCGAACCCGGCCGCCACGACTTCCGGGCGAAGTCCGCCGACGTCCTCGCCTGCACCCGCTGCGGCAAGGAAGAGCTCATCGGCGGGGCCACCTGCCTGATCTGCGGCATCCCCGGCGAGCACACCCTGGTGCTGCGCCATTCGAACGGCGGCGAGCGCTTCCTCGGCGGCCGGCTCTGTGGCCCCTGCCGCGACGAATTCAATGAGCGCGACGTCATCGATGGCTGGTGGATCGCCGGATAGGGCCGCCGAGTCCCGCCTTTTCGCGTCCTTCGCCCGTCTCCACAGGTTCCGGGACTGCGTTGTATGAGTCGCATGTGTACCCGCCCGCGGCGTCGCGAGCTTGGCGTTGCCGCCGGGAACAACGCCCGGGCGGGCTGCGTCTGGAGTCGAAATCGGCCTACGTGCGCCTGGCGATTCGAAAAGTTGGCGGTAAGGACCTCTTCATGTCATAAGAATTGGCGCAGTGTTTACATCGCGGAGTAAAGTGCCGCGAGCGCCTCACGCGAAGGAGCGGACTCAGTGCAATTGGGAGGAGCACTACCGTGCGGATAAACCATCGACAAACCAGGGTGGGGTGGCGCCAGATCGCCGTCTTGCCCGCCCTCGCCCTGCTTGCGGTCACCCTCATGTTCGTCTCCGGCCCCGCCCGGGACGCGCACGCGGCTGGCAACACCTTCAGCTTGAGTTCGACCACATACTCGGGTACCGAAGGTACCGGCATCGTAATCCGGATCAATCGGACCGTTGGAACGGCTGCCGGCGTAGGGGTTCGGCTGACGCTCACGCCGGGGACCGCCACGCCCGGCACCTGCAATAACACGAGCGCCGTGGATTACGTCAGCCCCGGCGCGTCCCAGCTCTTCATCTTCGGCTCCGGTCAGACGTTCGTCGAAACGTCTCTCACGACCTGCGGCAATACCGACACCGATGGCAACCGTGACCTGCAGGCCACGATTGAGACCCAGGACGACACCGACCTGGAAGGGACCGCGAACGCCACGGTGACCATCCTCGACGACGATGGCCCCGCCACGCTCCAGTTCGCGCTGGCGTCGTCCACCTCGCCGGAGGGCTCAAACAACCTCCAGATTCCCATTACACGCGCGGGCGGCACTGGTGCGACGGTCGGCGTCAGCTGCACCATCACCCCGGTGGCACCGGCCACGGGCGCTGACTACAATGCGACGTCGCCCCAGGTGCTCTCGTTCGGCCCCGGCGAGACGACCAAGAACTGCGTTATCGCTTCTCTGGTGTCTGATGCGATCACCGAGGCTACGGATGCGGTCCTGCTGACACTCTCGCTTCCCACTGGTCCGGCGGGCACTGCCCTCGGCGCTCAGACCACCCACACCCTCACCATCTCGGACGCCAGCAGCGGCGTCTTCGACTACACATCTTCCAACTTCAACGTGACCGAAGGAGCAGGCCCCGCGTCTCTCCAGGTCACGCGGACGGGCGGCACCGCCGGTACGGTGACGCTCAACTGCAACGTTACGGCCGGCGGTACCGCGACGAACCCGAGCGACTACGAAGACAACTCCGTGAGCGTCACGTTCGGGCCCGGCGAGACGACAGACTCGTGCATCTTCCCAATCGAGAACGATTCCATCTCGGAGACCACCGAAACGGTGCTCTTCGGGCTCTCCATCGTCACCGGCACCGCCTCGATTAGTGGCCAGACCACGACCACCCTCACCGTCTACGACGACGACGGTATCGGGACGTTCTCGCTCTCGTCTGCCACCTACGCCGGCACTGAAGGCGCGGCGAACAACGTCATCGTCACCGTGAACCGCCTGTCCACGACGGGCAGTGCATCCGTCGACTACGCGACCTCCAACGGCACGGCCGTCGCCGGCCTGGACTACACGTCCACCTCCGGCACCCTGAACTTCGTCAACGGCGAGGCGTCGAAGACGGTGACGATCCCGATCATCAACGACATCAACCCCGAAGGCGCCGAGACGTTCACCTTCGCCCTCAGCAACCCGAGCGCCGGTGCTACGCTTGGCAGCCCGGCGAGCGCGGTGATCACCATCGGCGACAACGACGGTGGCGTCACCGTCACAGGTCTCGTGCCCGCGTCCGGCCCGCCGGCGGGCGGCAACCCCGTCGTCATCACCGGCACCGGCTTCGAGTTCAGCTGCTCGGTCACCTTCGGCGGCGTCACCGCGAGCCGACTCTCGGGCAGCACCGTGAGCTCCACACAGATGACGTACGTGGCGCCGGAGCACAACATCGGCACTGTGGATGTCGTCGTGACCTGCGGCGTCGTCTCCAGCCCGGACTCGGCCGCGGATAACTACACCTACACCGCCGGCCCCACCATCACGAGCCTGACTCCGTCGTCCGGCCCTGGCACCGGCAACACCTCGGTCACGATCACCGGCACGAACTTCGTCAACGTCACCGACGTCAACTTCGGGTCCGTCGATGCCATTGACTACGTCGTGACCAGTTCCACGACCATCAGCGCCATCGCGCCCCCCGGCGCCGCCGGTGTCGTCCGCGTCTCGGTGACCAGCACCGGTGGCACGTCGCCCGACACGAGCGCGGACGACTACACCTACACCAGCACCGGCAGCATCCCGGTCATCACGAGCATCTCGCCGAGCTCGACGCCCATCAACACCAGCGGGACAAGCGTCACCATCACGGGTACGAACCTGCTCGGCGCGACATCGGTGACGTTCGGTGGCGTCGCCGGCACCATTCAGTCGGTCTCCAACACGCAGATCGTCGTCACGGCGCCCTCCCGCGCCACGACCGGTACCGTCGAGGTCGTCGTCACCGTGCCGAGCGTCGGCTCGAACACCACGACCGGCAGCCAGAACGACTTCACCTACGGTACGCCCCCGGGCTCGACCCAGACGGTGACGCTCTACGTCCGCTGGACCCTGCTCGCCTGGCAGGGCCCGACCATGAACGCCCTCGCCGCGCTCCAGGGCAACGACAGCAACCCGCAGATGAACGACGTCTCCGGCATTGTCACTGCGATCTACTGGTGGAACGCCGCCGGCACGGGCTGTCCTACGGGCCAGACCCAGTGCTGGTTCGCGTTCTTCCCGGATGGCGTGAACATCCCGGGCGCGAACGACTTCAGCCAGCTCGTCCACGACGAGGCGTACTGGTTCGCCAACGGCACCAGCGCTGCCACCCAGTGGATCTACCCGAAACAGTAGCGTCCACACTCGCGACCCATTTAAGTTAAGGCCGCCCGGTGTACACCGGGCGGCCTTCTTTTCGCCCCCGAGCGAAACGCTATTTCGGCGGCTCTGTTTCCTACCGGTAGGAAAGAACCGCGCTGTAATGGGCACGTTGCGAAAAATTTACGCAAATTGCGCCGAGTTGTACTCCCAACTGGGAACTCAACCGTGAAAAGTCCCACGCAAACCGCTTAACAGCGGGTGTAGGATGCGCCACCTACCGGAGGTTTCGCCCAGATGCCAGTTTCCCCCACTTTCCCCGGCGTCTATGTCGAAGAGGTCCCCAGCGGCGTCCGAACCATCACCGGCGTCGCAACATCTGTCGCCGCCTTTGCCGGCTACTTCCGCCGCGGCCCGCTCAACTCCGCGGTCCAGGTCTTCAGCACGGCCGACTTCGACCGCCACTTCGGCGGCCTCGATTCGCACAGCCATGCGAGCTACACGGTCCAGTCCTTCTTCCTGAACGGCGGCAGCGAAGCCTGGATTGTGCGCACGGCCGCCGCCGGCACCGCGGTCAGCTCGGCGGTCCAGCTCCGCGCCGCGCCCGGCGGCACCGCCATCCTCCTCGCGACCGCCGCCAACCCCGGCGCCTGGGGCGACAACATCCGCATCGACATCGATTACGACACCAGCGACACGGCGACCTTCAACCTCACCGTGACGGAGTTGGCCCTGGCCGAGGGGCGGCTCGCCCCGGCTCGCGTCGAGATCTTCCGCAACCTCACGATGGACTCCGCGGCCGGGACCTTCGCGCCCGCGGTCGTGAACGGCGGTTCGAAGGTGATCACGCTCGCCGCCGTGGGCACCCCCGCCGCGAATGCGCGACCGGCGCACACCGGCACGATCTCCGCACCGGTCACACCCGCGGTCCTGGCGACGCTCGTGAACACTGACCCCATCTCGGTGAGCATCGACGGCGCCGCCGCGCTCGGGCCGGTCCAGCTCGGCGCGCCCGTCCCGGCCACGGTCGCGGCGCTCGCGGCGGTGCTCACTACGCGCATCCAGGGACTTGACCCCGCGCTCTCCCGGGCCACGGTGACGCCCATGGCGACCGCCACGGCGAGCCCGTACCTCGTGATCCGCGCCGGCACCGACGCGGCCGCGACCGACCTCGCACTCACCGGCGGCCTCGCCACCCGCATCGGGCTCGATGCCACCGGCGCGGCCAACGTCCAGCGCTACGCGCTCGGCGGCGCCACGAAGCTCGGCCAGGCCGTGCCCTCCGGGGGCCAGCAGGCCGGCGCCGACGGCACGCCGCCCTCCGCGACCGACCTCCTCGGCGACCCGGTCGCCCGCACTGGCATGCAGGCGCTCGAGCCCGTCGACCTCGTGAACATCCTCTGCCTGCCCGACACCATGGCGATGAGCGACAGCGAGGCCGCCGTGGTCATCGCCGCTGCCGAGGTGTACTGCGAGCGCCGCCGCGCCTTCTACATCGCCGATGTCCCCCAGCCCGCCAACAACCCGCGCAACGAGGTCGCCGAGATCAAGGGCTGGCTCGACGCCAACGCCACCCTTCGCCACAAGAACGCCGCCATCTACCACCCTCGCCCGCGCGTCGCCGACCCGCACAACGGCTTCCGCCCGCGGTCTGTCGCGTCGAGCGGCCTCATGGCCGGGCTCTACGCCCGCACCGATGCCGAGCGCGGCGTCTGGAAGGCCCCCGCCGGCACCGACGCCTCGCTCCGCGGCGTCCAGCAGCTCGAATACACCCTCACCGACGCCGAGAACGGCACGCTCAACCCGCTGGGGATCAACTGCCTGCGCGCCTTCCCCGTCTTCGGGCAGGTCGCCTGGGGTGCGCGCACGCTCGTGGGCGCCGACCAACAGGCCTCCGAATGGAAGTACGTTCCGGTCCGGCGGCTCGCGCTCTTCCTCGAAGAGAGCCTCTACCGCGGGCTCAAATGGGTCGTCTTCGAACCGAACGACGAGCCGCTCTGGTCGCAGATCCGGCTGAACGCCGGTTCGTTCATGAACAGCCTCTTCCGCCAGGGCGCCTTCCAGGGCACCACGCCCCGCGAAGCCTACTTCGTCAAATGCGACCGCGAGTCCACGACCCAGGACGACATCAATCGCGGCATCGTCAACATCCTCGTCGGCTTCGCGCCGCTGAAGCCCGCCGAGTTCGTCATCATCCGGCTCCAGCAGATGGCCGGCCAGCTCCAGGTCTGAACGGAGGACGGACGCCATGGCCCAGTTCTCAGTCAACGCCCAGCGCTTCGACCCCTACAAGAACTTCAAGTTCCGCGTGAAGTGGGACGGCCGCTACGTCGCCGGCGTGAGCAAGGTGAGCGCCCTCAAGCGCACCAGCGAAGTGATCAAGCACCGCGAAGGCGGCGACCCGAGCACATCCCGCAAGTCCCCCGGCCGCACCGAATACGAGGCCATCACGCTCGAACGCGGCGTCACCCACGACCCCGAGTTCGAACGCTGGGCGAACAAGGTCTGGAACTTCGGTTCCGGCCTCGGCGCCGAAGTCTCGCTCAAGGACTTTCGCAAGGACATCATCATCGAGCTCTACAACGAGGCCGGCCAGGTCGCGCTCGCCTACAAGGTGTTCCGCTGCTGGGTCTCCGAATACCAGGCCGAGGCCGACCTCGACGCCAACGCGAACGCCGCCCTCATCCAGAGCATCAAGCTCGAAAACGAAGGCTGGGAGCGGGACTACGAAGTGCCCGAACCCAACGAACCCGCTTTCACCGAACCGTAAGCCACCCGCGTCACCACCGGCCCCCACCGAGGACACGCATGCACGCGCTGACAGCAGCTCAAATGCTCGACGTATGGGAGAGCGCGCAGGGGATCGACCCCACCGCGCGGCCCGTTGCCGTGCTCGCCGCGGCCGGTGTTCCGCGCGCCGAGCTCGCATCGGCGAGCATTGCCCGCCGCGATGCGATGCTGTTCGAACTGCGCCGCCACGCCTTCGGCAATGACCTGCGCGCCCTCGTGACCTGCCCTGCCTGCGCCGAACCACTCGAGTTCACGGCCGCCGCATCGGCGCTCGCCCCCGATCCGGCGCGGCCGGGCGCGCCGGTCGTGCTCGAAGTGGGCGGCCTGCGCGTCGCCATCCGGCCCCCGGCCACGGCGGACCTCGCGGCTGTCCGCGGCGCGGCAAGCGTCGAAGCGGCCCGCGACGCACTGCTCGAACGCTGCATCGCGGAGCTCCTGCGCGCGGGCGAGCCCATCCCCTTCGCCGCCCTCACCCCCGGCGAACGCGACGCCATCGCCGCCGCCGCTAGCGACCACCCGGCGTTCGCGGACCCGGTGCTCGAGCTGGAGTGTGCCGCCTGCGAGGCCGCCTGGGAGGCCCCGTTCGACATCGCCGCCTACTTCTGGGACGAGCTGCGAGCCTTCGCCTCCCGCCTGCTCCCGGAGGTGCACCGCATCGCCCGCGCGTACGGCTGGCCCGAGCGCGACATCCTGGCGCTGAGCCCCGCTCGCCGCGCCGCCTACCTCGAGCTCATCGAGGGCGGCGTATGAGCGACTACTTCACCCGCCTCGCCGTGCGGACGCTCGGCACGGCGCCCGTGCCCCGCCCGGTCGTCCCGTCCCGCTTCGAACGCCCCACCGCCGCCAGCTTCGACGAGGTGGAGCTCGAGTTCGAGACCTCGGTGCCGCCGCCCGCCCTCCGCGGCCGCGAGCCGTCTTCCGCCCCGTCGCCGGCCGCGGGTGGGCCCTTGGCAGGGCAGTTCCGCGAAACCGCAGGTCCACTGGAAGGACACAGCCGCACGGACGACGCGACGCCCACAGTACCGGTTGCTCTGAACGACCAGCTGGCCCAGTTCCCCGTCGCAGCCCTACCACCCGCCCCGCTGGTGGAGCGCATCACCGCGGTCGAACGCCCCGCAGCGTCCGTCGAGCCCGACACCCGCCCCGACCCGCCCGCCGCGACCCCACCGCCTGCGCTCGTGGCGACACCGCCCGCGGCCACCCGCGTCGAGACGCGCACGGTCGCTTCCCGCGAGCCGCGCGACCTTCCACCGCGGACCACGGAGCCCGCCCCTCCCGCCGCGGCGGCCCCGGACGTGGTCACCATCACCATCGGCCGCGTGGACGTGCGGGCCGTCCACGCCCCGGCGCCGTCGCGCGAGTCGCGCCCGCGCCCGGAGCGCCCCCGCGGCCCATCGCTCGAAGACTACCTCCGCAACGGCGGGGCCCGGCCATGAGCAACGCCCTCGCCATCGCCGCTGTCACCGCCGTCCTCCGTGACCTGCTGAACAACGGGCTCATCGCGCACGACCTCTCGGCCGCAACCGGCCTGGTCAACGTCACCTCCCGCCCGCCGGACCAGGTGGCCGCCGGCGAGACCGAGCCGGCGCAGCTCAACGTCTTCATGTACCACGCCCGCCCGAACCCGGGCTGGCGCAACGTCGCCCTCCCCTCGCACGACGCCGGCGGCGCGCGCGTCGCCAATCCGCCCCTCGCGCTCGACCTGCACTACCTGCTCACCGCCTACGGCACCGACGACTTCGTCCAGGACATCCTGCTCGGCTACGCCGCCCAGCTCCTCCACGAACAGCCCGTGCTCACGCGCGACGCGATCCGCACGGCCCTCGGTGCTCCCCCGCCCGTGACCGGATCGGCGCTGCCGCCGGGGCTGCAGGCGCTCGCCGCCGCCGCCCTCGCCGACCAGGTGGAGCTGATCAAGATCACGCCCTCCAGCCTCTCGGTCGATGAGCTCTCGCGCCTCTGGTCGGCGTTCACCGTGCCCTATCGCCCCACGCTCGCCTACACCGCGTCGTGTGTGCTCATCGAAAGCACGAAGTCGACGCGCAGCGCGCTGCCGGTGCAGCGGCCGTTGGTCCAGGCCATCCCCTTCGCCGTGCCCCACATCGATTCCGTCGGCACGACCGCGGTGCCGCCCGCCGACCCGCGCGCCACCACCACCGGCACGCTCGCGGTCCGGGGCACGGACCTCCGCGGCCCGGTGACCAGCCTCCGCATCGGCGACGGCGTGGTCGCGGCTCCGCCCCTTGCCGTGACCCCGACCGGGCTCACGCTGCCGCTGGCTGCGGTGCCCGGGCTCCGCGCGGGGGTCCAGTCCGTCCAGGTGGTCCACGAAGTCCCCATGGGTGACCCCGCGACGCCCCATCGCGGCTTCGAATCCAACGTCGCCGCGTTCGTCCTCCACCCGGTAGTCACCCCGGTCGCATCCGGGGTAACGCCGACGCTTGAGAACGGCGCTCCTGTCGTGGTCGATGGTGTCGGTCTGCTCTCCGCGACGGTCGACGTGGGTTTCGTCCCCGAAGTCGGCCGCGACCAGCGCGTCACCCTGCATCTCTACGAACGCGGTGCCCCCGCCACTCGCCCTGCCCGCGCCTACTCCTTCGCGGCGCCCGCGAACAACGGCATCGCCAGCTCGTCCGTCACCGCGACCGCGAACATCGCCTTCGCGGTCACGCACGTCGTCCCCGGCGACTACCTCGTCCGCGTCCAGGTCGACGGCGCCGAGAGCCCGCTGACGCAGGTGGCCGGCGAGTACGCGGCCCCCGCGGTGAGCATCGTATGAGCGCGCGCACGGACGCAGCCGAAGCCCGCCACCGGGCGTTCGTCGCCGAGACCGGCCGCGTGCTCGCCGCGCTCGATCACGGCGCTGGCGCCCCGCCCGCCGGGGCACCGCCGCCCTCGGCGCTCGATGCCCTCACCGCGGCGTTCAACCTCTCGCCCTTCGAGCGCGACCTCCTCCTTCTCTGTGCCGCGTACGAAGCCGACCCCGCGGCCGCCGCGCTCCTCGACCGCATCCAGCCCGGCGCGCCGTACCCCACTTTCGGCCTCGCGCTCGCAAGGCTGCCCGGCGGCCACTGGAGCGCGCTCTCCCCGGCCGGCCCACTGCGCTACTGGGAGCTGGTCGATCTGCCCGGCGACGGGCCGCTCGTCGCGCGCCGCCTTCGCTGCTCCGAACGCGTGCTCCATCACCTCATCGGCGCGGACTATCTCGACGCCGAGCTCGCGGCCATCCTCCGGCCGCTGCCGCCACCCGCCGGCGGCGCCTCGCCCCACACAACCGCCCTGCGAGAGCTCCTCGCCGGCGGCCTCGCCGTCCTCGCCGGCGATGACGCGCAGGCGAAGCGCGGCGCCATCGCCGCGCTCGCCCTGGAATCGCGCCGCCCCGTCTTCGTCCTTCGCGGCGAGGACGTGCCCGCCGCGCCCCACGACCGCGCCCGCACCGCCCGCCTCTGGGAGCGCGAGGCCGCGCTCACCGGCGCCCTCCTGCTCCTGGAGCTCGATGGCGACGCGCCCGCGGGCGTGACGTTCGCGGAGGAGCTCCGCGCACCGCTCGCGGTCGCCGCCGCGAACACGCCGCCCGGGCTCCACCGCCCGCATGGCCGCCTGGTGGTCAACCGTCCGCGCTGGCGGGCCGGCGCCGACGCGCCCGCTGCCAACCGCGCCGCCCTCGGCGACCTCGCCCAGGAGATCGAGCCACTCGCCGCGTGGGACGATCTGGTCCTCCCCGGGCCTCAGCTCGACGTCCTCCGCCAGGTCGCGCTCCACGTCCGCCACGCGGACCGCGTCTACCGCGAGTGGGGCATGGCGACGAAAAGCGCCCGCGGGCTGGGGATAAGCGCCCTCTTCGCCGGCCCCAGTGGCACGGGCAAGACGATGGCCGCCGAAGTCCTGGCCAACGAGCTCGCCCTGCCGCTCTACCGCATCGACCTCGCGACCGTCGTCAGCAAGTACGTCGGCGAGACCGAGAAGAACCTGCGCCGCATCTTCGACGCCGCCGAGGAGGCCGGCGCCATCCTCCTCTTCGATGAAGCCGACGCCCTCTTCGGCAAGCGCAGCGACGTCCGCGATAGCCACGACCGCTACGCCAACATCGAAGTCAGCTACCTCCTCCAGCGCATGGAGTCCTACGCCGGCCTCGCCATCCTCACCACGAACATGAAGCAGGCGCTCGACGCAGCGTTCCTGCGCCGCTTGCGCTTCGTCGTGCACTTCCCCTTCCCCGATGCGGCCCAGCGCGCGGAGATCTGGCGCCGCGTCTTCCCGGGCGAGCTCCCGCGCTACGAGCTGGACGTCCAGCGCCTCGCCCAGCTCAACGTGGCCGGCGGCAACATCCGCAACATCGCCCTCCACGCGGCCTTCCTCGCGGCCTCCAACGGTGGCGCCGTCACCATGGCGCACCTCCTCCAGTCCGCCCGGGGCGAATACGCCCGCCTCGAAAAGCCGCTCAGCGAAGCCGAAACGCGAGGCTGGGCATGACCGAGGTCCGCGTCCACATCGACGAGCTCGTGCTCCACGGCTTCGACCCGCACCAGCGCCACGCCATCGCCAACGCCGTCCAGGCGGAGCTCGCCCGCCTGCTCGCCGCGCCGTTCCCGGCGCCGGCCGGGGGCCCGGTGGCCGAACGCCGCCTCGACGCGGGCACCGTCAGCCTCGAACCGGGCGCCCGGCCAGCCGCGGCCGGGGCACACGTCGCCGCAGCCGTGCACCGCGCCGTCACCGGGCTGCTCGCCCCGCAGGAGGCCCCGCATGGATAGGGCGCGCCTCCCGTTGCGCGAACCGGCCCCGGCGCCCTGGATGCGCCCGGCAAGCCACGCCGACGAACACGCCGCCGACCTCGCGGCCCGCAGGGTCATCGCAGGCGGCACATTTGGGACGGTCGGAGCACCCAGTGCCACGCCCGCGGCGGCGGTCGCCCCGCCGCTCGCCCGCGACGTGGCGCACGAGGCCGGCGAACCGCTCCCCGCGCGCCTCCGCGGGGAGCTCGCCGCCGCCACGGGGCTCGACCTTTCGGGCGTCCGCCTCCACGCCGATCCCCGCGCCGCGCGCGCGGCCGCCCTCGTCGATGCCCGCGCCTACACCATCGGCCGCGACATCGTCTTCGGCGCGGGCGAATACGCACCCCACACCCCGGCCGGCCGGGAGCTCCTCTTCCACGAGCTCGCCCACGTCGCCCAGCACGGCTGCACCACCGCCGCCGTCCACTTCCACCGCAAGGACAAGCCCGCCGCGCCGAAGAGCACCAAGCTGCAGCAGGCCCTCGACAGCAAGGACGACAACGCCGTCCGCGACTTCGTCGGCAGCACCGAGTGGAAGACCGCCGTCCTCGAGGCCTGGCAGGCCGCCTGGCTCATCACCTACCTCCTTGACGGCTTCACCGGCAACGACGACGAGAACGCCGGGCTCGCCATCCTCGACAACGTCGACGCGAACAACCGCCTCGACCTGACGTTGCAGGCGCTCAAGCAGGAGGGCCGCTGGGAGCAGCTCTTCGATGACTACCACGGCCGCCAGTACTCCCTCCTCCTCGTCCAGCTCTCCGTCGGCATCCAGACCCTCGATGTCCGGGCCATGTTCCTGGACAAGTTCATCGACGAGTGGTTCGTCGACGAAGCCGAGGAGACCGCCCTCACCAAGCTCCTCCAGCTCGCTCCAGACGCCGAGCTCTCGCCCCTGCTGGACAAGAAGGACCGCGAATCCGAGCTCCGCTCCGCCATCGACAACACCGAGCCCCGCCGCGGCTTCGAACGCCGGGTCGGGCGCAAGAACGAGCTGAACCACGGCAGCGCGGTGAAGGGCGCCACCCAGGCGATCGTCGAGCAGGTCAACAAGAGCCCGCACAACAGGCAGCGCACTACCGCCGAAATCGCTGCCATCCTCGCCGACGCCCCGAAGGACCTCGCCGCCGAGGCCAAGGGCTACATGGACCAGCTCGCCGTCGAGCTGGACAAGCCCTCGCCCGATTGGGGCGTGGTTTCGAAGCTGCACAGGCAGTTCAACGACGCCATCAGCACCATGGAAGCGCGCAAACGCGCCGAGGCCGAGCTCGAGCTCAAGTACAACGTCACCTTCAATTACTGGCCCCGCCCCGCCGGCGAGAAAGAGGCCGAGAAGTGGGGCCAGGTCTGGACCGAGGCAGACCTCCGCGAGATGGACCGCCTCCTCCAGCAGCTCCCGCCCGGCATCCTCGCCTCCAGCACCAGCCTCCGCGCCTTCTACCGCGGCACAGACCAGCCCTGGCTTGGCGGCGAAGCTGACCAGACCGACGTCACGCTCTTCGGGCCCGACGGCCTCGTCCCGGACGTCCTCGTCCACGAGCTCGGCCACACCGTCGCCTTCACCGATGGCCGCAAGATGCAGACCGCCTGGGACACGCACTTCAAGTGGGAGAAGCCGGCCGCGAAGGATGTCCCGGACGCTGTGAAGAAGAAGCTCGACGCCTACAAGGACGACGAGCTCCGCGAGAAGGACTCCCGCGTCAAAGAGGGCGACTGGTACTACCGCAAGAACCGCTACGGCGCGGGCTACATCCGCCACCCCGCCGCGATGTGCTTCGTCAGCGACTACGCGGCTACCGCAGCCTCCGACGATTTCGCCGAGACCTTCATGCACTACGTCCGCTACGGCGACGCGCTCAAGAAGAACTGCAAAGACAAGTACGACTTCATGCACGCCGAAGTGTTCGTGAAGTACTTCCTCGAAAAGCAGGCTGAGAAGGCGCTCGACGAATTCGACGCGCTGAGGGGCAAGCTCCTCGCAGCCACGCCAATCAGGGTGGTGGTTGCGACGAATCTGCAATCCGGCTTCGTCGGTCCCCTTCGCACATCGCTCGAAACGGCGCTCACGGCGAAGGTCACCGAGCAGCACACCGCCGCCACCGCCGGTACGCTCAAGACGATGCCGCTCGCCGGCGATGAGGCCACGAAGATCGCCCCGCCGTTCCTGAAGAAGCTCCAGGCCCTCTACGACCTCGCCGGCCCCCTCGCCACTGCCGACCGCGAATTCGAGGCCGCCTGGGACGCTTATCCGTTCAAGGCGAAAGCGAAGCTCGCGGGCGTCGTCAAGGTGCTCGGCCACGACCTGAGAAGCCGGATGATCACCGAGCTCGCCGCCCAGTTCCCGCCGCTCGCAACCCGCATCGTCGCGGGCGATGTCGTCCCGCCATCCGAGATGAAAGGCATCGACGCCGCGATCAAGCGCTACACGGCCATGGCCCCACGGGCCGACCCGCTCATCAAGGAGTACGCGAAGCAATCGGCCATCAGCGATAGCCCGTTCCAGTCCCAGTCTGCCCAGGACCGGGCATCGAAGAAGGTGGACGCGATCATGGACCGCATCCTCAACCCGAAACCCGCACCGCGAGGCAAGGTGCGCCGCTCCCCCGCGGCGGACGGCCGCGAGGCCACCGCCGCGCCCCGCCCGGCTGAGCTCGTGCCCGCCGGCGGCCGCTCGCTCGATGCCGGCACCCGCGCCACCATGGAAGGCGCCATCGGCCGTGATTTCAGCGACGTCCGCGTCCACGACGATGCCGCCGCCGCGGACGGCGCGGATTCGCTCCAGGCCGACGCCTACACCGTCGGCCGCGACATCATGTTCGCCCGCGGCAAGCACGCCCCGGGCACGGACGAGGGCAACGAGCTCCTCGGCCACGAGCTCGCCCACGTCGCCCAGCAGGATGGCGCTGCCCCGGCCGCAGCCGGTCCGGCCAAGCCCGCCGATCGCCGCCCGGCCGTGCTCGAAGAGCGCGTCACCATCCCCAACACGGTCCCCGCCGAGCCGGCCGAGGACAGCGCCGCCCCACCCCCGCCCGCCACCCCCGGCGCCGAGCGCGACACCACGCAGGCCGCGCCCGCCATCGCGCTCAGGCGCGCCCCCGGCGCGACCGTGGCCCACCCGGACGTCGTCCCGCCGGACCACCCCTCCGAGCGAGAAGCCGCCGCAATCGGCCGGATGGTCGCCCGCGGGGGCGCCGGGCGTGTCCACGCCTCGCCCGGTGGGGTGCACCGCCAGCCAGCGCCCGCCGCTGCCCCCGCCCAGCGCGTCGACATCGTCTTCTTTATGGGCAGCAAGGACTCCAAGACGAACCCGTTCTACAAGAACGCGCGGATCTACTTCAAAGCGAACGTGAAGACCGACCTCACCGTCGATCACGACAGGTATCGCAGCCTCGCGGGCGTGTTCACCTACCTCCGCGCGCTCGACCCGGCCACCCCGGTGGGCCACATCTACCTCGTTTCCCACGCCAACGAAGACGGCACGCTCTCGTTCGGCATCGACAGCGCGGACCGCGACGCGCACACCAGCTACGGCGAGCTCAAAGCCGCGCTCACCGACCGCCCCGAGCTCTTCGCCCTGCCCTTCGGCCTCATCGACCGGCACACGGTCGTCCACATCAAGGGCTGCAACATCGGCCGCTCCGGCGAGATGCTGAACAAGCTCGACGAGGCCTTCGGCGGTGGCCGCGGCCTGGTCACCGCGCCCACCCATAAGCAGGTCTACGGCACCTGGACCGAAGGCGGCGAGACCACCTCCTACGAGGCCCTTTCCCACTACTTCCTCGAATACCGCGGGCCGGTCACGAAGACGCGTGCCGAACAGCTCGCCGAGTTCAAGTCCAGGTACCCGCACATCCCGGAGAAGCGCTGGGCAGCCCTCCTGCCGAAGAAGGGCGCGAAGCGCGAAGTAGTCGCCTTCCGGTTCAGCTACACCAACGCCGCCGACGTGGCCGAGGCGCTCCAGAAGGCCGAGGCCTACGGCCAGGACAACTTCACCCGCCCGGAGATGTACGTCTGGCGCGTCGCGTCTTCGAAGAAGACGAAGAACGGCGTGAACGTCCAGCTCGTCGCCGAGAAGACCAACTACACCATCGCCCGCACCATCGAAGACGAGGAGCGCAAGCGGCTCGTCCCGGACGAGTCGGACCCCGAGTACTTCGGCAAGTCCACCTTCTATAAGACGCCCACCAGCCCGGCCGAGCTCCAGCTCGAACCTGCGCGCATGACCACGCCGCAGCTCCTCGGCCGCATCGCCGAAATCGACGCCGAGCTCGCCACGCCTGACCCGCTCGCCGACGAGGGCCGCACCAAAGAGGCCGAGTACGAGCGCGGCGTCATGCGCGACGAGCTCGGCCGCCGCCAGCTCGCCGTCGACGTGAAGGTGGTGAAGACCGAGGACTGGTTCGGCGCGGACGAGGTGTACGTGAAGGCATCCCGCGGGGGCGCCTCCATCACCACGAAGACGCACAAGCTGAACGACGGCCAGGAGCGCACCTACGCCGTGCCGCTCCTGACCTTCCTCCCGCTCGACGCGCCCATCCGCGTGGAGGTGTTCGACGAAGACTGGCCCGACCGCGACGACCTCATCGTCCGCATGGACTGGCGCCCGCCCTTCAACCCCGAGCGCAACACCGAATCCCTCGACGAGGCGGACTACCGCGTCCAGGTGAGGTTCGAACGATGACCGGCTTCGCCAGCTCCCCCCGCCTGGTCAAAGCCGGCATCGCCCTGCTCGACCCCGAAAGCGGCGCGATCCAGCGGCTCATCGCGCTCCAGTACAACCCCGACACGCTCACGCGCACGCTCGCCCCCAAGTCGCCCGGCGAGACGACCGACCGCTCGGAGGCGCTCCGCCTCAAGGGCCCGCCGGTCGAGACGATCAAGCTCGAAGCCGAGATCGACGCCGCCGACCTGCTCGAAACCGGCGATGGCACCGCCGTCGATTCCGGCATCGCCTCCCACCTCGCCGCGCTCGAGACGATCGTCTATCCGACCACGACGCAGCTCCAGGAGACGGACGCGCTCGCCCGCTCCGGGACGCTCGAAATCGCGCCGATCATCGCCTCCCTCGCGCTCTTCCTCTGGGGCAAGAACCGCGTCGTCCCCGTGCGCCTCACCGAGTTCACCATCACCGAAGAGGCGTTCGACCCCGAGCTGAACCCCATCCGCGCGAAGGTCAGCCTCGGCATGCGCGTCCTTAGCACCGACGACCTGGGCTTCGGCGGCAAGGGCGGCAGCCTCTACTTCGCCTACCAGCAGCAGAAAGAGCGGCTCTCCACGCTCGGCCGGGCGGTCACGCTCAACACCTTCGGCATCGGAGGCTCGCTGTGACGCTCCCACCCGAACCCGGCGACGCGCTCCAGGCGCTGCTCCAGGCGAGCGGGCTCGCCGGCTCCGCCTTCCCGCCCACGAGCCGCTACCACGGCATCGAGCTCGCCACCTACACGCACCCTGACGGCACGGTGGTCGCCTTCGCGCGCCGCCGGTTCATCCCGCCGCCCGAACAGCACGCCCTCCTCCAGGAGCACCGTGTCGCCGAAGGCGAGCGCCTCGACATCCTCGCCGCGCGCTTCCTCGGCGACCCGGAGCAGTTCTGGCGGCTCTGCGATGCCAACGCCGTGCTCGACCCTGCCGAGCTGGAGCAGCCCGGCACCGTCGTCCGCGTGACCCTGCCCGGCGGCTTCCCGGGGGCCCAGCCATGACATCGTCGGGAGCACTCCGATGCTGAAGGGGATCAACCTCACCCTGATGATCGGCCCCGCCGTGCCGATCCCCGTGTCGCAGGACATCCTCGATGCGCTCCTCGAAGCGAAGGTCGTCGTCACCTCCGGCGAGACGCTCAGCGGGTTCGAGCTCTCCTTCTCCCTCGCCAAGGATTCGCCGCTCCAGACGATCTTCATGCTCTCTGGCGGCGTCCCGCTCGCGATCATGCGCGTCGTCCTCGCCGTCACGGTCAACGGGACACCCAGCGTGATCATGGACGGCGTGATGATGCAGCACGAAGTCAGCTCCAGCGCCGACCCCGACCACTTCATCCTCAAGGTCAAAGGCAAGGACCTGCTCAAGGTTACCGACTTCATCGACTTCAGCGGCATCCCCTACCCGGCGATGCCCGACTTCGCCCGCGTCGCGCTCATCCTCGCGAAGTACGCCGTCCTCGGTATGGTCCCCCTCGCCATCCCCAGCGTCCTCACGGACGTGCCCATCCCGGTCGACCGCATCCCCGTGCACAAGGGGAAGGACTACGCCTACGTGAAGGAGCTCGCCGACCAGGCCGGCTACGCGTTCTACCTCGACCCGGGCCCCCAGCCCGGCATGAGCGTCGCCTACTGGGGCCCGGAGATCCGCGTCGGCGTCCCCCAGCCCGCGCTCAACTTCAACATGGACGGGCTCACCAACGTCGAGTCGCTCGACTTCACCTTCAACAACGAAGGCGCGACCCTCCCGGTCGTCTTCATCCAGGAGCCCATTTCCAAGGCGCCCATCCCGATCCCCATCCCGAACGTCTCGCTGCTCAACCCGCCGCTCGGGCTCATCCCGCCCATCCCGAACAACATCGAGCCGCTCACCGGGCTCTCCCACCTCTCGCCCATCCGCGCCGCCCTCTTCGGCGTCTCGAAGGCCGCGCGCTCCCAGGACGTGGTCGAAGGCACGGGCACGCTCGATGTCCTGCGCTACGGGCGCGTGCTCAAGGCGCGCCAGCTGGTCGGCGTCCGCGGCGCCGGCCCCGCCTTCGATGGCCTCTACTACGTCAAAAGCGTCACCCACAAGATCAAGCGCGGCGAATACAAGCAGGACTTCACGCTCGTCCGCAACGGCCTGCTTTCGACTGTCCCGGCGGTGCCCGCATGACCGCCCCGGACCGCTTCTTCGGCAAATACCGCGGCACCGTGGTGAACAACGTCGACCCGATGCAGATCGGCCGCATCCAGGTCAGCGTCCCGAGCGTGAGTGTGATTCCCGGCTCCTGGGCTATGCCCTGCTTCCCCGTGACGGGCATCCAGACCGGCGTGTTCACCGTCCCGCTCATCGGCGCCGGCGTCTGGGTCGAATTCGAAGGCGGCGACCTCGACTACCCGATCTGGACCGGCGGCTTCTTCGGCTCCGCCGCCGAGGTCCCCGCGATGGCCCGGCTCATCCCCCCGGCTGTCCCGGGCATCACCATGCAGACGCCGCTCCAGAACGGCATCTCCATCAGCGATGTCCCCGGCCCGACCGGCGGGATCATGCTCAAGACCACCACCGGCGCCATGATCCTGGTCAACGACGTCGGCATCACCATCTCGAACGGCAAGGGCGCAACCATCGTCCTCGCCGGTCCCAGCGTGACCATCAACCAGGGCGCCCTGGTGGTGGTCTGAGGAGGAGATGCCGCATGCCCGGTCCGCTCGTCCACGTCGGCGCCACCGTCGCCTGCGCCCACATGGGCCAGGCGCAGCCCACCGCACCCAACCCGCGCGTCCTCGTCTCCGGCCAGCCAACGGTGACGATGGCCGCCCCCTACGTCATCGCCGGCTGCCCGTTCAACGTCAGCGGCGCTCCCGTCCCCTGCGTCACGGCCCAGTGGGTCACGGCGGCCACCCGCGTGACCAGCCTGGGCCAGCCGCTCGTCCTCATGGACTCGCAGGCGATCTGCGTGCCCAACGGCACGCCGCTGCTGATCCTCGCCACCCAGTTCCGCGTGACGGCGATGTGACCATGGACATCGACTACCCGTACGCCATCAGCTCCCGCGGCCGCACCGCCACCACCACTCCGGACGCGCACGTCCGCGACCTCATCGAGCAGGTGTTGTTCACCTCGCCCGGCGAACGCGTGAACCGCCCGGACTTCGGTTGCGGGCTGCTCCAGCTCGTCTTCGCCCCGAACAGCGCCGACCTCGCAGCCGCGACCCAGTTCCTCGTCCAGGGCGCGCTCCAGCAGTGGCTCGGCGACCTCATCGCCGTCGAGGCGGTCGCCGTCGAAGCCGGCGACTCCGCGCTCCGTGTCACCGTCCAGTACGTCATCCGTCGCACCGGGGAACGCACCACAGCGGAGTTCGTCCGATGAGCACGCCGTTCTTCTGCTGCGACGAACAGCGCCGCGCCGCCGTCATGGCGCACCACCAGCTCAACGGCATCGACTTCCTCGAAGTGCTCGACGGCCCGGACGTCCCCGATGCGGCCCGCCAGCGCACGCTCTTCGTGCACTTCCTCAAGGCCGACGGCCTCGAGACACTCAGCGCGGACAACGTCCGCCTCGAAGGCGGCGAGCGCGTCCGCCCCGCGGTCGTCACCGCTGCGCAAGACCCGGGCGACCTCCGCGTCCTCACCGTCACGGTCGATGAACCCGGAGACTTCTCCGTGTACACCCTGCGCCTCGTCCGCGGCCCGGGCGATCAGCGCCGTCCCGACGGATTCGACCCGCTCCTCTCCGCGGTCGACTTCTCCTTCAAGGTCGAGTGCCCCACGCCCTTCGACTGCGCCGACGATGCGGTCTGTCCGCCCGCGCCGGGCGAGGCCCCGCTCGTCGACTACCTCGCCCGGGACTACGCGAGCTTCCGCCGCCTCATGCTCGACCGCCTCTCGCTCACCATGCCGGGCTGGCGCGAGCGCAACCCCGCCGACATGGGCATCGCGCTTGTGGAGCTCCTCGCCTACGTCGCCGACCGCCTCGCCTATCGCCAGGATGCCATCGCCACCGAGGCGTACCTCGGCACCGCCCGCCGACGCGTCTCCGTCCGCCGCCACGCCCGGCTCGTCGACTACCACATGCACGATGGCTGCAACGCGCGCGCCTGGGTCCAGGTGCTGGTCGACCCCGCCGCCGCGCCGGCGCCGGGCCTCGTCCTCCCCCGCGCCGACACCACCGGGCCCACGCCCGTGGCGACCCGGTTCCTCACCCGCTGCGTCGAATCCCCGGTTCTGGACGAAGGCGCGCTGGACGGGCTGCTGCGCTCCTACGCCCCCGAGGTGTTCGAACCCCTCCACGACGCCTGGCTCGCGCCCGAGCACAACGAGATCCGGTTCTACACCTGGGGCGATGCCCGCTGCTGCCTGCCCGAAGGCGCCACGCGTGCCACCCTGCTCGACGACCAGGCCGCCCGCCTGCGCCTCCGCCCTGGCGACATCCTCGTGTTCGAAGAGCGCCGCGGCCCCCAGACTGGCGCCCCGGCCGACGCCAACCGCCTGCACCGCCAGGCCGTGCGCCTCACGTCCGTCACGCCAGAAGCGACCGTCACCATCGTCGACGGCGCCGAACAGCGCGCCCCCGGGCCCATCGAGACCGACCCGCTGACTGGCGACGCCATCGTCGAGGTCGCGTGGGCGCAGGCCGACGCGCTCACCTTCCCGCTCTGCATCTCCTCGGTCACGGACGAGGCGCACGGCGAGCTTGCCGTCGCGGACGTCAGCGTCGCCCTGGGCAACATCGTCCTCGCCGACCACGGCCGCACGATCGCCGGCGAGGACCTGGGCACGGTGCCTGCACCGTCCGTGTTCCTCGCGCCGGTTGGCTCCTCCGCCGGCTGCGACCCGCAGGAGCGCATCGCCGTCCCGCCGCGGTTCCGCCCGTTGCTCGCCGAAGGCCCCCTGACGCACGCCTCGCCCGGCGACCCCGCCGCCGCGCTGCACGCTGCCGGGCTCGCCGGGCCGCACATCGCGACCGCCCGGCCCGCGGCCACGCTCGCCGGCACCGCCCCCGGCGGCAGCGAGCTCCCCTGGGAGGTCGTCCGGGACCTGCTCTCCAGCCGCCCCGGCGACCGCGACTTCGTCGTCGAGACCGACGACCGCGGGCGCGCCGCCCTTCGCTTCGGCGACGACACCAACGGCCGCCGCCCGGACGAGGGCACGCACTTCGCGGCCACCTACCGCGTCGGGAACGGTCCCGCCGGCAACGTCGGCGCGGACGCCATCGCCCACGTCGTGGCTGCGCCCGCCGTGGCCAGCGCCATCGCCGGCGTCCGCAACCCGCTCGCCGCCGCGGGCGGCACCGCTCCCGAGACCATCGAGCAGGTCCGCCAGGCCGCGCCCGTCGCCTTCCGCACCCAGCAGCGCGCCGTCACTCGCGCCGACTACGCCGAAAAGGCCGGCCTCCACCCGGAGGTGCAGCAGGCCGCCGCCGCGCTCCGCTGGACCGGCAGCTGGCGCACCATGTTCGTGACGGCCGATCGCCGGCAGGGCCTCGACGTCGACGCAGGCTTCGAAACCGCCCTGCGCGGCCACCTCGAGCCGTTCCGCATGGCCGGGCAGGACCTCGAAGTCGACGCACCCCGGCCCGCGGCCCTGGAGCTGGTCATGGGCGTCTGCGTGGCGCCGGGCTACTTCCGCGCCGCCGTCCAGCGCGAGCTCCTCCGCGTCTTCTCGCGACACCGCCTCGCCGATGGCCGCCTCGGTATCTTCCATCCCGACAACTTCAGCTTCGGCCAGCCGGTCTACCTGGCGCGCATCTACGCCGCCGCGCAGGCCGTCGCCGGCGTCGAATCCGTCGAGGTGCTCAAGCTCCGGCGGCGCGGCCGCCCCGGCCCCAACGTCCCGCCCGACGGCAAGCTCACCTTTTCGCGCATCGAGATCCCCAGGCTCGACAACGACCGCAACTTCCCGGAGCGCGGCACGCTCGAGCTCATCATGAAAGGCGGCAAGTGATGCCACTCAGCGTCGACCCGTCGCTCCGCCACCTCGATGGCTGCGGCTGCTGCAGCGGCGTCACCGCGCAGACCCCCACCGCAATCGACAACCGCCCCGGCCTGTCGGCTATCGCCTACCGCGCGGGGACGCAGCCGTCCTTCAAGGCGACCATACTCGCCGCCATCTCCGCTTCGTCGACGCCCGCGCTCCGTGCCCTCCAGACCCGCGACGACGACGACTTCACGGTCGCCCTGGCCGATGCCTGGGCCACGGCGCTCGACGTGCTCACCTTCTACCAGGAGCGGATCGCCAACGAGTCGTATCTCCGCACCGCCACCGAACGGTACTCCGTGGCCGCGCTCGCCCGGCTCATCGGCTACGAGCCGCGGCCCGGCCTCGCGGCAGCGACGCAGCTCGCCTTCACCCTCGAAGCGGCGCCGGGCGCGCCGTCCGAGGTCGTCCTCGACGCGGGTCTGCGCGTGCAGAGCGTTCCCGGCCCCGGAGAGCAGCCCCAGGTCTTCGAAACCATCGAGCCGATCACCGCGCGCCCCGCCTGGAACGCGATGGTGCCCCGGCGGACGGTGCCGCTGCCGCTCTTCGCAGCCACGCCCCTGCTCTGGCTCGCCGGTACCGCCACCGCCCTCAAGCCGGGCGACCCCCTGCTCATCATCGCCGGCGGCCAGTGGGCGCTGCGCCGCATCTCCGCGGTCGCGCCCGACGACCCCGGCGCCCGCACCCGCGTCGACCTCGAGCCCGTGGACTACGGCCCCCTCCCGGTGACAGCGCCCGATGGTGTCTATGCCCTCCGCCAGCGCGCCGCGCCCTTCGGCCACAATGCCCCCCTCAAACCCCCGCCGGATAAGCCCGCCGACATCGAGAACGCGACCGAATGGGACCTGACCGAGCCGGACAAGCGCGCCCTCTGGCTCGATGCCGCCTACGACCAGCTCTCCGCGGACACCTGGGCCGTGGTCGAGCGCTCCTGGTTCTGGCTCGGCTGGCTGCGCGGCCTGCCCATCGGCCCCGGCTTCCACATCCGCCTGCTGCGCCGCATCGACGAGGTGCGCACTGGCTCGCGCGCCGGCTACGGCATCACCGGGCGCGTCTCCCAGCTCCGCCTCGACGACGACTGGCTCGATGGCTATGAGTGGTCGCTCGCCTGGCTGCGCGACGCGGCCGTCTTCCTTCGCAGCGAACCCCTCGTGCTCGCCGAGGTCCCCCTCGCCGGCGCCCTCCCCGCCACCACCTTCGCCCTCGAGGGCGAGCTCGCGGACCTGCCGGTTGGCCGCGCCGTCGTCGTCACAGGCCGCCCGCACGGCGCCCCGGCAGATGCGCCGCTGCTCTCCGAGCTCGCCGAAGTGAAGTCCGTCACCGTGTCCGGCGCGTACACCACGCTCACGCTCGCGAAAGCCCTGGCGACCGTCTTCGACCGCCAGTCCGTGACCATCAACGCCAACGTCGCCCGGGCCACCCACGGCGAGACCGTCTCCGAGGTGCTCGGCAGCGGCGACGCCCGGCAGCCCTACCAGCGGTTCACCCTCCGCGCCGGCCCGCTCACGCAGCTCGCCGCCGCCAACCCGCGCGGCGCCGCCCCCTCGCTCGAAGTCCGGGTCGGCGACCTCCGCTGGACCAACGTCCCGTTCCTCTACGGCCAGCCCGCGGGTGCCCGCGTCTACGCCGTCCGCCAGGAGCCCGACGGCCGCGCCACCGTGCAGTTCGGCGACGGGCAACAGGGTGCGCGGCTCCCGAGCGGCTCCGAACAGGTCCGCGCCCGCTACCGACGCGGCCTCGGCAAGGCCGGTAACGTGCAGCCAGGGCAGCTCAGCACGCTCCTCAGCCGTCCGCTCGGCCTCAAGGCCGCCACGAACCACTTCGCCGCCGAGGGTGGCGCCGACCCCGAACCGCTCGACCGCGCCCGCCAGAACGCGCCGCTCACCGTGCTCACGCTCGAGCGTGTCGTCTCGCTGCGCGACTACGAGGACTTCGCTCGCGCCTTTTCCGGCGTCGCGAAAGCCCTTGCGACCTGGACCTGGGATGGGCAGCGCCAGGGTGTCGTCCTCACCATCGCCGGCGACGGTGGTGCCGCGATCACGGACACGAGCGACACCTACGCCCGCCTGCTCGAATCCCTCCGCGAGTACGGCGACGCGCGGGTGCCGCTGCGCCTGGGGAGCTACACGCCGGTCACGTTCGCCCTCGCCGCCGTCGTCACGAAGGACCCGGCGTTCGAATCGGCAGCAGTCGAGCTGGCCGTCCGGGACGCGCTGCTCGCCGCCTACGCGTTCGAGAACCGCCAGTTCGGGCAGGGCGTGGCCCTGAGCCACGTGATGGCCGTGATCCAGGGCGTGCCCGGCGTCGTGGGCGTCGATGTCGACGCACTCCATCGCACCGACCTCGTGGGCGGCGGCGGCCTGCGCCAGCGCCTCCCCGCCTTTGCCCCCCGGCCCGGCGACGCCTTCACGACCGCGCCGGCCGAGCTCCTCACGCTCGATTCGAGCGGCATCTCCCTGGTGGTGAGCTGATGGACGCGGACGAACTGTACGAGCTGCTCCCCGCCATCTACCGCCTCCGCGACGCCGCCGCCGGCGAGCCACTGCGCGCCCTGGTCGCGGTGCTCGCCGAACAGGCCACCGCCATCGAGGAGGACCTCAACCAGCTCTACGACGACCAGTTCATCGAGACCGCGGCGCCCTGGGCCGTTCCCTACATCGGCGACCTCATCGGCTACCGCTCGCTCCACGGCCTGACCGCCGCCATCGCCAGCCCGCGCGCGGAAGTGGCGAACACCATCGCCTATCGCCGCCGCAAGGGCACCGCCGCGATGCTGGAGCAGCTGGCGCGCGACGTCACCGGCTGGGACGCCCGCGTCGTCGAGTTCTTCCAGCTCCTCGCGACCACGCAGTACATGAACCACCTGCGGCCGGGCAACCTCGCCTCGCCCCACCTCCGCGCGTGGCGCCCGCTCGCCGACATCGGCACACCGTTCGACGCCGTCGCCCACACCGCCGACGTGCGCCGGATCAGCCGCCGCCGCGGCCGGTTCAACATCCCGAACATCGGCATCTTCCTCTGGCGCATCGCCGCGAACAGCCACACCCGCTCGCCCGCCGTCGCCCTCGACGCGCGCCGCTTCCACGTGAGCCCGCACGGCGCCGCGCTCCCGCTCTACAACCGGCCCGAAGCGGAAGCGGTGATCACGCAGCTCGCCGGGCCCGCGAACGTCCCCGCCCCGCTCTCCCGCCGCCGCCTCCGGGAGGAGCTCGCGCAGCACTACGGCCCCGGCGCCGCCATCTTCATCGAACGCGCGGGCGTCGACGGGGACGGGCGCTTCGACCCCGCCGCGCCTCTCGTCCCCGTCCCGGTCGAAGAGGTCCTCGTCTGCAACCTCCAGGATGTGCCGGACGGCGCGGGCGGCACATCCTGGGCACATACGCCCGTGCCAGCCGGCCGGGTCGCGATCGACCCCGTGCTCGGCCGCATCGCCTCCGGCGACGACGAAACGGGCATGCTCCTGGTCACGTACCACTATGGCTCGGCCGGTCCGCTCGGCGGCGGCGAATACGAACGCGCGGCCACCTTCGAAGAGGAGCTCGAGCCCGTCGTGCCGGTCGCCATGCCGGGCCCGCTCCAGGCCGCGCTCACCGGCGAAACCCACACCATCGAGGTCCGCGATAGCGGCCGCTACGCCGAGAACCTCTCCATCAACCTTGCCGCCGGCCAGCGCGTGGAGGTGCGCGCCGCCAACGGCGCCTTCCCCACCGCGGTGCTCACCGCCGATTTCGCAGTCTTCGGCGACGACGGATCGGAGCTCACCATCAACGGGCTGTGCATCGCCGGCGGCGCCCTTCGCGTGGGCGGCACCCTGCGCCGCCTGCGGCTCGTGCACTGCACGTTCGTGCCCGGCCTCGCCCTCGGCGCGGATGGCGCGCCCGGGTCCCCCGGCACGCCGTCGCTCCACATCGAGTGGCCCGGAACCGCGGTCGAAATCGACCACTGCATCCTTGGCGGCATCCGCGCCCACCCGGACGCCACCGTCACCATCCGCGACTCCATCGTCGATGCGAACGGGCCTGGCGCCATCGCCTACGCCGGCCTCGATGATGCCTCGCCCGGCGCGCCGCTCACGCTCTTCGATACGACCGTCGTCGGGCGCGCCTGGGCCCGCGAGTTGCCCGAAGCCACGAACACCATCTTCCTCGCTGCCCTCCCGGACCCCGCCGACCCCGCCTGGCCCTACCCGGTCCGCGTCGACCAGCGGCAGGCGGGCTGCGTGCGCTTCTCCTACGTTCCGCCCGGCAGCCGCGTCCCGCGCCGCTACCACTGCCAGCCCGCGGAGGACGCCGATGCGGCGCGGGTCCGTCCGCAGTTCACATCCCTCCGCTTCGGGACGCCCGCCTATGGCCAGCTCTCCCTCCGCTGTGCCCCGGAGATCACCACCGGCGCCGAAGACGGCTCCGAGATGGGCGCCTTCCACGACAACTTCGCCCCGCAACGCGAAACCAACCTCCGCGTGCGCCTCGACGAATACCTCCGGTTCGGGTTGGAAGCCGGCATCTTCTTCGCATCTTGAGGTGACCCATGAAGGGCGATTTCAGCCGCCAGACGTTCGACCCCCGCAAGCACTACAGCGCCGTGCTCATGCAACAGGGCCGCGTCCAGCTCGACGCCGACTGGAACGAGCAGGGCGACATCGCTCGCTACCTCTTCGAGACCGAAGGCACCGACGTCATCGGCCCCTGCGGCGCGCCCATCGGCAACGCCGGCTTCCAGGTCACTACCGATGGCACGATGCTCTTCATTGGCGCCGGCCGCTTCTACGCCGACGGCATCCTCGTCGAAAACGACGTCGAGAAGCTCGCCTACGACAACCAGTCGAAGCTCGACTTCCCTGGCGCGGACCTCAAGGCGGCGATCGAAGCCATGCGCGAACAGGACCGCACCCTCGCGCTCGTCTACCTCGATGTCTGGCGCCGCCACGTGACCGCGCTCGATGACCCGCTCCTGCGCGAAGTCGCGCTCGGCGGGCCCGACACGACCACGCGGCTCAAGACCACCTGGCAGGTGCGGCTCCTGCCCCTCGCCACGCCCGGCCCTGGCACCGAGGACATCGGCCGCCTCGAACGCGAGGCGGAGGAAGCCCGGGCGAACCTCGCGGAAATCGACACCCAGCTCGCCGCGATCGACGAGAACCTGGCCCAGCGCCGCGCCGAGGCCGCCGCCGCCCGCAGTGCTGCAATCCGCACCCGCATCGAGCGCGTCATCACCCAGCTCGAAGGCGAGCGCAAGCAGGCCGGCGAGAAGCGTGAGGAGCTCGCCGCCTTCCTCGACGAGGTCCGCCGGAAGCTGAAGGACCTCCGCGTCGTCGGCCGCCCCGACTGCTCGACCCCCTTCCCCGAATGGGACGCCCTCTTCGCGCCGCACGGCAGGCTCAACGCCCGCGCCCAGCCCGGTGACCCTGCCGACGACCCCTGCGAGCTGCCCCCGGGCGCCGGCTACACTCGCCTTGAGAACCAGCTCTATCGCGTCGAAGTGCACACGCCCGGCGACGTCGGTACCGCCACCTTCAAGTGGTCGCGTGACAATGGCACGGTGGTCACCGCGGTCACGAAGGTCAGCGGGAGCTCCGTCTTCGTCCACGACCTGGGCCCCGACGACGTCCTCGGCTTCGCGAACGGCCAGTGGGTCGAGCTCATCGACGATGCTGCCGAGCTGAACGGCCTGCCCGGCCAGCTCGCCCGTATCGTCGACGTGCTCCCGGCGACGAACGAGCTCGTCCTCGACCCGGCGCCCACGCCGCTCTCAACCGCGCCCGAAGGCGTCGACCGCGACCTCCACCCGAAGCTCCGCCGCTGGGACCAGCACGGCGCATCGGCCAGCGAAGCCGGCGTCGCAACCTCCACGGAGTGGGTCCCGCTGGAGGACGGCGTCGAGGTGGAGTTCACCGGCGGCCCGTTCGCCACCGGCGACTACTGGGTCATCCCCGCCCGCACCGCCACGGGGGACCTGGAATGGCCGCCGTACGAAGTGCCGAACGCCAGCCCGATCCGGCAGGACCGGCGCGGCATCGTGCACCACTTCTGCCGCCTCGCGCTCGTCCAGCTCAAGGGCGAACAGCTCTCCATCCTCACCGACTGCCGCAAGCTGTTCCCGCCGCTCACCGCCATCGAAGCCGCGACCGTGCCCGCCGCCATGCACGTCATCGCCACCAGCTGGGAAAACGACGCAGGCATGACCCCGGAGTCCTTCTTCAAGGACGGCCTTCGCATCCGTCTCGACCGCCCGCCGGCCCCGGAGTCGATCGACAACAACAGCCTGCTCGTCACGCACGACGCCATGTATGTGTGGGATGGCGCCCCTGTACCGAACGCCCGGGAGCGCGTGGTCCTCCTGGGCACGACGAACATCGACCCCGGCGACCCGCAAAGCATCCTCTGGCGCTGGGATCCGTCGGCGAATGGCATCTCTAACGTTGCCAACGGGGTGGGTCTTTCCACGTTCAGCGCACGCGCCGCCGCCAACCTCGCCGAGTACCGCATCAACGTGACGCTCCGCGGTCGCCTGGTCTGGCACCAGGCCGGCCGTGAGCTGATCCACGTCGACGGCCAGGCCTTCGCACGCCCCGAGCCCGACCCCGCGACCGGCGAGGTGCGCTCCGCGCTCGCCCTGCCCTCCGGCGCCGGCCACCGCGGCAGCGACTTCGAGAGCTGGTTCTTCCTGCGCAGCCAGCGCACCGACGCCAAAACCCTCCGCGTCGTGAACCTCGAGTTCCTCCGCTCGTTCCCGGGCCGGGCCGACGAAGTGGTCCACGCCGTGAAGGAATTCCCGGTGAGCCCGGACAACCCCGTCCAGCTCGGTGGGAACGACATCTTCAACCGCATCCGCGTCAACTTCAGCCGGGAGGTGCAACCCGAGGGCGAATTCGGCGACGATGTGCAAATGCCCGCCCGCCTCGAATTCACGCCGCCGCGGGGCAGGACCAGCACCCTCGCCGCACAGGTCGTCGTCAAGGGAGACCTGCTCGACTACCGCCCGCGCGACCCCGAAGTCGTTTCGGAGATGGGCGTCTATCGCCTCATCGTGCTTTCCGCGGGCGAAGACGACGCCGGCATTCGCGCCGCCGACGACGGCTCGCCGCTCGACGGCGACTTCGACGGCGAGTCCGGCGCGAGCTTCGTCCTCCGATTCACCCTGGGCTGACGCTACCCCGCTGGCCACACGGCTACCGAAAAAGGGGCGGGCCGGTACCAACGGACCCGCCCGCCCCATGCTGCTCCAGAAGCGGCTAGCCGCCCTTGAGGGCGGCCAGCCGCGCTTCCACTTCGAGCTCGTCCATGTCGTCGTCGAGGCTGTCGAACTGCTCCTCGAGCGATGAGGCGGCGACCTCTTCCATCCCCCGCGCGCGCGCTTCCTCGCGCCGGATCTTCTCTTCGAAGCGGCTCAGCTCGCTCGTCGGGTCCATCACGGAGACGTCGCGCACCGCTTCCTGGACCTTCGTCTGCGCCTTGGCCATCTTCGCCCGCGCGACCAGCTCGTCCCGCTTCTGGACGAGGTCCTCGCGCTTCTCGCGCATCTTGTTCAGCCCGTCCTTGAGCTTGCTGGTCAGCTCCGTCTGCTGCGCGATCTGGCCCGCATACGTCTTCGTCTGCTCTTCGAAGCTGATCTGGCGCCGGAGGGCCACCTTGGCGAGGTTGTCGAACCGGTCGGCCTCGACCGTGTTGCCGGCGGTCCGCAGCTCATCCGCCTTGCGGGAGGCAGCGCCTGCTTTGCTGCCCCATTCGGCCTTTGCTTCTTCTGCCTCGCGGTTGTCGTCCTCCAGCAGCCGGAGGTTCCCGACCGTCTGGGCGACGGCTTCTTCCGCCTCGCGGATGTTGCTCGTGAAGTCGCGGATCAGCTGGTCGAGCATCTTTTCCGGGTCCTCCGCCCGGTCCAATAGCGAATTGATGTTGGCCCGGGCGAGCTGGCTCATCCGGCCGAGGATTGACGTTGCCAAGGTTCTACCTCCGTGTCCCACTTGCTACCGGGCATCCGCCCGTGGATAGACTCTCGATTACCATCGGCCGCCCCGGCTCCGTCCCCCACCACCGCCGCGGCTCCCGCCGCCGCCTCCGCGTGAGCCACCGCCGCCAAACCCGCCGAACCGGCCACTGCCCGAGGAACGGCGCCCCGACTGCCGCGCGGCGTCCCCGAGCATGCTCCCGAGCCCGCCCATGAAGATCCCCGCCAGCACCGACATGTCCGCCGATGACGACGTGCCGCCATAGGTCTTGCGCTCCTGGAAGTCCGAAAGCGCCAGGCGATACGCCTCGTCGGCCAGGTTCCGCGCCCGGCGCGCGTCCGTCAGCGCCGCGGTCACGCCCCCGCCCTCCCGCTTCGACCGTGCCAGCTCGAGATGCCGCTCCGCCTCCGAAAGCCGCGTCCGCGCCGCCGAGCCCACCGACCCGCGGCGCGAGTTGACGTAATCCGACGCCCGCTGGCGGCTCACCGCGGCCGCGCGGATCTCCTCGTCCAGCGCCTCCGCTTCCTTCCGCGCCCGATCCGCATCGGCCTGGAGCGACGCCTTCAGGTCGTTCGCTGCGGCGTCCACGTGGCGCACCAGCTGCAGCGCACTGACGAGGTCCGGCGGCCTGGCCGTCAGCTGGCTGCGCGCTTCCGCCAGCCGCTGTTCGGCTTCCTGGAGTTGCGCGCTCCGTTCCCGCGACTTCGAAGCCGCCGCACTCGCCTGCCGCAGCGACTGCGTGGCCGCCCTCAGCCGCTCGGCGAGGTGGGTCCGCGCCTCGACCAACTCCGCCGCCAGGTGGTCGACCGCGTCCAGCAGCCCCCGCCCTTCGGCGACCGCCCGCTGCGCCGCCCGCACCTCCGCCACGGCCGCGCCCGCGTCGGTTGCGACCACCGCCTGGCCGCGCCCGATCGCCTCGCGCGCAGCGCTGATGCGCTTGCGTGTCTCCTCGAGGTTCCCTTCGACCGGCCGCCAGGCGCTCTCGGCCTGCGTCTGGAGGTCGCTCATCGCCAGTCCGCTCGCAGGCAGCCGCGCCTCCAGCGCCGCAACCTCCCCGGCCAGCGCCGTCAGCATCGGCCCGGCGTTCCGTTCCAGGTCGCGCAACGACGCGACGAGCCGCATCTGTTCCGCGAGCCCGGCCTGCGCGGCCTCGCACTCCTGCACGATCTGCGTGAGCACCTCGCGGATGCGGTCTTTGGTATCGGGCACGCTGTCTTCGAGCTCCTGCCGCAGGGTGAACGCCCGCGAGAGCCGCCCCTTCGCGTCATCGAGCGCCGCCCGGAAGCCCGCGACCTCGGCCACGGTGAACTGCGCCTCCGCAAACCCGAGCTCCTGCTCCGCTTCGCGCGTGCCCTCGTCCAGTTCGAGCAGCAGCGTGTTCGCCCGCTGTGCCAGCTCCTCAAGCGACATCGCGCGGGCGGCTTCGGGCGCGGTCGCACCGGCGGCTCCATGGCCTGCGCCTGTCTTCCGGCTGCGCGACCCGGCGAACTTCCGCGAGAGGATCAGGGCCACCACCCCCACGACGATGAGCCCGAGGATAACCAGGAGGATGATGCCGCCGATGGAGCTCCCGCCGTCGGAGACGCCCTGCGGCTCGCCGGCATCGCCGCCCGGCGGGTCGCCGGCCGGGGAGCTGGCGGCGCGGAGGCCATCGGCAGCGCCCGCGATCGCCGCGCCGTAGTCGCCGTCCTGGAGCGCCGGCTCCACCTCGTCCGCGAGGATGCGGTCCTGCTCCGACTGCGTGACCTCGTCGATGAGCAGATCACCGAGCCAGAGCTGGTACGTGCGGTCGTCCAGCGCCACCACGAGCAGCGCGTCCGAACCGCCCAGGTTGTTCGCGGCGACCACCTCGTCGGTGTACTCGCTGATCCGCGTCGAGCCGGTTGTTTCCACGAACAGCGCCCACAGGTCGTAGCCGCGTTCGTCCGCCAGCCGCGCGAGCGCTGTCTCGGCGGCGTCTTCGTCGACTTCGCCCGTCTCGTCGGTCACCGGGCCATCGAGGATCGGCACGCTCTGCACCGCCCGCGCCAACCCGGGCCCCATGACCAGCATCGCGACGAGCACAAGGAAGGCGGCGAACCACGCCGCCCGGCCACGGAGTGCGAGCATGATCCGAGTGTGCGGGTCACCCGCCTCCGCTCGCAACCTTGAAAGCGACGAAAGAGCTATCCGCCCTGGTTCAGCAGCACCGGGTCCAGCCCCATCATCCCCCGGATCAGGTTCACCTCGCCCCGGTGTCCGTTGAGATGGATGACAAGGTGCAGGTTCACCGATTCCCCGAGCGTCTCCGTCTTCTCGCCCAACTTCACCTCGCGCTCCAGGTCCGCGTCGCTCAGCGAGCCCAGGTAGCCGGTGGCGAGCTCCGCCACGCGTGCCTGGTACTCCCGGAACGCATCGAGCGAGGTGATCCGCACCGCCGCCGCCGCCTCCGTCGACTGGCCGGTGCCGAACCCCTTCTCCGGCAGTCCCGTCTTCGCCGCCCAGCCGCCGGTTTCGAACTCGCTCTTCGTGCCCTGGAAGATCTGCTGGAAGAACAGGTCCTCGATCCGCGCGGCGTGCCACATGCACCACGCGATCGAATGCGACTGGCCCTCCGGCACGAAGTGGAGCTGCTCGTCGCTGAGCCCCTCCGGTGCGCCCCGGAACCCCCGGTGGATGAAGTCGAGCGTCTGCTTCATGAAGTCGACCGCGGTCATCGTGCTCCCCCCGAATAGCATTCGCCGCCGGACTATACGCAGCGCCCGCGCCACCTGCTCACTCGCCCGTGGCGATCGCCGGCCCATGGATCAGCCCGCGGACGTGGGTTCGCCCGGCAAGCCGCCTAGCCATCGCAGCCCGCGCCAGCTGCCGGCCCGGCCGGGATGCACCTCCGGCCGGGACCGGCGGCGCACTCGCCCTGCGGCAGCACCAGGCGGAACGTCGACCCCTCGCCCTTGCGCGATTCCACCGAGAGCCAGCCACCGTGCGACCGCGCGATCCCCAGCGCCACCGGCAGCCCCAGCCCGGCGCCGGTGCTCGCGCCTTTGCTCGTCACGAAGGGGTCGAACACGCGCTCCTGCTCCTCCGACGTCAGCCCCGTGCCGGTGTCGCTGATGCTGACCACGTGGTACACGCCGTCCGCGAGGTCCGGCGCGAGCCACGGGGACGGCTGTGCCAGGACGTGTGTCGAAAGGCAGATGGTCACCACGCCGCCGCCCGGCATCGCGTCCGAGGCATTCAGCAGGATGTTCACCAACACCTGCTGGATCGCATCCTCCCTGCCCACGACGCAGCGCCGGTCCGGCAGGTCCGAGATCTGCAAGATCGTCTCATCCAGGAGCGACGGCGTGACCAACGAGACGGTGCTGCGCAGCACCGGCCCAAGGTCGAACTTCGCCCGCGATTCGACCTCCGGCCGCGCGTACTTCAGCAGCTCGCCGATGAGCCGCGCCCCGCGCTGTGTGGCCGCCTGCAGCGACGTCACGAGCTCCGCCGCGCCCGGCCGGTCCGCCACTTCGCCTTCGAGCATGTGGAGGTTGCCCATGAGCACGGTCAGCACGTTGTTCAGCTCGTGCGCCACCCCACCGGCGAGCTGTCCCAGGCTGTCCAGCTTCTGCGATTGGCGCAACTGCATTTCCAGCAGCCGGCGCGCCTCCTCCCGCTCGCGCTGCTCCGTGAGGTCGCGCACCAGGAGCCGCACACCGCGCGGGAACCCCGCCGCGTCCAGGATGTAGGCGCTCTGCACGTCCGCCGGGAACGGCGTCCCGTCCTTGCGGATGCCCGTGAACTCGTAGATGTGTTGCGCGCGCTGCGGCCGGTACGGCAGCCCCACGGCGACCGAGTCCTTGAGCTGGTCCGCCGCGATCGCCATGATCCGCTGCTGGCTCGACGCGTCGAGCAGCGTCAGCGCGTGCAGCCCGCGCTCGATGTCCCCACGGTCGTAGCCCGCTATCGACTCGGCGACCGCGTTCATGTATGTGACGCGGAGGCTCGGCCACTCGACTTCGATGAGCCCGGCCGGCAATTGTGCACCCAGCTCCGCCAGCTCTCTCTGTATCGATCCGTCCGAATCCACCACGACCCTCGCCACCCAACATCCGCCGGCTACTGCTTCGATAATCGGGCCGTTCCCGTTCCGGGCTATCAGGCCATTCCCCACTGTCTGCGTGGCGCCCGCCGTTGCGAACCCGGCACGCCCACCGGCGCGAACGCGATCGCGAGGGGCCGGCCGACCCAATTCGTCGGAGCCTCGAGCTCAGCTCGCCAGTGACCTCGCCAGGCCCTGGTCACCGCTGCCGTACGCCGCCACCGGTATCCCGCGCAGACCCCAGTCCGCGCTCACGAGCACGGCCAGCCGGTCCGGGTAGCGCGCCGCTACCTCCTGCAGGACCGCGCCGGCATGTCCCACCATGCGCTTCGGCGGCTCGTCCCGGGCCACCGTCCCGCCGCTGACGACCATCACGTGCCAGCGCCCTTCGGACTCGTACACCATGACCATCAACCGACCTCCACCCGCCCGAACGCGGCGTGCGCCCGGATAGCGCGAGGTTGCCGTAGATCGATAGTCGAAGGCCAACTGATGTATAGCCTCCGCGTCACCAATCTGACGCACCTGTGATCGAAATACAAGACTCCTAATGCGCGATAGAGCACGCGTTTTTCACAGTCCTTACGGGCCCGCCCGCACCGCCAGCCGCGCTAACCCTGCTCGCGGCGGCGAAAAGCACTGACGCCGGCCTGGCGCTACCGCCCGCGAACTGCACATCCAGCTGGTCACGCTCGCAGCCGGATCCGCCGGGAAACAGGACAACCCCCGCGAAGGGGGTTGTGAAGTGAAGTGGTACGCCCGGGAGGACTCGAACCTCCGACCTTTAGGTCCGCAACCTAACGCTCTATCCGCTGAGCCACGGGCGCCCGAAAAAAACCTCTGGTGCCGAAGGGGAGATTTGAACTCCCACACCCGTACGGGTACTACACCCTGAATGTAGCGCGTCTGCCATTCCGCCACTTCGGCCTGACACCATTATTGGGCCGATTGCCCGTCGGTTCAACCGCGGGCCGTACATAATCTCCAGCCGTTACCCCGGCCGCGGCCCGTATTCGATCAACGCGAACGGCACGCCGCCCGTATTGCCCTTCACCGTCACGATCCGCGCGCCCGGCTGGACCGCCGCCCGCGGGTCCGTTGTCTCGATCCCCGCCGCCCGGATCCGCGCCACCAGCTCGTCCAGCCCCGTGACCGCTAGCACGATCCCGAAGTACCGCGCCAGGTGCGGGCCCGGCCGCGGCTCCGGCGGCCCCGCGAACTCGAGGATCACCTCCCCGAGCTTCGCGAACGCGAGTTGCGCGTTCGTCTCCGGCCGGATCATCTTCCGCTTGATCTCCACGCCGAGCGTCTCCGCGAACCAAGCTGCCGTCCGCCCGCTGTCGTTCGAACCGATGACCACGTGGTCCACGTACTGCACCGGCCCGGTCATCGGCGGCAGCGCGGGCGCGGCGCCCGCGGGTGTCAGCGCGATGCCCAGCCCCAGGTGCGCCTCGCGGTCGAGCAGCCCGCCCGGCTCGGCCACCGGCGCGTCCGTTTCGAAGCAGATGTGGTGCATCCCGCCCTCACCGCCGATCGCCGCCAGCCACTCCGCCGCTTCGCCGGCGCGCGGCACGGAGAACCGCAGCACCGTCGCGCCCGCCGCCAGCTCCAGCTCGTCCGTGCCTTCGCGCACCACTGGCAGTTCGAGCAGCTTGCGGTACAGCTTCGCCGCCGCCGGCAGGTCGTGCAGCGCGACGGCGATGTGGCGGACCCGCGTGAGCGCCACCTCAGGTTGCCGGTACGGCTTCGTCGACCACCGAATCGTGGCCGGTCGAACGCGCGCCCTGCATGCCCGCGACCTTCGCCGCGATGTCGTGCCAATGGTGCCGGTCGTGTTCGATCACCGACCGCACCAGCCGCTCCCGCCGCGAACCTTCGCGCAGGAGCTCCTCGTCGGACACCTCCGCGATCTCGCTGAGCAGCCGCTCGCGCCCACCGCGGAGCTGTTCGACCATCGCCCAGAACGGAATGTCCCGCTTGCGCTCCACGTGGTCGATGTTCCAGTCGTCGAGCCGCTGCGCCTCGAAGTCGTACAGCTCCGGCCGCCGGCCCGCGGCAATCGACCGGAAGGCGGTGACCACCTCCGCCTCCCAGGTCGCGATGTGCCCGATGATGTCCTTGAGCGACCAATCGCCGACGAATGGCCGCTCGATGTCGCGGATGCGGCACCACTCGATGTTCCGCCAGAGCTGGTTGCGCTCGAGGTCGAGCTCGGCGAGGAGCCGCCGGCGCTCGTCGGCCAGGCTTCGAGGGGTGTCGTCCATCTCAGATCACCACGGTTTCCCGGTGCTCGCCCCACACGCGCCGCAGGCGATGGCTGATCTCGCCCAGCGTCACGCGCGCTTCGACGCACTCGATCATCGCCGGCACCAGGTTCTCCGTGCCGTTCGCCGTCTGCTCCAGCTTGCCGAGGAGCGCCTCGACCGCGCCGTTGTCGCGCTCGGCCCGCAGCTTCCGCAGCTTCTCCACCTGCCGCTGGCCAATCGTCGGGTCCAGCTTGAGCAGCTCCACCGGCTCCTCCGGCGTCTTGAAGTTGTTCACGCCGACGATGACGCGCTCCTTCGCTTCCACCTGGCGCTGGTAGCGGTACGATGCCTCGCCGATTTCGCGCTGCTGGAAGCCCTGCTCGAGCGCCGCCAGCGCGCCGCCCATGCCGTCGATCGTCTTGATGTACTCGGCCGCTTCTGCCTCGAGCCGGTTCGTCATCTCCTCGATGAAGTACGCCCCGCCCAGCGGGTCCGCCACATCCCCGACGCCGTTTTCGTACGCCAGGATCTGCTGCGTCCGGAGCGCGATCTGCACCGCCTTCTCCGTCGGCAGGCCCAGCGCCTCGTCCATCGAGTTCGTGTGCAGCGACTGCGTGCCGCCAAGCACCGCCGCCAGCGCCTGCACCGTCGTCCGGACGATGTTGTTCTCCGGCTGCTGCGCGGTCAGCGTGGCGCCTCCGGTCTGCGTGTGGAAGCGCAGCATCTGCGAACGCGCGCTCTTCGCGTTGAACCGCTCCTTCATGATCTTCGCCCAGAGCCGCCGCGCCGCCCGGAACTTCGCGACTTCCTCCAGGAAGTTGCTGTGGCAGGCGAAGAAGAAGCTTAGCCGGCCCGCGAACTCATCCACGTCCTGGCCCGAGCCGATCGCCGCGTTCACGTACTCGATGCCGTCGGCGAGCGTGAACGCGATCTCCTGCGCCGCCGTGCTCCCCGCCTCGCGGATGTGGTAGCCCGAGATAGAGATCGTGTTCCACTGCGGCACCGAGTCGTTGCAGTACTTGAACACGTCCGTAATCAGCCGCATCGACGGCTTCGGCGGGTAGATGTACGTCCCCCGCGTGATGTACTCCTTCAGGATGTCGTTCTGGACCGTGCCGCCCAGCTTGTCGCTCGAAACACCCTGCTTCTTCCCGACCGCGACATAGAGCGCGAGCAGCACCGGCGCCGTCGCGTTGATCGTCATCGAAGTCGTGACCTTGTCGAGGGGAATCTGGTCGAACAGCGTGAGCATGTCATCGATCGAGTCGATCGCGACGCCGACCTTGCCCACTTCGCCCGCCGCCATCGGGTCGTCCGAGTCGTAGCCAATCTGCGTCGGCAGGTCGAATGCCACCGAAAGGCCGGTCTGGCCCGCGTTCAGCAGGTAGCGGTAGCGCTGGTTCGATTCCTCGGCCGTGCCGAAGCCCGCGTACTGGCGCATCGTCCAGAACCGCCCGCGATACATCGTCGGCTGGATACCCCGGGTGAACGGGTATTCGCCCGGGAAGCCGAGAGCTGCGTTGGGGTCGAAGCCGGCGAGATCGTCGTGGGAATAGACCGGCTCGATCGGCATCTTGCCGGTCGTCTCGAAGACCTTCTGTCGCTCAGGCGCCTTCTCGACGGCCTTGCCGTAGGTACCCTGCAACCACTCGCGCTTCGAACTGGATGGCATTCGCGGAACTCCTGGAGGCCCGGCCGCGCACGGCCGGAGACGTTTGGGAGCGATTGTAACGCGACCCGCCGCTCCCGGCTTTTCGCTCCCACGCAACGGCACAGGGCCACCTCACGGGCACTGGGCACGGGGCACGCGCCCCGGCGGGCGCTACTGCGCCGCCTGCGCCTGCAACAACGCCAGCTCCGGGATCGTCGGGTTCCGCTGCTCGATGATGTCCTGCATCCGCAGCCGCATCAGGTCCAGCATCTCCGGCTGCGTCGGGATGATGTAGAACTGGTCGTCCCGGATCGCCTCGAACACCATCTGCGCCACCACGTCCGGCTCGATGCCGAGCGACAGCGCCGCCTTGAACATCGCCGTGAACTCCTGGAGCTCCGGCCGCAGCGCCGCCTCGTCCGTGTGGCCCAACTCCGCCGGCCGGTTTCGCTCCGCCTCCAGGATCGCGGTGTTGATCAACCCGGGGCAGAGCACCGACGCCGAGAGCTTCGACCCCATCGTCTTGAACTCCTTGTAGATCCCCTCCGTCAGGCAGACCACCCCGTGCTTCGAGACGTTGTACGGGTTCGCCGCGCTGAGCATCCCCGCGAGCGAGGCCGTGTTCACGATGTGGCCCTCGTCGCCGTTCGCAAGCATCCGCGGGATGAACGCGCGAATCCCATAGAGCACGCCCATGAAGTTCACGCCGAACGTCCACTCCCAGTCCGAGAGCGGCACTTCCCATGGCCGAGAACGCAGGCTCGATGCGGAGGCCGTGACACCGGCGTTGTTGCAGAGGATGTGGACGTTGCCGTACCGCGCGAACGCCGCATCCGCGAGCGCGTTCACGTCCGCCTCGCTCATAACGTCCGTACGCACCGCGAGGACATCGCCGCCCTTCGCCTTGATCGCCCCCTCGGCCATCGCCAGCGGTTCCGCCTCGATGTCGGCGAGCACGACCTTCATGCCCTCGGCCGCGAACTTCTGCGAAAACGCGAGCCCCATGCCGCTCGCCGCACCGGTGACCACCGCCACCCTGCCCTCGAAATCCTGCACGTCGAACCCCTCCGGTTGAATCCGCGGGATTCTAACAGGAAGCCGCGAACGGCGTTCGGGTTACTCGTCCGGCTCGTTGCTCGGCACCACCAGCACGGGCCGGTCCGACGCCCGGACCACCGCGTCGGTGGTCGATCCCAGCGCGAGCCGTGTGATCCCGCCGCGCCCGTGCGTGCCCATCGCGATGACGTCGCAGCTCTGCGTGCGCGCGCTTTCCAGGATCGCGTCCAGCGGGCGGCCGTACATCACCTCGTAGGTCTCGCCCTGCAGGCTCACCTTCTCCAGGTAGGCCTGCGCCGCGTCGGCGTACTGCCGCGTGATCTCGCCCATGTCCGGCGCCGGGCCGATGCCCGACCACGCCACTTCCGCCACCGGGTTCACCACCCGCACGAGGTGGATCGCCGCCCCTGCCGCGTTCGCGATCTCCCGCGCCACAGGCAGCGCCAGCTCGCTCGTCTCCGAGCCATCCAGCGTGACGAGCAGCTTCCGGAACTGGTGCGAGTCCATGTTCGCACGGATGACCAGCACCGGGACCGTCACGGTCCGCACCAGCTCGTCGGTCACGCTGCCCTGGAGCCAGCGCTTGAACCCGCCTTTGCCGTGCGACGTGATCGCGATGAGCCGCGTATCGCCCTCGCCGGCCGCCTCGGCTATCTGTTCGGCCACGCTCCCCAGCCGGCACTCCACCGTGACCGTGAGCCCGGCCAGCTCGGCCTGCTGCGCGCGCTCCTCGAGGTAGCGGGTCACCTCTTCCGCGATCTTCGACGGCGCGTCCCCCGGGTCGATGGCCACGCGCTTCCAGGCGTCCTCGTCGAAGTTGTAGACCGAGATCAGGTGGATGTCGTAGCCAAGGCCGCGCGCGAGCGCCGCCGCCCAGGGCAGCGCCTGTTCGGCGAGCGCGGATTCATCGAGCGGGACGAGGATGCGTGGCATGGGCGGCCTCCGGCGTTGGGCGTTAGCCGCATCCTGCACGCCCCGGCACTGGGCGGCAACTCGCCCCCGTCGCCACGCCCCCTGCCGCGCGGTAACTCCAGCGCTACCGCGCCAGCAACACCGGCTCGCCCGACCCGATCGGCGTGTCAAGCAGCTCCCAGTGCGGCGGCGTCTCCGACATCTGCAGCGGCGGCCGCAGGTACTTCAGCGCCCCGTAGCCCGTCTCCCGCGCCTGCAGGAACGGCGCGATGTCGCCGAGTCCCGGCGCCTGCTCCCGGTCGAGGTCGAACCCCAGCCGCTGGTACCACATCGACGTCTGCGAAAGCGACACGCGCACGAGCCAGGAGCCGCCCTCCGTCGCCCGCCGCTGCAGCGCGATCAGCGTCCCCAGCGCCGAGAAGTAGCCCGTCGTGTAGTCGTTCATCGCCGCCGGCGCGAGCGTCGGCCGGTCGATGCCCTGCGTCACCGCCACGCCCGTCGTCGACTGCGCGAGCTGCTCCCACCCCGGCCGGTGGGCCCACGGCCCCTCGTGCCCGAAGGCGTTCTCGGAGACGTAGATGATGCCCGGGCGCAGCTCGGCCAGCTGCGTTGCGCCGAACCCGCGTCGTTCGAGCGAGCCGTGTCGAAAGCCCTGCGAGAACACGTCGGCTTCGCGCACGAGTCCGCGGAGCGTCTCCGCCTGTGCCGGGTCCTCCAGGTCGATGAACGCCTGCCGCTTGCCGTGGCCGGTGTCCATTTCGAACAGCGCCATTGTCGGCAGGTTCGGCGACGCGATGTGCAGCACATCCGCCCCGTGTTCGGCGAGCGTCCGGGCACAAGTGGGGCCCGCCAGCACGCGCGTCAGGTCCAGCACGCGCACGCCCGAAAGCGGCCGCGGTCCTTCGGGCAACGGCTCCGGCGGCGCATCGCCGATCTTCGTCACTTCCAGCGGCGGCTTCGAAGCGAGCAGCGCGCCGTGCGGGTGCGAGAGCCACTCCTCCCGCGTCCGGCAGACCGCCACGCAGATGCCCTTCGCCGCGAGCGCGTCTTCGAGCTCCCATGAGCCGCGGCGCTTCACCGCCGCCGCGATGTCGTCCGGCGTCGCGGTGTCGTCGAGCCCGAGCTCGGCCAGCGTGCCCGGCGTCTGCGTGAAGCTCCCATGGAGGTGGACGTACCGGCCGTCGGCACACTCCCAGATCGCCGTCACCTGCGGCCCCGGCCGAACCATCGCCGGCCACTCGCCGTCCAGGGTCACGTGGCGGTAGCTCTCCAGCGATGCGGCCGCGTGGCGCGCGTCCACCCGCAGCGCCTGCCGCTTGCCGCCCCGCATCCGCCACACCCGGTCCGCCTCCTGCCCCACGAGCGCGAGCACCGCCGCCGGCCCCTCGCCCAGGTGGAACGGCGAAGGCAGGATTGGGTCCTCGCCGTCGATCGTGACGTCCGTCTCCGGGTCGAGCCGCACCCCGGCGAGCTCAGCCGCGCGGGCGATTGCCGTGCGTTCCATGCGTCCCTCCCTGCGTGAGGGCGCATGCTACGCGCGGCACGGCAGCGCTGCTACGTCGCCTGCGGGATGCGCCCGTACACCTCGGCGAACTCGCGCAGCCACGGCGGCGCCCCGCCCTGGAGCTGCGCGTGCGTCATCCGCCACGTCCAGTTGCCGTTCGCCTCGCCCGGCACGTTCATCCGCGCCTCGCTGCCCAGCTCCAGCACGTCCTGCATCGGGATGATCACGTACTCCGCGACCGACTCGTACGCCATCCGCGCGATGTCCGGCACGCCCTTCGCCGCATGGCCCATGTACCGCTCGAGGTCCTCGCGCACCTCCGGCTCCATGCTCGCGAGCCAGCCCGCCGTCGTGTCGTTGTCGTGCGTTCCCGTGTACATCACCGATTCGCTGCGCACGTTGTGCGGCAGGTACGGGTTCTTCGGCGAATCCCCGAACGCGAACTGGAGCACGTCCATCCCCGGGTAGCCGAGGTCGTCGCGCAGCTCCCGCACCGCGTCCGTGATCAGCCCCAGGTCCTCGACCACGATCGGCAGCTCGCCCAGCACCTCGCAGGCGCGATCGAACACCTCGCGGCCCGGGCCGGTCACCCACTGGCCGTGCTGCGCGGTCTCCTCGGCCGCCGGCACTTCCCACGCGGATTCGAACCCGCGGAAGTGGTCGATCCGGATGATGTCGACCTGCCGCAACGTCCAGCGGAACCGCTCGACCCACCAGTCGAACTTGCGCTCCCGCAGCGCCTCCCAGTCGTACACCGGGTTGCCCCAGCGCTGACCGGTCGCGCTGAACGCATCGGGCGGCACACCGGCCACCACCTCCGGCATGCCCGTGGCACCGAGCTTGAAGATGCCCTGGTTCGCCCACGCGTCGCTGCTATCCAGGTCCACGAAGATGGGGATGTCGCCGACCACCTGCACCCCGCGCTGGTTCGCATACGCACGGAGCGCCCACCACTGCCGGTACGCGCACCACTGCACGAACTCCTGGAAGCGCACCTCGTCCGCGAGCTCCGCACGGGTCGCGGCCATCGCCTCGGGCTGCCGCTGGCGCAGCTCCAGCGGCCACTCGCCCCACCAGCCCTTCGCCCCCCGCAGTGCCATGAACAGCGCGTAATCCTCCAGCCAGCTCGCCGCTTCCGCGCAGAACTGCTCGAACTCCGGCTGGTGCCCCCAGGTGAGGAACCGCGCGTGCGCCTTCCGCAGCAGTGGCAGCTTGAACGCCACCACCGCTTCGAAGTCCACGTGCCCTTCGCCGAAGTCCGGCGTGTTCTCGATGTCGCCCTGGTCCAGCAGCCCCGCCGCCACCAGCTCGCCCGGCGACACCAGCAGCGGCTCGATCGCGAACGTCGAACGCGCGGCGTAGGGCGAGTTGCCCGGCCCCACCGGGCCGAGCGGCATGATCTGCCAGAGCGTCTGCCCGTTGCTGGCGAGCAGCTCGATGAACGCCCGCGCGTCCGCGCCGAAGTCGCCGATGCCCCAGGGCCCGGGCAAGGAGGAAGGGTGGAGAAGGACGCCCGCTCGCCGGGGACGCTCACGCATCCGGGACATGAATGCTCCCCGCCGGGAGGATCGCCCGGCTCATGAAGATATGTCCAAGCGTAGTGCCCGCTCGCGTTACGTCTACGCCATCAACCCGCACCAACGTTAGGGAGTCATGAAGAAACCGGTTGGCGACGCCCCCGCAGGGGAGAGGCTCTGCTCGCTTTCGGGCTCCTCGGAGACACGTTCAAGGCCAGCGGATCGGTAGCCCGACCCTCAGAGAGGGGAGGCGCCCCCCCCAGCGACGCCCGCCCGCGTCCAGCGTCTCAGCCCACCCCGGGTGCCCGGAGGCCAACAGCCAACAGCCAACAGCCGGGAGTGGTGGCAGGCACGCCCATCAGTAGCCCGACCGTATAGGGAGGTCAGACGTACCCCCAGCGACGCCCGCCCGCGTCCAGCGCCTCAGCCCACCCCAGGTTCTCGTGGAGCCAACAGCCAACAGCCAACAGCCGGGTCTGGTGGGCGGTACTGGACTCGAACCAGTGACCTCGTCGGTGTGAACGACGCGCTCTAACCATCTGAGCTAACCGCCCGGCGGAGCACCAGTCTATGCCCCACGGCCTCGCCAAACAACCGCAACGGCCCCGCGACGCTACGGGATCCGCGCGAGCTGGCCGGCCAGCGCGATCAGCGCCTCGTCCGTCGCGAACGGGTTCTCATCCTGCGGCGCCCCCACGGTCTCGCCGAACGCCGTCGTGCTGAGGTGGACCACCGTCCCCTCCCGCTCCACCACCACCCCGCGATGCGGCGTCACCCCGGGCATGCGGCACTCCGGCTTCGCCTGCGCTTCTGCGTCGCTGCAGTCCGCCCGCCCCACGTACCGCACGTACACGTAGCCCCCGAGACCCGGCACCTCGCGCACGTTCCCGGCCGCGCGAATCGCTGCGAGGTCGTTCGCCCGCAGCGGCTCGAACGTGCCCGCCGGCCCCTGGTCGAGCTGCAACAGCGCCGGCGCCACGCCGATGCCCGGTCCGTATTCCAGCGACACGCGGTCGCTCGCGCTATCGGGCGTCCCGGGCACCCGTACCCGCATGATCGCGTGCTTCGCATAGGTCTGGCCGCCGGGGTGCGTCCATTCGCCCGCGAGCTCCGGCCCGAGCCAGAACGTCGCGAACGGCTGCCGGGCGGCGATCGCCAGCGCCTCGTCGATCGTCACATCGTTCGCCGCCAGCGCGTCCAGGTCGAAGAAGTCGCCCGGCAGCGAATCGCGCGGCACCAGCTCCGACCGGCTGAACCGCATCTCCATGCTCCCGGGAGGGTCATCCGGGAAGTGCGCCGTGTACCGGACCATCACCGGCAAGAGCGTATCCGCCCGGATGTACGCATCGAGCGTGAACTCGGTGCCGTCCGGCGTTTCGTCGCCGGGCTCGGTGTTGGTGTACGTCCCAGCCACGTGGTACACGGGCACACCGTCCACCTCCGTCTCGCCCACCAGCGATGCCCCCGCCTGGAGCCACGCCCCGACATGCGGGATCATCGCCAGCGCCGCGGTGGGCGCCCCCGCGGGCACCGGCCCCGTCGGATGGTCGAACAGGAATCCTTCCCGGAAGCTGTACGAGACGGTTCGGGTGGCGTCGACCAGCTCCGCGCTCTGCAGGACGCCGAAGTCGTGCGTTTCCGTGCGCGTACGCGCGGACCCGGGGTCGTACCAGAGCCGCGTGACGAGCTCCTGGCCCGGCTCCTCGATCGGCGCCTCCAGGAAGAACACCATCCCGGGCTGCGAAATCGCCGCGATCGCGTCCTCGACCGTCACCGTCGCGTCATCCGCACCCGTGGACGGCTGCTCCTCGGACTCGCAGGCCGCGAACAGCACGGCCACGGCGACGACCGCCGCCGCGACCAGGCGGCACCTCACCGGAACACCGTTAGCGTCCCGGCCCCGTGCGAGCCGGCGTAGATCGTGCCGCCCACCACCGCCGGCTGGTACAGGTCCTCGGCCGCGATGCCCCACGGTACCTGCGCGCTCCCCGGCTCGATGACGAACAGGCCGCCTGCGCCGTCGACGAGTACCCTGCCGAGGTACGGCTGGGCGCGGTAGGCGCAGTCGCAGTACGGGAGCGTCCACGCGACCGCGCCCGTGTCGGCGTCGAGCCCGTGGATCGCGTTCACGTTCGTCCCCGCGACGACCACGCCGTCCATCAACAGCGGCGACTCCCACGTCCCGCCGCCCGGGACACCGGTGAACCAGCGCACGTCGCCTGCCGGGGTCAGCCCGAACAGGTAGTTACCTCCGCCGGAGATCGGCCCGTGCGGGCTCAGCACCACCGGCGCGCTCGCCCACCCCGTCGCCGTCCGCCAGAGCTCCTCGCCCGTCGCCGTCTCGACCGCGATCACGTCGCCGCTGCAGAGCTCGTCGTCCGCGCCGGGCTCGCCGCACGCCGTCCAGGTGCGCGTCCCCAGGTACGTCACCGGGCCATCGGCGGTCACGAACACACTGTCCCGCCCGGTGTCCACGCGCCATGCCTCGTCGCCGGTCGCCAGCTCGAGCGCAACCACTACGCCCATCAGAAGACGCGGCGGGTCCGAGCCGTCGAGCCCGTAGTCGTCCTCCGGGTCGGCGTCCCCGAGCAGCACGAGGCCGCCCGCGACCACCGGCAGGTAGGGCGCCGTCCCCGGGTCCTCGCTCCAGAGCGGCGACCCGTCCTCGCGCGACACCGCGTTCACGCTCCCGTCGCTGCAGACGTACAGGACGGCCGCATCCGTCAGCACCGGCTGGAAAGGTGCGCACGCCAGCTCCAGCCGCCACCGCTCGCTGCCATCGGCCGGGTCCAGCGCCACCAGCGCCCGGTGCCCCTCGGTGAATTGCGGAAACACCGGCGCCGTCGCCGCGACCACGAGCTCCTCGTCCGCCGCGACGAGCACGTAGTTCCCCTCGCGGAACGTCACGGTCCAGGCCCCGGCGGGCGGCGTCTCCCCGGCGCTGTCCGCCGCGAGCATCGGCACGGTCAAGCGCGTTACGGGTTCGAAGTCCTGTGCGGCCGCCCCACCGCCAAGAAGGGCGATCACGAGGATAAAAACGGGCAATGCTGCGAAACGCATAGTGGCCTCCGCCGGCTGGGGCACCGCAACCCTACCACACCACTCCCCCCGCCTCGACCGAAATGCCAGTCGGCAATCGGCGTTCGGCAATCGCGTCCCTTCGCCCGAATCCCATTCGGCGCGTACGCTTGGCCCCACTGCTCCCGGAGGAACCACCCAACCCATGTCCGACCGCCCCTTCCGCGTCCTCGGCGTCCAGCAGGTCGCCCTCGGCGCCCTCAATAAGGACGACTTCAAGCCCTTCTGGCTCGACATCCTCGGCCTCTCGCTCACCGGCAACTACAAGGCCGAATCCGAGAACGTCGACGAGGACATCGCCGTCGCCGGCTCTGGCCCCTTCAAGGTCGAATTCGACCTCATGCAGCCGATCGACGCTGAGAAGAAGCCCGCTGTCCACAACCCGACCCTCAACCACATCGGCCTCTGGATCGACGACCTCCACGCCGCCGTCGACTGGATGACCGCGAAGGGCGTGCGCTTCACCCCCGGCGGCATCCGCAAGGGCGCCTCGGGCTTCGATGTCTGCTTCGTCCACCCCAAGGGCAGCGAAGAGACCCCGATCGCGGCCGGCGGCGTGCTCGTCGAGCTCGTCCAGGCCCCGCCCGAAGTGGTCGACGCCTTCACCCGCTTCGCCAACGCCTGATTCGCGGTAGAATCCCCGCACGACGATAACCCGCCCGGCCAACCCGGGCGGCCCTTGTGAGTAGAAGATGACGAGCCCAGCTGCTACGAAGATCCGCGTCCTCATCGCCAAGCCCGGCCTCGACGGCCACGACCGCGGCGCCAAGGTCGTCGCCCGCGCCCTCCGCGACGGCGGCTGCGAGGTCATCTATACCGGCATCCGCCAGACGCCCCAGATGATCGCCGAAGCCGCCCTCCAGGAAGACGTCGATGTCGTCGGCCTGAGCATCCTCTCCGGCGCCCACCTCGAGCTCTTCCCGCGCATCGTCGCCGAGCTCAAGAACCGCGGCGTCGACGATGTCGTCCTCTTCTGCGGCGGCATCATCCCGGAAGAGGACACGAAGGCCCTCGAGGACCTCGGCTTCAAGGCGATCTTCCGGCCCGGCACCAACACCCAGGACATCGTGAAGTTCGTCTACGAGAACGTGACGAAGTAGCGTGGACGACCTCGTCGAGCGTTTCCTCCGGGGCGAACGCCGCGCGCTCTCCCGCGTGATCACCCGTGTCGAAAATGCGACCCCCGAAGGCCGCGAATACGTCCGCCAGCTCTTCCCGCACTCGGGCAAGGCGCACATCATCGGCATCACGGGCGGCGCCGGCTCCGGCAAGAGCACGCTCACCGGCGCCCTCGCCGCCGAATACCGCAAGCGCGGCAAGACCGTCGGCATCGTCGCCGTCGACCCTTCGAGCCCCTTCACCCAGGGCGCCATCCTCGGCGACCGCATCCGCATGCAGGACCTCGCGCTCGACGAGGGCGTCTACATGCGCAGTATGGCCAGCCGCGGCGCCCTCGGCGGCCTCGCGCCCACCATCGACGACGTCGTCGCGGTCATGGACGCCTTCGGCTTCGACTACGTCCTCATCGAGACGGTCGGCGCCGGCCAGGACGAAGTCGAGATCGCGGGCACCGCGCTCACGACCATCCTCGTGAACAACCCCGGCACCGGCGACGACATCCAGGCGATGAAGGCCGGCATCATCGAGATCGCCGACGTCCTCGTCGTCAACAAGGCCGACCACCCGGGCGCCGATGTCCTCGTGAGCCAGCTCCAGGCGCTCCTCTCGCTCGCCCCTCCCGGCTCCCGCCGCCCCGAGATCGTGAAGACGACGGCCGTCCGCGGCGAAGGGCTCGACAAGCTCGCCGACGCTATCGAACAGCACCGCCAGTGGCTCGAATCGAGCGGCACCATCGACCAGTGCCGCAACGACGACGCCCGCCACCAGGTGCTCTCGATCGCCCGCGCCATCCTGCTCGAGCGCATCCGCGCCGCCACGCCCGAAGCGGACCTCCAGGCCCTCGTCGAGCGCGTCGCCTCCCGCGACCTGGACCCCCACACCGCCGCCGAAGAGCTCGCCGCCGCGGTCTCCAGCTGAGCGATGCCGAATCTCGACGACGCGACGCTCGCCGAGATCATCCGCATCGGCCAGGAAAGCCGCGGCGTTGAGTTCAAGGCATCGATTCCCTGGCTGGGGAACGAAACCAGGATCACCAGGACGATCCTGGCGATGGCCAACAAGGAGGATGGCGGCGTTATCATCATTGGTATGACCGCCGCTGGTGCCACAGGCATCACCCCCGAAGACCTCGCGACGTATGACATCGACGCCGTGAGCGCCTTCGTGAACCGCTACGCGGATCCCTACGTGGAACTCGGGCTCCGGCAAGTGATTTATGCCGGCACGACTCAGATGGTCATCGGCGTGGAGGAGTTTCGCGATGTGCCGGTGATCTGCCAGCGAGCGTCGGCCGATGGCGTGCTGCGGCAGGGTGGCATCTACTTGCGCTCCTATCGCATGCCGGAGACAACGCTGGTGCGTACGGCCCAGGACATGCGGGAACTTATCGAGCTCGCGACGGACAAAGGGGTCCAGCGGTTCATACAGCGAGCTGCTCGTGGCGGTCTCGATGTCGGGAGCGCAGCGCAGGGAACTGCCGAACAGGCATTCCGTCAGCAGATCGAGGGAAGCTCATGACGCCCGACGTACCTTTGGCTGCGGTGAAGGACACCGTCAGGAGCCGCCCGCACTGGGAGGTCGTCATCCGCCCGGCGGACTTCAAGCAGCGCAGGATCGAACAGCTCTCGTCGTTGTGGACGGCCGTCGCCGCGTCGGTCGTGATGCTTCGCGGCTGGGATTACCCGCACGTCGACGACAAGAACACCGGGCCGGGAAACGACTTCGTCGAGTCCTGGGTGGACTTCATGGGACACGTGGAGTACTGGCGGATGTACCAGAGCGGGCTGTTCGTCCACCGGTTCCTCTTCGATGAGGACCACGAGCCCGGTGAGCTTGCGCGGCAACGGATGGACCGGCTGGTCCAGGGTTGTTTCGAGCCGGGCGGCTACCTGGACTTCGTGAACTGCCTCTACACAACCACCGAGGTCGCTGAATTCGCTGCCAGGCTGGCGACACGTCTCGGATTTGGTCCCGGCTGCGTAGTTGAGATCTCGCTTGTCAACGTAGCGGACCGGGTGCTGATGTCGGCGGATCGGAACCGACCATGGACCAGCCTCTATCGCGCGACCGCACCGCGCCTCGACTTCCGATGGGAAGGTTCGGTCGTGACGCTCGTTGGGGAATCCGCGCGCCTCGCGCGGGAAGCTGCTGTCTTCTTCTTCGAACGATTCGGCTGGAGGGACCCGCCGCTCGCACTCCTCGCGGACGAGCAGGCGGCACTGCTGAAGCATTCCGTACGGGTCCCGGCGTAGCCCGATGACCCAGCGATTCCGCGTCTGGTTCCGCAAGGGCGACCGCGTCCGCTACATCTCGCACCTGGACGTGCTGCGCTACTGGGAACGCGCCATCCGCCGCGCGGGCCTGCCGCTGTCCTATTCGCAGGGCTTCACCCCTCACCCGAAGCTCGCCTTCGCCTCCCCCCTGCCCCTCGGGTTCACCTCCGAGGCCGAGGTCATGGATGTGACCCTCGACGAGCGCGTGCCGCTCGACGACTTCCGCGCCCGGCTCGCCGCCGAGACCTCTGCGGACCTCCGCCTCGTCGACGCCACCGAGATCGCGCCGAACGCCCCCGCGCCGCAGTCGCTGCTCCTCTGGGCCGACTACACGGTCGACCTGCCCTGCACGCCGCTCGCGGCCGCCGCCGAAGCCGTCGCCGCCCTCCTCGCCCGCGAGTCGATCCCCTGGACCGAGGAGAAGAAGGAGAAGACGCGGACCTACGACCTCCGCACCGGCGTGGCAACCATGGTCGCCGAGCAGCTCGACGGCGGGTCGCGCCTCCGCATGCGCCTCCGCGCCGACGCCGAGATGACCGCGCGCCCCGAACAGGTGCTCGCCGCCATGCTCCCGGGCGTGGATCCGGGCAGCATCGCCCGCACCGGCCTTGTGCTCGATGAACCTTCGCCGGCGCGCGACGCCTGGCGCCGAAAGGGACGATTCCAGTGACCGCTCACATCCGTCACGTGACCGCCGAGGACATCCCCGGCATGTACCGCGCCTGGCAGGAGATGCGCCAGCACAACGCATCCCTCGATTCGCGCATCGTCCTCGTCCCCGTGACCGAGGGCGAATTCGCCGTCGCCGTGCGCGAAGTGATGGACCGCCCGGCGTCGGTCGCATTCGTCGCGGAGTCCGGGGGCCAGGTTGCGGGGTTCATCACCGGCGCCGTCGAGCAGAACCAGCCCGACCGGCTGCCCGAACGCCACGTCACGGTCGGCTACCTCTACGTCGACCCCCGGCACAGGCGCAGCGGGATCGCCCGCAGCCTCGTCGAGAGCGTGAAGGGCTGGGCGGCGAAGCAGGACGGCGTCAACCACCTTGAGATGGTCGTCCTCTCGCACGACGACTCCGCCGCGCGGTTCTGGCAGGCCGTCGGGTTCGCACCCTTCATCCAGCGCCTCTGGGCCCCGCTCGATGCCGGTGGTGACGGCGCATGAACCTCTACCTCCTCCGCCACGGCGAGACGGTCTACAACCGCGACGGCCTCGGCCTCGGCCGGCTCGATGTCGCCCTCACCGAGCGCGGCGAGCAGCAGACCGCCGCCGCCGCCGCCCGCATGGCCGGCGTCCCGCTCGACCGCATCTTCACGAGCCCCCTCTCCCGTGCCCGGCGCCTCGCCGAGGCCATCGGCGGCGAGCGCGGCATCGCCGTCGAGCCGCGCGACGAGCTCCTCGAGCTCGACGTCGGCCTCACCGAAGGCATGACCTTCCGCCAGATGCGCGAAGAGCACGCCGAGTTCCTGCAGGTCTGGGCCGGCGACGACGGGCTCCACATGCCCATGCCCGGCGGCGAAAGCCTCGGCGATGTCGCCGCACGCCTGGCCCTATTCGCTGCCGAGCTGCGCACGCTGGACGCGAAGTCGGTCGCCGTCGTTTCACATAACTTCGTGACCAAGCTGCTCATCTGCGAGCTCCTCGGTCTCGAACCCGGCCGCTGGCGCACCTTCTCCGTCGATGTCGCCTCGCTCTGCACGCTCCGCCTTCAGAACGGGCGTGCGACGGTTCAGGCGATCAACGATTGTTGTCACCTCGATTCCTTGAATGTCGACGTAAATACTCGTAGTTTGTGACCTTGCTTATGCGGTTCCTCGCGCGGTCACGCCCCCGGTTGTTCTTCTTTGCCTGTCTCGCGCTGGCCGGGTATTTCGCGTACACCGCGCTCATGGGTGCCATCAATACGCACCGCCTCGCCGAGCAGCGCTTCGAAGCCGAACAGGACCTCCGCGCGCTCGAAGACCGCAGGGCCTACATCGAAGCCGTCCGCGACTACGTCTCCTCCGACCAGTACGTCGAACAGGAGGCGCGCCGTCAGCTCGGGTACGTCCGCCCCGGCGAGATCCCGTTCGTCGTCATCAGCCCGCCCGTCGAAGACAACAGCGAACTGCCGAAGGGGGACTGGTGGGAACGCCTCTTCCCTCGCTGATCTCCTGGTCCAATCCGCGGGTTCGGGTGAAAGGCCCCGCGCACCGGTGAACGCTGCCTTCCTCGCACGTGTCGCCCGGTTCGCGCAACAGGAATCGCTCTTTCGGCGTGCCCGGCTCGTCATGGTTGCCGTCTCCGGCGGCCCCGATTCGGTCGCCTGCCTCCTCATCCTGAACGAGCTCCGCGCCCGGTTCGGCTACGACATCATCGTCGCCCACTTCGACCACCAGCTCCGGCCCGATTCCGTTGCCGACCTGCAGTGGGTGAGCGACCTCGCTTCGCGCCTGGAGCTGCCGTTCCTCAGCGGCGAAGGCGACGTGGCCGGTGTTGCCCGCCAGCAGAAGGCCAGCCTCGAAGACACCGCCCGCAAGATGCGCTACCAGTTCCTCGGCTTCGTCGCCGCGGAGAAGCGCGTCGACTGCATCGCCACCGGCCACACCGCCGACGACCAGGCCGAGACCGTGCTGATGCGCGTGCTGCGCGGCTCCGGCGTCCGCGGCATCCGCGGCATGCTGCCGTCCGCGCCCGTGCCCGGCGCCACCGCCCAGCGGCTCGTCCGGCCGCTCCTCCCGCTCACCCGCGAAGAGACGCGTGCCATCTGCGCCGGCGCCGGCATCGAGCCGCTCCAGGACGCCTCGAACGACGACGTCACGCTCGCCCGGAACCGCGTCCGGCACGAGCTCTTGCCCCACCTCGAAGACGTGAACCCCTCGGTCCGTGGTTCGCTCATCGGGCTCGCCGAGAGCGCCCGCCAGGTCTTCGCGGGCATCGAGCGCCAGTCCCACACCGTCCAGCCCGAGCTCCGCGGCCCGGTCGGCGCCATCTTCCAGGCGCGCGCCCTCGCCGCCCTGCCGAACGAAGCCCTCACCCTCGTCCTCGATCGCGAAGCCGCGTTCTACCACCTCCAGCCGGAGGTGAACCGCACCCGCGTCAACGACCTCCGCGACGTCCTCGCCGCCGGGTCGGGCATCGTCTCCTTCGGCGATGCCGCCATCCAGGTCTCGTCCGGCCGCGCCCGCATCGGCCCGGTCATGGAGGCGGAACCCTTCGAGGGCAAGGTCCTCAACGTCCCCGGGGTCACCATCGCCGGGCCGTGGCGCGTGGAGGTCTCGACCTCACCGCTCGAAGCCGCCGAGCACGCGCCCGTCGCCGCCATCGACACCTCCGCGCAGAAGGGTGCCCTTCGCCTCCGCGCGCTCGCACCCGGCGACCGCATGACCTACCACCGCATCGACCGCAAGGTCGCGGACGTCTTCGCGAACGCGAAGGTCCCCGCCTGGGAGCGAATCGGCGCCGTCGCCATCGCCGACAGCGCCCGCGTGCACGCGGTGCTCACCGCCGCCGCCACGTTCGAAGCCGATCACAGCGGCAGCGGCGAGGGCCTGCTCTACGTCCGTCTCGGTGCAGCTCCCCGCCCGGCGCGCTGACCCCTCCGCGCGCCTACCAGGCGTGCACCACCGGCAGCACCTCGTCGATCAGCCGCCGCGTCTGGTCCATGATCTCCGCGTCGTCGCCGCCGATCGGCCGCAGCACGAACTTCGACACGCCCGCCCCCAGGTACTCGCGCGCCTTCGCGATGATCTCGGCCGCGCCGCCGACCGCGAACACGGCGCGCGCGTCGACGTCCGGCCCCAGCCGCGCGTACGCCGCCAGGCTTCGCTCGACGATCGGGTCATCCCAGCTCCCGAACCGGAACGAGAACCCGGCGCCGTAGTGGTCGGCGTCGATCGTGCGGCCCGCTTCCGCCGTCGCCGCCCGGATCTTCGCCACCACGGGCGCCACCTGCGCCGGCGACTGCAGCCCCGCGAGCCAGCCCGTCCCCAGCGTCGCCGTCCGCCGGATCGCCGCGTCCGAGCTCCCGCCGATCCAGCAGGGCAGCGGCGCCTGCACGGGCAGCGGCGAAATCCGCGCGTCGGTGTACTGGAAGTGCTTGCCCGCGAACGTCACCGTCTCGCCCGCCCAGAGCCGCGTCATGATCTCGAGCATCTCGTCGGACCTGGCGCCCCGCCCGCGCGGGTCGCGGCCGGTCGCCCGGAACTCCGGTGCGACATCGCCGCCGACCCCGAACGCGGGCAGCAGCCGCCCGCCGCTGAGGAAGTCCAGGGTCGCGCACTCCTTCGCGATGACCAGCGGGTCGCGGAAAGGCAGCACGATCGCGTTCATTCCGAACTTCAGCCGCCGTGTCCGCCCGGCGATCCACGCCATCCCGGCCATCGGCTCCAGCGTCGGCGTCCCACCCACCAGCCGGTCGCTGATCCAGATCGAATCGACCACGCTCGCCTCGCACAGGTCGATCCATTCGCCGAGCGCGGCCACCGACGAATACGGGAACCCTGCTATCCCCAGCCCAACGCGGACACTCATGACGCCTCCTCGCCGCCCCGCGCCAGCTTACCCGGAACGCCGCCCGCAGGCGTGCTGGCAACTTTCGCGCCGGGTCCTGCGTTGTACACCATGGAGGCATGCTCGTGCGGAACCTGGGCCTCATCCTCGGCGTCGCCGCGATTCTCGTGCTCATCGTCGCCTGCGGTGGCGGCTCGAAGGGCGGAAGCGCGCCCACTCCGGCACCGTCAGCGAGTGTGGCCGAAACCTCGCCCTCACCCACGAGCTCGCCAGCCGTCACGCCGTCGGCGCCCGCCTCCCCGGCCGCTACCGCGACGCCGGCGCCTTCGGCTACCGCCCCGGCGGTGCGGGCACTCGAAGTCGGCATGCACGCCCTGGTCGGCTACGACACCATCGTTTACTACATGGTGAACTGCACGGGCTGCGAGACGATGGAGGCTGGCGTCCCCTGGCGGGCCTACCTGGACGCCGATGGTCGCCTGCATCGCGAGCCCCTGGACTCGTATGCGGCCCGCTACCCGGGAAGGCTCCACCGGCTCGCCGCGGATTGGATGGCCGGCCAGCTCTGGGCCCTCGTCTGCCAGGCCGGCGACTGCTACGGCGACACGTGGTCGGCCGATGCGAAGGCCGTGCTGCTCCACTCACGCGATGGCGGCGTGAGCTGGTCCGCCGAAGCCCACCCCACGACGCCCGCCCTCCCCATGGCCGTGGACTATCGCGGCGAAGTGCTCCTCTGGGATGGGACCCACGGGGCGCCGGGCTCGTTCCGATGGTACCCGTCGGGCGAATCCGTCGAAGCGCCAGCTCCCGATGCCATGCCGCTGATGCTCGAATTCACCGGCCTCCACTGGTGCGTTCCGCCCGGCGAAACGCTTAATGAGAACGGTGGCGAGGTGCCGGTGGCGTGTGGTAGCAACGGGACGGGCTTCGAGCTCGCCGCCCGGGAGCCCTGGTCCGGCGCCATGTACGCCGTGGCTGACACCGCGAGCGGTGCCACCATCCGCCAGTACCTGCCCCAGGGGCAGCAGGCCGGCGAGTGGTCCTACGAGCGGCGGCTCGCCATCGCGGGTCTGGTTGGCCAGGGTCTCGCGGGCCCGCAGCCGGTGACCTCCGAACGCCGTCTTTACGGCAACGCCGACCTCGGCGAGCCGTACTGTGGCTCGCTCGGCTGCGGTGCGACATCACGGACCAGCGCCTACGAAGCGGTGATCTTCGACCTCGACCACGCGACCATCCACCCGTTCGACCAGCTCACCGAAGGCATGGCGGGCAACGAGAACCCGGTGCTCCAGTCGATTGTCCTCGGGCCGTTCCGCCAGGTGACCGGCACCGGGAGCTGCCTCAACGTCCGCCAGGCGCCAGGCACCCCTCCGCTCGCCTGCTACGCCGATGGCACCATCCTCCGCTCGTTCGGCGAGCAGATGACGGATGACTCCGGGCGCAGCTGGACCTGGGTGCGGCTGGGGAACGTGGCCGGGCTCGCCGCTTCGGAATACCTGCGCTGACCGGCCACTGAACGTGTCTGCCCGCCCCTACCGCACCGCGTAGCGCTGCAGGAACGCCGACATCTGGCGGTGCAGCCCCGGCTTCGCCACCAGCAGCCCGCGGATGTCCGGCTCCGGCTGGTTGAACGCCAGCTCGTCGCCGAGCACGCCCGTCGCCCGGAGTCCGGCGGCCCGGCACAGCGCCACGCCCGCCGCCACATCCCACTCCGCGCGCCCGTAGCCGGTCAGCACCATGTCGCCCCGCCCCTCGGCGATGAGCGCGAGCCGGTAGGCGACGCTGCCCACGCCCCGCGGCTCCGCCTCGCGCGGCAGCGGCGGCAGGTCGTTCCACATCGCCTCGCCCCGCCCCACGAGCAGGTCGATCCGCGGCGGCAGCAGCGGCGACTCCGGCAGCTCCTCCGCGTCGAGGCACGTTCCCGCGAAGAGCTCGCCGCTCGCCGGGTTGTAGACCACGCCCAGCGCCGGCCGCCCGCCGACCACCAGCCCGACCGAGATGGCGTACTCCGGCACGCCTTCCAGGTACTCGCGCGTCCCGTCGATCGGGTCCACCACCCAGACACGTTCGTGTGCCAGCCGGTCCTCGGTGTCGACGTGCTCCTCGCTCAGCCAGCCCGTATCCGGGAAGGCGGCCGTTAGCCGGGCGTGGAGCAGCTCCGCCGCCCGTAGGTCCGCCTCGGTGACCAGCTCCCAGCCCTGCTTGCGCCCGAACCGGAGCCCCTCGCCCTTGAGCCGCTCGACCTCAGCGCCAGCCTCCCGTGCGGCCTCCACTGCCACGCGCAATTCGTCATCCAGGCTCGTCATGCGAAGGCCGCGAGGATCTCCTCGAACGCCTTCAGCTGCCCGCCTTTCGTCGACGACGGCACCAGGATGGGCGTGCTCACGCCGGCCGCGAACCACTTGTCCAGCCCCTCGCGCACCTCTGCGACACTGCCGTACAGCGTCGAGTCCGCCAGCCAGCGGTCACTCATCAGCGACGGCAGCTTCTCGCGGTCGCCCGCCGCCAGCGCAGCCTCGACCGCCTCCATCTCCTCGACGTAGCCGGCTTCCTTCCAGTAGTTTCGGTAGTTCGGTAGCATCAGGTAGCTGGTCAGCGTCCGCCGGTTCACCGCCGCCGCCGCCTCCCGGTCGTCGTCGATGACCGTCGGGATCATGTCGCCGATGAAGAACCCGTTCGCCACCCGGTCCTGTGCCACGCCGGCCAGCGAATCACCCATGTGCGACCGCGACGCGTTCGCCCAGACCGCGCCGTCCGCGATCTCCACCGCGAGGTCCACCATCTTCCGGCGCAGCGTCGCGAGCACGATCGGCGGCAGCGGCCCCACCGCCTTCTCCGCCTCCCGCAGCTTCGCCACGTAATCGCGCATGTCGCTCAGCGGCTTGCCCGTGCTCACGCCGAGCCGGGTGTTCGCCGGTTCGTGGCTCACGCCAAGGCCCAGGTAGAACCGCCCGTTGCTGATCTCGTGGATGTACGACGCCGCCTGCGCCAGGTCGAACGGATGGCGGTAGTAGATAGGGAGGATCGACGTCCCGAACCGGATCGTGTGCGTCAGGTGCGCCATCGAAAGACAGAGGCCCATCGAGTCGCCGAAGCTCGCGCAGTAGATGCCGCTGAACCCGCGGCGCTCGATCTCCATCGCCAGCTCGACGATCGTCTTGCGGCGCCCGGCCACCGCGGCCAGGGCAAGGGCAGGCATCGGCATGGTTCGGCTCCCGGTTCAGGTTGTCGCCCGACTATAGGTTCGCGGCCAGCCACCGTCACGCGAAGTCACGCCGGGCAGGGGCAAGGGTTGGATCTGGTGGTTCGCTACTTCGGTCATGGTAGACTGCCGCGAACTCCGGTGCGGCAGTGAAATGAGTCTCGGCAAGCTTGGTCGGTATGAACTACTCGGCGAGATCGGCCGCGGCGCGATGGGCGTCGTGTTTCGCGCCCATGACCCCCGCTTCGACCGGGAGGTGGCGATAAAACTGGTGCCGCCGGCCGCCCTGACTGATCCTACGTTGAGGGCACGATTCGACCGCGAAGCCCGTGCAATCGCCCGACTCGAACACGGCGCCATAGTCCCGGTTTACGACGTCGGCGAACAGGATGGCACGCCTTACCTTGTGATGCGGTTCATGCGAGGAGGCTCGCTTGCCGAACGCTTGACCGGCGGATGCCTTGACCGGGTCGAAGTTGTCCGCATCGTGAACCGCGTCGCATTGGGGCTCGATGCCGCGCACGCCGCCGGTGTGGTCCACCGAGACGTGAAGCCGCAAAACGTGCTGTTCGACATGTACGACGAAGCACACCTCTCGGATTTCGGGATTGCGACTCTGTTGGAGTCCGGTGCCACCCTGACGGGCGCAGCAGTCATCGGTACCCCAACGCACATGAGCCCCGAGCAGGCCAAAGGCACAAGTGAGGTTGGGCCAGCTTCCGACGTGTACTCGCTAGGCGTCCTGGCGTTCCAGTTGCTGTCCGGTCGGGCACTCTTTGTCGCCACAAACCCGCTTGCTCTTCTAAGGATGCACGTCGAGGAGGAACCTCCTAGCCTGGCGGAGCTTCACCCGGGACTCCCCGAGTCTGTCGCCGCCGCGGTGACGCGTGCTCTTGTCAAAGACCCAGCGCTGCGTTGGCGGACGGCTGGCGAGTTTGCCACCGCGCTGCAGGCGGCGGTTGATGGCTTCGTTCCAACGCCTTCAATCGCTCGGAACGCGCCTTCTGTCCACGAGCATTCGGCGCATGGCAGGGCACGCCAAACGGCGCCGCCAGTCCCAGGTGGGCCCGCCATGGATTCACCTACTTCACCGACGGCGGTTCGGAGTGCAACTGCGGCGACCGTGCTGCAAGGCTTGAGTGGGCGGGCGGATCACCAACCCCAGCCTCTTGCCGTAGGTCTCACCGCGCCGCCCCACGACGTCGCTATGCGAACCGGCTTGGATACGGAAGCAGCGGCTGATTACCGTGGGTCGCGGCCTCAGCTCTCCAACCGATCGGCCTGGTCGGAGCCAACGTCCTCGCGTCGCAGGGAGTTGGTGCGGCCACTCAGCATCAAGCTCGCCGTCTTGCTGTCGCTGTTGTTTCTGGCCCAAATCATGCTCAGCACGGCCATGAGCGCCGAGACAACGCTTGCTGAGGCAACGAACAGCGCGGCGTGGTTAGGTGTCGTCGTAGGTATTCCGTTGTGGTGGCTCTGGCGCTGCAAACGCTGGGCGGCGGTTGCACTCACGGTCATGCACGGGATTGGTCTCGCGGCGATGCTACTATTTGTCCCCTTTGGCGCACCGTCGTCGGGAGAGCTTGTGTTTGTCGGGGCCTTTTGCGTCTGGCTCATTGCCTGTGTAGCTCTTACATGGCACCCGGCGTCCCGGGCCGCGTACCGGCAACGAGTCAGCAAACCCGGATAGCGAGCCACCACCCGTCATGCCACTGTACGCCTCTACGCCTTTTAACAGTTTGGGGCCGGCCCCGGATGGCTCCGAAACCGGCCCCAGTGCGACGGGGAGGACAATGTCGCCTTGGCTGCCTTTGGTCAGGAGGCCGCCTGATAGGAGTAACGGATACTCCCCGCGGGCGCCGCAGATCGCCACCCGGTACGGATCGGTGGCCATTCGGGTTCGCGCGTACGCGGTCCCTCCGATAGCATGGTGCGAGGCACACAACACGCCGGACCGGGGGCGCCCGCGCGAAGTTGACACAACTGCGGGCTATGCTACCCTCACTGTTCGGCGCTTATTGACTGGCCCGCTTTTTCAGCGTTTGGCAGGTCGCGAAGCTGAGTGCTTGAAGACGGCCCAGGCCACAGGAGTGGCAGGGGCGCTGTTCACGAACAGGCTTTCCGGCCTGTTTTCGTGCCCAGAATTCAGCGAAGGTTGCCAACCTTCTCACAGCACGGGGACACCCCGTGCCCAAGGCCACAGGGGGCAGGGATGCCAACGATCAATCAGCTGGTCCGCAAGGGCCGCACGCCCAAGGCGAAGAAGTCCGGCGCTCCGGCGCTGCTGTTCAGCTTCAACTCCCACACCGGCCGCCTCACCAAGGCCGTCGGCAAGGGCAACCCGCAGAAGCGCGGCGTCTGCACGCAGGTCCGCACGCAGACCCCGAAGAAGCCGAACTCGGCCCTCCGGAAGGTCGCCCGCGTCCGCCTGGTCAACGGCATCGAAGTCACCGCCTACATCCCGGGCGAGGGCCACAGCCTCCAGGAACACTCCGTCGTCCTCGTCCGCGGTGGCCGCGTGAAGGACCTCCCGGGTGTCCGCTACCACATCGTCCGCGGCGCCCTCGACGCCACCGGCGTCAACAACCGCAAGCAGGGCCGCTCCAAGTACGGCACCCGCAAGAACGCCCAGCCGGTCGGCCGCCGCAAGTAGCCGCCCCCATTCGTTCGAACACACCGGAGACCTGAGCTATGGCCCGACGCAATCGCCCCGAACGGCGGCCGACCCCGCCCGACCCGCGCTACAACAACGTGCTGGTCCAGATCCTCATCAACAAGCTGATGACCCGGGGCAAGAAGTCCACCTCGGAGCGCGTGGTCTACGGCGCCTTCGACCGCATCGGCTCCCAGACCGGCCGCGACCCGCTGGATGTCTTCCAGCAGGCCATCCGCAACACGACGCCCGTGCTCGAAGTGAAGCCCCGCCGCGTCGGTGGTGCCACCTACCAGGTGCCGGTCGAAATCCGCCCCGACCGCCGCATCGCCCTGTCGATGCGCTGGGTCCTCAACTCGGCCCGCTCCCGCGGCGGCCGCTCGATGTCCGAGCGCCTCGCGAACGAGCTGCTGGACGCCGCCAACAACACCGGCGCCGCCATCAAGCGCAAAGACGACACGCATCGCATGGCGGAGGCCAACCGCGCCTTCGTCCATTACCGCTGGTAACGGGCGGGAGACCGTTACAGGAGACCCATGCCTCGCACTGTAGAAATCGAGCGCATCCGGAACATCGGTATCATTGCCCACATCGACGCGGGCAAGACGACCGTGTCCGAACGTGTCCTCTTTTACACCGGCGTCACCTACAAGATCGGCGAGACCCACGAGGGCACCGCCACCATGGACTGGATGGAGCAGGAGCGGGAGCGCGGCATCACCATCACCTCCGCCGCCACCACCTGCGAATGGAACGACCACAACCTCAACCTCATCGACACGCCCGGCCACGTCGACTTCACCGCTGAAGTCGAGCGCAGCCTCCGCGTCCTCGACGGTGGGGTCGTGGTCTTCGACGCCGTCGCCGGCGTCGAGCCCCAGTCCGAGACGGTCTGGCGCCAGGCCGACCGCTACGCCGTGCCGCGTATCTGCTTCGTCAACAAGATGGACCGCACCGGCGCCGACTTCCAGCGCACGGTCGACATGATGGTCGAACGCCTCGGCGCCAATCCGGTCCCCGTCCAGATCCCGGTCGGCGCCGAGTCCGAGTTTGACGGCGTGATCGACCTGATCGAGATGGTCTGGTGGCGCTTCGGCGGCGAAAAGGGCGACAAGCCCGAGCAGCTCCCCATCCCCGACCACCTCCAGGCCGCCGCCCAGGCCGCCCGCGACCACCTCATCGAGTCGATCGGCGGCGTGGACGACCAGATCATGATCTCCTACATCGAAGGTCACGAGATCGGCGAGCACGAGCTCCGCGCCGCCATTCGCCGCGCCACGATCGCCAGCCTCGCCACGCCCGTCCTCTGCGGCTCCGCCCTCAAAAACAAGGGCGTCCAGAAGATGCTCGACGCCGTCGTCGACTTCCTCCCGAGCCCGGTCGACATCCCCCCCGTCAAGGGTGTGGACCCGAAGGACGGCGGCGATGTCCTCCGCCTCGCCGCCGATGACGAGCCGCTGGCCGCCATCGCCTTCAAGATCGTGTCCGACCCCTACGTCGGCCGCCTCGCCTACTTCCGCGTCTATAGCGGCGTGCTCAAGACCGGCGAGAACATCTACAACTCGACCAAGGGCGAGCGCGAGCGCATCGGCCGCGTCCTCCGGATGCACGCCAACCAGCGCGAAGAGGTCGACGCGGTCTACGCCGGCGGTATCGCCGCCGCGGTCGGCCTGAAGAAGACCTTCACCGGCGACACCCTCTGCGCCCAGGACCACCCGGTCGTCCTCGAGAACATCCAGTTCCCTGAGCCGGTCATCCGCGTCGCTCTCGAACCGAAGAGCAAGGAAGACCAGGACAAGATGGGCGACGCGCTCATGAAGCTCGCCGAGGAAGATCCGACCTTCCACTGGACCTTCGATGAAGAGAGCGGCCAGACCCTCATCTCCGGCATGGGCGAGCTCCACCTGGAAGTCATCGTCGACCGCATGCTTCGCGAGCATAAGGTCGCGGCGAATGTCGGCCGTCCGCAGGTGAGCTACCGCGAAGCGATCACCCAGAAGGCGCGCGCCGAGGGCCGCTTCGTCCGCCAGTCCGGCGGCCGCGGCCAGTACGGTGTCGTCGAGCTCGAAATCGAGCCGCTCGAGCGGGGCCAGGGCTTCGTCTTCGAGAACAAGGTCGTCGGTGGCTCGGTCCCGAAGGAATACATCAACCCCGTCCAGCAGGGCGCGAAGGAAGCCCTCGCGGGCGGCCTCCTCGCCGGCTATCCGGTGCTCGATGTCAAGGTCACGCTCATCGATGGCTCGACCCACCCGGTCGACTCGTCCGAAATGGCGTTCAAGAACGCTGGCTCGATCGGCGTGAAGGAAGCGGCCAAGAAGGCCGGCATCGTCATCCTCGAGCCGATCATGAAGGTCGAGGTCCGCGCGCCGGAGGACTACTTCGGCTCCGTCGTGGGCGACATCAACTCCCGGCGCGGGATCATCCTTGGCAGCGAGTCGATGGGCAAGACGCAGATCGTCCACGCCAACGTCCCGCTCGCCGAAACCTTCGGCTACAGCACCGATCTCCGTTCGCTCACCCAGGGCCGGGCGAGCTACAGCATGGAGTTCGACCACTACGAAGAAGTGCCCAGGAACATTGCCGCCTCGCTGACCAAGCAGGCAGGCGTGAGCTAACACCACAGGAATCCTCAGGGAGGTTGCAGCGATGGCGAAGGCAAAGTTCGAGCGGACGAAGCCGCACGTAAACGTCGGGACGATTGGTCACGTGGACCACGGCAAGACGACGTTGACGGCAGCGATCACGAAGGTGCTGGCGCTCAAGGGCGAGGCCG